>CAYYNC010000003.1:103518-166028 GCA_964472745.1 uncultured Solibacteraceae bacterium
CTTTTCTGGGCGTCTGTTTCGGGCACCAGATGATGGCGCACGCGCTCGGCGGCCGCGTGGCGAAGAGTCCGCGAGGTTGGGGCGTGGGCATACACGACTTCCGGGTTCATGCACGCGAGGCCTGGATGGAGCCGCCGCTCGACATCGTCTCCATGCTGATGTCCTGCCAGGATCAGGTGGAGCTGCCGCCCGAGGGCGCTGAGGTGCTGGCGTCGAACGATCACTGTCCCGTGGCGATCTTCCGTTGCGGAACGCTGTTGGGCATACAGGGCCATCCGGAGTGGCCGCCCGCGTATGCTCAGGCTCTCATCGAGACCCGCCGCGGGCGCATCGGCGCGGAACGGGCCTCGTCGGCGATTGATACGCTGGGGAGGCCCACGCACTCGCGCGAGCTCGCGGAGTGGGCGGCGCGGTGGCTCAACAGGAGTGACTGAGTATGCGGACGGCGGCCGTTCTACTGCTTTGCGTGGCGCCGCTGTTCTCTCAACCTCGCGTCGCCCTGCACGATGTCTACGAGGCATCGTTTCAGGCGAAAGGGACATACGCCAACCCCTACGTCGAGCTTGAGGCCGAGGCGAGGATTACGCCTCCTTCGGGCGCTCCTCGCCGGATTGCGCTGTTTTGGAACGGAGGCAACGAGTGGAAGCTGCGCTTCAGCCCGGACCAGCCGGGGCGGTGGAGCCTTGCGGTGACCTCCAGCGACGCAGGGCTCAACGGCCGCAGAGGGACGTTTGTGTGCACGGCCTCGAAACGGCCCGGCCCTCTGCGGGCGTCGTCGAATTCCCCCGGCCACTTCGACCGCGCCAACGGTTCGCCGTTCTGGTTCATGGGCGACACGGCGTGGGGCTACTTCACCGACAGCCCGGAAGACAACCACCATCGCGCACAGGTGGAGCATTACGCGCGCACCCGCGCGGCGCAAGGGTTCAACTTCATCCATGCGATGCTGCTCAGCGAACAGGGCTTGGGGAATCAAAAGGGTCCTCCGTTCTTCGATCTCGCGGCGCAGAAGATCAATCCCGGCTACTGGCAGGAGGCCGACGAGCGGCTGGCGTACGCGAACGCCCAAGGACTCATAGTGGGCCTCGCGCTCGCCTGGGGCGACAAGCGCAAGGTGGAACCTTACGCGTGGCGCCGGTTCCCGGATGTCGAGGCGAGGAAGCGCTACGCCCGCTACATCGCCGCGCGCTACAGCGCGTACAATGTCTACTTTCTCGTGTCGGGCGAGTGGCATGGCGAGCTGCGCACGCGCGAGGGCGCGGCGGAGGACGAGGTCTTTCGCGAGTTCGTCTCCATCGGCGAGTCGCTGGCGGCGTCCGATCCCCACAGACGCATGATCGGCATTCACCCGATGTCGCGCCATGGCAGCGTGCGCGAGTTCGCGGCGGCCTCGTGGATGTCGTTCGCCGACTATCAGCAGAACTATCGCGACCTGCACGCGCGAGTGCTCGCGTCGCGCTTCCCGCGCGGGCCTGTGGTGAACTCCGAGTACGGCTACCTGCTCCGCGATCAGGATGGCGACGGCACGCCCGACAAGGACAACAGTTTTACGACCGAGGACATGCGCTTCGCTTCGTGGGACATCGTTCTGGCGGGCGGCTACCTCGTCACCGGATTTGGCACAACGTATTTCGCCGGTCACCGCGATCCTGGCCCGTTTGACGTGGACGCAGCGAAGAACGACGACTGGGAGGCCCAGTGCGGGTACATCCGGAGGTTTTTCGCCGGGATTTCGTGGTGGGCGCTGAATCCGGCTGACGCGATGCTGACGTCGCGAGAGCCGCGTGAAGGCGATCGTACGCTCGTCATTGAGGGCGCACGCCGCGTTACGATTGTGCGTCCTCCAGCCCGCACCTACTGGATGCTGGCCGATGCGGGGGAAACCTACGTCGTCTACGCGCGCGGCCTGCGCAATTCGATCCGGGTTGACTTCGCGGCCCGCGCCCGCAGATACCGCGCGCGGTTGTTGGATCCGCGGACCGGGGAGTTCACCGCTCTCGGCGAGATCGGACCCATCGCCGAACACGCCTGGCAGCCGCCCGACGAGCAGGATTGGGTCCTGTTGCTCGAGGCCGCGCGCTGACGTTTACCTGAACACGATTCCGATTCGTCCCGCCGGAATGACTTCTTCGGCGGCGACCTGTGTGCGGAATTCCACGCGCAGGCCGATTTTCCGCTTGAGCCAGTTCGTGACGCCGCCGCCGGCGTTGCCGCTGCGCGCCATGCCGCCGCCGGCGAAACCGAAACCGGGCCCGGTCGAGACGAAGGGATCCCCGCCTCGCCGGCCTGTCGCGCGGCACGAAGTGATAGCCCACCTGGAGGCCGACGATCCCGAACGCAAAACTGTCGACGCACTGATTGGCGCTCGCCTCCACCCCGGCGGTCAGACCTTTGCGGAGCAAGCTCTCGGCCCCCCAGACCCGTTCCGTAGAGCCCGTAGCCGTGCTGGCAAGTCCCACCCGTGAGAAGGCGTAAAAGCCGCCATGCTAGCGGAATGGTTTCCTCTCCTGCGGCGGGGCTGTCAGCGCCAGGAACGCGGCCCCAAGGAGCATTCGCTGCATGGTGCTTACCGCGCTTTGCAAGGGTGCAAGTGTAAGCCCAGCCAGACGCCGGATGATTAAAAGCGACTTCGGCGCCCGCGCTGCCTCGTGCCGCGGCAGCGAAAGCCGGCAGCGTCAGCGAAAACCGGCGCCACCTCAAGCTCGAACCAGACGCCGGGGCCGGGCCGGCCATGCGGAGAGTTCGCGGTTGTCACCGGCCGAGGATGCCGCCGGGCCCACGTCCACTGCGGCGCCGAAGCTTTGGCAGTCGTCGGTTGATCGCGCGACTCCGATCGCCGGATTGCCGCCAATCGTCGCGATCTCCGCGTAGCAGAACCTGCCGCCCGACTTGTGGACGGCGATCACCGGGCCGCCCCGCTGGCCAATGCCGCCCATGTCCGTCCAAGCGCCCCGAGGCCGGTCGGCCTTGCCCAACCGGAAAGGACTCCCGGGCCCGCATCGTTGAAGCCCGCGCACAACGTCTGGCCGCGGACTGCGATCGTTGTTTCACTCTGTGTGCCGTCGTCGCCTGTGTCGGTGGCTGGGTTGGTCGCCATGCCGTCCACGCCCGGCGTCGCGGCCTTCGGTTGAATCGGCTGCGCGGGAGGCGCCACGGGAGCGGAGGGCGGGATCGGCGGCGCCGGCCGAGACCAGCGCCAGCACGCTCGCCAGCGCGAGGGATGTCCCGGGCCTCAGTTGCGTCCCGTTCCAGGAACGGTTTCTGTGATGCTGTTTGTCGCTCACCTCGATCCTCCAATGTGGAGTGTGTGGTTGCCGCTCGCATCATCGACAGTTCGTCCCGGCGTCGCGCCGGGCCGTGAAAAGGTCAAGCCGCGGATGATCCTTTCGATCTCTCTTTCGCGCAGGCCGAGGCCCACTGCGTTTGTGCGCACGGCAGCGGATATCTCCAGGCGACGTGCCGCGTGCTGGACCATGATGATCCTCGCCCTGCCGCGAGTCTTCGAGGCGTAGGCGCGCACGCCGCCAATCTGCGTCTGGTCAAACCGTTCCGCAAGCTTCGCGCCCGCAGGACTTGCGCATGCAGGCATCGAGAGTCAGCGCATTGTTGACCGGCCACTGGCATATCTGCACAAACGAGTGGAAAACGAAGGCGGCGCTGGAGTCCGGCGGCGGGACGAAGTCCCCGGCGACGGCGCTCTCGCATGACGCGCTCCGCGAAAACTCGGTGCTCAAGACCCGTTGTCTGGCGGACCAACCGGGCGGATGCCGGAAAATAGATCCTGCGGTCAAACTCACACGCCTCGCCCACTGCGAGACTTCCGGCTGCCGCTGGCATGGCGAGAGGGAAGTCCACGCCCAAACGAAGAGAACTCCGAGTCGCATCCGAGGGCCTCCTGCTCCTCCCGCAGGTCTCACGTCCTTGGGTGCTCAGCAGCATCACAAGTCCGGGCCCTCGCTTCAACGACAAAATACGCCGCAAATGCCGCGGGCTCGAATGGCCAGGCATGAACCTGGGCGGGGCGCCTGCCCCCGATTCCGGGCGTGAGGCGCTTTCGACCCGGGAACGGGAGTCCGTCGTCCGGTTTCTTCTCCCGGGAGAAAGGCGGAGCGCATGGCCGAAGCCGTCAGGCTGACGAAACAGTGCCTGCGGGAACCGGTGGTGGATGAGGTCTCATTCACGGTCGCACCCGGTGAGATTCCGGGTTGCAAAGCCGGAGCGGTGGTGGGCCGATTTTCCTCGTTTGAGCGCCGCCGCTGGCCGATAGCGGCCTGTTCAATGGGCATGAAGCGTAAGATCCTCATCCCGGCGGCGCTTCTGCACGACCCGGAGGCGGTCATCTTCGACGAGGAGAGGCCCGCGCCGGCGGTGCAGACGCCCGGGATTCCCCAGTTATTCGTCGCGCGCCGCCGCGGAGTTCGATACGCTCGTCCACATGGCTCGTTACGCGCTTGTCTGTATTCTCGCGCTCGCCGCGGCAGCCCAGCCTCGTCTGAGCGTTTCTGGGAACGGCCGCCATCTCGTGCGGCAAGACGGCCGGCCGTTTTTCTGGCTTGGCGACACCGCGTGGGAGCTCTTTCACCGGCTCAATCGCGAGGAGGCTTCGCATTATCTTGCCGACCGCGCGGCCAAAGGCTTCACCGTCATCCAGGCTGTTGTCCTGTCGCAGATCGGCGGGCTCGACGTTCCCAACGCGAACGGACATCTGCCGCTCGTTGACAAAGACCCGGCGAAACCCGTTGAAGAGTATTTCAGGCATGTCGACTTCATCGTCGACCGTGCCGCCGCCGAGGGCCTTTGGATCGGCATGCTGCCCACATGGGGCTCGTACTGGTCGCGCCGCGATCCCGAGCGGAAGCCCATTTTCGATGCCGCCAATGCGCGCGCCTTCGGGGTCTATCTGGGCCGCCGTTATCGCGCGAGGCCCGTGATCTGGATTCTGGGAGGAGACGAGACGATTCGCACGAAAGAAGAGCGCGCGGTCATCGACGCGATGGCCGCCGGGCTCGCGGAGGGGGACGGCGGGACGCACTTGAAGACATTTCACCCGCGCGGTCCCGGCCTTTCTTCCATCGAGCTGCACAGCGCGCCGTGGCTCGACTTCAACATGGTGCAGTCTTCGCACGGCGCGCGCGACCACGACAATGGCCTGTACATTGAGCACGACCGCGCGCTGTCGCCGCCCAAACCGTCGTTGGACGGCGAGCCGCGCTACGAAATCGTGCCGGTGGGCTTCTACTTCCGCAATTACAATCGCTACGAGCGCTTCGACGACGCCGACGTCCGCCAGGCGGCTTACTGGTCGCTGCTCGCCGGCGCATGCGGCCACACGTACGGCAACAACAGCATCTGGCAGATGTGGCGTCCCGGTCTTCAGCCGTTGATCTTCGCGGACATCCCGTGGCGCCAGGCGCTCCAGCATCCGGGCGCCGCGCAGATGGGTTACCTGCGGCGCCTGTTCGAATCGCGGCCGTGGCACAAACTCGTGCCCGACCAGTCGATCATCAAGAACGGCCCGCTGTCAGGTCCCGGCAAGATCCGTGCGGCGCGCGCCTCCGACGCGAGCTTCGCATTCATCTACACTCCGCGGGGCGAAGCCTTCACCCTCGACAAAAGCATCATCAATGCCGAGCGAGTACGCGAGATCTGGTGGGACCCGCGTTACGGCGTGGCGCACGAAATCCACGTCACAGACCGCTGGGGTTTCCAGACGTATACTCCGCCCACGTCGGGCCGCGGTCAGGACTGGGTGCTGATTCTCGAGGATGCGGCGGCGGCGTTCCCGGCGCCGTAGCGCAAGAGTCTTACTTGCCGGCCCAATATGCGCGGTGGCCGATGTAGTCTGGGTCCGGAAGGTTGCCCAGGATCACGCGGCGCAGCTCGAGGATGTCGAGCTCGCCGAGCTTCTGATAGAGCACTTTGCCGCCGGGCGCCAGCAGCATCGTGAACGGAACGCCCGCGTCCCACCTGGCGTCGAACGCCGCCTGCATCGCATACGTGTCGGTGGAGGCGAAGATGAGGTTCTTTGTCGAGGCGTGCTGCTTCTGGAGCGCCTTCATCACGCCTTCAGCTTCATCGGGCATGTTGGTCGAGACCGTGACCATGTCGAAGTCGCGTCCGCGATACATGGGGTAGGTAGTCTGAAGATCAGGGAACTCCGCGATGCATGGACCGCACCATGTCGCCCAGAAGCTCACCAGCAGGACTTTGCCGGTCGAGTTCGCTCTCAGCGCCTTCAGGCCCTCAGCCGTCACCGGTTCCAGCGTGACCGGCTCGGCCTCGATCTTCTTCATCTCCTGGAGGCGTCCGGCGGACTTCGATTTCCATTTCGTCGAGCATCCGAAGACGCCCGTGCGCTCGACAGCAACGGGCTTGCCCTCGAGCAACGCGTCGATGGCGTTGCGCGCATCGCGCGTCTTGACAAGCGGCTCGCGCTGGCTATTGTCGATGCGGCCCTCATAGCGCAGCCTGCGCTGCTCGTCGAAGATGAACACGTGCGGCGTGGCCTTGGGTCCGTATGCCCGCGAGACCTCCTGCGTGGCGCCGTCGTAGAGGTAAGGGAAGTTGAATTTGCGGTGCTCCGCGCGGACCTTCATGTCTTCGAGGGTGTCGCTGACATCGGTGTAGCCGAGCTCATTCAGGCGTACAGCGTCGGGGTCGTTCGGTGAAATCGCAACCAGAGCGAAGCTCTTGCCGCGGTAATCCTCGACGATCTGTTTGATGCGGCTCTCGTAAAGCTGCGCCGTGGGGCAGTGATTGCACGTGAAGACGATCGCCAGAACTTTCGCTTTGCCGTAATCGCCCAGCTTGTGAATCTCCCCATCGATGCCCGGCAACGCGAAGCCGGGCGCAGGCGAACCGATCGGCAGCGTCGGGCGCTCCTCTTCGGCCGCCGTCGCGGGCGCTGCAAGCAGGGCTGCCCAGGGCAGAACGAAGAGGAAGTGGAACCTGGTCATCCGCGCACCTCCTGAATTGAGCTTTCATGCTATCGCACCGGTTGAAAGGCTGGTGGCGCGCCATTCGTCCGGACGCGGGTTGCGGGCGCCCTTTGCCATCTGCACGCGGAGGCGCGAGGCGGCGATTTGCAATGCCGAAGCGGCGTGAAGAGGGCGTTACCTCAAGCTCGTGGAATCTGCGGGATCAGGTCGAAGCGCCTGTCGCGAGCCTTGATCTCACGCTGCACGATGAGCGCAATCCAGACCTCTGAGCAGCCCTCAAGCGAAGCCGCGAGTCGCCCATCGCCGCGAAACAGGTCCGCCAGCCGGCTGGTGTCGAGCGCGATCCTCATTTCCACTTATCCCAATCGATCTGCCGCTGCGCAGCGAGGATCACATCGAAGCCGCGGTCCGGCGTCCAGCGGCCCATGAGGTCTGAGAAATCGGCCTCTTTCGAGCGGACTACGGCCGCGCGAGCAAGCTCTTCAAGGATCAATTGGTTGAGGCTCAGATTCCTGCGGGCGGCCCAGCCGGCGCCCAGCCGCCTCTTTTGGTGATACAAGGAATCCATGGAACACGATGCGCCCTTGATGAACGGCATGGTGGAACTCGAGCCGGTGGACGACCCCGGCATCGATCGCAGGGATCTCTTCCGCGGCGCGGGAACCGTGGCGGCGTGGCTGGCCGCCGCGAACCTCAACGCGCAGACCGACCCGCCCGAGGGCAAAGTGCCTGAGGCCAAGGCCGGGCCGCCGCTGCCCGTCGTCCCCTTCGGCAAGTACAAACTTACGCGCCTCATCGCCGGGGCGAACACCATTTACGGGTACTCTCACTTCAACTACATCTTCTCGGCGCACATGGGCGAGTATCACACCACCGCGCGGGTGCTGGCGTTCCTGCGCGAGCTCGAGCGCGCGGGACTGAACACGTGGCAGGCGAGCTGGAGCGAGCGGCTCGAAACCGACTGGCTCAAGTACAAAGAACAGGGCGGAAAGCTCCAACTGCTCATCCTCTCGCGGCCGAACTTCAACGAGCAGCCGGAGATGCTGAAGCGCGCCGTCAAACTAAAGCCGCTCGGCATCGCCCAACACGGCGCGTCGACCAACCGCTTCTGGGACATGGGGCAGTTGGACCGCTCGCTGGACTACCTCAAGCGCATCCGCGATCTCGGGGTCATGGTCGGCCTTTCGTGCCACAACCCGCTCGAGGTGGAGTACTCGGAAGAGAAAGGCTGGGATGTCGACTACTACATGACCAGCCTCTACTACATCAACCGCCCGCGCAAGGAATTTGAGCGGATTCTCGGCCAGGTGCCGCTCGGGGAGATCTACCTGCCCAGCGATCCGCCGCGCATGATGGAGACCATTCGCAAGACGAAGCGGCCGTGCCTCACCTACAAAGTGCTGGCCGCCGGACGGTCTGTCAATTCACCAAAAGAGGTGAAAGAGCGCATGGCCGCCGCGCTCAACGGCATCAAGCCCACTGACCCCGTGATCATCGGCCTCTATCAGCGCTTCAACGATCAGATCGGCCAGACCGCGGAGTTTGTGCGCGAGATCGCCGGCGCGCCGCGCGGAAGTTGAACCTCTTACTGCGGCCGTGGTTTGACGTCGAACGGCGCGGTCTTGCCCGCGTGAACGGCTTGCAGCCGGCGGTGCGTGGTCTTCATCGCGTCGATCAGTTCCCTGTACGGGCGGTCCGTCACGTCCACCAGTCCGATGTTGTAATTCTCGCCGTCCATACGGCCTGTTGACGGCTGATCCACCCACTGGAACCAGCTCGATCCGATGAAGGCGGGGAAGGACGCCGCCTGCTCGACGTAGTAGCGGTACGCGACGCCGCGCTCCGCGTAGTCGCGCACCTGCACCAGCCCCGGCGCGAGCCCTCGCCCCGGGACGCCGAAATGAAACTCGCCGACGATGATCGGCCGCCCGGTGACTTTGTAGATCTCCTCCATCGTCTTCGGGTTCACGGCCGTGGCGTAGACGTTCAGGCTGTAAACGTCGAACGCCTTCGAGGCGCGCAGCATCTCCGCCGGCGGCAGTCCGCCGCCGAACCGCAGCCCGAGATTCAAATGGTTCGGATCGTGGCGCTTGATCGCGGCGTTGATCACTTCCAGGTATCGATCAAACGCGCGATAAATGAATTGTTTTCGCCGCTCCGGCGTATCTCCCGCGGCCAGGAACGCCTTCGCCTCGCGCTGAATGGCGCTCGGCGGGCGATCGAGAATGATATCCACCACCAGCGATTCGCGTCCCGGCCACGGCGGCTCGTTGGCGACGAAGTAGCCCAGGAGGTAGGGATCGTTCTGGCGCGGAGCGCACTGCTCGGCGGCGGCCTTGTCCACGATCTTCGGCCACTCCTCGGAGTACACGTCGGGCATGCCCATATAACCGGTCTCCATGCCCCAGCCGCGCAGGTTCACCTGGTAGGCCTTCCGGCCCGCATCCCAGAGGCGCGAGTCGCTCCAATTGCCGATCGTGTTCAAGCCCCACGACTCCAGGCGCCGGATCGCGAGGTCGATCCACTTGTCCCTGGACTCCGCGCCGTGACGCCGCGTGACGTTCCAGGCGTAGAATCCCGCCTGCGGGCGGCGTCCGGGCGGAGGCGTCACATCCATCGGAGGAAGCGCGGCGTAGTAATCCTCGCGCGCCTTAACGCGCGAGTCGCCGCCGCCGCTGCCGATTCCGGTCGAGGCCGTCGAGAAGAACAAGTGGCCGTCCGGGTCGACGAACCACCAGCGCCCGTCGATCTGCTCGACGCGGAAGAACCCGGTGGCCTTCGCCTTGGTGTTCAGATAGCCGCCGTACTTGCAGTAGCCGAAATCGCCCGCGCCGAGGCTGGCTTCCTCCGCCGCCCATTCCTTTTTCAACTGGTCGAGGCTCTTCACCTTGCCGGGCCAGTCCGCGGGAATCCACTGGCCGAACTCGTCGACCACGGGTTTCTTGTCGAGGATGTCCGAGCCGGGATCCTCCTTCGACAGCCTCACGGAGCGGATCTCGAGGGTAGGCTTTCCGAGCGGCGTCACCATCGTCACACCGATCGACTGCACCGCGTTCAAGGGGCCGTAGACGCCGCCGGTGCTGATCCAGAACGAATTGCGCGGCACCTTGCCGACCGACGCAAGATCGAAGCCGGCGCGGTTGGGCTGGCGGTAGTATTGCAGCGGCACAGCCGCCCTGATCCACACGTTGGGCAGCGGATGCATCTGCCGCCGCTGCACGGCGTCGCCGCTGTAGAACGTCAGCCAGAAGCGCTGCGGCGACGACGCCTTCAGCTCGAGCACGAGGTAGTCGTACGGGGTCCAATCTGAAGGTAGATCAGGGTTCAGTTCTTTCAATGTCCATTTGTGCTCGGACTCCGCGCCGTCGAACACCACGCGCTGCGGCGCGGCCCAGGCGGAAAGAATCACGGCAGTAAAGATTAGAAAACGAATCATGGCGGCGCTCACGCATACAATATATGCCCTTCGCGCGCGTCTCGTGGTCTACAAACACCTGAATGACGCCTCTTGCGCCGCAGGAGCGCTGCGCCTCGCTGGACATCCTGCGCGGGATGGCGCTGTTCGGCGCGCTGACCGTGAATCTGCCGGGTGCGTTCCGCATCCCTTTCTCCGCACAGATCCCCGGCGCCGGCGCCGTCGAGACGCCCGTTTCAGCACTCATCGAGTGCAGGGCGTTCTCGATCATCTCTTTTCTGTTCGGCGCAGGAGCGGCCGTGCGAGCGGAGCGCGCGGAGACTCCTCCTGCTGGGCTTTGGTCTGATCCACATGCCGCTGGTGTGGAACGGCGACATCCTCGCTCTCTACGCAGTGTGCGGGCTGCTGCTGATTCCGGCGCTTTGGCTGCCGGATGCGCTGCTCGCCGCCGTTGGCGCGCTCGCGATCGCCGTGCCGTACTTCGTTCCGCTTCCAGCGCCATTTCCTTCCCGCGAAGCTCTCCAGGCGCTGGCGGACGCAGCGTCGCGCACTTACGCGCGCGGCACGCTCGGTGAGATCCTCGCCTTCCGCCGGCAGGAAGCAGGAATCCTCATCGTCCCGTTGCTCCTGCTCTCGGCGCCCAAGACGTTCGGGCTGATGCCGCGGGGGATCGCCGCGTGGCGCCGGCGGCTGTTCGACGGGCGCCGCCGCCAGTGGATCGTGCTGCTCGCAATCTCCGGAGCCATCGATTTCGCCGGAACACTCTTGCACAACGAGCTCGCGGCGCACGTCCCTCTTGCCTTCGCCTATTCTGCCGCCATCCTGCTTTGGCTGCCGCGCGCTCCTCTGTTCGCCGCAGGGGGACAGTTGGCGCTGACGAATTACCTCGCGCAGTCCGCCGTCTTCGGGTTCGTCTTCTACAGTTACGGGCTCGGACTCTTCGGCCGCCTTGACGCCGGCGCAGCCGCGGCCTTCGGCGTAGCGCTATATGTGGCGCGGCTTCTCTTCAGCCAATGGTGGCTGCGCCGCTTCCTGTTCGGCCCGTGCGAATGGCTGTGGCGATCGCTTGCGTACGGCCGCCGCCAACCTATTCTGAAAGGGGGGAACAATGACAGTTTCGCGTCGCGGGCTGCGGTTGATGATGGTCACCGTGTTTGTTCTCGTCATGCCACTGGTTCATCTGGGTGTTCCCAGTCTGATCAGCCGGACCGGCCCGCGCTGGGGTTGGAGCGCGGGCCAGCCGGAAGTCCCCAACTTGCTGGGCCTGCTGCCGGCCGGCGCCGGTCTGCTGCTGCTGTTATGGGTTCTGACCACGATGCTTGCCGTGGTGCCTTCACTGCCGGCGCGAGTCCCCATCGGTTGGCGTCCTGCGCGGCTCATTCAGAACGGCCCATACGCCCGCATGCGCCATCCGATCTATCTTGCCGAGGGTTTGATGTGGATCGGCTGCGCTCTCTTCTTCGGAAGCCCAATTGTGCTCGCTGTCCTCGCAGGCATGGCTGTTTTCGGCTCGATCTTCGTCATCCGGCACGAGGAGCGCAAGCTCGAGGAATACTTCGGAGACGAGTATCGCGCTTACAGGCGACAAGTGCCCGCCTTGCCAGGCTTGAAGGCCCGCCCGGCTAACGAAAGAGGTGATAACTGACGAACGCCACGCGCCGGCTGTCGGGCGACCACGACGGCGTGTTGATCGTCCCTTGCCCGCCAAACAGCGTCGCCAGCACTGAAATTTTGCCGTCGCTCAGGTTCATCAGCCGCAGCATCACGTCTTTATTCGCGGGATGCCCCTGCACGTCCTTTTCGTAAGAGAGGAACACCAGCCACTTGCCGTCCGGCGAAGGATGCGCGAACCAGTTGTTGTACTCGTCGCTGGTGATCTGCGTCTGCTCGCTGCCGTCCGGCTTCATGCGCCAGATCTGCATCGTCCCTGTGCGGTCGGAATTGAAATAGATGTACTTTCCATCGGGCGAATACTCGGGACCGTCGTCGAGGCCCTTCGCCGTCGTCAGCCGGACCTCTTCGCCGCCCTCCGTTGGGATCGCGTACACGTCGTACTCCCCATCCCGCTGAGCGCAGTACACCAGCGTCTTTCCGTCCGGCGACCACCCGTGCCAGTAGGAAGGCCCCTTCCGCGTGACGCGACGGGGAGCGCCGCCGCCGATCGGAACCACGTAGATCAGCGATTGCCTGTTCTCCTGCGACTGATCGCTGATCGCGAGCATCGTGCCGTCGAACGAGATGCCGTGGTCGTTGTTGTTGCGCGTCGCGAAGCCGGTGTCGATCAGCGTCGGCTCTCCGCCCGCCACGGGAATGCGGTACAGCCGCCCGCCGCTGTTATAGATCAACGCCGCGCCGTCGCGCGTCCAGTTCGGCGCCTCGATGCGCTCCGGGAAGATGCGCACGACGCGCCGGTCCGTCGATGCGATCGCGACCGTTTCCAGTGCGCTGTATAGAACCGGCTGAGCCGGCGCGGGCGGGGCCGGCCCGATCTCCACGTCGCTGAACACTGCCTTCTCAACGACGTCCTTCTCGTGCGAGCAAACGCCGATGCCCACATAGAACGGATCTTGCAGCACGATGCGTCCCGATCCGCCCGCCAGCCGCAACTCTCCGCTTTCATCGCCCGCCAGCATGTAGAAATACCGGCCCCGCTTCTCCAGGCCCACGCGCTTCGGGGCGCTGAGGTTGGCCTGGACCTCGTGCGTCAACGCGCCCTTCGAGTCGCGATATTGCAGCGAGGTGAGGCCGTCGCCGTGAACAGCGACGTCGACGTACGCGGAGCCGGCATCGAGGCTTTGGCGAATCATCAGAACCGCTTTGCGGTGCGCGTTCTTGCCGCTTCCCACGAACGAGATGGCGGCTTTCAGCGACGCATCGCCCGACATCCTCTTCCACGCGAAATGGAAGGCGTCGGAGGCGAACCACATGTTCTCGCCGCTGCCCGCGACGGTGTAGCTGTTCCGCGCGGCGTCGAACTCAACCGAGCCCGGATGCAGAACCGCCCCAATATCGCCGTGGCCTTCAAAGCCGCCCACCGGGGCCTGGGCGCCCAGGCCGGCGGCGATGGCGAGTGTGATCGCGAGCCGCGGGATAAGCTGTTTCGCCTGCATGATGACACAATGATATCCTGCGGCCACGATGCACCTCAGGCGCGCCATCATCTTCTTCGGTGCCGTCCTGCTTCCCGCCGCGGACCCCGCGACTCTCGCCGAGCGAAACGCACAACAGGCCGCCGAAGCGCTCCACCGTTCGCAGCGTGTGATGCATGCCTGGCTCGCTATGGCCGACCCCGTCACGGGCCTGCTGCCGCGCACTGTCGACAATCGCGCCTGGGTGGTGCGCGATTCCGCCGCCGACCTCTACCCCTTTCTGGTGCTGCTTTCTCGCTTCGTCGAACCAGAGCTGCATAACGGTCGCCTCCTCAAAATGTTGCGGCAGGAGATCCTGCTCACCACCCGGCTCGACCGGCTGAGCGATGATGTGCTTGCCGGCGGAAAAGGCTGGGTCCGCCCGGCGCTCCAGTTGGACGAACTGCTGTTCGGCTCCAGCGAATACGCCAAGGACGGTTTGATCCCCATCACCGAGCTTCTCGGCGAAACGCCATGGTCGCATCGCCTGCGCGGCATCGCCGCCGACATCGCCCGGCACTCCCCGTATCAGACCCGTCACGGCATGATTCCATCGCGCTCGGGCGAGGTCAACGGCAACGTCCTGCAAGCTTTCTCGCGGCTCTGCTGGCGCACGGGAGACCCCGCTCTCGAACGCCGGTTGATGAGCCTCGCGGATTTCTACTTCTTCGAACTCCTTCCATCCACAGATTACCTGCCGCCCGACTCCTGGAGCTTTGAAGAGAATCGCGCCGAAAGACCCACGTTCACCTTTTCCGACCACGGCAACGAAATCGCCGTCGGCCTCTCGGAGGCGTACTTCTACTTCCTGCACAAGCGCTCTGAAAAGGCCCGGCTCTACAAAGAGCCTTTCATGAAGATGATCGATCGCCTTCTTGAAACCGGCCGGAATCCAGATGGCGTCTGGTACACGCGCATCGACATCAACACCGGCAAGCCCATCGACACGCGCCCCGTTCACTGCTGGGGCTACCTCTACAACGCCGTTTACACCGCCTTCCTCACCACCGGGGAAGCGCGCTACAAGGCCGCCGTCGAGGCCGCGATCGCCGGCCTGATCCGCGAGCCCAAGTATCTCTTCGACGAAACCGGATCGGGCCGCAACTGGGGTTCGAACGCGTACTCCGACAGCCTCGAAAGCGCGATCGTCTTCCTGAACCGGCTGCCCAACGCCGCGTTCTCCGACGCCATCGACGCCGCATTCCGCAAGTTCTTCGACCGCCAGAAAGACAACGGCATCATCGAGGGCTGGTACGGCGACGGCAACTTCATACGCACGTCGCTCATGTATGCTTTTGCGAAGACGCAGGGCGCATTCGCCACGCCGTGGGACAAGGATCTGCGCCTCGGCGCAATCCCCGCCGGCGAGGGCCTCCTGATCCGCCTCGCCTCGCCTCGCCCCTGGAGCGGCCGGCTCCACTTCGACGCTCCGCGGCACCGGCACTATTGGAATCTGCCAGTGAACTACACCCGCTTAAACGAATTCCCCGAATGGTTCACCGTTGAGCAAGACCGCATCTATACCGTGGCCCCCGAGCGCGGTCCCGCGTCGCGCGTGTCCGGCGCGGAGCTGGTTCGGGGCATCCCCGTCAGCGTTGAGCCCGGCCGCGCCCTGCTTCTGCGCATCTCGCCGTGATGCGACCGTCTCCGGAAGCTGCCGGTCCAGCCACTCCAGCATCTCCGCCTGCACATCCCGTTTTCCCAGCCCAACCTCGAGATTTACGTACCGCACGCCCAGCCGCGCGCAGAGGCGCGAAAGCGAGCCGTCATCATCGCCGCCCGCATCGCTTTGCAGGACGCAGTTGTACGGTCCCTGCGCCAGAATCGCGAAGTCTTCCGGGTGGGTGGCGAGGAAAAACTCGTGGGGTGAGTCGGGGCGGGGAAGGGAGACGCGATTGCTGATCGGAGCTTCGGACTTCACCGAATAACCCGACGCATTGTTGTGGACCGCGATCAACAGCCCGCCGCGCGGGGGCAGCAGCGCCCGGAGCAGATCGCCTCTGCGCCTGTCGAGATAGCTCAACGCCTTCTCCGCGCTCTCAGCACTCATGCCCGGATTCAGGCGGGCCAGGCTCTTGCGCGCCCCTTCGGAGGAAAAGATGCGGTTGGGATCGAACCGCGCGCCATGAATCTCGACGACGCGCGTGGAGCCCGTCACCAGGTGGGCCACGCCTTTGTGCCGCGTCATGTGGGCGACGAGCGTCTCACGCGCCGTCTGCTCATCGCCGTGGATCAGCAGATACCGCCTCATGCTCCGCCCCTTGCGGATCACGCGGAACTCAATCCCCGCCAGCCGCCTCTTTCCCCGCCGAAACCACCCAAACAGGGGAAAGCCAGCCAGCAAGAACTCCCGCCGGCTCAGGCCGGCGTCATGGACTCGCGGATTCGGCACACTGTCATTTTCTGTCAAACCTCTTCAGCGCCGGCCGCGCCTTGCCGATCGCGTCGATCTCGTCGATGAACACGATGCAAGGCGCCTTCTGCTTGACCTGCTCAAATAGATCGCGCGCGCCGCCCCCATGCCCACGAACAGCTCGATGAACTCGCTGCCCGAAATCGAGAAGAAGGGAACGTTGGCTTCGCCCGCCACCGCCTTGGCCAACAGGGTCTTGCCCGTCCCCGGCGGACCAACCAGCAGGACGCCCTTGGGAATCCGCCTGCCGAGCTTCTGATACTTCTGCGGATGCTTGAGGAAATCCACGATCTCCACGAGCCCGGTCTTGGCTTCGTCCACACCCGCGACGTCGGCGAACTCGGCACCGTTTTTACCCGACTCGTCGCGGATCTTGGCGCGCGCTTTGCCGAAGCTCATCGCCGACCCGGGGCCCTGGCCCACCTTCCACATGCCGTAGCCGTAGAGAAGGAACAGCAACACCAGCGGGAAGAGCCACGACAACAGCAAATCGGCCCACCATGGGCGCGCTTCGATGGTTCCTGTCAGCTTGACGTTGCGCCCCTCGAGTTTTCTCAACAGCGGCGTCTCGTCGATGCCGGGCAGCCGCGTGGCCGTCACCACACGCGCGCCTCGCTGCCGCGCCGCCTCTTCCGTGAACACGCCAACCAGCTCCGTCGCAGTGATGTTGACTTCGGCAAAGCGTCCGGCGCGCGCCTCGGCGGCGAAATCTCTGAACGATAACTTTTTCGGCGGCCGGGTGACCAGGCACAACGGCAACAGATACAAGAGCACAAAGGTCCCAAGCATGTACCCGGCCGAAAACCGGATCTGTCGCTTGCGCAGTCTGTTCATCCGCTCGTTCTCCCTTCCAACTCTTCTCGCAATCTCTTCAACTCGGCCTGTAACGCCTCGATCCGCTCCCGCATATCGAGAATGACGGCGATGCCGGCGAGATTGACGCCGAGGTCGTCGCGCAGCCTTGCCGCACAGCGCAGCCGCGGAACCACTGCCGGCGAAAAGAGGGGATGGCCCAACGATTCGCATTCCGGTTCCAGCAGTCCAAAAGAACCAAACTTGTCGAGCGTCGCCGGATGCACCCCGGTCAGACTGAAAAGGTCCTCGATGGGGAGCTGCGCGTGCTCGGAGCGCCACTGGACGATAGCGGCTTCCGTTCGCACAAGCAACCTCCCCTCGCCGGGCTCCGCGGGTTGAACGCCGAGACCTCAGCGAGCTTCTTGAAAAGCTCCCTCCCCTTCTCCGGCGGCTGAGGCGGCGCAACGATCTGCAACCGCACCTACTGATGACGAAGTAAACGAAAACTTCGCAGGCACGACGCGGCTGGCGGCCGCGGTCGAGGGGCAACCCTCAGTGCCCCTCCCGGGGGCCGCCAGTCGCCGCTGCGGTACGAACATGACTCTGAACATCGATGAACTGAAATCAGAGCTGGAGGCCAAGCGCGACGAGCTGGCCGGACGTTTGCGAAAGCTGGACGATCTCACGGTTGAGCGGGTCGCGGATCCCATCGGCGAAATCGAGGTCCGCACCGAGCGCGACGCGGCTGCTGTTCTCCTGGAACGGGATTCGCGGCTGCTCCGCGAAATCCGGGCGGCTCTCCGAAGAATCGAGAATGGCGAGTACGGCCAATGCCAGCTCTGCGGCGGCCAGATCGGCTTCCGCCGTCTGCGCGCTGTACCCTGGGCTGGCTGCTGCGTCGCCTGCCAGGAGGATATTAACTGAATGAGGAAACTGATTGGGTTTGTTCTGACGTCCTGCCTGGTTGGCCTGCTGCTGTTCCCTGCCGGCGGCTGGGCGGGCGTCGCCGACAAAAAGACTGTGATCACTATCAACGCTCCGGTAAAGATCCCGGGCCATCGCACTGCCGTTCTGGCGCCGGGCAAGTATGTGATCAGGGTGTTGGATTCTCTGGCCAGCCGGAACATTGTCCAGATCTTCGATGAACAGGAGAACCAGCTTCTGGCCACAGTCCTGGCGATTCCAAACTACCGGATCCAGCCCGCCGCCACGAGTGAGTTCACCTTCTGGGAGACTCCCGCCGGCGAGCCGGTGGCTCTGAGGTCTTGGTTCTATCCGGGTGACAACTACGGCTTTGAGTTCGCCTACCCGAGAAGTTCTGCGGCTCAGATCGCCAAGTCGGCCAACAAGAACATCCTGACCGTTCACACCGAGTCCGAGGAGGCCGCGCAACTGAAGGAGGCCGCGGTCAGCACGACCACGCCGCAGGGCGCCGAGGTCGCGCTGTCCAATGAGTACACGGCGTCTGCGGGCCAGAAGTGGGCCAGCGCTTCTTCGGGTGGCGGCAAGAACGCCAAGCCCCAGAAGTCTCCGCAGCGCTAAGACGAGGGCGTAGCGTAGCCTCCAGGCTGCGTCTCTCCGTTCGAGGAGCGTAATCGATCATGCGGAAGTATCTCCTCATGACCTGCGCGCTGGCTGCCCCGGCGGTTCTCACGGCCGCCGGCCCCCAGGGCGGCGCCGGCCAGCCCTTCCGGATTTCCGCCGGCGTCGACCTGGTGGTCCTGGACGTCGCCGTGGTGGATCGCCGGGGCCGCTGTATTCAGGGCCTGCAAGAGCAGGATTTCACGGTTCTCGAGAACGGCCGCCCGCAGTCCATCTCGTTATTCCGAAACGAGGACATACCCGTGGCGGCCGGAGTCATCGTCGACGCGAGCGGCAGCATGCGCGCCAAACGCAGCGCGGCGATCGCCGCCGCGCTCGCTTTTCTCATGGCCGGCAACCCGGACGACGAAATCTTCGTTGTGAACTTCAACGACACGGCAGCATTGGGCCTGCCTCCAGCCATCCCATTCACGTCCGACGCCGCCCTGCTTCGCTCCGCCTTGGATAGCATGCCCGCCCGCGGCCGGACAGCGTTGTACGATGCAATCGCAACCGCACTCGACCATATCCGCCGCAGCCGCCACAACCGCCGCTTCCTGGTCGTCTTCAGCGACGGGGAGGACAACGAAAGCGGGCAGACTCTCCGGAGCGTGTCCGATGCGCTCGCTGAATCCGGCGTGACACTCTATGCCGTCGGTCTGCTCGATCCGAGTTACCGCGGCGACAATCCGGGCGTGCTCAGAAAACTCGCACGGCTCACCGGCGGGAGGGCGTACTTTCCAGAAGATCTCGCTCGCCTCACGTCGGTCTGCCTGGGAATCGCCGCCGACATCCGGGCGCGTTACATCATCGGCTACAGCCCGGGCGAAACCGCCGCGGAGGGGGAGTTCCGGCGGGTGGAGGTAAAGGTCCAGGCCCCGGGCCGCGGCGTGCTCGAGGTCCGCACGCGCACGGGATATCGCGTTCCGGGACGACGATGAGATTGCACGCCCCGCCGGAGGCTTACTCCGCACTGGGGCGCCGAAAACGCATGTGCTAGTCTGTGGTTTCCGGAGTTTTTCCTCCCGTGCCAACCGACGCAAAGCTGCAAGTCATTCCCCTCGGAGGTTTGGGTGAATTCGGCATGAATTGCCTCGCCCTCCGTTACGGCGACGACATCATCGTGATCGACGCCGGCATGATGTTCCCTGACGCCGAGCTCCTCGGCGTCGACATTGTGACCCCCGACTTCACCTATCTCGAGGAGAACCGCGAGCACGTCCGCGCCCTCATCCTCACCCATGGCCACGAAGATCACATCGGCGCCATCCCCTTTCTGCTGTCGCAGATCGACCTCCCGATCTATGGGACGCCGTTCACGCTCGCGCTCGTGGAACGCCGGCTCGAAGAGCACGAGCTGCTCGAGGACGCCCGGCTGCACAAGGTTCAGCCCGGCCAGAAGATCGAGATCGGCCCGTTCAAGATCGAGTTCATTCACGTCACGCACTCCATCGTCTCGTGCGTGGCGCTGGCCATCACGACGCCGCTGGGCATCGTGTTCCATACCGGCGATTTCAAAGTCGATCCCACGCCCACCGACAACCTTCTCTTTGACCTTCACACCATCGCCGAGTACGGCAAACGGGGAGTTCTGCTGCTGCTTTCGGACTCCACCAACGTTGACCGCCCGGGCTACACTCCCAGCGAGCGCGCCGTCATGCCGCGCTTCGAGGAGATCTTCAACCGCGCACAGCATCGAATCGTGGTTTCGTGCTTTTCGAGCTCGATCCACCGCCTCCAGCAGATCCTCGACCTCTCCGCCGAGATGGGCCGTAAGGTCGCCTTCCTCGGCCGCAGCATGCTCTCCGCCACCGAGATCGGCCACAATCTCGGCCTGCTGCGCATTCCGGACAACATTCTTCTGCGCACGCAGGACATCATGAGCACGCCGCGGCACAAGCTGGTCGCCGTCGTCAGCGGCACGCAGGGCGAGCCGATGTCGGCGATGTCGCGCATCGCGGTGGACAACCACAAGAGCCTCTCCCTCGAGCGCGGCGACACCGTTGTCCTCAGCGCGCGCATGATCCCGGGCAACGAGAAGGCCATAGGGCGCATGCTCAATCACGTCGCCCGGCGCGGCGCTGAGGTCGTGGCCGGCGCCATGAATCCTCCGGTCCACGTCTCCGGCCACGCCTCCAGCGACGAGCTGAAGCTGATGCTCAATCTCGTGCGCCCGCGCTACTTCGTCCCCATTCATGGCGAGTACTGGCAGATGTCCAAGCACGCCTCGCTGGCCTCGCATCTGCATAGCGCCGGCCTCGAAGAGACCTTCATCCTGGAAACCGGCCAGGTTCTCGAAATCGATCATCACGGCGCGCGCAAGGCCGGCAAAGTGCCGGTCGGGCGCGTGTGCATCGACTCCGGCTCCATCGACGAGGTGGTCGAGGACATGGTGATTCGCGACCGCCGCCACCTCTCCGAGGACGGTTTCGTCATCCCCATCATCGCCATCGACAAGCACACCGGCCGTTCCGAAGGGTTGCCGGAAATCGTCTCGCGCGGCTTCGTCTCGATGGAGGAAAGCTCCGAGCTGCTGACCAATGCAAGGCAGGTGGTGGCGCGCACCGTCGAATCTTCGTCGAGCGAAGAGCGCACCGACTGGGGCGTGATGCAGGAGAAGATACGCGCCGACCTGAAGCGCTACCTCGGCAAGCAGACCAGCCGGCGGCCGTTGATCATGCCAGTGATCCTCGAGGTCTGAAGCGGTGAGCGAGGTTCCGGCCGCCTATCTCGAAGACGCTTCGGGCTACGCCGGAACAGCCTCGGCCTTCTTCGCGCCCTCATCCTTGGAAGAGGTTGCGGAGATACTCCGCCGCGCCGCCGAGACGAAAACGCCCGTCACCGTTTCGGGCGCAGGGACCGGCGTCACCGGCGGGCGCTGCCCGAACGGCGGCTGGATTCTGTCCACAGAGCGCTTCCAGCGTCTCGAAGTAGGGCAGGGAATCGCCCGGGTTGGCGCGGGTGTCCCAATTTCCAGCCTGCACGCCGCAGCCGCCGGCGCCGGGCAATTCTACCCGCCCGACCCGACCGAGTGGTCCGCCTCCTTCGGCGGCACGGTTGCGACCAACGCCAGCGGCTCGCGCTCGTTCCGCTACGGCCCCACGCGCGCCTGGCTTCGCTCGCTCACCGTCGCGACCATGGACGGCCGGGTCCGTACCTTTCGCCGCGGCGAGCAGGTCGATTTCGCGTACACCCCATTGCCCGCGCCCGCGGTCACCAAGAACACCGCCGGTTACTTCCTCCGCGAAAACCTCGAGTGGATCGACCTGTTCTGCGGTTCCGAAGGCACCCTCGGCGTTGTCTTGGAAGGTGAAGTCGCTTTGTTGCCTCAGGCCGGAGCGCTGCTCGCCGGAGTCGTCTTCTTTCCATCCGAGCGGGAGGCGGTGGCATCCGCGGAAGCGTGGAGGGCGATTCCACTGTTGCGCATGCTCGAATTCTTCGACGGCGATTCCATTGCCATGCTCCGCTCGGCCTACCCGGACATCCCGGCCGCGGCGCGTGCAGCGCTGCTGGTTGAGCAGGAGATCGCCGGTGGCGAAGATGAAGCCGTCGACGCCTGGGTGGAGCGACTCGATCAGTCCGGCGGGCTCGAAGATTCATGGTTCGGCGACTCCCCGGCCGACCGCGAGCGCTTCCGGCGGTTGCGCCACGCGCTGCCCGAGCTTGTCAACGAGCGCGTGAGGCGCAACGGCTTCAACAAGCTCGGCTCCGACTTCGCCGTGCCGGTGTCGCGCAACGGCGAAATGATGGCGTGGTACCGCGCGCGTCTCGACGCCGAATTCCCCGCGAAGTCCGTTATTTTCGGCCACATCGGCGACGCGCATGTGCATGTGAACATCCTCCCCGAGTCCGAGGACGACGCCCTCCGTGGCCGCGCATTCATGATCGACGCCGCGCGCCAGGCCGCCGCTCTCGGCGGCGCCGTCAGCGCCGAGCACGGCCTCGGCAAGCTCAAAGCGCACCTGCTCTCAATTCAGTACACTGTGGAGCAGATCGAGGCGATGCGCGAAGTGAAACGCCGTTTCGATCCAGACTGGCTGCTTGGAAAGGGGAACTTGTTTGCCGAGGAGTGACGCTCTGACGCTTCTCCGGCGCCTCAAGTTCCACCAGGCTCAATCCAGACCATCAGGTTTAAATATACTCGTTGTATGTGCTTCCGACCGGCAGCGGCGGAATGCGCCAGCATCTGTCTGACAGTTCGAGGAGATTCTTCATGAGCAAAGATGCCCTGACCATCATCGACCAGCGGACCGGCAAGCAATACGAAATACCCGTTTACGACGGCAACATCCGTGCCGCAGACCTGCGGCAGATCAAGGTGAACCCCGACGAGTTCGGGATGATGAGCTACGATCCCGCATTCCTCAACACGGCGTCCTGCCGGAGCGCCATCACCTACATCGACGGAGACAAGGGTATCCTGCGCTACCGCGGCTACTCGATCGATGTCCTGGCCGAGAACTGCAATTTCCTCGAAGTCGCCTGGCTGCTGCTCAACGGTGAGCTGCCCAACGAGCAGGAGCTTGAAGATTGGACCCGGCTGATCAAAAGCCACATGCTGATCCACGAAACCACGAAGAAGTTCCTCGAAGGTTTCCGGTACGACGCACACCCGATGGCGATGCTCATCTCCACGGTCGCCGCGCTTTCCACCGTGTACCCCCATGCGCACGACGTTCAAAACCGCGCCAACCGCCAGCTTCAGATCGCCCGCCTGATCGCCAAGATGCCGACGATCACCGCCTACTGCTACCGGCACCACTTCGGCCTGCCCTATGTCTATCCCGACCTCGAGCTCGGCTACACCGAGAACTTCATGAACATGTTGTGGAAGCTGCTCGAGCCGAAGTACATCGCCAACCCCGTTCTGGCGCGCGCCCTCGACATTCTTTTCATCCTCCACGCCGACCACGAGCAGAACTGCTCCACCAACACGATGCGCGCCGTCGGCAGCTCGCTGGCCGATCCCTACGTCTCGGTTGCCGCCGCGGCAGCGGCCCTCTCTGGTCCTCTGCACGGCGGCGCGAACGAAGAAGTCTTGAAGATGCTGGACGAGATCGGCAGCAAGGACAAGATCCCCGCCTACATCAAGTCCGTCAAGGAAGGCCACGGCCGGTTGATGGGCTTCGGCCACCGTGTCTACAAGAACTACGACCCGCGCGCCCGCATCATCAAGCGGACCGCCGACCAGGTCTTCGAGGTCACGGGCTACAACCCCAAAATCGAGATCGCCCGCGAGCTGGAGCGCATCGCCCTCGAGGACGAGTACTTCATCAAGCGCAAGCTGTATCCGAACGTCGACTTCTACTCCGGCATCATTTACGAAGCGATGGGCTTCCGGCCCGACCTCTTCACCGTGCTGTTCGCCATCCCGCGCGTCGTCGGCTGGCTCGCCCAGTGGCAGGAGCTGCTCGAGGACCCCGAGCAGAAGATCGCCCGCCCGCGCCAGGTCTATATCGGCTACGGCGAGCGGCCCTTTGTGCCGATGGCCGAGCGCGGCGCCGTCGCGTTGCAGTAGTCTGGTCTGCACGCGTCCTCCGAAATCCTGTACTCTAGGAACAAGATTGATAGAGGAGGCTTGCCTGATGAGAAAGTTCGTCTTTGCTGCATTTCTGGCCACCGCCGCGTTCGCCGGCGAGTGGACCGGTTACATTTCCGAGAGCAAGTGCGGCGCCAAGCACGCCAGTGCGTCGGCCGGCGATGTCGCCTGCGTGAAGGGTTGCATCAAGGGCGGCGCCAAGCCGGTCCTGGTGGTCGATGGGAAGGTGATCAACATCTCCAACACCGACAAGGTGCCGGAGGCGCTGTATGGCCTGAAAGTGAAGGTCACGGGCGACCTTCAGGGCGATGCGGTGACCATCGCCAGCATTGAAGCCGCCAAGTAAGAGCCGAGGTTGATTCCCGGGCGGGACGGGCTGCTATTGCAGCTTGCCCCGCCCTTCGACTTTCCAGACCTCGACGACATCGTCGCCGCGCACGCCATAGACCTGCTCGTGCAGGTTCATCGCGACGCAGATGTGGTTCGGCAGAACGCGCACGCAATCGCCCGTCCTGAACCGGCGCTCGCTGGTGGTGAGGTCGACGTAGCCGTGCTCCTCGTTCAGCTTGTGGAACCGCGCCCCGCGCGCGCCGAGGATTTCGCCAAACGTCACCTCAGTGCCGGTCGAGAGCCGGTCCGACGAAAACGTTTTCGAGCCGCCGTCGATCATCATGCGGTCCGCGTGCGCGCTCACCACCGTGCAGACGATCGCGGCCGCGCAGTCCTCACGCCTGCACGCCCCCGAGAGAACTGTGTTCCGGTCGTTGAAGATGTATGTGCCGGGCCGGATCTCGTTGAGCGCCGGAATCTGGTGCGATTCCCACAACAACGGCGTCGAGCCGCCGCTGACGATCTCGGCCTTGAGCCCGGCGGCTTCCAGCTCACTCACCGTTTGTGGAATGAGCTTCCTGAGCGCCTCAAACGCCGCGCGGCTTTCCTCGCCGTGGTCTTTGATGTGGCCCGGATAGAACATGATGCCCCGCCACCTGAGGCCCGGCAGCTTCGCGAGCCCCCGGCACAGATCGATCAGCTCCGCGCCCGGCTTCACACCCACGCGGCCGAGACCCGCGTCGAACTCCGCCAGCACGCCGATCTCGACGCCCGCCGGCGCGGCCGCTTCGGACGCAAGCTGCGCCACGTGCAGGTCATCCACGGCGATCGTCACGGCTGTCTGCCGCGCGATGTCCACCAGCCGCCGCAGCTTTGGCGCTCCGATCACCGGGTATGCCACGAGGATGTCGGGCGTACCCGTCGCGAGCATCACCTCGGCTTCCGTCGTCTTCGCCACCGCCAGCCCCGCCGCGCCCAGCTCGATCTGGCGGCGGCCCAGCGCGGGGATTTTGTGCGTCTTGGTGTGCGGCCGCAGCCGCAGCGAGTTTTCGCGCGAATACCGCGCCACCCGCTCGAGGTTCCGCTCCATGATGTCCAGATCGATGACAATCGCGGGCGTATCGAGGTCGGAGATGCGCATTATTTCTTGCCTGGTTCGACGAAACGGATGTGCACGCGCGGCGGCGACTTGCGGTAGACCAGCTCGAGCTGCTTCACCTTGTGCTTGCCTTCCATGTTGAAGTAGAGCAACCCGCTGACGGGCTGATCGATCTCGCCGTCGGGCAGGATCTTCTGCTTCAGCGCCGCAAGCACGGGGTTGGCCTTCTTGTCGCGCTCTTCGATGCTGGCCGTGGCTTCGGAGGTGTCTGCCGTCGCCGCTCCCACCACCGGAGGCTGTGTCCCAGGCAGCGACGGCGGAGGCCCGCCGGGATACGGCCCGCCGCCGGGTACGCCGGGAACCCCATATGGAACGCGCCGCTGTTCGCTCATGCCCGTGCCCTGGGTCCCGCCGCGCGAACCCACCACAAGCACGGAAGAGCCCGCCACCTGCGAAGGCTCCATCGGACGCGCGCTCTGCCCGTCCTTATCGCTGCGCAGCAGGAAGTGGTCCCGGTCGAGGCGCAGCTTCTCCCCGTCTTTCGGCGTCACCTTCACTTCCACGACCACAATGCCCGGCCCGGGATCCTGGCCCAGCGCCTGCTTGACTTGCTCCGGGCCCATGTAGACCTTGGCCTCGATCGCGACCTTCGCGTCCGACCCCGAGCCCTCCGGCGCAGGCTTCTGCGCGAGGAGAAGCAACGGGAGAAGCGAGAGACTGATCATTCGCATAACGCCCCCTCAAAGGGCCTGTGCCGCGGCAAACGCCGAAGACCACGCCCACTGAAAATTGTATCCCCCCAGCCACCCGGTGACATCCACCACCTCGCCGATGAAGAACAACCCGGGCACGCGGCGGGCTTCCATGGTCTTCGATGAAAGCTCATCCGTTGAGACGCCACCGCCGGTGACCTCGGCCTTTTCAAAGCCCTCAGTGCCCTCAGGCGCGACGGACCACGCGTGCAGCCGCTCGTTCAAACGGCGGGCCGAAAGCACCGGCTGCGTGAAGCCTTCATTCTCGAGCCAGCGCTCCGCGAAGCGGCGCGGGAGGCGTTCCAGAAGCGCGGGGCGAAGTTCGTGAGGAGCGATGTCGCCGAGCGTGGCGCCCGGCAGCAGGTCGAGCCCGATGGGTTGGGAGGGACGCCAATAGGACGAGATTTGAAGAATCGCCGGGCCGCTCAACCCGCGATGAGTGAAGAGCATCTTCTCGCGAAATCGCGCGCGGCCCAGCCGCGCTTCGACCCAGGTCGAGACGCCCGCGATGCCGCTCCATCGCTCCAAGTCCTCCGCTGAAAACGTAAGCGGAACCAGCGCCGGATATGGCGGCTCGATCTTCAACCCGAACTGCGCGGCCAGCCGATACCCCAAGTCCGTCGCGCCGAGCTTCGGAATCGACAGGCCGCCTGTGGCGACGACAAGCGCGGCGCCCTCGAATCGCCCGCGCGACGTCTCCACCTCGAAGCGAGTCGAGCGAGTCACCGCATTCACCTTCGTCGCCGTGAGCACTTCGACATTGCCCGCGCGGCGCTCGGCGTCGAGCAGCGCGGTGATCTGCGCCGCCGAGCCGTCGCAGAAAAGCTGCCCCAGCGTCTTCTCGTGATACCCGATGCCGTGCTTGCGCACGAGCGCAAGGAGGTCCTCCGGCGTGAACCGCGCCAGCGCCGATCGCGCGAAGTGCGGATTCGCCGAGATGAAGTTCTCAGCGCGCACGCGCAGGTTCGTGAAGTTCGCCCGCCCTCCGCCCGAAATGAGAATCTTCCGCCCGCAGCGGTCGTTGTGCTCGATCACCAGCACGCGCCGCCCGCGCTGTCCAGCCAGCGCCGCGCAGAAAAGCCCGGCGGCCCCGCCGCCCAATACAATCGCATCGTAGCTCAACCCTGTAAGATAGCCTTCAGGCTGCGTCCGCCGCCAGTCTCCCGCGCCAATGATACGATTCGCTCGACGGGAGACATCAAGACATGAAACTCGCATGGCTGGCCGCGATGTGCGGCGCATTGGTCCTGGGCGCGGGCCGCACAACGATCTCGCTCGACGGCGAATGGCGAATGGCCGAAAGCCTCGCGGCCGGCCCCATCCCCGGTGCATTCCCGCACCGCGCGCCCGTGCCCGGCTTGGCCAACCTCGCCGAGCCGCCGTTCAAGGACGTCGACCGCTTCGACAGCCGCGAGTTCATCGACGCCAGCATTCGCGAAAAGAAGCTGCCCCCCTCGGCGCGCGTGAACGAAGCGGGCGTCTCGCGCCAGGAGCGCAATTACTTCTGGTACCAGCGCACAGTCAAGATCACCGCGCCGCGCGGCTGGGCGATGCTGCGAGTCAACAAAGCGCAGTTCGGAACCGCGGTCTGGGTGAACGGCCAGCGCATCGGAGATCACCTCGGTTGCTTTTCGGCCGGAATCTTCGACGTCACAAAAGCGCTCAAGGCCGGAGAGAACGAGATCGTCATCCGCATCGGCGCGCATCCCAACGTTCTGCCTTCGTGGGCGCCCGCGGGCACAGACTTTGAAAAGTACAAGTGGACGCCCGGCATCTACGACAGCGTGTCGCTCGCGCTCGGCGACGGGCCCTTCATTGAAAGCGTGCAGGCCGCTCCGCGATTAGGAGACTCATCGGTGTCGCTTGAAGCCACGCTCAAGAACCCCGGAGCCGCATCCGTGAAGGACTCCGTGCGTTTCTCGATCCCCGGCGCCGCGCCGCCCGTCGTTGCACCCGCCGCCGTGAAGCCGGGCGAAACGGTGAAAGTACGCGCCACGCTGCGCATCCCCAACGCAAAACTGTGGACTCCTGAGACGCCGAATCTCTACACGCTCACCGCCGCGACCGCGGGCGACTCCCTCGAAGCACGCTTCGGAATGCGCGAATTTCGCTTCGATTCGGCCACAAAACGCGCATATTTGAACGGAAAACTCTACTTTCTGCGCGGCTCCAACATCACTCTGCACCGGTTTTTCGAAGACCCGAACTGCAAGCGCCTGCCCTGGGACCGCGCCTGGGTGAAGAAGCTGCTGGCCGAGCTGCCCAAAAAAATGAACTGGAACTCCTTCCGCTTCTGCATCGGACCCGCGCCCGGCTTCTGGTTCGACATCGCCGACGAAGCGGGCCTCCTCGTTCAGAACGAGTTCTTCATCTGGAACGGCCGCGAGCGTTTTCCGCCGTACAGCGAAAAGGAGCTGACCGAGCAGTACAGCGAATGGATGCGCGACCACTGGAATCACCCGAGCGTCGCCATCTGGGACGCCACTAATGAAACCGACGCGCCGATCCTGCGCGATGTTGTGATCCCGCGAGTCCGCCAGCTCGATCTCAGTGGCCGCCCGTGGGAGAACGGCTACGCGACGCCCTCGGGCCCCGACGACCCTGTCGAAGACCACCCGTACCTCTTCTCTGCGCTCTACTCGGGCCGCGAGTTCGACATCACTCAGCTCGAGCGCATGACCGGCGCGAAGACCACCAACGCCGGGCACCCGTCGGCGCACGCGGTGATCGCCAACGAATACGGCTGGCTCTGGCTGCGCCGCGATGGCACGCCGACGCTGCTCACCGAGCGCGTCTACGAGAAGCTGCTCGGCAAAGACGCAACGCCGCAGCAGCGCTTCGAGCTGTACGCTTACTACCTGGCGGGCCTCACTGAGTTTTGGCGCGCGCACCGCAACTTCGCCGGAGTGCTTCACTTCACCTGGCTCACGTGCGACTACCCCGGGGTGAAGACGGGCGACCACTGGTCCGACGTCGCCACCCTGACGCTCGAGCCGAATTTCGCGGACTATGTGAGGGAAGCATTCAAGCCCCTCGGCGTCTACATCAACTTCTGGCAGCCGCGCCTCAAGCTGGGCGAGCGCCGCACCTACGCGGTGATGATGGTGAACGACGAGCCGCGCGCAGTCAAGGGCAAGCTCTCACTGAGCTTCGTCAAGGACGGCATGGCGCGCGCGAGCGCGGTGATGGATATCGCGATGAACCCTCACGGCGCGCACACCTGGCAAGTGTTCGTCGAAGCGCCCAAGGAGCCCGGCGACTACATCCTGCGCGCGACCGCGCTGAGTGAAGGCCGCGAACCCACCATGAGCAGGCGCAAGGTTCGCGTCGAATGATAGGATCATGAGCCGGAGGTGTGCATGACAGAGAGAGATCGCAGAGGGTTTTTGCAGCGCGCCCTGGCTGCCGCCGGATTGGGCGCCGCCGCGCCGGCTTCGGCGGCGGCGCAAGCTCCTCTTCCCGGAGCGGGCCGCGCCGATTTCCTGCCGTGGTATTGCCGCGCGCAGAACTACAAGTCCCTCAAGCAGTCGAGCTACGACACAACGGGCGGAAACTCAGACCGCTGGCCCATCAAGCCCGGGGCGACTCAGGAGATATTCAACCAGCAGGGCGCAGGCGTCATCTCGCATATCTGGTTCACCATCGCCGCGTCGAGCGTGCATCACCTGAAGGAACTCGTGCTGCGCGCCTACTGGGACGGCAACCTGAAGCCGAGCGTGGAGACGCCGGTCGGCGATTTCTTCGGACTGAACCTCGCCGATTACGTGATCTACGAAAGCCAGTACCTGGCCTGCTCGCCCGGACGCTCATTGAACTGCTACTTTGCGATGCCCTATCGCAAGGGCGCGCGCATGACGGTGACTAACGAAGGCTCGCGGGACGTGGGCTCGTTCTACTCGAACATCGACTTCCTGAGCGTCGCATCGCTGCCGCAGGACGCGCTTTACTTCCACGCGCAATACCGGCAGGCGGTCCCGCACAAAGCCATCAAAAACCCCGACGGCACAACGCCCGTGAATCCGCTCGGCACGCACAACCACGTCTACTGCGAGACGCGCGGACGAGGCCAGTTGATGGGTGTGACGCTCGGCGTCGTCCAGAACAGCGAGTACTGGATGGGCGAAGGCGACGACATGATCTTCATCGACGATGAAACGAAGCCCATCATCGTCGGCACGGGTTCGGAAGACTACTTCCTCGGAAGTTGGAACTTCGGCGGGCGCGACGGCGCGCGGGCATTCTCGCATCACCAGTATGGCGCGCCGCTCATCCAGAGCCCCGAGCGCACCGGAGGCCGCTACTGCTGCTACCGCTTCCACGGCGACAACCCCGTCACGTTCACGCGCTATCTGAAGCACACCATGGAACACGGCCACGGCAACGACCGCGGCGACAATTACTACTCCTGCTGCTACTGGTATCAGGACCAGCCGTACACCGACTTCCCGCCGCTGCCGCCCGTCGCGGAGCGCATTCCTACGGTGAAGGCATAGAGAAAGGCACTGAAATGAGCAAACCGATGATGGCCGCGCTGATCGTTCTGCCGCTGCTGATGGCCGCGCCCGCGGGCGTCGAAGGCTTTGTCCACTGGCCCGCGGGCGACATCCAGGCATGGAACGGAAAGCTCGCCGCGGGCATGGCCAAAGACAAATTGAACGTCTTCGGGCAAAGCCTCGGCGACTGGGGCAACCACAACTCCTCGATCACGCGCCGCAACGCCGACGGCGAAGCCGAGGTCCACGAGAAGGTGGTCGATTACTTCATCTGCGAAGGCGGTGAGGCGACGCTGAAGGTCGGCGGCAAGGTTGTGAAGCCGCGCAACACCGGCCCCGGCGAGATCCGCGGCGCCGGCATCGAAGGCGGCGTCAGCGTGGTGATGCGCCCCGGCGACGTCGCACACATCCCCGCCAACACGCCCCACCAGTTGCTGGTGAAAAAGGAGTTCCTCTACTTCGTCATCAAAGTGAAGCAGTAGGGGCGTTGACTGCCGCCACTCGACTGACTCCTCGTCTGCCGGAAGAACTCGAAATGCCGCTCGATGCTCCGCCAGCCACGCCTCGCAGGACGCTCGATTCCGTGATCGCCGGCTGCCATAACGGAACTCCCCAACGACTATCACTGGTAGGGCAGGTTCGGAAGCATTCCGCAGGACGAGTCTTATGTCCCGGTCGTCGTCCGCGCTCGCCGGCAACCCGTCGGGAGCGATGATCCCTGCTCCTGCTCCGGTTCGATCTGCTCAGACTCGTCTTCGATGATCCGGGTGATTCCGGCAGTCTCCTTCCGCAGGCGATTCAGCTTGAAGAACCTCTTCAGCCGGGGTTTCTCCCCAGCGCTTCGCGCGCTGTCTTTCTCACCCCGGCGCCTCGGAGACGAAAGCCCGCAGCGGAGCGCCCCGCTCGGCCGCAGTCGGCTTCGCATGGCGGAAAAGAGGATCCGGGATTTCGATCGTAGTCTTCGCTCACACTCGCTCTCCCACATTTATGGATGACCGCCCATTCCAGGAGGGCGCGCCGCTGATTCCACTGGACGGCAGAGAGGGATTGGCGGATAATTCTCAAAGAAAGCACCCGGTGAATCGAATCTGGTTGAGGAGGAAAAGCGATGATTCTGGTAAGTTGCCGGAGAGATTTCACCGACGCCGAGAAGTTTGGCGCCGGACTGCTGGTGCGGGACTACAAGCTCGACGCCACGGAGAAGAAGGCGCCGGAACTGGCGGCGGAGTTGACGCTTGAGCAGTTGGCGGACGCTGTGCGCAGCAAGCACGCCCTGATCCTTGTGCACGGCTACAACAATCCCTTCGACAACGTCGCGGGCGCGTATGCGCAGGTCGAGCGCAAGCTGAAACAACACGGGCTCATCGGGGGTGGGAAGTACGAAGCAGTGCTCGGATTCCTGTGGCCGGGTTTCGACTTTTTCCTCGAGTTCAAGCTGGCGGTGAAGAGCGCCAACCAGACCGCACCCTTCCTCGGCGATCTGCTGAAGCTGGTCAACACCAATGCGCTTTCCACCGACGTTCAAACGCACAGCCTCGGCGCGCGCGTCGCGCTCCACACCCTCAAAACCGTGAAGCCGCTGTGGGTGGACAACCTCTTGCTGCTCGCCGCCGCGGTGAACGACGAAAGCATCGCGCCCAAGCAGGAGTTCCACAAATCGATGGATCAGGCCAGCCGCGGCTTCGTGATGTGGTCGCGGTCGGACAAGGCGTTGCTCGGCTTCCTGTTCTCCGAGGCCAGCCGCGCTCTCGGCCGCTGGGGCCCCAGCAACAAGAAGAAGCTTGCCGCGGAGAACCCGAACCTTTACTCGGTGAACGGTTCGCCCCAGAAGCTCGACCACGGCGACTACAAGTCAAACGACGAGGTCTACAAGTTCTGGAAGCGCATCGTTGGCAACTCCCAGATCAAGCAACAGGAATCGCTACCGGCTTGAAGCGTCCCAGTTGATCTCTTCGCCGCCGGCCACAGGCAGGTCGAGCGAACGGGGATTTGAGCGATCGAACTCCACCGGAATCATCCTGCCTTGCCACGGCCGCCGCACGCGAACCACGGGGAGCAGATTATTTTGTTCCTCGGGCTTGTTGAGCCCGGTCATTGCGATCGCTGTGCGGAGGCTGCCGCGCACCGGCACAAACACCTCGTGGCCGTTCACGGTCACAGGCATCTCGATGAGAATCACCGACTGCACCGGCAGCGCAAAGCACCTTGCGGAGCGCATCGCAGCGCAGCGCTCCGCCGTCCAGTCCCCAGGCGGTGCGAATCAGATTCCGCTCCGGCTCGAAAGCGCGCGCGCCCGGAGCCAGCCGCGCGTCCAGCAGCGGAGCAGGCTTGCCCATGCCCGACGATCCCATCCACGCCACGTGCACGCGGCCGCTCGGCGAGACGGCGATGTGCGGCCCGCGCACCGTCCCCGCCGCGATCGCCGCGCCGGGCTTCGCATTAACGCGCACGGGACCGCTCCACGTCTCCCCATCGGCGCTGCGGCGGTAAACGACATCGCTCGCCGCCGCCGGGCCGCCGAAATACACAAGATGCACAGTGCCATCGCCCGCTGTCGCAATCTGCGGTTGAACCCCGCCGTCGGGCACGCGCATCAGGCTGATCGCCGCCAGGAAAAACGCATACACGGCTAACGCACCTCCTTCCAATGCAGTTCTGCGTCGGACCGCCGCACGTAGTTCGCATCAATCGCGGCAGGGTCGGCGAGTTGACTCGCGCCGACGAGGGCAACCTTCGCCGCCAGTGCGCGCGGGGTCCGGGTGATGGCGCGTGCGCCGGCGAACGGCGCCGGATCGGGCGTGAGCAATTCCGCCTCGGCAGGCACTCCCGCGAGCCACTGCGGAAACGGCATCACGACCTCGTGCGCCAAAGCCCGCGGCGAGGAATCGTACAGCCCGCCATAGATCTCGCCCCGCCGCGCATCAAAGAACGGAGCTCGCATCGCAGCCGTGCCGAACGCCGCAATCGCCTGAAGCGTCGACACCGCCGCCGCTTTCACACCGCACACCTCCGCCAATCCCTTCACCGCCGCAAGACCCACACGCACCCCCGTGAACGACCCCGGCCCGGCCGCGGCGGCGAATCCCGCGACGCTCTCGAACCGCCACCCGTGCCGCCCCATCAACCGCTGCAACTGCGGATAGAGCACATGACCGAATCCGTCGGGCGAATGCAGCAAAACCTCCTCGATGGCGACTCCGTCCTCCACCAGCGCGATGCTGCCGAATTCACTGGTGGTGTCGAGTCCGATGATGCGCATCACGGCGCGTCTTTCTTCACCGGAAAAACGAGGTCGAGCGAATAAAGCTTCCCCGGCGCATTCAGGCCGTACACATGAAGGTTCAGCACGCCGGAGCTCTCCTTGAGAATGTTCGCCGGCACGGTGAATCGCCCCGACGCTCCCGACCCCAGCACCCGCAACCCTTGCCCGTCGCGCACCACCTCGCCCGTGATGAGGTACAGCATGCGCCGCGTGCCGGCCGTCTCGCGCTTCAGTTTGATCTGATACGGCACAGGCCGGCCCGCCGCCAGCGTCGTCCCCATCGCCGGCTCGACAAGCTCATAGGGGATGCGCTGCGGATTCCCTTCGATCTCCTGGATGTACATGCGCGGCGGCCGCGACTCGAACTTGTAGCTCCGCAGCATCCCCTCTTTGCGGCCGTCGCGCGAAAGATGCAGGACCCAGTCGTGCGCGTTGTCGGGCGGCGACGCCGTGTACACGTCGCCTTTCCAATCCTTCTTCTCTTTCTTCAGTTCGCCCGTGGCGGGATTAAACCAGTAAATGTCGTAGGTGTGCTTTTCCACCCTGATCTCGACCGGCCCGGGCTTTTCGATGTAGACGACGTACTCCACGGCGGCAAAGTGATTGTCGGCGGTCTCAAAGCCCGGCACCGCCACCGCGCGCCCGCCGTCGAGATCGAAGTACGGCTGAAGCTCCCAGTAGCGCGTGCGCGAGAAAAAATCGGCCCATGCCTTCATCGCCGCGCTGTCGGCCGACTCAAGCGCGTCGATCCGCGACACCGGATGCTGCCCGTTCATCGTCGCGTTCCACAAATTCTTGCGAAACGCCTCGCCCGTCTCCCCGCGCGCCGCGAAACCCGTGTTGACCTGCGGGATCTGATACTGCTGGTGCTCGATGCTCCCCAGCGCCGGGTCCGGCGAATGGTGAATGATGTGCGTCATCCACTTGTCCCCCAGCAGCGCCGACGACGTCGCCAGCGCGCCCGAGCTCGCCGGCTGGCCGTACGGATCGAGCTTGCGGAACGCGATGCCCAGCTCGCGCACGATCGCGCGCCCGTTCGCATCGTCCTCAAACGCCCCGGCCATCTCCCACGTCGTCTTGTACATCACGTAGCGCGCCACCAGGTTGCGCAGGAACCTCTCGCGCTGCGCAAACGACGGCAGCGCCTTCTCCAGACGGCCCGCGCTGGGAGCGAGCACGATGTCCGTCACCATCCCGCGCGCGCTGATCGCGGCCACGCGCTCGTCCATCTCGCGGAAGAACGCCGCGCCGGGCAGCGAATCGATGATCACGTACCCTCGCAAATGCGTGAACTTCTGTGAAGCCCGCGCCGCGAGATAGCGGTCGAAATCAGAGCGCGGCATCCAGAACAGGGCGGGCCGCGTATCGCCCATCCACATGTGCGGCTTCAGCGTCTCGGGGTGAATCCAGAAGTGGAGGTTCGCCGGCCGCAGGAACCCCGGCGCCTCCGACGGCGACGCCGTGAAGTTCAGCAACTTCTCAGCATGCTGCGCGATATTGCCTGAGAGCCGCACGGTCCACTGTCCCGCCTTGTCGGGCGCGAAGCGCAACCGCATCGTCCGCCCGTCCCAGAACGCCGGCATGCGATACGTCTTGTACTCGGGCGACCGGAACTCGCCCCAGATGTCCACAGTGGCCGATGGATCGGGGTGCGCTTTCAGATCGGCCTCAGTGAGAGGGAGTTCGATTTCACAGACCGACCAGGCCGGAGTCGGCGCGCAAGGCTGCTGCCCGCTGGCCAGCCGGGCAAGCCCCGCCAGAAGCAGGAAGACGGCCTTCCTCATGAGACCAGTGTACAGTGAGCAATTATGCGTCTTTTCGTTTTGGGACTTTTGTGCGCCGCCGCCGCGCAGGCCGCCCCTCCGGTCGCCGAGAAAGTGAAGGGCATGGAGCGCCGCGACGGATTCATCCCCTTCTACTGGGATGCGGCCCAGGGCAAGCTGTGGCTCGAAATCGGGCGCTGGAACGAGGAGATGCTCTACATCACCTCGTTGCCCGCGGGCATCGGCTCGAACGACATCGGGCTCGACCGCGGCCAGTTGGGCCGCACGCGCATCGTGCGCTGGCAGCGCGTCGGCCCGCGCGTGCTCCTCATCGAGCCCAACTACGGCTTTCGCGCCAACTCCAGTGACGAGGCCGAGCGCCGCGCCGTGCGCGAGAGCTTCGCTGAGTCCGTTCTGTGGGGCTTCGACGTCGCCGCGGAGGACCAGGGCCGCGCGCTCATCGACGCCACGGCGTTTTACCTGCGCGACGCGCACGGCGTCGCAGAAACGCTCCAGCGCACGCGCCAGGGCGCGTGGCGCACCGAAGCCTCCCGCAGCGCCCTTTACGAAGAGCGCACAAAGAATTTTCCGAACAACACCGAGGTGGAAACTCTCGTTACGTTCACCGGCGGACCCGCGGGCCAGTTCCTCCGCCAGGTCTCGCCGTCCTCCGACAGCGTCACCGTGCGCCAGCACCACAGCTTCGCCGCCCTCCCGCCGCCGGGCTTCAAGCCGCGCGAGTTCGATCCGCGCTCCGGCTACTTCTCACTGTCCTACTACGATTTCGCAACGCCGGTCGGCGAGCCGATCGTCAAGCGCATCATCCGCCGCCACCGCTTGCAGAAGAGGGACCCCGGCGCCGCCGCCAGCGAGCCTGTGAACCCCATCGTCTACTACCTGGACCGCGGCGCGCCCGAGCCCATCCGCTCCGCGCTGCTCGAAGGCGCGCGCTGGTGGAGCCAGGCCTTCGAGGCCGCGGGCTTTCGCGGCGCGTTTCGCGTTGAGCTGATGCCGCAAGGCGCCGACCCCATGGATATCCGCTACAACGTCATCCAGTGGGTGCACCGCTCGACGCGCGGCTGGAGCTACGGCTCCAACGTCGGCGATCCGCGCACGGGCGAAATCCTCAAGGGCCACGTCACGCTCGGCTCGCTGCGCGTGCGCCAGGACTACCTGATCGCCGAGGCGTTCCTGGCGCCGTGGGCGCGCGGCGCGCAGGGCGATCAGATGCTCGCGATGTCGCTGGACCGCCTGCGCCAGTTGTCCGCGCACGAGGTCGGCCACACGCTCGGCCTCGGCCACAATTACATCGCCAGCACCCGTGATCGCGCCTCGGTGATGGACTACCCGCATCCGCTCATCGAGCTCGAGCCCGCCGGCGTGCCGACCTTCCGCAACGCCTATGCGAAGGGCATCGGCGAATGGGACAAAGTGTCCATCGACTGGGGTTATCGCGAATTCGCGCCCGGCACCGACGAAAGGCCCGCGCTCAACCAGATCCTCGCCGACGCGGAAAAGCGCGGCCTCATCTTCCTCACCGACCAGGACGCGCGCCCCGAAGGCAGCGCGCACCCCGAGACGCACCTTTGGGACAGCGGCGCCAACGTCGTGGACGAGTTGAATCGCATGATGAAGGTGCGCGCCGCCGCGCTGGCCCGCTTCGGCGAGAACAACATCCGCGAGGGCCGGCCGCTGGCGCTGCTCGAAGACGTTCTCGTGCCGCTCTACCTCGGTCACCGCTATCAGCTCGAGGCCGCGGCGAAGACCATCGGCGGACTCAGCTATCGCTACGCGCTCCGCGGCGACGGCCAGACACCCGTCCAGCCCGTCGCGCCCGCCGAGCAGCGCCGCGCTCTCGAGGCCGTGCTGGCTACGATCTCCGTCCAGGCGCTTCTGCTTCCCGATCGCATCGTGAAGCTGATCCCCCCGCGCCCGGCAGGCTATCCGCAAACGCGCGAGCTCTTCCGCGGCCGCACCGGCCTCACCTTCGACCCCATTGCCGCCGCCGAATCCGCCGCCGGCATGACACTGTCTCTTCTGCTCCACCCTGAACGAGCGGCTCGTCTGGTGCAACACAATGCAAGCGATCCCGCGCAGCCCTCACTCACCGAAGTCCTGCGCCGCCTCAGCGCCGTTACCTGGATGAAGCCGCGCTCCGCCGGCGCGGCCGGCGAAATCGAACGCGCCGTGAACATGGCAATGCTCCGCCGCCTGATGGCCCTGGCCGCCTCGGAGGAGGCCTCCGGACAGGTTCGCGCCCTTGCCTCAGCCGAACTGCGACGCCTTAAGGCCTGGATGCAAACGCCCACCCCGGCGGAAGATGAAACCGCCCACCGCCGCTTCGGCATGGATCAAATCGCCCTCTTCGAGAAAGACCCCAAGCAGATGAACCTGCCGCGCCCGCCCGAGCCCCCGCCCGGCATGCCCATCGGCATGGACTTCGCCTGCGACTGGCAGTGATCCCTGTCACCCCGGAGCGCTGCTGCCGCCGCGCCCGCGGTTCTTCAGCCAAGCCACCGCCGATCCCATCGCCACGGCAATCAACAGCCACACAATCCAGCTCGACAATGGCCCCTCGCTGAACTGAAAAGGCTGCGCGACCCCAAGGTCCGCGCCCAGCCGCCACACTGCCAGCAGCACCGGCACAAGCGTCGCCGGAGTCAGAATCGCCGCCAGGCCGCGAGCGAGTTCCTCCGGCGTCACTTCCTCGGGCTCGCGCGGCGGCTCAGGCGCCCGTTTCCGGCGCTCCACCCGAACTTTCACGGTCATCGCGGTTCTGCTCCCGGCCCCACTTGTTATAGAGTGTTAAAGGTCTTCAGTCACAACTTCCATCGGTTCATCAGGAGGATTTCTTTATGCGCAAACTGAAAGCCGCCATCTTCGGCGCGGGATTCATGGGCCGGACGCACCTCGAAGCGATCCGCCGCCTCGGATTCGTCGATGTGGTCGCCGTGGCCGGCATCTCCCCTGAGGAGGCCTCGCGCTTCGCCGCCGCAAACAGCGTCGAACGCGCCGCCGCCAACGCCGACGAGATCCTGGCCGACCCCTCGATCGACGGCGTGCACATCTGCACACCCAACGCCACGCACGCTCCTCTCGCTCTCAAAGCGCTCAAAGCCGGCAAGCACGTGCTCTGCGAGAAGCCCCTGGCGATGTCCGCCGCCGAAGCCAGGAAGATGCTCGAGCTGGCGGAGAAGAAGAAGCTCTGCCACGCCACCAACCACAACCTGCGCTATTACCCCGTGGTCCAGCAGATCCGCCGTATGATCGAAAACGGCGACCTCGGCGAGATCCTCGTCGTCCAGGGCACTTATTCGCAGGACTGGCTGCTCTACGACACCGACTTCAACTGGCGCATCCTCAAAAAAGACAACGGCCCGCTACGCGTCGTCGGCGACATCGGCTCGCACTGGATGGACATGATCCAGCACCTCACCGGGCTCTCCATCACCTCGCTTTGCGCCGACCTGAACATCGTCCACAAGACCCGCAAGCAGCCCAAGGTCGCCATCGAGACCTTCGCCGGCAAGACTCTCCGCCCGGAGGACTACAACGAAATCAAGATCGACACTGAAGACTTCGGCATGGTGATGCTCCACCTCGGACCGCGCTGCCGCGGCGCTTACACCGTCAGCCAGGTCTCGGCCGGATGCAAGAACCGCTTCGAATTCCAGATCTTCGGAACCAAGGCGGGCGCCGGCTGGAACCAGGAGCGCCCCGACGAGCTTTGGATCGGCTACCGCAACGAACCGAACCGCATCATCATCAAGGACCCCTCGCTGCTCTACCCCAAGGCCGCGTCTTACGCCGACCTCCCCGGCGGCCACAGCGAAGGCTACGACGACACACACAAGATGCTCTTCCGCCGTTTCTGGTCGCGCGTCGCGGACCCCAGCCTGCCGGTCGAATACCCCACCTTCACCGATGGCCTGCGCGGCATGATGCTCCTCGAGAAGGTGCTCGAGAGCAACAAGAAGCGCGGCTGGGTGAACTGCGCGCCTCCCAAGTCGAAGAAGCAGTAAGGGGAATCGAGCCCAAACTCAACGCATCCATCGCACCCCCGGCCATTCATGCGGCGCGCGCTGACCCCGCACGACCGTCTCGCTCCTGTCTGCCCGAGCGTGCGGCGTGCGTTCTGTCGCTCCGCCAGCGCTGTCTCACCTCCTGAAAATCACTCTCCGGCGGGATGCAATCCTCATCGGTCCTGGCCTGAAGTCGAACGGCCTGGAGCGGGCGAGAGCAGAGGGGTTCTTTGACTGTGAACTGGATCGCGACCGTTGGAGAGCGGCAGCCCCGGGTTGATTGGACCCCATCCGAGAAAGAAACGGAGAATTCGAGATGAAAAAGCGAGCTTACAGATGGTCTCCCGCATTGTTGGCTGGCGGAAAGAAGTGCCGCGGCCTGGTGGCCCTCGCACTTGTCGTCGTGTTCAGCAGCGCCGCGCTGAATGGCCAGGCGCCCGCGGTGCTCGATCCAAACCTGGAGGTCAGAACTGTCGTCTCCGGCCTGATTACGCCGACCAGCATGGCGTTTCTGGGCCACGACGATTTCCTGATCCTCGAGAAGAATACAGGCATGGTGAAGCGGGTAACGGGCGGGACCGTCACTGCCACGGTGCTCGATCTGGCCGTCAACTTCGGCTCCGAGCGCGGGTTGCTGGGAATTGCCTTGCATCCGATGTTCCCCGCGAATCCGGGCGTTTTCCTCTACGGGACGCAGAGCAGCACGGGGACGGACACCAATGTGCTGGCCAATACTCCGCTCCTCGGCAACCGGGTAGACCGATTTGTCTGGGACGGATCGGTTCTGACTTTTGACAAAAACCTGATCATGCTGCGTTCGCTCCAGCCCCCCTTTGCCGCTGAGCCGACTCCTGTCAATGGGCGTGGCAACCACAATGGCGGCGTGATCCGCTTCGGGCCGGACGGCAAGCTGTACATCATCATCGGCGATAACGGGCGGCGCGGCCAGACGCAGAACCTCGAGTTCGGTCCTTACATGCCTCCGCTGGGCTTCGACGACCAGTTCGGCGGCCCGCAGCCCGACAACGCCCATCTCACCGGCGTCGTCCTCCGGCTCAATGAAGACGGCTCAGCCCCTCCTGACAACCCCTTCTTCGGTGTGGGCAGCGCGATCGGCGGCGAGGTGGGCGCGAACATCCAGAAGATCTTCTCCTACGGCCACCGCAACAGTTTCGGCATGGCATTCGATCCACTCTCCGGCGACCTCTGGAATTCGGAAAACGCCGATGACGCATTCGACGAAATCAACCGCCTTGGGGCGGGTAGCAACGGCGGCTGGATCCAGCTCATGGGGCCCGCGGAGCGGGTCGCGGAGTTCAAGTTCATCGAGGTCAACCAGTTCGGCGGAGCGATGCAGCAGGCCCGCTGGCCGCCCACCCGGATCGCCGACACCCCCGCCGAGGCCCTGTCGCGGCTGTTCATGCTGCCCGGCTCGTATTACGACGACCCCGAGTTTAGCTGGAAGTACGCCGTGCCTCCCGCCGGCATCGGCTTCCTGAACAGCCGGGCCCTCGGTCCCCAGTACTTCGGCGACTTGTTCGTCGGCGCCGCTACGGGCAACACCGACGGCGGCTATCTGTTCCACTTCAACCTGACCGGCAATCGCCGCAAGATCGCCGTGGACGACCCGCGCCTGGAAGACCGCGTGGCTGACAACACCACCAAGCACGACATCACAGAAAGTGAAAGCCTGCGCTTCGGCATCAATTTCGGCGTCGGCACCGACATTCACACCGGACCCAACGGCAACCTGTACGTGGTCTCTGTCAGCAAGGGCGCTGTGTTCGAGATCTTCCGCCGGAAATAGCCGAACTTCCGCGGGTAAATTTGACGACTGTCGTGGAGCCTCTCAGCGCGCAGGGCTCTCAGCCCCGCCAGGGCTTCCAAATCCACACCGCGGCCCGAGCGCCCACCCCGCTGGGCGGGCGAGGACACTAGTCCTCAACGACGATCTTGCCTCGCATTCGCGGGTGAATTGAGCAGTGGAAGCTCCATTCACCCGCGTGCGCCATCTTAAACGAGAAGCTCAAGCCCCCCTCATTCGCCCCGTGTCCGTGCCTCCGGCGATGTCGCCGGTGATCGTGGGCTCAATCACGTCGTCGTTGTAGAAGGCGACCACGCTCCCGCGCTTCACCCGCACCCTGCCCGGCGCGAACTTGCAGTTCTTCATCACCGCGTCGGGCACGGCCCGCTGCCGATGCTAAAACAGAGCCAGCCGGCATTCGTGCGCGTGAGCCCGCGCTGATCCTCGCTCCGCCAGCGCCCGTCGATTTCGATCCGCATGCGCTCGGTGGCTCTCGCGCCGGGTTGGGCCGTGAGTCCGGCGGCAAGGAGGGGAGCCAAAGGAATCACTGCGCCACGAATGCTCCGGAATATCCGGCATCGCCTGCCGCCGGCGCGGAGGACGATCTTAATTGGAGTCCGGATTCATCGCCGCGCGCACCCACTCCCGGAACGCCGGGTGTCTCTCCCAGGCCGCGGCCAGCTCATGCATGCACAGCCGCGCCTCGGATTCCTCGCCCGGCTGGAAATACTCGGGCACTCGGCGAGGCAGTCTGCGGGCCCCGGTCAGGTAGGGCTCGACGAAGCGGTTGATCTTTCGCGCCCGCGCCAGCGCTTCCTTGGCTGCCTTGAGATTCCCTGAGAGCCACCGCTCGAGAACGCGCGCCCAGGCAAACGCCGCGAAGTGCTTCTCCTCGCTTCGGAAGCGGGACATCACCCCGCGCGCCCCGTTCAGGTTGCCGGAGCCCAGGTACAACCCGAGTAACGCAAAGCGCACCCCTTGCCTGTCGCTGCGATCGAGCTCCAGCATCCGCTCGTAGATCGAGCTCGCCTCTTCGGAATCTCCCGCCGCGAGCAAAAGCTCCGCCAGATTTCCTTTGGCCCGCATGTAAGGACGGGTCGCCACGATGCCCCAAAAGTCGCCGGCGTTCTCTTTGATATAGTGCTCACCCAGGTTCTTCTCGGCCCTCTCGACGACCTCGCGCATGAGTTGCACACGGTTCTCCGGCGACATCGGGAGTACGGCGACAATCAGGCGCTGCGCGTCGGTGCACTCGGGGTCCAGTTTCAGGGCCTGATCCGCCAGCCAAAGAGCCTCGCCAAGGTCGTCCGTCTCCAACGCGTCGTAAGCCAGATCCTGCGCGCGCCACTTCGGATCGTTCTGCGTCCAGGCCGCCGCAAGCTCGGCCAGTCTGCCCTCGCCGGTCAGTATCTCCAGCCGGGCGTTCACTTCCTCGATGCTCTCGAATTGCTGGCCCTCGAGCAGCGCCTGAAGCTGCCGCAGAGCGCGCTCCGCGGCGAAGGGGTGAGCAACCTGCGGCATCAGCTCAGGCGTTGTTTGTGCAGGAATTCGCCGATCCTGCTTCTCCCGCCGCGAGCGGTCCCGGCGGGCCTTGGCATCATGGAGATCGCGGCGGCGCATAGCATTGCCAGTGTAGCGGATTGTCAGCCCCAAGATGAACCGCCGTCCGGAACCCCCGTCCGGAACCCCCTTGTTCCGGAGTTGCCGATCCTCTATTATGATGCTGGCAGGAGGATAGGTACGATGGCCGATTACTCGCCTCATGATTCCATCAGAATCTGGCTAGTCCTCGCCTTGGCCGCCCTCCTGATCCTCCTGTTCGCCCGCCCCGCCTCCGCCGCGTGACGTAACAACGGAAAAAAGGGTTACTGCCCTTTACAAATTTTACGTGCCCGTGATATCGTTCAAAGGTTGAAGCACCCTACCCATCCCAAGATAGTCGGCGGCATCTCAGCCTTCTTTCCTGCCTACAACGATGCCGGGAGCCTGCCCGCGCTTCTTGAGCGCGCGTTCCAGACCCTCTCCGCCTCCGCTGAAGACTACGAAGTGATCGTCGTCAACGATGGCAGCCAGGACGAGACCGGCGAGGTCCTCGAGCGCCTTCGCATCCAATACGAGCCCCGGCTGCGCGTGATCACCCACGAAACAAACCGCGGCTACGGCGGCGCTCTGCGCTCCGGTTTCGCCGCCGCCACGCGCGACCTGGTGTTTTATACAGACGGCGACGGACAGTATGACCCCGGCGAACTCCCGAGTCTTCTCACCTGCTTCGGGCCCGGCGTAGGCATGGTGAACGGCTACAAACTCGAGCGGCAGGACCCCTGGCATCGCGTCGCCCTCGGCTGGCTGTACAACCGCTTCGCCCGTTTCATCTTCCGCATCCGGCTGCGCGACATCGACTGCGACTTCCGGCTCATTCGCCGCGAGCTGCTCCAGTCCCTCGAGTTGTCCTCCACCAGTGGGACCATTTGCGTGGAGCTGGTGCGCAAGGTAGAGCGATCGGGCTGGGCCGTGGCCGAAGTCGGGGTTCACCACTACCCCCGCCTCCATGGCCGGTCTCAGTTTTTCCGCTGGAAGTCGCTCCTGACCACGTTCCGGCAGATCGCCTCGCTGTGGCTCCGCCTGGTGGTGCTGCCGCAACGCGAAGGGACCCCAGCGAATGTTCATACCGCCAGCCAACCTCAAGCCAGCGCTTCAGGCGACTGAGCCCGTTTGGCGCGCGAACCTCGAAGAGCTCTTTAGGCGCGGGCGCTTCATCCTCGGCGAGCAGGTGGCGGCATTCGAGCGCGACTTCGCCGCGGCCATGGGTGCGCGCCACGCCATCGGCACCGCCAGCGGCACCGATGCACTCTCACTGGCGTTGCGCGACGCCGGAGTTGCATCTCCCTGCGACGAGGCGCTCACCACGCCCCTCACCGCTGCTTTTACCGGCCTCGCCATTCTCGCCGCGGGCGCACGCCCCCGCTTCGCCGACGTTGATCCCGAAACGCTCCAATTGGACCCCGTGGACGCCGCGCGGCGCATCGGCAAGCGCACCCGCGCTATCATGCCCGTGCATCTCTACGGCCAGCCATGCGCCATCGGCGAGTTCAGAAAGCTCGCGCGTTCCGCCGGCGCCACCCTCATCCAGGACGCCGCCCAGGCGCACGGCGCTCTCTACCGCGGACGGGCGCTCGCCGGCTTCTCGCCCTACGTCTGCTACAGCTTCTACCCGACCAAGAACCTCGGCGCGCTCGGCGATGGCGGGGCCATCGTCACCAACTCAGCAGCGGCCGCGAAGCGCCTGCGCTCCCTGCGCGACGGCGGCCGCCGCGGCGGCATGGTCTCCCACGTCGCCGGCGTCAATTCGCGCCTCGACGAGATTCAAGCCTGCTTCCTCAGCGCGTTCCTGCCCCGTCTCGCGGAGTGGAACTCGCATCGCTCGCGGATCGCCGCCCTTTACGATGAGGCGCTCCGCGATTGCCCCGGGGTCACGCTCGTGAAGCGCGGTACGGACTCCGTGCACCACCTCTACGTCATCCGCGTCCGGCGCCGCGAGCGCCTGCGCGCCTGGCTCGGCGAGCGCGGCATCGGGACAGGAGTGCACTACCCCGTCCCGCTCCACTTGCAGCCGGCCTTCCGCGATCTCGGCTATCGCCGCGGCGATTTCCCCAACGCAGAGCTCGCGGCTCGCGAAGTGGTCTCGCTCCCGCTTTGGCCCTATCTGCCCGAATCGGAAGCCGGGCGCGTCGCCGCTGCCGTGCTCGACTTCTCCAGGCGCGCCAGAGCCTGAGGGGCCGCCACGGCCAGCGTTGAGACTCCGACTTCGCGCGTGTACGGAAAGCCTGCCAGCGAAATCGAACCGCTCCCCGTTCTCGCCTCGCGGATCAACTGCTCCGTCGGCGCCGCGCGCTCCACGTAGGCCGCGTGCTTCCGCACAATGACGTAGCCCGCGTTGTGAACCACGGCGGCAAGCGCCGCTGCCGCGGGCAGCCAACGCCGTCGCGCGGTGGTGACCTCCACCCACGCCGCTGCGGCGATCAGCGCTACCCCCAGGCTCGCCAGGTAAGTCGCCCGGCTCGGCACGCGATTCATGTAGGTGAGAAAGCTGTACGGCAGCAGCATGAAAGGAATCCACGCCGCCGTGAATGCCAACAGCCGCGCGTGACGCCGCCACGCCCCGCCGGCCGCGATCGCCGCCAGCGCCAGCAGGCCCCAGAACCAGAACAGCCGGCCCGTTGACACCCCCAGCGTCTCCAGGAAGTGCGGGCCGAGCGCGAACGTTCCGTCGTGCATGTGGTAATGCGAGCCCCGTGCCGCGAACACCGCCCAGACATAGGCCAGGCAGAGCAACCCCATCGGCGCCAGGGGCAGCCAGTCGCGAACATTCCGCCTTCCCTCGACGAGCAACAGGCACCCGAGGATCGGCGGCAGCGCCACGGCGGACTCCTTTGATATCAGCGCCGCGGCGAACGACGCCACAAGCGCCAGCGCCCATCTCGCACGCGGCGCCTCCATCCACGCCAGAAACGCATGCAGACTCAGCAGGCAGAAGAAGAAGACGAGGAGTTCCGGCGCCGCTGAATGCCAGATCACGGCCTCCTGCTTGATTTCGTGCACCGCGAAGAAAGCCGCCGCGGGAACGCTGACCCCCCATCCGAACAGCTTCCACCGCCCCAACAGGGCCACCAGCAGCACATTGGCTGCGTGCAGCGCGATCGATGCCGCGCGGAACCACTGCGCGTCGGGTCCCGCGATACGATCGAGCAGCCACGTTAGCTCCATCCCCGTGGCCCGGCAGCGATAGAGAGGATCGGCGAACAGCGCGTCCCAGCCGCCGGCGCCGCCGAAGCGCCGCGCAAGTTCGATCACCAGGTAGTCGTCCGAAATGAGCGGCAGCGCAATCGATCTCACATACGGCAGCGCCGCAAGCACGGCGAGCAGCGCCGTCACCGCGGGTCTCATGGGCCGCCCCCCGCCTTCTCCGCGATCAGGATCGCCGACTGGCCCAGCGGCAGGGTCCCGCCGCGCTTCAGCCATTCCGCCTCGAGAGCCAGGGCCGAGTAGAGCGGCGCCTCGAGCCACGGCGGCCCCACCCGGACTCCGCTCCGCGGCGCGGCCCGCAGCAGCGGCTCGATGATCCTGAACTTCGCCGCCGCCACCGGCAGCAGCAGCGTGTTGGCGTAGGTCGCGCGCACCGTCCGCAAGCCCGCCTCGCGCGCGAGCCCGCGCAGCGCACCCAAAGTGAAGCGCTGCTTCTCGCCCACCCACTGCGAGTGCCGGCTCCTCAGCCACGAAAACGCCGCCGCGCGCACCACGAGCAATCCGCCCGGCCTCAACACCCGGGCCAACTCCGCGAAGACGCGCCGCTCCCGGCCGGGCTCGAAGTGCGCCAGCGAGTCCGCCGCCACCACGGCATCGAACGCGCTCGCGGCGAAGGGAAGCTCCAGCATGTCGCCCTGAACCAGCCGCGTCATGCCCGCCCGGCGCCCGTAGCTGAGCCCCGCCTGGTCCAGGTCGAGCGGCGTCACCCTCCACCCGTAGCGCCGCTCCAGCGCACGGGCGAAGTGTCCCGTCCCGCAGCCGCATTCCAGGACGCTGCCGATATCCCGTCCCCGAATCTCGCCGTCCAGCAGCGCGAACAGAATGCGTCTCATGCCGCGGAACCACCACATCTTTTCTTCAGCGGCCGCGATGTAGGCGAACTCCGATGGGTTCATACCACCGGCGTCAGGGTATCACTGGACACGGCCGCGCGGTAGTGGATCAAGGTGCGCCGCAGACCTTCACGGAAGGGGACTCGCGGGAACCAGCCGGTGTCGCTGTGCAGTTTGCGCCAGTCCGTGACGTAGCTTCCGATATCGAATTTTTTGTGCTCTTCCGGGAATGGGCGCAGCGCCGGTTTCCGGCGGATGCCGAGCAGCTCGTGATAGATCTTCGCGATCGTCAGCAGACTCAATGCCGCCGGCCCGCCCGCGTTGTACGTCCGCCGCGTCAGCGATTTTGCGAATCCCAGCGCCAGGAACGCGTCCACGGCGTCGTCCACAAACATCGGATCGCGCAGTTGCGCGCCGTTGCCGAACACGTTCAGCGCGTGGCCCGCCAGCGTCTCCCTGAGGAACGCCGGGAGGAATCCCTGGCCCTTCGCGTCGAGCGCCATCCGCGGTCCGTACACGTTCGAAAGCCGCAGCGTGTAACCGTCGATCTCGCCGAGCGACGACATCAGTTGGTGATACTGCGTAGCGGCGTACTTGTGGATGCCGTTGTAGTCCACTGGAGCGATGGGGTGGTCTTCATCCACGGGAAGCGAAACCGGCGCGCCGTACACCTGCCGCGTGCCCGCGTAGACCACGCGGGCGCCGCGGTTTACTCGTCCCAGGACGCTGAGGAAGCGCAGTTGCGCGATTGCATTGATGCGCAGGTCGCGCTCCGGATCCCTGAAGCTCTCGGTGTGGCTGACCTCGCCGGCGAGATTGAAAACGACCTCGGCCTCCGCCAGGTCGCCGGCGAAGATCTCTGCGTCCTCGATACCGCAGGGAATCAGGCGGACGCGATCCCGCACATCCGCGATGTTCTCCTCGCGTCCGCCGCACCCCGGCTCGAGGTTGTCGACAATAGTCACGTGCGCCCCGGACTCCACCAGCCGCAATACCAGGTTGCTGCCGATGAAACCCAGTCCGCCCGTTACCAGGGCTCTCACCCCACGATACATTGGGAGTTAGCATAACCCATCCGCAGATCGGTCGCCACTCTAATCTTGTATCGTTAAGGCAGTTTAATGTTCAGACAGGTGACCGAGGCTGCGGGGAACCGGTAAATCATGCCGTCGCCGCGCGCCGCGACCTCGGCCGGCCTGGGTTCGACGGCCTTCGGCTGCGCGAAGCTGTTGTGCGCCCGCGGATCGGCGCTCGACAAGGTGACTGCCGATGCCGCTGCGGCCGTCGCGCCCCGCAAACGGATCTCCGCTTCCGCCGGCAAAGTCATGTTGAGGTTGGTCACCGAGATCGTCAGCGTGCCGCCCTTGAGCGAGGCCGACGCGCTCAGCCCGCGCAACGAGGCCGGCTGGCCGTTGCGCGTATAGCTGATCGAGGGCGCCGATACCTCGGTCCGCAGCGACTGCCCGCCCTGGTGCGCCGCGTTCATCGCGAAGACGTGATAGGTGGGCGTCGCCGCGAACTTGTCCTCGTGCGCGAAGAACAGCGATTGCAGGCAGTTCACAAGCTGCGCGATGTTCGCCATCGCCACTTTGTCGGCGTGGCGGTGGAAGATATCGAACGTGAGCCCGGCGAGCACCGCGTCCCTCATCGTGTTCTGCTGCCCCAGCAGAGCTTCGGGAAACGGCTCCGTGCCCGGAGCGTACCAGGCGCCCCACTCGTCCACCGCCAGCTTCACGCGATGCTGCGGGTCCGCTTCCGCCATCACGCCCCACTGCGAGACGATGATCGATTCGGTGTCGTTCGCCTCGCGCAGAATCTCGTAGTATTGCTCCTCGTCGAACTTCACCGCGTCGCGCTTGCCGGCGAACCAGTCGCGCGTGCGCCCGCCGCTCGCGTTCCAGGAATAGTGATGCGCTCCCCAGCCCCACAGCTTGCCGAGCCCCGCGCCCCCCGCGCGCTCGAAGAACCGCCTCGTCCACGCTCGATTGTCGTCGTTCGGCCCCGCGCCGATCAGCGCCAGCTTCACCCCGTACGACGGCGCCCACGCCGTGAAGCGGCGGAACTCCGCCGCATACTCTTCCGGAGTCAAGTTGCCCCCGCAGCCCCAGCTCTCGTTTCCCACGCCCCAGAAACGCACGTTCAGCGGTTCCGGCTCTCCGTCGGCGGCCCGCAGTTTCGCCAGCGTGGTTGTGCCTGCGGGTGCATTGCAGTACTCAATCCAGCGCCAGAACTCCTGCGCCGGCAGGCTCCGCAGGTTCGCCGCGAGATACGGCTGCGCGCCCGCCTGCCGGCAGAAGCGCACGAATTCCACCGTGCCGAAATGGTTGGGATCGAAACGCTCCGGACCCTCCTTCCGCGCGTTCTTCGGCCACTCCGGCGCATCCGCCCAGAAGTTGGTCCGCACCGGCCGGTTCGCACGGGCGCCCGTACCGTCGCGCCAATCGTACTGGTCCGCAAAACACCCGCCGGGCCAGCGGATCACCGCGGGCCGGATGGCCCGCAGCGCATCCAGCAGATCCTTCCTCACGCCACGCACATTCGGGATCTTCGAAGACTCGCCCACCCAGATGCCGTCATAGACCACGGCGCCCAAGTGCTCCACGAAGTGCCCGTAGATCTCGGGCGCAATCGTCCCGATCGGCTCCTTCACCAGCACATCGATGCGCGCGTCCGGACTCTGCGCCCGCAGCGGCGCGGCGGCGGCGGCGATGAAACCGCGCCGCGTCATGACAGGAACCGTCGTTGTCGGCGTGTTCATGGGTTGTCCGGCATCGTAGAATCGCCAGCCGCGGCAAGTCAACACTCGCCGGCGAAAAGCATATGATCGAATTTGTCCGGGCCGGAGGATCCAATGAACGTCGCGGCTGTCTGTATTCTCATCCTTGCGGTCTGCGCGCCGCTTGGCGCTCAGCCTGACTCGCAAATGACGGTCGGCGGCGACTACGCGGTCCAGCTCGAGAAGTGGCTTGGCGCCGAAGCCGGGAAGCAGTGGCGGAGACGCGACATCGAGGTCGCTTCGCTCACCAGCGCCGCCGCGATCCGCGCGCGGCAGGAGCGTGCGATCGCCGCCCTGACGGAGATGCTCGGCGGGCTGCCGCAGGAGAAGACTCCGCTCAACGCCCGCGTCACCGGCCGCTTCTCGCGCGACGGCTATCGCGTCGAGAACGTCATCTTCGACAGCATCCCCGGCTTCAGGGTGACAGCCAACCTCTACATCCCCACCTCCGGCGGCACGCCCTGCCCGGCCGTGCTTGGCGTCGCCGGGCACTCGGTGAACGGCAAGGCCTCGGCGACCTATCAACACGCCTTCATCGCTCTCGCCAAACGCGGCTACGTCGTCCTCGCCTTCGATCCGCCCGGACAGGGCGAGCGGCTGGAATACTTCGATCCCGACACCGGCCGCTCCAAGGTTGGCGCCGGCACATCCGAGCATATGATGGCCGGACTTCAGTGCCTGCTCACCGGACAGAACTTCGCGCGCTACGAGATCTGGGACGGCATCCGCGCGTTCGATTACCTGGTCTCGCGGCCCGAGGTCGATCCCAAGCGCATCGCCGTCGCGGGCAATTCAGGCGGGGGTACGCAAGCCGCTTACCTCGCCGTGTTTGAGCCGCGTCTCGCCGCGGTGGTGGCGTCGTGCTACATCACGCGCTGGCGCGAGCTCTGGCACGGCCCCGGTCCGCAGGATTCCGAGCAGGTCTTCGCCGGCTTTGTCGCGAAGGGTCTCGACTTTAGCGACTTCCTCACCGCCCGCGCGCCGCGCCCGTTCCTGATGACCACGGCCATCCAGGACTACTTCCCAATCAACGGGGCGCGCGCGACATACAAGGAATCACAGCGCCTCTTCGACCTCCTGGCGGCCGGAGACAAGGCCGGCTACTTCGAATACAACGACACCCACGGCTGGTCCAGGCCGCGCCGCGAGGCCGCCTACCGCTGGCTCGACAAGTGGTTGCTCGACAAAGAAACGAGCGGCGAGGAACCGGAGATCCGCCCCGAAGAGGAGAGCCTGCTGTATGCGACGGCGACCGGCCAGCTCGCAACCTCGGGCGGGTCTGACACCGTGCAGTGGCTCAACGCCAAAGAGGCGCGCAAACTCGCCGCCGCGCGCGGGCCGGTGACAGCGGACGCCATCCGCCGCGCCCTCGGACTTCAGGACTCCGGGGCGGCGCCGTCCGCGGCGGTTGTCGGCTCGCTCGAGCAGAACGGCATGAGCATCGAGAAGATCGAGTTCACCGTCGAGGGCGGGGTCAAGATCCCCGCGCTGCTCTACCGCGCGGCCTCCTTTTCCGGCCGCTCGCCCGGCGTCGTGTACGTTTCCTCGTTTGGCAAGTCCTCCGATCCCGACCTCCGCGATCTCGTGCGCGCCGGCCGCGTTGTGCTCGCCCTCGACCCGCGCGGCATGGGCGAGAGCTATCTGCCGTACTCCCGCACCGGCTACACTCAGCACTATCGCATCGCGGCGCGCGCCTGGCTTCTCGGCCGGAATCTCGCTGAGATGCAGACTTCCGATCTGCTCTCCGCCCACCGCTACCTGAAATCGCGTGATGAAGTGGACCCCGCGCGCGTTTCGATGATCGCGAAAGGCGCCGCCGCCGTGCCCGCCCTTTTCGCCGCCGCGCTCGAGCCCGGCATCTCTTCGCTGCTGCTGGAGCGCGCCATCGTGAGCTACACCGACGTCGTCGAGGCGCGCATTCATGAAAACCTGCACCCCATCATCGTTCCGGGCATCCTGAAACACCTCGACCTGCCCGCCGTGCTGGCCCTGCTCAACGGCCGCCGCGTGGACTTCATCACGCCCGTCCATCCCAGCGGCGCGCCGATGCTGGTCAGCGAGGCGAGACGCAAACTCGGCCCCGCCGCATCGCGAGTCCGCCTCGCCGCCCGCGGGGAAGGCTGGACGCTGGCTCGCATCGCCCCCGATTGGCTTCGCTGATTTCTCAGTGATCTGTTTGAAGGCCGGGCAATGGCTCGGGGAACTGGCTGAACGTCGGGCAGAAGATCTTGCCTATCCCTTCTTTCGATCCGCGCCCCAGCGAATCCGGCGTGCAGAAGAGATCCCAGTTCCCGCTCCCTGTGACGGAATTGCCGGCGCCCATCGCGACGACGCCCAGAAAGTAGGCGGCTACTCCGTGCAGTTTGTTGTTCAGGACCGTCACGCGGTTCAGCGACGCGGCCGAGTTGTCATACACCGCGATGCCGTAGAACCTGTTGCCTTCAAGGCGCGTGGTGAGAACATCCACCGCCGAACCGCCGCGCGCGATGATGCCGCTCGAGCCGTTGTTGCGAATGATGTGCTCGCCGCCGTCGCCGTTGATCTGCGACTTAACGCCGGCGAACGAGAGGCCGCTCCCGCGATTGTTCTCGATCAACAGCGGGCCCCACGTGCGCACGACGCTTCCTGAAGCTGAAATCCCGGCGCTGTTTCCAGTGATCCTCCGCTGGCCCTCTTCGCAGCAGGTGAACATGGTTGTGGAGACGACCGAAACGCCGGCGCCCGCGTTGTCCTCGACGTACGCGTTCCCTGCCAGAGTGATGTGGGCCGCCTGGGTCGCATTGATGCCGTTGCCTCCGTTCTTTCGAACAATCGTCGGCTCAGGAGTGTTCTGAACAATGTTGTCGCCGAAGATGGCTACGCTGTTAGACCTTACCTCGGCGCCACTGCGCGCATTCTCCTCGATGATGCAGGCTCGAAAGTCCACGCTGGAGCCGATGTTGATGAACAGGCCGCTGCCCCCGCTCCTGCGGATCGTGACCTTCTCCAAGGTCACATGAGTGGAGTGGAAGATCCGGACGAGGTCGACTGCCAGATCGGGGCGTCCTGTGATTGTCAGGCCGGCGATGGTGAACCCGCGAACGTCGTGTAGGCTGAGCACCGGATATGCGGGCTGCCCTCCAGCCGGGTACGTCAGGGTCGCCCCATCCTGGCCGCGAAGCTGGACGAAATCCATCTGCTCGGCGCGAACGACCTCAGTGCAATTGCCGTAGACGTAGATATTGTGGTTGCTGTTGGAGAGGGCCTTGGCCGCGGCCAGCGCCGAGGTGATGGTCGGGTACGGGCCCGGGACCGGCGCCCCGGCGCAAGTGACGAGAAAGACACCCGCGGAAACGGGCAGGGCCAGCAGGCAGACCGCAAAGGCGCACACCGCCCCGCCACGTTGTACAGGATTGAGCATGTCTGGGAATTCCTCCGGGCCGACGATATCACCTGGCGCCGCCGGGAGCAATGGGAGTAAGAGACCTGAATAGTCGTGTGTCCGGCGGGACGATACTATAGAGGGTTCATGAAAGCGCTCATTGCTCCAATCACTGCCGTCACCATCGCCTTCTGCCAGACCCCTGAGAAGCCCGTGCGCTCGGTCACAGACCCGGGCGTCGTTACGACGCGGCAGGCGATTGCGCCCGCCGGGGTGCCCGCCATCTTCAGCGGCCGCGTGTATGGCGTGGCGTTCGGCGCGACCGCTGGTGAAGTGTGGGTGCTCAACGCCCAGCGCCTTTATCGCATGAACTGGCGCGAGAACCGCGTGGTCGAGAGCCAGCCGCACAAGGCCGTGCCCGGCCGGCAGGGCATCGTCTTCGATCGCGCGCTGGGCGCGGCGCTTGTCACCGCCACCGATCCGCAGCGCGGCGACCGCGGCCCGGCGCGGCTGTTGCGCTGGAAGGGCGGGGAAGTGGAGCGGCTCGGCCCCGGCGAGGGCCGCAGCCTCACCGGCGCGCCGGCGATCGTTCCCGGCAAGCTCGCGGTCGTTCCCGGAACCGGCAACAACAAAATCGACGTTTATGATTTGGCTACCGGGACGTTCAGGGGCAGCGTCGAAACCGGCGTCGCGCCCTCGGCGGCGGCGGTCAATCGCGAAGGCGCCGTCGCCTGGGTGAGCAACTGGGGCGGGCGCAAGCCGAAGCTCGGCGAGAAGACCGCGCCCACGGGGATGCTTCCGGATTCCGATCGCGTCGTCGTCGACGACCGCGGCGTCGCCGCCAGCGGCACTGTGATGCGCATCGACCTCAACGCGATGCGCGTCACGCACGAGATCGAAGTCGGTCTCGGGCCCACCGGACTCGCCTGGGACGAGAAGGCCGGGCGGCTCTACGTGGCCAACTCCAACGGCGACACCATCACGGTGGTTGAGACCGCGCTGCCGAGCGTGCTCCAAACCATCCACGTGCAGCCGTTCGCGCGGCCCGTGAAAGGCGTTGCGCCGGGCGCGCTTGCGCTCACGCCCGACGGCAAGCGCCTGTTCGCCGCGTGCGGCGGCATCAATGCCGTCGCTGTGTACGACACGGCGACGCTGAAGCTCGACGGCATGATTCCGACCGCGTGGTATCCGAGTTCGCTCTCCATCAGCGCCGACGGCTCGCACCTCGCCATCGGCGCGCTGCTCGGCGCGGGCTCCGGCTGGCGCGACGAGCCGCGCCAGCGCTTCGTTCATTCCTACCGCGGCTCGGTGCACGTGGTTCCCATGCCGGACCGCGCGCTGCTCGCGCAGTGGACGCGCGCCGTCGCCGAGAACAACCACCTCCCGCCGGCCGGCGCGCCGGTGGAAGCGCTCGCGCCGCGGCCCGGCGCCTCGCCGAAGGCGATCCCCGAGCGCCCCGGCGAGCCGTCGAAGATCAAGTACGTCGTCTACATCGTCAAAGAGAACCGCACCTACGATCAGCTCTTCGGCGACCTCAAGCGCGGCAACGGCGATCCGTCGCTGGTGATGTTCGGCGCGCCCGTGACGCCGAACCAGCGCCGCCTCGCGCTCGAATTCGCACTGTTCGACAACTTCTACGCCACCGGCGGCAACAGCGCCGACGGCCACCAGTGGCTGACGCAGGGCAACGAGACCGCTTACGCGCTCTGGCCCGGCTACACGGGCCGCAGCTATCCTTACAACGGCACCGACCCGATCGCCTACAGCTACGGCGGCTTCCTGTGGGACGCCGCGCTCAAGGCCGGCAAGAGCGTGCGCGTCTTCGGCGAGTACGCCGGAGCGCTCGCCGAGCCGCAAGCGCTGCGCCACGAGCTGCTCGCGAAGTGGAAGGCCGGCGAAGACCTCACCACGCGCTGGAACATCAAGGCGCCGATCGAGAGCCTCAATCGAATTCTCGCGCCGGCGTTCCCGCCCTACACGAACGCGATCCCCGACGTCGTGCGCGCGCAGATCTTTCTGAAAGAGCTCGCGCAGTGGGAGAAGCAGGGCGCGATGCCCAATCTCAGCATCATGCTGCTGCCTTCCGATCACACCTACGGCACGTCGCCGGGCGCGTCGAGCCCGAAGGCGATGGTGGCCGACAACGACCTCGCCGTCGGACGCATCGTGGAAGCGCTGACGAAGTCGCGCTTCTGGCCCGAGATGGCGATCTTCATCGTCGAGGACGACGCGCAGAACGGTGTCGACCACGTCGACGGCCACCGCACCGTGGCGCTCGCCGTCAGCCCGTTCATCCGCCGCGGCGCGGTGGACTCGACGTTCTACTCGCAGCAGAGCATGTTGAAGACGATCGAGCTGATTCTCGGCCTCGATCCGCTGAGCCTCTTCAACCTGATCGCCAACGACATGCGCGCCGCCTTCGCCGACACGCCCGACCTGACGGGCTACATCGCCGTGGTCCCCGAGCAGGACCTCTTTGAGCGCAACCCCGAGCTGAAAGCCCTGCGCGGCGCCGAGCGGCGCGCCGCGGCCGACTCGGCCAGGATGAACTGGGATCTGCCCGACGCCGCGCCCTACGCGCGCTTGAACCGCATCCTCTGGCACAGCATCAAGGGCTGGAAGACGCCGTACCCGGGAGTGAGGCAGGCTGCTTTCGCCCCAATGGCGGTTGAGACCGGCGAGGACGACGACGGCGATCGTTGATTCCCCGGACGCCGCAATTGCGGGCGCAGGCCGGACACTCAACCGGAGAGCGGGGCGCGCGGCGCCGCGGCCTGTCGAGGCTTCCGAAATGACGAAGCCCGCGGCGCGCGGGCCGCGGGCTGCAAAAGCTGGCATGTGATGCGGTCTCTATAGCAGTTTATTCAGCTCCCGCATGACTTCGAAGGCGTCGGCGACGTAGAGCACGTCGGCCTTGCCGCGCGCCCAGCCGCAGTCGGCGTCGAGGTTGACGGCGCGGCGCTCGGTGATAAAGCGCCAGCCGACGACGTGGGGCTCTTCGCCGTGGCAGCAGGTGGCGAGTCCTTTCTTGTGGCGGGGGGTCGAGCCGGTTTGGCCAACCTGGTGCAGGTGCGTGAGGAAGGGCAGCACGGCCTGGCCTTCTCCGGAGAGATCGACGAGCGATTTCGAGGAACCGAGAGAGCTCGCGGAGCGGCGTACGAAGTTGAGGATGAGATCAGCGGCCTCGTCCGTATGCGTCCGGCCGTCTTTCTGCTTCTTGGTCCAGCCGGCTCCGGCGACGAAGAGAAGCGGCGCGTCGGGGCGGATGGTCTGCTCGCCGGCCTCGGTGGCGACAGACCCAAGAACCTCGGTGCGCGGTGATGCGGCGGGCTCGACGACCGCGGTCTCAACGGTGACTGTGGACGATGCAAGCTCCGCGGGAGGAAATGCGCCGGGCTCGAGCAGAATGAACCACGGGCGCGCGGTGCGCGTCAGCGTGCCTTCCATGCGCTGGCGGTAGAACCAGCGGGTCACGGTGAGGTCCTCGAGGCCGACCACGTGAGTGTCGATCACGCTGTCGAGGCGCGCCGCGGCCAGCGGCAGCGCGCGCTGCCAGCGCGACGTGCCGGGCGCGATGACGATGTTCGCGCCCACGGTGCGCGCGAGAGCTTCCGCGGCGGCGGCGTCGGTGGACGAGCGCGCGACCGCGAAGTCGTCGCCTTCGACGCAGAGGATGCGCGGCGCGAGCCCGGCGCAGGATGCCGCGGCTCCGGCGGCGTCCTTGCCGACAACGGCGATCGCGGCGGGCTTCAACGCGGCGGCCGCGCCGAGCGCCTCCAGCGCCGCGCGCGGGAGCGCTCCGTTTTCGCCGGTGTGGATGAGGACTAGGACTTGATCCATGCTGCGATCTCCTGTGCGATGCCGGCGGCGGGGGTGTCTTTCACGATGCGGGTCTGGCGCTGCTGCTGCGGGAGCGCGACGCTTTGAAACGCGGGGCCCGATACAAATTGCGCCGGTTTTGCTTTTTGCAGCGCGGGCATCATCGCGCGCATGTTGGCCATCCCCGTCTGCGGGTGATTGGGGGGTTCGGGCAGGCTGCCGGTGGCCCAGCCGAGCGCGGCGGGCGGCGCGGCGCAGCGCGACACCTGGTGGCGTCCGCCTTCGATGCGTTCCTTGATGACGAGCGCGCCGGAAGGCTCGACGGTGAGTTCATCGACGGCGAGGAAGCAATCTTCGATGCCGAGGCGCCCGGCGGTCATCTGCACGACGACGCCGGCGGCGCGAGTGGCCGATTCGCAGCCGCCGAACAGCAGCAGGCTTTGCATGTCGAGGGCGGGGATGGCGCGGATCGCTTCGGCGAGGATCTTCGCGGTCTCGGCGCCGTCGGTGAAGCCGTTGGCCGGAGCGTCGATCGGGATCAGCTCGAAGGGCAGCTTCTGCGCGACCGTCATCATCACCTGTTGCAGCTTGGCTTTCGGCGCGATGCTCACCACGCGGACGGTGGAGCCGGGGTGTTGTTTCGCGAGATGCGCCGCTTCGTAAAGCGCGTGAGCGGCCCAGGGGTCGAAGATGTGGGGGAGCATCGATTCGTTCTTTAAGGCCGGGCCGGGAGCGGGCTCCAGCGTCTGAAGCGGGTCGGGAGCGATTCCCCCGAGAACGATGATTTGAAACGGCATAGTATTTCTCTCAATTTTCCGCCGAGTGGAGACCTCCCGGCGCCGCGCAGAAGGCGATGTTGGTCACGCCCGGCGCGATCTCCTGCGAGCAGTTCCACAGGCAGGCGCCGCAGTGGACGCACTTCTCGCGGTCGAAGGCGGGGACGCCGTCCTCGCTGGGGCGGATGGCTTCGCCGGAGCAGATTTCGATGCACGTCTTGTCGCGACAGGCGCGGCAGACGGCGTGGTTCTGGAAGACGACGTGGTCGGGGAAATCGGCTGGCGCCTGGACCTTGCCGCCCATCAGCAGCGCGTCCTGATGGGAGACGAGCAACCGGCCGTCGTGCTCGATCGCGGGCCAGCCGGCGGCGTCCATCAGCGCGTCGTGGAGGGGCTTGCCCGCGGCGGCGCATTCGGCGCGCATGCGCTCGATCTGCGCGCGGGTGAGCTTGTCGAGGTAGAACCTCTCGAGGTCGCCTCTGCGGTGGTCGTGGGGCCGCGGGAGGGAGAGGCGGCCAGCGGTGAGACCGGAGAGCGCCATGCCGAGGAAGCCGGAGAGGATGCCGCGCTGGAAGCCGTTGCGGGCGTGCTCGGCGATTCTGCCTTCGCGCTCGAGCCAGCTCGCGCGGCGCCGCGCGACGTAGCGCGCATTGAGGTTCTGTTTCGTGAACGGCAGGCCTTCCCTGTAAAGCTCGAGGACCGCTTCGGCGAGCTGCGTGCCTGTGAGCCAGGCTTCATCGACGCCGGAGCCGGTGAGCACGTTGGTGGAGCCGGAGCCTTCGCCGATGCGCGCGTAACCGTCGCCGCAGAGGTGCGGCTCGCCGCGGCGGCCGGATTCGAGCAGGCTCTTGGCGCCCCAGCTTCTCATGCGTCCGCCTCGAACGTGCCGCCAGAGGTAAGGGTGCGTGATGAAGTGCTGGAGATAGCGGTAGCCCGTGCGGACGGGGTTGTCGAACCACGACGGAACGAAGATGCCGGCGGAGGCGACGCGGCCTGGGTGGACGTAGAAGAAGCCGAAAATCTCGGGCTCCGGGTAGCCGATGGTGTGAAAGACCGTGCCCTCTTCGAGCGTGCAGGATTCAGGAAGATCGATGACGAACTTCATGCCGACGGCCCACTCGTCGCGGCGGTGTCCTTCGGGCATGCCGATGACTTCGTCGAGGCGGCGGCCGACGGGACCAACGGGGCCGTCGCCGACGACGGTGAGATCGGCGCGGATCTCACTGCCGTCGGCGGCAAGGACGACGCCTGCGACCTTGCCGCCGTCAATCAGGGGTTCGGAGACGGGCGTGGAGGGCCAGATCTGCGCGAGGCCGGAGAACATCACCTGCTGTCCGGCCCACTGGTTGAACTGTCCGAGGGAGAGGATAAGGCCGTCGCGCTTGTGGAGGAAGCCGGGGATGTAGGGCATCTCCCAGGCTTCGTTTCGGACCTGGAAGGCGCGGAGGATGTTGTCGGCCAATCTCATCAGCGCCGGGCGGCGGCTGGCGCCGTGCGGGTCGAGCAGGTAGACGAGTTTTTCCTCGCGCACCGGCGCGGCCATCGGGACTTGCGCGGGATCGAAGCCGGGGAACGAGGCGCGGATGGCGCGGGCGCGGGTGACGACGCCGGAGACGCCAAAGGCGATGTCGTCGGCGCGCTCGTAGCAGAGGATCTGCGGGGGCAGTCCGGGCATGGCGCGGCTCTCGATTGCGGATTCGCTCAGGCCACGAGTGAGAGTTGTAAGGAAGCCTCCCGTGGCGGGGCCGAAACCGACGCAGACGATGTCGGCGTCGATCTGATTGGATCGGTTGTCGCTCACAGCGGGTAGTCCTGGGCGGCGGGGATCATGACTTTCTGGAGCGACAGGGCGGCGCGGTCCTTGGCGAGGGCGGAGCCGGCGAGGCAGCCGTCGAGCTTGGAGCGCAGGCGGTTGAAGTCGCTGAGGCCCTGCATGGAGACGCAGGGTCCGGCCTTGGTGGCGTGACCGCCGCCGGCCTGTACAAATTCACTCGTGAAGCCGGAAGCGCCGGGGATGACTCCTTCGATTGCGATGAGCTCCGCTTCCTCGAAGCAGGTCTCGCAAGCGCTGTCCCAACTCGGGTGGCGCAGGTAGCCGAAGATCAGCCCGGCGCAGATGCGGGCGACTTCTCCGGCGGCGCGGGCGGCCTGGATATGGCAGAGGTCGGTGAGAAACTGGAGCGTGCCATCGAGACCTTCAGCGAGGTCGGGCCGCGAAGGTCCGGCTTCGCGCAGGCGCTGAACGTCGAGGATCTGCGAGCGCGAGGCGAGCAGCCAGCAGAGCGCGTCGGCCATGGGGAACGTCACGCCCTGGCGGTTGGACTGGTATATCTTCGCGCCGTCGGCGTCGGTGGCGTGCTGGAGGTGGTTGAGCGTCCACTGCCAGAGGTCCATCGCCGAGGCGAGGGTGCAGGCGCCGGTGCCGGGCTCGCGGGCGGCGATGCGGCGCATGTCGTGAATCCAGTTGCGGAACTGGGCGAGGAAGACCTCGCTGGTCATCGTCACCGACATCTGGCGGCGCTGGACGGCCTCGGGCCCTTCGTAGGTGGCTTCGAGCTGCGAGTCCATCCACTTGTAGGAGAGGAAGCCGGGGCAATCCTCGGTGATGCCGTAGCCGCCCATGAGCGAGACGGCCTCGCGCATCATGTGCGAGCCCCAGCCGGTGTTCCAGAGCTTGGTGGCGGGGCAGAGGACGTTGGCGGCGGCGTCGAGGACGATGTACTGGACGACGGGGTCCTCGCTGAGCGCGGCGTAGCGCGACTTGTTGCGGAGCGCCTCAGGGCGTCCGTCGTGATCGATGAATTCGAGGGCTTCGGGCTGGCGCTTGCGCAGGGCCCTGAACGCGGCCATGCCGCCCCGGATGCCCTGTTCGGCGAGGATTCTGTCCTTCTCGCGCTCGAGCGGGTCGAGCTTGTCGAACAACCGCGCGGTCTCGAAGCCGAGGGAAGCCGATGCCTCGCCGGTCGCCCAGATATCGAGCAGGCGGTGGGTGACGTCCTCCTTCTGCTGGAGGCCGAGCTCGAAGCGGGGAGAGCCGGGGACGACGCTGCCGGAGCCGCGGAATCGGTCGCGGTGATAGCGGATGAGCGGCTCGATGGCGGAAAGGAGCTTCGCCGAGGTCATGATGCCGACGGTGACGCGCGTGCGGCGGAAGACGGCCTCGATGATTTCGGAGTGGTTGTAGGCGGGGATGATTTTTCCGTCCTGAACGCGGTAGCCGCCGATGATGCGCGAGGCGGGGACGCGCATGTTGAGGACGGGGTCGGAGGTGGAGGAGAGCTGGTGGACGAGCTTGCGCGTGGGTGTGCCGCGGTCGAAGACGCCGGGGTCGGACTCTTCGAGGATCACCATGCAGGAGGACGCGATGCGCGGGTCGTCCGTGTCGACGGCGGCGGTGACGAAGTTGGCGAAGCCCATGTTGGTGATGAAGCGCCCGCGCTTGGAGACTTCGAGGATGGGCTCCTGGCCTTCCTGCCATTCGGCGATGCGGACTTTGCCGCCCAACATGCCGGTTTCGACGCCGACGTAGGGGATGGGCTCGGTGAGGGCGAAGGCGCCACGCCACGGAGTTTTGCCGGGCGCGGGGGCGCAGAGGCCAAGGTAGCGGGCGCGCTGTTCGGGGGTGCCGCGCTCATGGATGGGGGACAGCGCGAGGCAGCCGGCGAGCGAACCGGTGGCGGCGCCGGCGTCGACCCAGGCGAGCTCGAAGGCGATGAGGGCGAGGGCGAGGTTCTTGGGGCCTTCGATGTAGCCGCCGTGCTCGGGGTCCATGTAGGCGGCGGTGATGCCGGCGTTGTCGAACTCTTCGAGGAGGGAGTTTTTCTCGGGAGTCCAGTCGTGGGTGAGGCGGGCGCCCTGGGCGACCAGGCGGGCGACGGGGCCGCGGGCGACGGCGCGTGCGCTCTGGACGAGCATGGCGAGGTCGTAGCGGTCTTCGAAGCGCCAGAGGATCTGGCGGACGTCGTCTCCGGGGAGAGTCTTGAGCAGTTCGAGCGGTCGAGAAGCGGAGCCTGCCGCCATCGAGGGACTCCTTTCCGGGAGGGGGAGAGCAATTTGAGCGCCATCCGGAAAAGTGCGTGAATCTAAGGTATTTAAGGACTTTCGGACGTGTTGGTATGGATTAGGTGGGGCAGTTGGCGCACCCCTGATGCAGGAGGGGGACAGAGGACGGGGCAAATCGCCCGTGCGAGGCGGGAATTGCAGGGCCGGAAGGGTGGTTCTCGTGGCCGGCGAGACGCCCGGAGTCCGGCGCTTGAGGAAGAGAGAGGTTCCGAGGATTGGGGTGTTCGGGGATGTCCGGTTGATGGTCATGGGGCTTCTCCTTGCGGCGGGCCGCTGGCGAGAGTCGTCTCGCGGCGCTGCTGGGCCGAAGGGCGGGTTTGCCCAGGTCGCTTGGGGGCTCGAACAGGACATCGGTTTGTTGAGAATAAACAAGTTATGGGTTCGTTTGCCGGGGACGTTTTTTCGGCATGGGGCCGAGTGGCAGTGGTGGGGGACGGACGCGAGCCGGAGGTCGTCCGGGCGGGCGATTGGCGCGGCGGTTTTGTTGATGGCGAAGGAGTTATGGGTTCGTTTGCCGGGGACGTTTTTTCGGCGTCCGGCCGGGTGGGCGTGGTGGGGGACGGGCGCGAGCCGGAGGTGGTCCGGGCGGGCGATTGGCGCGGTGGTTTTGTTGATGGCGAAGGAGTTATGGGTTCGTTTGCCGGGGACGATTTTTCGGCAACCGGGCGGGTGGGGGTGGTGGGGGAAGGGGGCGAGCCGGAGGTGGTCCGGGCGGGCGATTGGCGCGGCGGTTTTATTGATGGGAA
>CAYYNC010000003.1:166128-169094 GCA_964472745.1 uncultured Solibacteraceae bacterium
AAGGAGTTATGGGTTCGTTTGCCGGGGACGTTTTTTCGTTTCTGTGCGGGGCGGCGATTGAGCACCCATCGAGCCCGGAGTGAGGAGACAGGACGGGATCTCTTGCGGGCTCGCGGGCGATGGCGCCACATGCGGCGCCTCGGATGCAGGAAACCAACACGGTGGCGCTAATCCCTACGGCTCTGAGCCGGAGCCAGGGCGGGGAGACGTGTCTGGACGCACGGATGCCGTAGCTGAGGTTGTTGCGGGAGACCCGGTCTTTGGCGGCCGGAATCTCGGGTCCGCGGGAGAGGCTGCCGTTTCGCCAGTCGGCCTCGGCTTTATTGGGTGATATGACGCGCATTGCCGTCCTCCGGGAAAGAGTGTCGGGGAGGCGTCAAGCGAATTTGCTTTCCGCGGGGTAGGCCTGGATGAGGAAGATCTTTTGTTTCATAGGAATGGGCTCTGAAAAATAAATTTGTATTTCATGTCACCGGCTTTTTTCATTAAGAAATTTTAGCCACGGATGGGCAGGATGGACACGGATTGAGCGCCAGGCGGGGTTCGGGTTCGGCGTCTCCTAGCGGTTGAGGGTGGGACCTCGAAGGGAGCGGTTCCGGGCGCCGGGATGATGTGCGCCACGCGGTTTTTCGCATCTCGGGTTGTGTACTGGTTCGCTCGAGGCGTATCAGACCCAGTGATGAGGCGGGCGGCCGCGGGCCGGGCTTGCGCTGGGTGATTCGGATCACTGGGATGCGGGAACCGACGATTGGCGATTTGTGGCGTGTTCGGAAGTTTCCACGCTGAGGCGCAGGGGAGCGTTCGCCGGTGTCGTCATGCGGGGGCGGTTGACGGGTTCTATTTTGATGGGACCGAATGGGCGTGACGGCGGCGCTTCTCGACGAGATTGTGCGGCGCGTGCCGCCGATGGCGCAGCCGGACAGGATCATCAGGGCCTCGGTCGCCGAGCTCGAGCGCGAGATGATTGCGGGCGTACTGCCGAAGCACGCGCACGGCTGAAGGCAGAGGAGAGGCGAATCGCCGGCGCTGCGCCGTTCGGCCACGGCGTGGATCCGAAACCTAAGCAACTCGTGCCGTCTGCAAGGGAGGCCGAGGTCGTCCGCGCTCAGTGTCTGAATCGCAAAGGCCTCCATTGTTACGTATTGACCTCTGCGGGCCTTGGAGTATTATTGTTCCATGCAAGAGGAAGTAGAACTCTGTACCATCCTGCGCATATGCGCACCTCCACTCGTGACCATCAGAAGGCAGGCTGCCACGCCAGATCGGACCATCCTCCACGAACCTAAGAAGTGGAGCCGCCCAGGCGCGGTCACTCCGCGTAACTCAAGGCTCCGCATTCTGGCACTTGGTCTCTCGACAATTATAGTGGCTCCGCTCTGGGGAGACGCAGCAGGAACGACGGTGTACACCAAACCGGTTCCGTTGATGGCTGCGGGAAGCCCAGTGGACTTTGGGATCCATGCGGCCCCGCGGATCGTGGATTGGGATGGCGATGGCGATCCCGACATCCTCGCGGGGGGAGGCAACGGCTATATTTGGCTCATACGGAACGACGGTTCGGCGTCGAGTCCGTCTTACCTCGCGCCCGAGGTGCTTCGCGACGGCTCAGCGGACCTAAGGGCGGGTACGGGGTACACCGGTGTCTGTTTTGCAGATATTACGGGCGACGGCAAGAAGGACCTGGTGGTTGCGCACTCAGATCGTGAAATCCGCATCTACGAGAACCGTGGCGACGGCGCCGAACCGCGATTCGACGGCTATGTAGTCCCGGTCGGGCCGACCGGGGGGCCCTTCCAGCTAGAGCAAGGAACTGGCGGACGGATCGACATCGCGGACTGGGACGGCGATGGACTACTCGATCTCATTGCTGGCGGGTTCGAGGGACACCTGCATCTCCATCGAAACGTTGGCACAACTGGCGCCGCAGTGTTCGCCGAGGCGGAACCATTCACATTCGCAGGAGTGAAGATCAAGTGGCCCTACAACATCCATCCTCGCGCCTTCGACATCAATGGGGATGGGCATCTTGACATTCTCTACGGGCTAAACTGGGGAGACATCGGATACCTCCTGAGCGACTCGACACCAGGCCGGACCAATTTTACCGCTCGCTCACTGGCCAGAATTCGTGGAGTCGACAACTTCGCACCCTATCTTCGCGATGCGATCTCGGATGATGCAATCCCGGACGTTGCTGACTTTGACGCAGACGGAACTCTTGACCTCCTCACGGGCGGGAAGAATGGAAAACTCCTTGTTTTGCCAGGAGTGCCCCTAGCGGATGTTTTTGACCGCATCAACGGAATTCTGACTCTACATCTCAGTAGTTTCCAAGAATCCATGCAGCGCGACGGCGCCTTGCGAAAGGATCTCTTCGGCCTCCAGTACGGACTTCGAGAGTTTATTCGCGATTTTCGTCCTTCGGGAAACCAGCGAGATCGGATCACTGAGTGGTATGCGCAGTTGTTTGTGACCAACGGGGAATTCTTTCGATATCGACTCTTTGACATCGAGAAGGACCCGTTGCTTCTGATGTTCGCTGCGCAAGCATGGATTAACTTTCTGGAAGTTGATCCGGAAAATATCGCCCACCGGGAAAAAGTCGCAGATTTTGTCGGGCTTCCGGATAGGCTACGCGCGATACTGGTTGATCACGGAACACTGCTCGTTGACAATGCACGTTCGAGTGACGCTCAACGGCGTGTGGTGTACGATGTTTTGTCTTCTGTTTCTGGCGGTCTTCGCGATGTTGAAGTAATCACAATTAATGAGTTTTATCCAAGAAACCTGCCTCCTGACGTCCGATTGGAAAAGCGATCGGGCGTGAATATTTTTGGAATCGATGTCGGCTTGGCGCGTGGGCCCGGCTTTCCTTCCGACGCGCAGCAGGCCGATGTGGACGTTTTCACCATCGCGCTGGTGCATGAGGTCAACCATACCGTCGATGCACGAAGCTCCCAAAATAT
>CAYYNC010000004.1:0-156279 GCA_964472745.1 uncultured Solibacteraceae bacterium
TCAGGATAGCAACCACTTGGGCTTCGGCTGCTCTGTTCCAACTGCCGGATTTAGGATGAATGACAACGACCTCGTCCTCTCCGCCCTCCACCGCGCCATCGCCGACGCCCGCCTCCTCCACAAGCAGGACGCCGATGCCGACAACCCCAACCTCGCTCCGCGCGCCGCCTGGCCCTCCACCGACGCCTTCCGCGCCATCTTCTACCGCGCCGCACGCACCCTAGGCCCGGATGCCGAACCTCTCCTCGAGCGCATCCCCGACCCCGAAATCAACATTATGGCCCGCGTCATGATGGCCGCGGCTTGGCTCAACGCCCCCACCGCCGACATCCCCGTCCGCGTCACCCGGTAACATGGCCTTTAGGCTGCGTTCGTCATCTTCCTCCTCCACTCCACCAGCCGCCGCGCGATCCGGCTCTCCGCTTTGTCGTGCTCCAACTCCTCCAGGTAACTCAGCAGCTCGTCGAATTCCGGCCGCTTCCCCTCCTCCACCGCCCACTTCGCCTCCACCAGGGCCCCCTCCAACACATCCAGCGCGTAATGCAGCGCCATCCGGCTCGACGCCGCCCCCTTCGCCCGCACCTTCTCCCACTCCGCCCAGACCCACTCCACCGCTCTCTCTATCCCCACCCCGCTCCCCTCCGCCGCATGCCGCACGTAAAACAGGATCCTGTCCAGACTCCACTCGCTCACCCGCGCCTTCGCCCACTCCTCCTCCGTCCTCGCCCTTCGCGGCGCGCGCCAATCCCTCTCCACCCGCCCCGCTCTCAGCTCCGCCGTCATCCTGTGAATGAAGTCCTTCTTCCGCTCAAACTCCATTTGCTCGAACCGGTACGCCTCCTCGAAGACCGGAGCCCGCGCCTCGTCCGCCAGCGCCGCCTGTAACTCCAGAATCCGCTTCCGCCTTCTCTCGCACGCCGCCGCGATCCCTTCCGGCACAATCCCCAGCCGCCCGTCCTTCTCCAGCTCGAACCGTTTCTCCTCCATCAGGTTCGCCCGGATCGTCATCGCGTACGCGTTCAACTCCTGCGCCAGGTCCTCCATGATGTCCGCGGCGTACTGCCTGCACTGCGACTTCACCTTCGGCGCTGCCTCGCGAATCGCGTTCTCCGTGTCCCGCGCTCCGTTGTACCGCGCGATCCACGCGCGGTCGCTGCACTCCTGTATCGGCTCGACAAAAGTCTTTCGCCGGAACAGCGCCTCGATCTCCGGCGCCGCCGCCCGCGGAGCCGCCGCACCGGCTTCCCGCAGCTTCCCGCACAGCCTCAGCCACCACTCCCCGCGCTGCCACTTCCTGGCCGTCTTCCTCCCCAGCATCTGCTCCACCAACGCCACCGTATCCTGCTCCGTCGCCAATGTGTGCTGATACTGGCTCAACGGACTCCCCACCTCCCCCGGCTCCAGTCCGAAGAGATACGTGTACACCCGCCCTCTCTTCCCTTGCCTCAATCCGAGCGCCAGCGCCCCCGCCTCGAAGTGCAGCCACGGCGCCCTCGCATTCTCCGGCGTCAACACCACGATCCCCGCGTCCGCCCGCTCCAGCTCCTCCGTCACCCGCTCAAACCACACCCCGCCCTTCGGAATCTGTGGCGACAAAAACACCGTGAAATGTTCCAGCTCGGCCAGCGCCCCGGCCAGCGCCTCAGCCGCCGCCCCGCTTCGCGTCCCCGACCAGCAAAAGAAGATGTGCATCCCCTGGATTCTCCCTCAATTCTGCGGAACATTCTAAGCCCTTCCACGTCTGAAAAGGCGGACACTCATGAGACCGGTCCTCCTACTCCTCCTGGCCGGGGGCGTCATGCTTGCGCAACAGGCATCGCCCCCGGTCTCCCCTGAGTCCTCTGAAGAAAAACCCGCGCCCAAAACGAAAGCCCGCCGGCTCATCGACGACTCCCTCGAAACTCTTTCCACCGCCACTCCCGCCATCCAAATCGCCGCCCTCCTCGAAATCGTCCAGCTCTACCCCGAATTCGATAAAGCCAAAACTCTCGAGCTCCTCGACCAGGCTTTCGCCGCCGCGGGAGCCGTCCCCCCTGAAGCGAGCCGCAACATCACCCCGGCGAGCCTCCAGGCCCGGGTCGTCTTCGCCGCCGCCGACGTCGACATCGACAAAGCCATCGAGATGCTCCCCGCACTTCCCATTGACCGCCGCGGCGGGGCCGTCGAGCGCATCGCCCTCGCCCTGCTGGCCAGGGAAGACATCGACCGCGCAGCCCGCCTCGTCGAAGAGAATCCCGGCCAGGGCTACCCGCCGCTCCGCGCCATCCAGCGCCTCCTCGCAGTCCTGCCGCCCGACGATCCCCGCCGCGTTACTCTCTTTTCCAATGCCTTCACCCAGCTCGACCTCCGCAGCTCCGAGGTCAGCTTTCAGGACCTCCTCTCCAAACACTGGCGCACCCTCCCCCGCCCCGTCGTCGAAGCAGCGCTCACCAGCCTCGTCAATGCCATCCTCGATCGGAAGGATGACGACACCTCCTCAACCATCTCGCTTGGAACAGCCAAAGGAACCGCCAGCTTCGACGACCGCAAGGACTATCAGCTCTTCGACATCATCCACGTCCTCCAGGAATTCGACCCCAAGCGCGCCGCCGATCTCCTCGAAAAGCGCCCCGGCCTGCGCGAGAATGTCGCCCGCTTTCCCGAGGGCCGCAAGTCCATGCTCGCCTCCGAAAAGGACGGCGTATCCACCAGCATGCGCACCCGCGGCAAATCGGACCGGCCCAATCCCCAGGCCGACGCCAACATGCGCCTCGGCGCCCTCGCCGATTCCATGTCCCGCGAAATCCTCGCCCAGGCTCAAACGGACATCCAATCGGCCGTTTCTCGCGTGAAAGAGATCCCCCTCGACTTCATGCGCGTCCAGACGCTGGCCCAAATCGCCAACCTCGCCGCCGAAAAGGACCCCGCCACCGCCCGCTCCGTCCTTGGGCAGGCCGTCGCCCAGCTCAAAGACATCAAGGATCCCCAGCTCAACGCCCACGCCTGGGCCGGGATCGCCGACGCCGCCCGCCGCGCCAAGGACGACGACCTGACCCGCCAGGCTATCGACAAGGGCATCGAGGTCTGCGCCGCCCTCTACAAGCTCGACACCGACGCCGAATCCCCCAACGTCGCCGAGCGCGAGCGCTGGCCCTCGGTCCAGCACTTCCGCAGCATCCTCTACCGCGCCGCCCAATTCGACGGCGTGAACGCCGACACCCACCTCACCCGCATGACCGACCCCGACCTCGTGCTCATGGGCCGCATCGAAATCGCCCGCGCCCTCCTCGGCAAGCCCCGCTCCGGAACCTCCATCTCCGTCAGCCGCCGCCGGTAACACAGCCTTCAGGCTGTGTCTTTTTTCTCCATCAACCTCTCCCCCAGCGCACCAATCTCCTCCCCCCGCCACAATATCTCCCGCCACTCCAACGGGATCCCGCCCTCCCCGTAATAAGCCCCCGCAAGCTGCCCAAACACCGCCCCGGTGGTATCCGAGTCATCCCCAAGATTCACCGCCATCAAAGCCCCCGTCCGATAATCCTCGCTCCGGAAGAAAGCCCAGAGCGCCGCCTCAAAGCACTCGACGACATGACCAATTCCCTTAACCTCCGGAGGCGTCTTCCCCTTATAACTCCCCGCAATCACCGCCGCAACCTCCGCGCAAACCCCGCCCCACCGCCACCAATCCCTGGCCAGCAACTCCTCCTTCCGCGCCCCATTCAATGCCCCCGCAATCAGCGTCGCATAAAAGCGGCAAGCGTCGATGCAAGTGCGCGCCCCATGTGTAGTCCGCGAACTCTCCCCCGCGAACTTCTGAGCCTCCGCATAATCCCCGGCATAATAAAGCGCCACCGGAGCCAGACGCATCAAACATCCATTCCCCGCGCTCAAAGGATCGTTCGAGCCGCAAAACGCCTCCCCCGTCTCCTCAAAGCGCGCCAGCGCCGCCAAAGTCGTCCGCCCGATATCAAAACACTTCCCGGTACTCGACCAATACCCCTCGCGAAACCACCGCAAATACCTTCGCATCTGGTCCCGCGCGTCGAACCCTCCGCACTCGATCAGGCTCTCCGCCAGGCACATCGCCATCGAAGTATCGTCGGTCCACTGCCCCGGCTTCAAATCAAACAGCCCGCCACCGCTGATCGTGCTCACCGGCTCAAACGTCCCCGGCCGCGCAAACTCCAGCGTAGTCCCCAGCGCGTCTCCCGCGGCCAGTCCCACCAAGGCCCCGCGATATCTCTCCCTCCGCTCCAATTCAGCCTCCACCCGCTGGTCTCCCGATTCCAGCGGGAGCAAAATATCAGCCGGAGGCCAACCCGATGCCGCCCCCAACGCATATGGTAGCCCTGAGCCTTTTGAGTTATGCCCTTCTCCTGGCCGAGTCCATCAGACTCGGCGAACCCGCCCCCGCTCTGACAGTGCAAGCCCGTGACGGCCGGCGCGTTCAACTCGCGGCCTACCGCGGCCGCTCAGCCGTCCTCCTGCTGGCCGATAGAGAATTCAAGCCCGCGGATCTCGAAGCCGCCGCGGCCATCCTTAAGCCGTTGAATACCGAAATTGCATTCCTCGGAGACTTCCCCCAGCCCGCGACGATCCTGATCGACAAGACCGGTACAGTCCGCCGCATCCGCCCCGGGGAAGCGCTTTCCGGTCCCAGCCTCGAAGACTTCGTCAGGCAATGGCACGAAGGCAAATCCGTCTTCGAAGCCAGTTGCGCCCGCTGTCACGGCGAGGACGGAGCCCTCCACATATGTGCAGACGTGAAGCCGCTCACCGGAATCGGCAACCGCCTCACTCCCGACGAGATCCGCAAGCGGCTCCGCATCGCAGAAGTGAACGACCGCGAAGTCGTCATCCGCGCCACCTTCTTCAAGCGCCACGAAGTCGACGCCCTCCTCGCCTACATCGCCGGACTTTAAGTGTTGGGCGGCCCCTCGGGCTGCGGCCGGCTCTCAGCCGGCCCAAGTTAACTTAAAACAGTGAAAAACTAAATAAATTTATAGGTCCCCGGCCGCGGGAAAGGAGGGACCTCATTCTTTGCGTCATAGGTATAAGGAGGCTTCGGCATGAGATCCTGCTTGGAATTCATAATCATCTCCCAGGTGATCTCAATTCCTGAATAAGCCGCCTCCCGGCCCATAATGCAAGTCAGCGTGCTCTCCGCCACCGTCATGGCCTCATTGACGTACGGCCCGTCTCCCCGAATCGACTTCATCAGCTTGGTATGTTCATTGACATACCCTGGCCCGCCCTGAGTCTGATTGAGCACCATCCGGCCCTTGGATCCGACCACGAGCTCATTCACCCGCTGCCAGCACCCGCGCGGAAACTGCCGGCAGTGGCTCGCCATCTTTACCCCATTCGCATACTCAAAATCCGCATAAATATGGTCGAAAATATTCCCGTGGACCTCGTCCTGAGGCCGCCACGCAGCCCCTCCGCTCGCCGACACCTTCACCGGATGCGTCCCCATGATCCAGTTGCACACGTCGATATTGTGCAAATGCTGCTCCACGATCTGGTCCCCGCAGATCCAGAGGTGGCTGTACCAGTTCCGGTGCTGCCACTCGAACTCGCCCCACTTCTCCTGCCGCCCCTTCGGCTGCTGGATCACCGGCGTTCCCACCCAATACGCATACAGCGCCGTCACATCCCCCAATGACCCGTTCTTGATCTTGTCCACGTTCTCCAGGTAGAACGGATCGCTCCGCCGCTGCGCCCCGCTCACCACCGTCAGCTTCATCTCCTCGCTCTTCTTCGCCGCCGCCATGAACCGCCGCACGCCCGTGGCGTCCACTCCGAAAGGCTTCTCGCAGAACACGTGCTTCTTGGCATTGATGCAAGCCTCGAAGTGCATCGGCCGCCACCCCGGAGGCGTCGCGAGGATCACCACATCGACGTCGGTCTTGAGCAGCTTCTCAAATCCATCGAACCCGACAAAGCGCTTGTCCGGATCAACTTTCACCCGGTCGGCGAACTTCGCATTCCCCCGCAATCGCCGCAGGCTCGCCTCCATCTTGTCCTCGAAGATGTCGGCCATCGCCACTAGCTCCGTCTCCGGATCGCTGTTGAAATCGTCCACCACCGCCTGCGTCCCGCGGCCGCCGCAGCCGACCACGCCGATCTTCAGCCGCGCGGGAGCCCACCCCCGCACCAGTTCAGGCCGCACAATCGTAAAAGCCGCGCCGGCCGCCGCCGAAGACCCTGTCAGGAAAGACCGCCGCGAAGAAGAGCTGTTCAAGTTCGTCATGGTGAAATCCTCGTGCCGCCATTGTATAACGCGGCATTGCCTCCAGGCTGTGCGCGCTCCTTCCCGCCAACGCCGATGTATACTCACTCACAACAGAGGCCCCCGTGAAGTTCAAGCTCCCGTTCTCTCTCCTGCTTCTCGCAACGCTCCTCCAAGCCCAGGCCACCCGCGAAGACTACCAGCGCGCCGCCCGCTATCTCTTCTATGCCGACCCCGCCGCCAACGATGGCCAGATCTTCCCCAATTGGCTCGGCAAGGAAGACCGCTTTTGGTACGCCGCCCAAACCCCCTCGGCCACCACCTACTACATCGTCGATGCCAAGTCCCGCGCCAAAAAGCAGGCCTTTGACCACACCCGCCTCGCCGAGGCGCTGAGCAAAGCCTCCGGCAAGACCCTCCCCGCCAATCGACTCCGCCTGTTCGGCCTCCAGTTCGCCCGAAACGACGAGGTCGTCACCCTCAACTACGCCGGCAAACGCTACGCCTGTGACCTCAAAGCCGGCGACTGTAAGGCCGTGGATCCTCCGCTCGAAGTGAAATCCCCCAATGGCGAATGGGCCGCCGCGCTCGAAAACCATAACCTCGTCCTGAAGTCTCTGAAGACCGGCGAAATCTTACGCCTCACCACCGACGGCGCCCCGAACTACGACTACGCCCGCAGCCTGCCCTCCCTCTCCCAGATGGTCGCCCAAGGCCGCCAGGACGTCCCCATGCCTCCGGCCGTCTTCTGGTCCCCGGATTCCAAGCGCCTCCTCGCCTACCGCCTTGACTCCCGCTCCGCCAGGACCTTCACCGCCCTCGAAACCGTCCCCAAATTCGGAGTCCGCCCCATCGCCTACACCTGGGTCTGCCAGCTCCCGGGCGACCTCGGCATCCCCCGCGCCGAGCCCATTGTATTCGAGCTCGAAACCGGCCGCCGCACCCCTGTCGCCGTCCCCCCGCTCGACATCTTCTTCTACGGCGGCCGCGACTTCCAGTGGCTGCCCGACTTCCGCCGCATCGTCTACCAGGAGTTCGAGCGCGGCTTCCAGGCCGCCCGCCTTCGCGAGATCGACGCATCCACTGGAGCCGTCCGCACCCTCATCGAAGAGCGATCCAAGACCATGATCCCCTACTCCCTCTACTGGGAAGTCCTCCCCAAGAGCGAGGAGGTCCTCTGGACCTCGGAACGCGACGGCTGGCGCCACATCTACCGCTACGACCTCAAAACCGGAGCGCTCAAGAACCAGGTCACCCGCGGCGAATGGACCGTCCACTCCCTTTACCCCAACGCCATGAAGGACGGCGCCGGAACCCTGCTGCACTTCGCGGCCGGAGGCCGCGAGCCCGGCCCCGATCCCTACTTCCGCCGCATCTACGCCGTCACCCCCGCTGGCGACGGGCTCCGCCTCCTCACTCCCGGCGACGCCGACCACCAGGCGTTCTTCTCCCCGAACGGCGAATTCTTCGTTGACGTCGCCTCGACGCCCGGCACGCCCGGCATCGCCGTCCTGCGCTCCGCCGCCGACGGCCGCGCCCTAATGGACATCGAAAACGGCGACGTCTCCGAGCTCCGCACCACGGGCTGGCGCCCGCCCGAGCACTTCCGCGCCCTCGCCGCCGACGGCAAGACGGACATCTACGGAACGCTCTGGCGGCCCTCCAACTTCGACCCCGCGAAGAAGTACCCCGCCGTCGAGCTCATCTACACCGGCCCACAGGGCTTCAGCGCCCCCAAGCGCCTCTACGTCAACTCCCAGCAGCAATCCCTCGCCGAGCTCGGCTTCATCGTCATGACGGTCGACGGCCGCGGCATGGCCCACCGCTCCAAGGCCTTCCACGACTTCGCCTGGAAAAACCTCGGCGCGAAGGAGGGCCTCGAAGACCACATCGCCGCCTGGAAGCAGCTCGCCGCGAAGTACCCCTACATCGACCTCGCCCGCGTCGGCGTTGTCGGCCACTCCGCCGGAGGCTACGATTCCACCCACGCCCTGTTGGTCCACCCCGAGTTCTACAAGGTCGCCGTCTCCTCCGCAGGCAACCACGACCACCGCATGGACAAGCTCTCCTGGAACGAGCAATGGATGGGCTTCCCCGCCGGCGATCACTACAAGGAGCAGTCCAACGTCACCAACGCCCACAAGCTCCAGGGCAAGCTCCTGCTGATCCACGGCGAGCTCGACGACAACGTCCACCCCGCCGCCACCATGCAGGTCGTCGACGCGCTCATCAAGGCCGACAAAGACTTCGACCTCCTCATCGTCCCCGGAGCCACCCACGGCGTCCTCCGCAACCCCCACGTCATCCGCCGCTCCTGGGACTTCCTCGTCCGCCACCTCCAGGGCGCCGCCCCCCCCCAAAGACTTCCACCTCCCCCCGCCCCCCGAGTAGCACAGGTTTCAGCCTGTGCAAGTAACATAGGCTTCGGCCCGTGTAACGAGTAACATAGGCTTCAGCCAGTGTTTCTTCATGATTGAGACCGAGGAACCAGATCTTCCTCGCATGCTCGTACAGCCCGAGACAGATTCCCAATCCTCCCGCCCCGCGGACCAATCCAGGCCGAAGTGACGGCTATTCAAAACTCCACCCGCAAAAGGATTTGAATATTGCGCGGGCTCTCCGTAAACGGCACCAGGGCGGGGAAGCCGCCCTGCCGGCCGGTGCGGCCGAAAAGCGCGACCCCGAAATTTTCCGCCGCCAACAGATTCTCGGGATTGTTGAGATTGGCGTGGTTCAAAACATTGTACGCATCCACGCGCACACGCAACCGCCCGCCTTCACCCAACAAGCCAAACGCGAACGCACGGCTGATGGAAACATCGACGTTGTACAGCCCCGGCCCGCGAAACGCATTCCTCCCTGTGTCGCCCGTGCGGCCGGACGGAGGCGCCCTGAACGCCTCCCTGTTCAGCAGCCTCCGGCCGCCGCTCGCCTGTTGATCCATCCAGGCCTCGCCCACGAGATCCGCGCGGTTGTTCAGGAACAGCCCTGCGGAAGGGGCAAGCACACTGTAGGCGAACCCGCTGCGGAAAGCCGACAGCAGCGACAAACGCCAGTTCCTCAGAAAAGCACCGGCGCCCGGCGGTTCCCAAGCCGAATACAGAACGAAGTTGTGCCGCTGATCAAAATCCGAACTCGCGCGATCGGCGCGCGGATTGCCCTGCTCGGTGAACGCCGCGATGGATGATCGCTGCTGGCCGGCCCCTGCGCGGATGAAGCTCAAGTCGAAGAAATCACCCGCAAGCGGCTCGCTCTGCACATCGATCGAATGGCTCCAAGTGTAGACGGCGCGAAACAGCAACCCGCGCCCGCGGTAATCGAGGCTCCCGGTCAGGCCGTAATAATTCGACAACCCCTGCGGCGCGCGATACAAAATCAACGGCAATCCGGCCTTCTGCAACGCGCCGGGCCGGTTCAGCGCATCGGTCGTGATGAGCCTGCGGCCCAGTGACATTACTCCGTTCACCTCCGACGTCCACCCTTCCGTCCAGCGCTGCTGCACGCCCAGAAACGCGCTCTGCACGTAACCATTCCTGAAGCGGCTGTCGAACATCGTCGCGGCAGGGAAGTCCGCCGCGTAGCGCTGACTCTCATACGCCGGCAGCAACTGCGCCACCGGCCTCAGGTAATCGCCGCCGAGCGCCACGAAATTGGGCACCACGAAGTTGTTGTTGCGGACGTTCAGCCACAGGTTGTCGAAAGGACGGTCGAAAAACAACCCATACGCCCCGCGCAGCACAATGTTGCCCGAGCTCCGCGGGCTGAACGCGAAGCCGAAGCGCGGCGACCAGGAACCCGAAGATCGATACACCCTCTGATCCCCTCCCTCACGGAAAACAATCCGTCCCCCCGCCAGGTCCACCACGCCGTCCTGCGTCACGCCCGTGTTCCGCGGCGACCCAAACCGCTCCCACCGCAGCCCAAGCTGCATCGTCCAGTGCGGGCGAGGCCTCCAGGTGTCCTGCACGAAAACATGTCCCTGCCCGAACTTGTACTCCCGCTCGAACTCAGGCAGCCTGAACCTCGGCAGATCCCGCCGCGCAAGCGCAGCGGAAAAGAACATCGGCGCGTCGACAGCGAAATCCAGAAAGTCGAGAAACAGATACCTGCCATCGCGCCCGGCGGTCTGGCGCCCTTCCTGATTCCTCAACAAAAACGCGCCGCCGAACTTCAGCATCTGCCCGCCCGCGCCGTACGTCACGTTGTCCGAGAACTCCAGGCCCCGGCCCCGATTGAGAAACGCATAAAACGCCGGACTCCCCGGCAGAACAGTCCCGTCGAAAGCGCCCAGCGTCGGGATTTCCGGATGCGCTCGCGGCCACTCGATCGCGTCGCCCGCCCACGCCAGCCTCAACTCATTCCCGAAGTTGTAGCGCACAACACTCGTCAAGCTGAAGACCGCACTATGGCTCGATTGCGACAGTGGCGAAACAAACTCCGCATAGGGCGACCAGATGAAGTCCGGCCGCGATGTCCTCGCCGCTGCGAGACGTCCCGTAAAGCGATGGCCGCCGCCGCTCCGGTCCACGCGCAGCAGCGAAAGCATTCGCTCGAGCGACACCGGCGGCGCCAGCCTCACATCCGAAACCGGCATAAACCCATCCGTGATGGCAGGCGGCCTGAAGCGCTCGATCAACCCGCGCGAAATGCTCCCCGGCGCCGTGTAGTTGACGAACTCCGTCGTCGGCAGCCTGTACTGCTCGCTCTCCCCGCGCGACCGGCTGCGCAATCCCTCCATCGCCGCGGAAATGAACCACGCCTTGCGCCACAAAGGTCCCCCCGCCTGAAACCCGCCCTGCGATTCTTTGTAAGGAGACCTCGCCTCCCCGCGCGCATTCGCCTGGAAACCGTTCGCATTCAGCAGATCGTTCTTGAGGTTGAAATAGGCCACGCCGTGCCAGGCCGCGCCGCCCGCCCGCGTCACCGCATTCGCCACAAACCCCGCCGTCCTCCCATACTCCGCCGAGAAGTTCGCCGTCGAAACGCGGTACTCCTGCATCGTCTCCGGCGCGGGCGCCGACAGCGGCCCCGTCAGCATGGAATTGTTGTTCTCCGCGCCGTCGAGCAGGAAGTTCGACGCCGAAGGGCGCTGCCCGTTCACCGACAGCCCCAGACCGCGCGCCGTTGCGGCGTCCGCCGTCACGCCCGCCTGCGCCACCAGCATCGTGTACACATCCCGTCCTGCAAGCGGCAGCACCCCGATCTCCTGCGGATCGATGACCTCCGAAATCGTGGGCTCCGGCGCGCCCCGCACTCCCCGCGTCGCCTCGAACGATCCCGTCCGGCTCGTGTCCACATCGGGCCCGAAGAAGGGCAGAATCGCTTCCGAACGCGGCAGGAACACGCTGCGGTGCATGCCCGACTCCCACACATCCGACAGCGGCCTCAATAGAAAGGTGATGTCCAGCCGCGCCGCCACTGCGAGTCGCAACTCATGCAGTTCCTGAGCCTGGTATGCTCGCGCGCTCACCCTGAGGCGATAGACTCCCGGCGGCAGATAGAGCACTGTGTATCGCCCCGCCGGGCCGGCGATCACCGCGCCCCGATGTTGAAGCGCGGCGTTCTCGTACTCCACGCGCGCGCCCGCCACCGGCCGCCCGCTGATCGAATCGATCACCCTGCCTGTCATCAGGGCCTCGGTCGTCTGCGCCGGCCCGCAACAGCCTGCGAGCACTGCGCAGAAGGCCGCGCGGGCGGCCTTCATGGACGCCTCCGCATCTTCGAGCGGATTCTCTTGCGGTCGCCTGACTCCGCCGCGAACCCGAGCGCCCTCGCGTAAGCCGCCATCCCCTCGTCTCTCCGCCCGCGGCCGGTTTCGACGTCGCCGAGCTGCTCATGGATCGCGCTGTTCTCCGGCTGCACTCGCAGCGCCTGCGCCAACTCCTCGACAGCCTCCTCCGCCTGCCCCGCTCCGGCCAGCAACCCCGCCAGCGCCAGCCGCGCCGCGACATAATCCGGCTTCTGCTTCAACACTTCGCGGTACTCCGCAATAGCCGCATCCCGATCGCCCAGAGAAGCGAGGCTCCGCGCCAGGCTCAGCCGGGACGCCATCTGCGTAGGATCCTGCGCGAGCACCTCCCGCCACAGTGCATGCGCTTCCTTCACGCGCCCTGCCCTCGAAGCGAGCAGCACCGCGAGATTATGCCTCGCCGCCGCAAGCTGCGGAGCTTTTTCCATCGCTTGCCGGTAGAGCTTCTCCGCATCCTCGAAGCGTCCATACGACGCGTTCAAATAACCCAGAGCGTTGTAAGGCTCACCGCTCTCCGGCGCCAGCGCCAGCGCCCTGCGATACGCCGCCTCCGCCTCCTTGCGCCGGTTCAATCTCTGATACGTCAGTCCCAGGTTGTAGTGCAGATATGAATACTGAGGCGCCAGCGCAATCGCGCGCTGATAATCCCGGATCGCCGCCTGATAATCTCCCATCTGGGTGTGCGCCAGCGCCATATTGTGCAGCGGATACGCCCAATTGGGCGCGGTTCGCGCCGCATCGCGAAACGCCAGCAGCGCATTGGAATAGTCCGCCCGCTCCAGGTATGCGATCCCCAGCCCGTTGTACGAATACGCCCCACCCGGATCGATCCGCGCCGCCCGCTCCAGCAATTCCACCGCCCGCTCAAACTGCTTTTCAAACAGCAGCGCCCGGCCCTGGCAGAATGCCGCCCGCCCCTCCAGAAACAGCGACTCCGGCGTCAGCACCTTCGCCGACTCGAAATACGCCGCGCCGCCCAGAAAATCCGCGCGCGTCTGCGGCTGCTGCTCGCCCGCCAGGTAGCGCAGCAGCACCTCCTGCCCTTTGTTCTCCAGCGCCACCCGCAACCTGTTCTGCGCCAGCAGGAACTCCTCCGGATTAAGCTGCCGCTGCAAACCCCGCAGCGCCGCGAATGCATTTTGCGGCTTATCCGGCAATATGCGCCCGGCACGAATCGCCTCATCCAGATCCCGCGTCGCTCGTTCTTCCTGCTCGCCCCCGCGCTCGGCGGCTGCCGCGCCGCTCCCGCGCGTCTGCATCAGTCCGCCGGGCGCGCTTGCGGAAGACACAACCACCAACCCCTCGCGCTTCAGCTCCGCAACCGTCACCATGTGATCCATGCTTCCCAGGTCGCGCGGATGCTGTCTGTTGTTCGTCGCCTGAATCACCTTCTCGCGAACGTACTCGATGATCTCCCCCACGCCGACATTCTGGTCTTTGTTGATGTCCGCCGCCCCATTCAGCCCCTCCAGCAAAAAGTAGCTGAACGCCCCATGGCCGCCCCCATACTGCGGACCCTCATACGACAGTTCCTTCGGCCCGCTCGCCAGAAACACAAACAGGTCGCCCTCCGTCTCCGCGATCTCCTCCACCGCCCTGTTCACCGTGTTCGCGCCTCGCATCGCCCCGATGTTTCCCGCGCGGCACACGTCCACATACACCAGCACATGACCCACTCGCGAAAGGTCCTCGCGGATCAGCGCCTGAACGTCCGCCATCGGCAGCGCCGTGCTCGCCAGGTCCTCCGGATCGCTGTCATGCGTGATGATGTAAGCCCCGCGCCGTCCCGTGCTCTCCACAACGCCGTGCGCCGCGATAAAGAGGATCACCGTATCGTTCTTCCCCGCGCGGGCCTTCAGCGAAGTCTCGAACGCATTCCGGATCGCCGCCGTCGTCGCCTTCTCGTCGGTCAGCACCAGCAGGTTCGCGGCCGGAAGCATCCCGCCGCGCGGGCTCCTCAGGTGCTGCTCGAACAGCTCCGCGTCCTCCCGCGCGTAACGCAGCCACTGTTGCTGCGGCAACCGCTGATACTTCGAGATCCCCACAAGGACCGCGTACGCCGCGCCCTCCGCCGGGCTTACCACAGAAGGCGGCGCCGCCCGCCCGGCCTTCTTCGCATGCACGAAGATCCGGCTCCCCACCCAGGTTGCATCCGGCCACTCCCCGCCGATCAGCCGGTACTCTTCCAACGCCTCCTCGTCAAACCCGTACTGCTCGAGCAGCGCCGCCCGCGCCACGCGCGCCGCCTTGTCTTTTGCATCCGCGGTGATAAGCTGATCGATGCGCGCCAGTTCCGCCTGAAACGCGGCCCGCTTCTCCGCGGGCAATCGCTCGACATCGAGCTTCGGCCGCTCACCCTTCTCCCGGAGCTTCAAGGCGCGAGTGAATGACTCCCCATAGTGATGCTGGCTCGCCGCCGGTACGCGCTCCAGCTCTGGCAACAGGCACGCGCTCACGGGAGTGCGTTCCCCGACCCTGCCCGACATCACCCTCAGACGTTCGCCCTCGGCCCTCAACTGCCCGTTCGGTTCCAGCCGCACCGACACCGACTCCGGACAATATAGCGCCGTCATCGGACGCGCCCCGCTCACGATCCCGTCCCCGCTGTACAGGACGTCGCCGTCCCGCGCCGTCAGCGGCAGCTCCGTACCGGCCCGCAGCAGCTTCCCGCCGTTGGCCGATAGCACCAGCCCCACCGGGCGCTCCATCTGCTGCGCCCGCACACACAACACCGCCAGCAGAGACGCGGCCATCACCCGAACTGGAATCAGCGCGTTCATTTTCGTAGCCGCAATGGCACGTTGATGAGGACTGCCTCATCCGCGCCCGATTTCACCAGGTACAACGTCTGCGGCGCCGGATCGCCCTGCGTCAGCACCTGCTCGCCCGCGCCTGCTGCTTTCTCCGCCGCGGTATATGGCTTCCAGGCCTTCTCCGTTGCATCCAGTCGCGTCACCTCCGCGCCCCAGCGCTTCTCCCAACCGGCCACCTGCTCCGCGCTCAGCTTCAGCGGTTGCGCGCCCGCCTTGATCCCCTCCAGCGGACTCGGCGTCACCAGCACCGTCAGCACTTCCGCCACGTGATCAGCCCGGCTCTTCTTCAGCCAAACGTATGGCGGGCTGTCGTCCCACGAAGGAATCTCCACCACGGTCCCGGCCGCAACACGATTCCGCCCGCCGCGAATCGACGTCGTCGGAAACAGCAGATACGGATCGCCGCGCGAGCCATCCGCATACTCCTCCCGATCGATGACATACAGATACCCGCTCCGCGCCGACTCAAAGCTGAACCGGAACCGCTGGCCTTCGCTCAGCGGCGCATCGGCCGGTACGCGCTCGGGAGTCCACGACTCGTCCCCCTTCTCCCCATGCACGAACACGCGCGCCCCCGGCTCATCCAGCGCGTTGCTCGCCCTCAGCCGCCATACCGTCACCCCCACCAGCGCCCCGCGCACCGGCTCCGCCGCGTTCTCCTTCACGCTCGGAGCGGCAGCCGCCGCCTTCGCCGCGGGCCGTTGCCGCAAGAATGTGCTGTCCCAAAGCGCGCGAGTTCCCTCCTGCGCCCATCCCACGGCCGCGACAGCCGTTATCGCACTCACAATGAATCCTGCTCGTCTCATAACCACCTCCAGGCGCCTTCGCCTTCACTTCAATAAGCGCAACCACGCCCGCCCCTGGTTGTGGGGCAGGCACGTGGCCTGCGGCGGACTCTCAGTCCGCCCCACTAATGGTGCTCCAGCTTCAACAAATGAACCATCAACTCCCCTCCCGCGCGCAGCACTGTCATCCGCGATGTCTCATCCACCTCCTTCCGTGCCCGAGCCCCCTCACTCCGAGCAAGGAACCCAGCCAGCATCTGCGCCTCAGCCGCATCCCCCACCCGCCCGCGATCCCGCGGATTCACCCACTTCTTCACCGCCTCCAGCTCCGCCACCGGCTGCCGCGCCCAAACCATCCACAGTATCTCCACCCCCTGCTGCTCGTCGAAAACGAAATACGAATCCCCCGACGGGATCGGGATGTCCTCCCCCGCGCTCAACAGCGCCGACGCGTCCTTCCGCGCAGGCGAAGGAAACAACACGTTATAGACAGGCCCCCCGGCGCCAACCGCGGGAGCCTCGTTAAGCAAATAGAAATACCCCGCCTCCGAGCTCCCAAACATCAGCCGGATGTGATACCCCGCCGGAAACAGCATCTCCCCCGCCAGCCGGAACGGAGCATCCACAGCCCGCCCCGAAGCGAACTTCTGGACAACGACGTAATACCTCAGCGATCGCTCCGTGCCGCCCTTGGTAGCTGGCTCCGGCTTCAACGATGACCACAGCCACCCCGCGCCAGCCAACACAACCGCCCCGGCCACCCCCCCCAAAACCTCGCGCCGCCTCCAACGCCGCCGCCTGTCCCCGGAAACCGCCTGCCCCGCGACCCCCACCCCGCAAGTCAACGCACAAGCAAGCCGGTCAGTGAACTCCCCCACACTCCCGCCCCGCTCCCCCGGCTCATACGCCAGAGCCTGCATCAGGATCCGCTCGGCCTCCTCCGGAACCTCCGGCCTGAGCTCCCTCAGGCTCTGCCGCACCCCCTCCTTCTGCTGTAGGAACAGCTCCACCGGCGACGACTTGCGGAACGGACACTTCCCCGTTAGCATCTCGTAAACGATCACCGCCAGCGCATACGTGTCGCTCGAAGCGCCCGCCTGCCCCGCAAGCTGCTCCGGAGCCGCATAAGGGAAGCTCCCCGCCACCAGCGTCTTCGCGTCCTCCTCGAACCGCGACGCCTTCACCACTGCGATCCCGAAGTCGATGATCACCGCCATCTCCCGCCCGCCCCCGAGATCCTTCAGCAGAATATTCTCCGGCTTCAGATCGCGATGGTAAACGCCCTGCGAATGCGCCGCCGCAAGCGCATCCCCTAACTGGCGCACGATCGCCGCCGCCCGGTCCAGACACATCCCCTGCGGAGTGATCGCCGACCTCAACGAAACCCCCTTCACAAACTCCATCACCAGAAAATGCCGCCCGTCCGGCATGTCCCCTGAATCCAGAACCCCAATGATCCCCGGATGATCGATCCGCGCCAGCGCCTCGCACTCTTGCCTGAACTTCTTCAGCGCCCACCCCTCCGCATCCACTTTCTGCCGCAGCACCTTCACCACAACGGCCCGATCCAGCAGGTGCGTGTCCCTCGCCAGGTAGACCACGCCGAATCCGCCCTCCCCGAGCACGCGCTCGATGCGATAACGCCCCGCCACAACGCCTCCAGGCGCCAACTCGCTGTCCACCGGCAGCGTCTCCGCCTCGCTGGCTGCGAGGAACCCCTCCGCCCGCTCCCGCGCATCCAACAGCTCCCGCACCTCCCGACGCATCTCCGCGTCTCCCGCGCACTCCCTGTCCAGAATGCCATCCACCTCCTCCGGCGCCACCCCAAGCGCCGACTCAAACACCCGCCGCAACTTGAGGAGGCGCTCCGGCGAAGCCATCACCTCACCTCCCCCTGTCCGCGCGGAGCTATAATCGCGGTGCAATGAGCGGGGAGAAGCCCATCACCGAGCTCCTCGCACAGCTCCGCGCTGGCGACAGCGCTGCTGAAGCCGAGCTCCTCGAGCGCGTGTACCCCGAGCTCCGCAAGCTTGCCCAGTACCACCTCAGAAGCGAACGCCCCGGCATCACCCTTCAAGCCACCGCCCTCGTCAACGAAGCCTATTTGCGCATCTTCCGGGGCGAACCCGTCGCCTGGCGCGACCGCGCCCACTTCATCGCCCTCGTCACGCGCAAGATGCGCCAGATCCTCGTCGACCACGCCCGCGCCATCGGAGCCGAAAAACGCGGCGCCGGATGGGTCCGCCTCACCCTCGACCAGGCCGCCGGCCTCGCCCGCGCGCATGGCGAAGACCTCCTCGATCTCGACCGCGCCCTCTCCGTCCTCGAAGCCCTCGACCCCCACGCCGCCGCGCTCGTCGAGCTCCGCTTCTTCGGCGGCCTCTCCGAGCGCGAAGCCGCCGAAGCCCTCGGCGTCACCCGCGCCGCCGTTCGCCGCACCTGGGAATTCGCGCGCGCCTGGCTCTTCCGCGAGCTCGCGCGCTCGCCCTCCGCCTGATCGCGCTGTCGCTGCTCCCTCGCCCACAGTACTATCTCAGTGCCACCGTCACCGGCGGGCTCGACCTGCCTCCCGTCGTCAGCACTACCGGAACCTTGTCGCCGGGCGTCACGCCCTCGGGCACCGTGGCCACCACTTGGTAAAGCCCCGCCACCCCTGGCAGCAGCCCGGCGAAACTCACCCGCGCCTCCACGCCGCCGAACGTCACCGTCACCGGATTCACCGTGCACGCCTGCACCGACTCCGGCACTTCCTCGCCCACCTCCAGCGCGGCATCCACCTTGCCCAACCCGGCCGCGTAAATAATCACCGTGTCCCCCGCTTTCGCCGGCGACTCCGGCCCGGCCAGCACCTGCTGGTTCTCGGCCCCCACCACGAAGATCCGCCCCTGTCCCTTCCCCGTCCCATCCACCGTGAACACCGCCGGCTGCGCCGCCGCCGCCTCCAGCGGCAGCGGCACGGACATGCAGTGCCCCCGCCGCAGAATCATCTGGTGCCGCCCGTTCACCGCCACCCCGTACGGCACGAACGCCTTCACCTCCCCCTGGCTTGTCGAAAACAGCGGAATCGTCCGTCCGGCCACGAAAACCTCCGTCCCCTGCAACTTTGGCAGCAGCGGCAGCCTGCTCGCCGTCTCCTCCCCCTCCGAAAGCCGTTCCCCGCGAATCGCGACGAAACTCCCCGGAGCCACGGGGCTTGCCTCCAGGCTCGCCGCGCTCACCACCCCGCCCGCCGGCACGAACGGTATATCGGTCGGCTCGTGGACCCCGCCCTCGATCGCCGCCACTCCCTCGATCCCTCTCTCCGGCTGCTGTGCCTTCACTGTGATCTTCATCCCCGTCGGCTGCACATTCCGCGCCGGCCACGTCCCGCTCCACCTCGCCCCGGTCACCGGAGCCAGGTGCACGGGCGGATCGTTATTCGAAAACGTCGCCGTCACTTGGCCATAGGTCATCGGCTGCCCGCAGTCGTCTGCCACGAGCACCTCCACCGGTACCGGCCACCCCGCCTGCGTGCGGAAGTTCGGGCCCAGCAGCGTGAACACTGGCAGCAGCCGCGTCGCTGCGCACGGCTCTCCCTCCGCGCTGCGCCCCTTCCACCGCGCGGCCGGCGCCGCGGAGCCCGGCACGAACGCGCTCACCTGCACCTTCGCCTCCGGTCCTCCCTCCGTAAAGCGAAGCCTCAGCGCCGCAGCGTGCAACCCCGGAGCCAGCCCCGTCAGCCCCGGCTGCACCGTCACCTTCGCCGTCTCCCCCGGTCCGATCAGCTCCCGATCCGCCGCAACGCTAAGCCACCCCTCCCCGTCCGTGTATTCGATCGACACGCCCAGCGGCATCGCCGTCGCGTTCGCATTCGTTACGCGAACGATTTCCGCCCCCGGGCTCTCTCCCCCCGGAGCCCCCGCAAACAGCAGCCCCGCCGTCTCCACCTGCGGTCCCAAATCCGTCCCCGCCGGATGAACCACCATGATCACGCAGAAATTCAGCGGCGAATTCACCGCGCCCTTCGCCGTCACCTCGACGAGATTGCAGTACTCGCCCGGATCCAGCCGCCACGGATCCACTGTCACCTCCACCATCGCTGGAGGCTTACCCGCCTCGCTCTTCCCCACCAGCGGAGACAGGCTCACCCAGCCCCGCACCATGAAGCCCGTCATCATCGGCAGCGACAGCGACCACTCCATCGTCCCCATCCCGCCGTTCACGATCCCGAACGTCTGCGGAGCCGGAGGCGGCCCGCCCTCCACCGCGTTGAAGATAATCCCCGTCTTCGGCAGCACGATCGAAAGCGGAGCGATCCGCACGATCGACGCCTCCGTCACCGGCAGATAGATCCCCCGGCACGCGCCATCCACGTCCGTCACCACCCACGGCTGCGCCACAAACGTGCTCCGCGCCACCCGGCTCTCCGCCTCGAGCTTGAATTCGAATACCCTCTTCCCCTCGCCGTCCAGCCGGTACACATCCAACCGCTCCTGCGACGCATTCACGAACTCCACCGTCGCCGCCTTCGCCTCCGCGGCCGCGCGAAGTCTCGCCTCTTCGCCGCAAGCCAAAGGCGTCAGCTCCACCTGCGCCGTCGCCGGCATCCCGCCCAACAAGCCCACAGCCGCTGCAAGCAGCGTTCTCCACACCGCTCCGGCTCGCATCGCTCACCTCCTTCTACGCTCCCTCAACTTCATCTCAAGCCGCGCTGTTCGCCTGAGAGTCGGCCTTTCAGGCTGGGGCCGCCTCTCAACCGGCCAGTCTGCATCCGATATCCTCACCTCTAAATCCGGTTTCTCTGTCCGCGCCGCCGGAACTCCTGTCTCAAACAGCGGAATCCCAGCCGCTTTGGTCTCACGCCGCGCGGCCGCATGCCTACCGGCCGCAAACCCCCGTCTGGTTGGACGTGCCGCACGAGTTATTCTCGAAAACGATCGTTCCCTTGTTGTCCCAAACGATGTCGAACCGCGTGTTGTTGTGCACCATGTTGCCCACAATCGTGACGTTGTTCGAATTCACCAGCTCGATCCCGTAGGCCCGCCGGTCCGATTCGAACAGAATCACTCCCCATGCGCCCGCATTGTGGCTGAAGCGGTTGCCCTCGATCAGCGTTCCTTCCGTGTTTTCGTGAGAGATCCCCCCCTGTCCGTTATTGTTGAAGTTGTTGTCCACAATTGCGTTGCCGGGCCCGGCGCCCCAAACAATGATGCCGGCGCCCGGGGAGAGCCCAACCCGGTTCCCGAAGATAAAGTTCTCCGTTGTGCCCTTTCCTCCCCACAGCGTGATCCCACACCCGCATCCCTGGGGGTCGATCTCCGTGATCAGGTTATAGCGGACCGTGTTGTGCCCCGAGTTGTCGAGCGTGATCCCCATCATGTCCGTCTTGCTGATCCGGTTGTGTTCGATCACGTTGTAGTGCGCCTTCTGCAAATGGATCCCGCACCCGTTGCCGTACTGGTTGGCCGTCGTCGGCTTGTTGCCCCACTCCCGGATCGTGAACCCGCGAACCAGCACGTTCGTCACGTCGTCCAGCAGAATGCCGTAAGGCTCCGTGTGGTTCCCTTCGAGAACCACCTCGTCCTCGCGCCCCAGCGCGATCAGCTTCAGCCCCGTCTTCTCCACCCCCCGGATCGTCACCTGTTTCCGGTACGTCCCCGGACACACCAGGATCGTCCACCCTTCCCCTGCCTGGCTCACCGCCTCCTGAATCGTCGTCAAAGCTCCCGGGCACTGGACCCCGTCGTCGTCCACCATCAGGACGTCTCCTGCCTGTTGACCCAAAACGGCGCCGGCGCAAATCAAAGCGCCCGCCGCCGCGTACATAAGAATGCGATGCATGACACTTTCCTCCTTCCACCCGCGCCGCCACGGAATCGCCCTGTGGGCGGCCCCGGCCGGCCCTCAGCCGGCCACCGTGTGCGTCCCGCATGCTCCCATGAAGAATCCAAAACTCCCGGCGCGGCTCGGTTCCTGACTCCAACATGCGGCGCAATCCACGCCGCCACGCCATCCCCCGGACCGCACGCCTGCGCCAGCGCCCGGAAACGCTTCCGCTGCGCCGCCGCTGGGGAGGGCCATTGGCGCCATGAATCCGTCGCCTTTCCTCAGTTCGCCTGACATCTGCAAATGCCGGCCTGCCTTGCGCTGCCGCAGGCGTTGTTCTCAAGAACGATCGTTCCCTTCTTGTCCCAAAGGATGTCCACCCTCGTGTTGTTGTGGACCATGTTGCCTACCACCGTCACTTCGTCCGAGTTGCCGATCTCAGTCCTGGACGACCGGTAATCGCCCTCAATCGGAGCCACGCCCCAGAAACCGGAATTGTGGCTCAAGCGGTTTCCCTCGATCAGCGTTCCCTGCGTGCCCCAGTGCGCAATCCCGCCCAGGCCGCGTTGTTGTTCAGGTTGTTGTGGCCGCCGCAAGCAGCGTTCTCCACACCGCTCCGGCTCGCATCGCTCACCTCCTTCTACGCTCCCTCAACTTCATCTCAAGCCGCGCTGTTCGCCTGAGAGTCGGCCTTTCAGGCTGGGGCCGCCTCTCAACCGGCCAGTCTGCATCCGATATCCTCACCTCTAAATCCGGTTTCTCTGTCCGCGCCGCCGGAACTCCTGTCTCAAACAGCGGAATCCCAGCCGCTTTGGTCTCACGCCGCGCGGCCGCATGCCTACCGGCCGCAAACCCCCGTCTGGTTGGACGTGCCGCACGAGTTATTCTCGAAAACGATCGTTCCCTTGTTGTCCCAAACGATGTCGAACCGCGTGTTGTTGTGCACCATGTTGCCCACAATCGTGACGTTGTTCGAATTCACCAGCTCGATCCCGTAGGCCCGCCGGTCCGATTCGAACAGAATCACTCCCCATGCGCCCGCATTGTGGCTGAAGCGGTTGCCCTCGATCAGCGTTCCTTCCGTGTTTTCGTGAGAGATCCCCCCCTGTCCGTTATTGTTGAAGTTGTTGTCCACAATTGCGTTGCCGGGCCCGGCGCCCCAAACAATGATGCCGGCGCCCGGGGAGAGCCCAACCCGGTTCCCGAAGATAAAGTTCTCCGTTGTGCCCTTTCCTCCCCACAGCGTGATCCCACACCCGCATCCCTGGGGGTCGATCTCCGTGATCAGGTTATAGCGGACCGTGTTGTGCCCCGAGTTGTCGAGCGTGATCCCCATCATGTCCGTCTTGCTGATCCGGTTGTGTTCGATCACGTTGTAGTGCGCCTTCTGCAAATGGATCCCGCACCCGTTGCCGTACTGGTTGGCCGTCGTCGGCTTGTTGCCCCACTCCCGGATCGTGAACCCGCGAACCAGCACGTTCGTCACGTCGTCCAGCAGAATGCCGTAAGGCTCCGTGTGGTTCCCTTCGAGAACCACCTCGTCCTCGCGCCCCAGCGCGATCAGCTTCAGCCCCGTCTTCTCCACCCCCCGGATCGTCACCTGTTTCCGGTACGTCCCCGGACACACCAGGATCGTCCACCCTTCCCCTGCCTGGCTCACCGCCTCCTGAATCGTCGTCAAAGCTCCCGGGCACTGGACCCCGTCGTCGTCCACCATCAGGACGTCTCCTGCCTGTTGACCCAAAACGGCGCCGGCGCAAATCAAAGCGCCCGCCGCCGCGTACATAAGAATGCGATGCATGACACTTTCCTCCTTCCACCCGCGCCGCCACGGAATCGCCCTGTGGGCGGCCCCGGCCGGCCCTCAGCCGGCCACCGTGTGCGTCCCGCATGCTCCCATGAAGAATCCAAAACTCCCGGCGCGGCTCGGTTCCTGACTCCAACATGCGGCGCAATCCACGCCGCCACGCCATCCCCCGGACCGCACGCCTGCGCCAGCGCCCGGAAACGCTTCCGCTGCGCCGCCGCTGGGGAGGGCCATTGGCGCCATGAATCCGTCGCCTTTCCTCAGTTCGCCTGACATCTGCAAATGCCGGCCTGCCTTGCGCTGCCGCAGGCGTTGTTCTCAAGAACGATCGTTCCCTTCTTGTCCCAAAGGATGTCCACCCTCGTGTTGTTGTGGACCATGTTGCCTACCACCGTCACTTCGTCCGAGTTGCCGATCTCAGTCCTGGACGACCGGTAATCGCCCTCAATCGGAGCCACGCCCCAGAAACCGGAATTGTGGCTCAAGCGGTTTCCCTCGATCAGCGTTCCCTGCGTGCCCCAGTGCGCAATCCCGCCCAGGCCGTTGTCGTTCAGGTTGTTGTCTACGATCGCGTTGCCGGGTCCCGCTCCGCAGACAGCAATGCCGATCAGCGGCGAAAGAGCGGCCCGGTTCGTGTAAACGAAGTTCTCAGTTGTCCCTCTGCCTCCCCACAGCCGGATCCCGATCCCGCATCCCCCCGCGTCGATCTGCGTGATGAAGTTGTAGCGGATAACGTTGTGCCCCGAGTGGTCCACCGTGATCCCGTCCATGTCCGTCTTGCTGATGCGGTTGTGTTCGATCGTGTTGTAGTGCGCCCGCAGCAGGTTGATCCCGCAGCCCCAACCGCAATCGGTCGCTGTCGTCCTCTTGTCGCCCCACTCCCGGATCGTGAACCCGCGCACCAGCACGTTCGTCACGTCCTCCAGCAGAATGCCGTGCGCCTCCGTATGGTCCCCCTCGAGAACCACATCGTCGTCGTTGCCCAGGGCGATCAGCTTAAGCCCCGTCTTCTCCAGACCCGCGATCCTCGCCATTTTGTGGGAAGTGCCCGGACACACCAGGATCGTCCTCCCCTGACCCGCCTTGCTCACTGTCTCTTGAATGGTAGTCAGCGCTCCCGGACGCTGAACTCCGTCATCGTCGACTATCCGGACATTTCCGGTTTGTTGACTGAAAGCGGCGGCGCCGCAAATCGCCGCGCCCATCGCCGCGAAGAAAAGCGCGCGGTACCCTCTCATCGCTTTCCTCTCCGCCGCGGCGCGAGAACGCGCCCGGCGTCCTCAACCCTGCCCACATCTCCTCCCGCCCAAAATATGCAGCAGATATTTCTACCCGGAACTACGTAAACATGCGATGTCCTGCCTTCTATAGCGGAAACCGCACCGCATTGGGGTCACCATGTGGGGCGGGTTGCCAACCTGCTCCCCGGCCGCCGGCCGGGTTCCGCCTTCCAAAGCGGAAACCGCGATGCCTGGAGGCGACGCCTGCTCCCCCTCTACCGCCTGCACAGCCCCTGCCGGCTCGCCGTCTCGCACGCATTCATGGCGAAAACGATCTCTCCGGCGCCATCCCCCGAGACGTCCGCCCCCATGTTGTTTCGCGCCGTGTTGTTAAACACCAGCACCTGATTCGACTCCTCCAGAACGATTCCGAACGACGGGCCTTTCCTCAGCGGAGACGCCCCCCACGCGCCGGAGTTGTAGCTGAACCGGTTGCCTTCAATCCAGGCGCCCTCGGTCTCCTGGTGCAGGATCCCCGAATGGCCGTTGCTGCTCGAGTCGCAACGTGTGGATCGATCTACAGGCGCCTGGGGGAAGCTGAGAAAGGGACAGCCATGGACGTAAAGGAAGTTGTCAAAGAGAAGTATGGCCACGCCGCCCCGGGGCGTGGTCTCCGGATCGGGAGCATCGTGTTGTGGCGGAGGGGCGCCGGCCTGTTGTTCCACCTACCCGATCACCTCGAACCTGTATGACGAGGTGGAAAAAGGACAAGCGCCGGAGGCTGCGGTGCTTGCTTCGCTCGGCTGGGTCAACGCGGCCGCACGTGCCGAGTTGAAGCCCGGCGAGACCTCGCTGGACCTGGACAGCGGGGGCGGGATCGATGTGCTTTTTTCCGCCAAACGCGTCGCACCCACGGGCAAGCCCTATGGTCTCGACATGACCAATGAGATGCTCGCTCTGGCGCGGGAGAATCAGCGGAGGGCCGGCGTCGGGAACGTGGAGTTCCTCAAAGGCGAAATCGAGGTCATCCCACTTCCTGATAACAGAGTCGATGTGATCATCTCGAACTGCGTCATCAACTTGTCGGCAGACGAGGATCGAGTGATTCGAGAAACCTTCCGCGCCTTGCGGCCTGGCGGCAGATTCGCCGTCTCCGACGTCGTGGGGCGGGGGGAAGTTCCCGCGGATGTCCGGCCTAACGTGCAGTTGTGGGTGGGTTGCATTGCCGGCGCCATGGAGGAAGCGGAGCGCCTCCAGAAGTTGGTGCGCGCGGGTTTCATCGAGATCTCTATGGAATAGACGAGAGTCTGCAACGTCGAGGACGCCCCTGCCTTTCTGTCGATCGAAGGCGTCGACGCGGATGCCATACCGCCTGCTCTGGACGGAATGTTCATGAGCGCGTTTGCCCGTGCGAGGAGGCCTTGAAACCCAAGCTCTTGATCCTCTGTACGGGCAACTGGGCGCGAAGTCAGATGGCCGAAGGGCTATTCAGGCATGCCGTGGGCGCTCGCTTCGAAGTGTTCAGCCCCGGCGCCAAGCCGGGCCTCGTCCGCCCCGAGGCCATTGCCGGGATGGCGGAGCTGGGGATCGACATCTCCGGGCATCGCTCAAAGTCGGTGCACGAATTCCTCGGGCAGGACTTCCGATACGTTGTGACCGTCTGCGACAACGCGCGGGAGAGTTGCCCTGTATTCCCCAGCCAGACTGAACCGGTGCTTTGGAGCTGCGAGGATCCGGCCGCTGTCACCGGCGCCCAGGCGGAACGCGAAGCAGCGTTTCGGAAGGTGCGCGATCAGATCGCCCTCGAGGTGCGGGAATTCGCGACGTGAGCATAAACGGCGCGCCAGCGGATTCCAGGCCCGGCGGAACGCGTGCACACCGGCTGTGGTCGAACACCCAGTCACGCTGAGCCGGTGGGGCATATTGCGCACCGCTGGTCTACCCTTTGCCCTTTTGTAATCTGTGGCTTGGACGCCGCACGCCCGGGTAGATGGTCGTTAACTTCCACGGTTTCAGAAGCCTACGATAAGCTCTGGAGATCTTGAATCCCGGGCCAGATTGCCTGGTCGCTCAATTGCTGTCGAATTCAACACGTAACGGGTGAGTCGTCTTTTCCCACGCATGTGTAGGATTTCTCAACAAGGAGCATCCGGCATGTCCGAGCCAGCCGCAGTCCCCAAGACCCCGACGAAAGAAACAGGAAGGCGGAAGTTCTTCCAGACATTGGCGAGCATAGGTTCCGGCGCCGCCACCGGGCTTGTCGGCATCAAGGTGCTGGAATCGAAGAAGGCCGAAGCCGCCGAGATCCCGGCGCCGCTGGCCGAGGCCACTGGCATCGTCATGCTGAGGATGCAACGAGACCTGGAGCAGACTCTCGCGAGCGGCAGGACGCCGAGCTGGCTCATGGTGGTTGACACGCGCAAATGCATCGGCTGCGACGCCTGCAGCGTGGCCTGCCGGGCCGAGAATCCTACGGGTCCAGCGGGGAATTTCCGCTGGGTGATTAAGAAGGACCTGCCTATTGGCCCTCGCCCCTGGGCTATCTACAAGCCTGTGAACTGCCTGCAATGCGACGATGCTCCGTGCGCCCGGGCAGTCCCGCGGGGCATGGTCGTCAAGCGTCCTGACGGGATCGTGGAGTTTGACCATGACAAGTTGAAGGGGCCGTACGCCCAGGCGGCCGCGCAGGCCTGTCCGGTGAAAGCGATCCACATCGACGATGGGAAGACCTTCACTCAAAGCACTCCTTGCCCGCAGGATTACGAAAACCGGACGTTCGTCGAGAACGGAAAGGCCTACAGCCGCAAGCCTGGAGGCAACCAACTCACCGACGCAGCGCGCAAGTGCACGTTTTGCAGCCATCTCCTGGAGGCCGGAGTCCTGCCGGCCTGTGTCACCACCTGCGTGGGCGGCGCGATGTATTTCGGCGATGCCAACAACTCCAGCAGCCTGATCAACGAGATCACCCAGGGCCGGCGCATCTTCAGAGGGCACGAGAATCTGGGTCTCAAGCCCCGAGTGATCTACTTCACCGAATCGATGCCCGACACTCCGCACATCGAATGCGTCGCTTGCCACTCCTGAGGAGGCCACGATGAATACCACAGCGAACTTCAATCCGGCATCTGAGCCCAAACAGGATGCAACGACCGACCGCCGCCAGATGCTCCGCAGCGGAGCACTGCTCGGCGGAGCATGCCTCGCGGCTGCTTTGCAGGGAACCGCCTCGGGGCAGACCGGTTCCGGCCCGCGTGCCGCAACCAAGAAGGTCGAGGCCAGCGACTACATTTACTCCACATGCCTGCAATGCAACACCGGTTGCGAGATCAAGGTGAAGATTCAGGATGGGATCGCCGTCAAGATCGATGGCAATCCTTACGGCCCCCGCGCGATGGATCCTCACATCGATTGGAAAACGCCCGCGAGCCAGGCAGCCAAGCTGAACGGCATCATCTGTCCGAAGGGGCAATCGGGGATACAGACCACCTACGACCCTTACCGGGTGATCAAGGTTCTCAAACGCGCTGGCAAGCGGGGCGAAGGCAAGTGGAAGACTATCGCCTTCCACGATGCGATCAGCGAGATCGTGAACGGCGGCGTCCTGTTCCCTCAGGACGGAGGAAGCACGGTCACCGGCATGCGCGACTTGTACGCTTTGCGAGATCCGAAGGTCTACGCCTCCATGGCGACGGACGTGGCCAATATCCAGGACAAGAAGATGACCGTCGCTGAGTTCAAGGAGAAGTACAAGGACTACTTGGACACGCTTATCGATCCGGAGCATCCTGACTTCGGCCCGAAAAACAACCAGTTCGTATTCAACTGGGGACGGCTGAAGGCAGGCCGTCAGGACTTCTTCCTTCGCTTCGTGAAAGACAGTTTTGGCTCGACGAATGCACATGGCCATACCACCGTTTGTCAGGGGTCCATCTATTTCGCCGGCAAGTCGATGTCCGACCAGCCCAGCGGGGGGAAGTGGACTGGCGGTGCAAAGGCCTACTGGATGGCGGACACCAGCAACGCCGAGTTCATCATCTACTGGGGCGCCAATGTGATGGAGGGCAATTACGGGCCGCCGCTCAAGGTGCCGAAGATCACGCGAGGCCTGGCCAGTAACCGGCTGAAGATCGCCGTGATTGATCCCCGCCACAGCAAAATCGCCTCGAAAGCGTGGAAGTGGCTGCCAATCAAGCCGGGCGAGGATGCGGCCTGCGCGATGGGGATGATCCGTTGGATCATCGAGAATCAGCGCTTCGACAAGCGTTACCTGGAGAACTGCAACAAGGCTGCCGCCGCCGCTGACAATGAACCGACCTGGTCGAATGCCGCCTGGCTTGTCAAAGTGCGCCCAGACGGAACCGCTGGAGCATTCGTCCGTGCTACCGAAGTTGGACTGGAAGGCGATGCGGACACTTTCGTCTGCTTGCGGGACGGCAAGCCCGTCGCATTCAAGTCGGATGATGCGTCCAAGGCCGCTGAGGGCGATCTCCTCGTCGACACGACGATCAACAACATCAAGCTGAAGTCAGGTCTGCAAATCCTCTACGAGGAGTCCGCGAAGATGACCGTCAGCGAATGGGCCGCCATCGCCGGGGTGAGCGCCAATGACATGGTTGCATTGGCGGCCGAGTTCACCTCGCACGGCAAGAGGGCCGTCGTCGAAATCCATCGCGGAGTTTCTCAGCACACCAACGGCTTCTACAACGTGCTCGCCACGATGGGAGCGCTGAACACTCTGATCGGCAACCTGGACTGGAAGGGTGGACTCGTCTATGGCGGCGGCGCCTACGGCGAAGCGGGCGGGACAGGTCGACCGTTCCAACTTGGCGGCCACCCTGCAAAGATCACCCCGTTCGGAATTGACATCATCCGCGGCGGCGCCAGCTACGAGAAGAGCACCATCTTCTCCGGCTACCCCGCCAAACGGCCCTGGTATCCGCTGGCCAGCGATGTCTATCAAGAAGTGATCCCTTCCGCGGGCGACGCCTACCCCTATCCCATCAAGGTGTTGTTCCTCTACATGGGCTCGCCCGTGTACGCCTTGCCAGCCGGTCACTCGCTGATTCCGACCCTGATGGACCCGGCGAAGATCCCGCTCTTCGTTTGCAGTGATATCACGATCGGTGAGACGAGCCAATACGCGGACTACATCTTCCCCGACCTCACCTACCTGGAACGCTGGGAATTCCACCGCACGCACCCGTCGATCGTTCACCGCGTTTCCCCGGTGCGCCAGCCCGCGGTTCCCACGCCGAATGAGACGGTACGGATCTTCAACGAAGAGATGCCGGTGTCGATGGAGAGCGTGTTGCTTGCCATCGCGGAGCGCCTCCAGCTTCCTGGTTTCGGGGCTGGCGGTTTCGGCAGCGGTGGCGATCTATCCCGTCCGGAAGACTACTACCTCCGGATGGCAGCCAACATCGCGTACGGGGACTCCAGCGCTGGAACGGACGTTTGCCCTGACGCGACAGACGAGGAAATGCAGATCTTCCTGAACGCCCGCAAGCACCTTCCCAAATCGATGTTTGACGAAGCGAGGTGGGCGGCGGCCGTCGGCTCAAACTGGTGGAAGAAGGTCGTCTATGTGCTCAATCGCGGCGGGCGCTGGTGGAGCTACAACGAAGCGTGGAGCGGCGAGAAGGTGAAGGCGCAGTATGGCAAGCTCGTCAACCTCTACCACGAGAAGCCGGCCACCACCCGCAATTCGCTGACAGGCGCATACATGAGTGGCGTCCCCACCTACCTCCCGATCGTGGACTCGCTCGGCAACCCGATCGACCACAAAGGCGCGCCGTTCACCCTCATCACGAACAGGAACATGCTCGCAACAAAGAGCCGCACGATCTCGAACTACTGGCTCACCGGCGTGCTCCCGGAAAACACGATTGAGATGAGCTCCTACGACGCAGAGCGGATGGGATTCAAGGATGGGGACGAGGTATGGATTCTGTCCGCGTCTAACCCCGAGGCTGTGTGGAACCTCGGGAACGGCCAGACCAAACCGCTGCTGGGACGACTCCGGCTGACAAGCCGAATTCGGACTGGAGTAATTGGGTTCGAACTCGGCTACGGCCACTGGGCATACGGCGCATCGAACCAGACGATCGACGGCGACCTCATCCCCGGCGATCCTCGCCGCGGGACGGGCATCCACGCCAACTCGGCGATGGTGGTGGATCCGCACCTGCGGTCGCCCCTGAGCGATGTCGTGGGTGGAAGCGCAGTCTTCTACGACACGAAGGTATTCGTCGTGAAGGCCTGACGGCGCTGCCGCCGCGTGCTGCGGCGTGTCGTCGAATCGCCGGAAGAATCCCCCGCCTCGCGCGGACGGCTGCTCCGCCTCGCGGACGCCGGCCTCGCCCCTTGGCTGCTGCCGTAGCCGCGGACGCGCGCCGTCTTCTGGTTCATCGCGCGCAGCGTGACGCGCCACCGGCGGCATCGGTTGCCGCTCGCCCTCGCCATCGCCGTGGGCCTCGCGTGGATCACAGAAGCGGTCGAGGCGACTCTGCGCGGCGGCGCTGCGGCGGGCTCGCTGCTCAATCCGGGTCCGCTGCTGCTCTCGATTCCGATCACCCTCACCTGGATTCTCATCACCGGTCTTCGCGCGCTCTACGGGATCCCTGTTGAGTTGCGCGCCAACCGGATCTTCCGCCTCACCGAGGCCGGCTCGCCTGAAGCCTACTTCGACGGCGCCCGCCGCTTCCTGTGGGTCGTCCCCATCGCGCCCTTCACACTGTTGCCCCTCCCTGCATTGATCGCGCTCTGGGGTTGGGCGCCCGCGCTGCGTCATACCGCCTTCGTCGCGATTCTTGGACTGATCCTCGTCGAGATCCTCCTGAAGGACTTCCGCAAGATGCCCTTCGCGTGCAGCATGATGCCCAGCGGCAAGGTGCGGACGCGGCTCGACGCCTGGTTCATCCTGTTCGGCTCATCGTCGTCGTTCTGCTCCGCGCTCGACTGGACCGTGCTGCGCCAGCCCGCCGCCGCCTGGTGGATCTTCGGATTCAGCGGCGCCGCGCTCGCCTGGATGATCTGGCGCCGCCTGCGCGACGAGACGCCGCACGGCCTCGTCTTCGAAGAGAAGCTCGACCCCGCCTTCACCTGGATGCAGCTCAACGCCTGAGCGTCAGATCTGCATGCACAACTCGGCGAACGGCAGCTCGATCCTGCCGTCGAGCGTGCGCAGCACGCCATCCTTCGCCTCGCGCGAACCCTCATCGGTGTAGCGCCACCCGCGCCTGGATTTCGGGTCGATCACCCAGACCTCGGGCACGCCCATCGAGAAGTAATCGTCGATCCGCGCCTGGTGCTTGGCCAGCGTATCCTCAGGCGACAGGATCTCGATGCACAGCAGCGGCGGCGTTTCGATGATCTGCTCCTTCGGTGCGCTGGCCTCCAGCAGGCAAATGTCAGCAATGCGGTACCGGCTGGCGGAGATCCTGACGCGCTGTTCGGGGACGCAGCGCACCTTCAACGCAGCTTCACGCGAAAAGAAAAATGCGATAATCAAACCCTGCAAGCGCGCGTGGTCGTATTCACCCAAGTTCCGCTCCTCCAAGACCCCGTCGACGTAATCGCAGTCCGGCCTGTACGCGGTCGACAGGTATTCCTGGATGCCCACGAGCGTTCCAGAGCCCATACCGCATTGTAGCCCGGCCCCGCCTCCCTGTGTCATACTGAAGAGGTCGAGCGGCTCAGCCCTCTCCAGCCTTGGGGCATCTTTGTGGTTTGACACCATTGGCCGCGCGTCCATAGAATAAAAGGTTTGGAATCAGCGAACGGAGATCGTCTGTCTATGAAGACCGAATTTCCGTCCAAGAGCGAAATCTCGCGAACCTGGTACGTTCTCGATGCCAGTGAGGCCGCGATTGGACGAGTCGCCAGCAAAGCCGCGGTGATCCTGATGGGCAAGCACAAACCCATGTACACGCCCTTCCTCGACACCGGCGACCACGTGATCGTTATCAACGCCGACCAGTGCGTGCTGACAGGGAACAAGGAAACTCAGAAGATTTACCGCCGCCACTCCGGCTACCCGGGCGGTCTCACCGAGATCAGCGCCCGGAAGATGCGCCAGACCCGTCCGGTGAAGATGGTGGAGGAAGCGATCCGGGGCATGCTGCCCAAAACGAAGCTTGGCAAGCAGATGTACCGCAAGCTCAAGGTCTACGCCGGTGAGCGCCACCCGCACTCCGCGCAGCAGCCCAGGCCGATGCAGGTGGTCGCGTGAGCCAGGAGCCGGAGAGAAAGAGACGATGGCTTTGATTCAGTACATTGGACTCGGGCGGCGCAAGTGCGCGACGGCCCGCGTGTTTCTCCGCCCGGGCACGGGCAAGATCACCGTCAACGGCAAGCCGATCGAAGAGTACTTCACGACCTACGCCAGCCGCTCCCAGGTCCGCCAGCCCCTGCTGGCCACGGAGACCGCGGACAAGTTCGACGTCATCGTGAATGCCGATGGCGGCGGAACCACCGGCCAGGCCGGAGCGGTCCGCCTGGGCGTGGCCCGGGCGCTTTGTGAATTCAATGCGGAGCTTCGCGGCAAGCTCAAGGCCCTCGGCTATCTGAGCCGCGACCCCCGTGAGCACGAGCGCAAGAAATACGGACAGCGCGGCGCGCGCCGGCGCTTCCAGTTCTCCAAGCGCTAAGCTCTCCGCAGCCGGTTTTCTGCTGTTCTGGGCCAGCCGCTTTCCAACTCCGGCAAATTCCGCTTTGGGCGCCGGGGAGGGGGCGGCTGGTCTCGTGTAAACACAGGGTTCCCGCCGGAGCCCCGAACCAAGATAAGAGGACCCACTTTTGCCTTCCATCACAATGAAGGAACTGCTCGAAGCCGGCGTTCACTTCGGGCACCAGACCAGGCGCTGGAATCCGAAGATGAAGGAATACATCTTCGGCGAACGCAACGGGATCTACATCATCGATCTCCAGAAAACGCTCAAACTGTTCAAGGACGCGATGCGCTTCGTCGTTGAGCAGTCGGCCATGGGAAAGACAGTGCTCTTCGTCGGCACCAAGCGCCAGGCGCAGGAAGCGATCGCGGAAGAAGCCGGACGGTGCAGCCAGTTCTACGTGAACAACCGCTGGCTCGGGGGACTGCTGACGAACTTCGTCACCATCAAGCAGTCCATCAAGAAGCTCAAGGAACTGGAGCAGATCCTCACCGAGGGCGGCGCCGAGCGCCGCACCAAGAAGGAACTGATCCACATGGAGCGCGAGCGCAAGAACCTGCTGTCAAACCTCGCCGGCATCAAGGAAATGGCCGAACTGCCCGACATCCTGTTCGTCATCGACTCCAACAAGGAATCGATCGCGGTGAAGGAAGCCCGCCGCCTCGGCATTCCCGTCGTCGCCGTGGTCGACACCAACTGCGACCCCGAGGAAGTGGACTACCCGATTCCCGGCAACGACGACGCGCTGCGCGCCATCCGGCTGTTCACCAACAAGATTGCCGACGCCGTCATCGAGGGCCGGTCGCTGGTGAGTGAGCAGGACCTCGCGGCCAAGACCGTCGAAGTCGTCGAAGAGACCGTGGAGGACATGTCCCATTACGAGCAGTATGTCGACCCGCGGCAGCACGAAGAGATTCTGACGGAAGGAATCGCGGACATCGATCTGCCCTCGGTCTCGCTGCCCAGGAAGGCGGCCGAGCCGGAAACCGACGAGCAGCCCGCGAGCTGAGCTCAGTTGCGGCATTGCCGGGCCGCCGCCGTCAGCGGAGCGGCCCATTCACTCATCTATGACTAGAGGAACAACCATGGCTGAAATCACTGCGCAGCTCGTGAAACAGCTCCGCGACAAAACCGGGGCCGGCATGATGGAATGCAAGAAAGCCCTCGTCGAGGCGAACGGCGACCTGGCGGAGGCGGAGATCATCTTGCGCAAGCGCGGACTCTCGTCGGCCGACAAGAAGGCCGGCCGCAGCACCAAGCAGGGCCTCATCGGCGCGCTGGTGGCCGGCGGCGGCAAGCTCGGGGTGCTCGTCGAGGTGAACTGCGAGTCAGACTTCGTGGCGCGCACCGACGAGTTCCAGGAGATGGTCTCCGTTCTCAGCAGGCAAATCGCAGAGACATCTCCGGCCGATGTCGCCGCACTGCTTGCGCAACCGTATGCCGGCGACGCCTCCTACACGGTTGAAGCTCTCCTGAAGAGCAAGATCGCCAAGATCGGCGAGAACATGAACATCGCCCGTCTCGTCCGCCACCAGGCGGCGGGCGTCGTGGGCGCGTATGTCCACCCCGGCGCGCAGTTGGCCGTCCTTGTGGACATGAAGGCCGCGAACGAGGCCACGTACTCGAATCCCGTTTTCCAGCAACTGCTGCACGACATCGCGATGCAGGTGGCCGCGGCCGATCCGAAATTCCTGAGCCGTGACAACGTCACCGCCTCCGACCTCGAGAAGGAGAAGGACATCCAGCGCGCCCGCGCTCTCGCCGAAGGCAAGCCCGAGAAGATCGTCGACAAAATCGTCGAAGGACGCATGGCGAAGTTCTACGAAGACGTTTGCCTGCTCGACCAGCCGTTCATCAAAGAAAACAGCCTCAGCGTCTCGCAGTTGCTCGCCGAGAAAAGCAAGTCCCTCGGCGACGCTCTCTCGGTGGCGGGCTACTACCGCTTCAAAGTGGGCGAGACGGCGGTGGCCGAAGAAGTCGCCGCCGGCTGATCCCGCCAGGAGACAGAGCAATGGCGCCCCGGTACAAGCGGATCCTGCTGAAATTGAGCGGTGAAGTCCTGGCCGGGGGCGCCAGCTTCGGCATCGATCCCGAGCGCGTCCGCTCGCTCGCCGAAGAGATCGCCGAAGTCGCGCGCCTGGGCGTCCAGCTCGGGCTCGTCATCGGCGGAGGCAACTTCTTCCGCGGCGTGGCCGCCGCCGCGCGCCAGATGGATCGCGTCACCGCCGACAACATGGGCATGCTGGCCACGATCATCAACTGCCTGGCGATGCAGGACGCCCTCGAAAAGCAGGGCGTCCCCACCCGCGTCATGACCGCAATCCACATGAACCAGGTGGCCGAGCCCTACATCCGCCGCCGCGCCATCCGGCACCTCGAGAAAGGCCGCATCGTGGTCTTCGGCGGCGGAACCTCCAATCCCTTCTTCTCCACCGACTCCGCGGGCGCGCTGCGCGCTCTCGAGATTCAGGCCGAGGTCCTGGCCAAGGCGACGGGCGTCGACGGCGTCTACGACAAGGACCCGCGCAAACACTCTGAAGCAGTCCGCTACGAAACCGTCTCCTACGACGAGGTGCTGGCCAAGAACCTCGGCGTCATCGACGCCTCCGCCGTCGCCATGTGCCGCGACAACGGCTTGCCCATCCTGGTTTTCAACCTGACGACGCGGGGCAATATAATGCGAATGTCGATGGGAGAACCCGTCGGCACCCTCATTCGCTCAACCACATAGGATCATCGGAAGCGACATATGAAACCTGGGAATCAATCTGCTGCACCGGCCGGCCAGTTCCAGACGGTGAAAGAAGTGGAAAGCGCCGCCAAGGCGCGCATGGAAAAGGTGATCGCCGACCTCCAGCACGAGATGGCGAGTATTCGCACCGGGCGCGCCTCGGTGAACATCTTCGACGGCGTCACCGTCGATTACTACGGCTCGCCGATGCCGATCAATCACGTCGCCACCTTGCATGTCCCGGAGGCTTCGCTGATCACCATACAGCCCTATGATGTTTCGCAAATAGGCGCTATCGAGAAGGCCATCCGCGCCTCCGACCTCGGGCTGAACCCCTCCAACGACGGCAAGCTCATCCGCGTCCCCATTCCGGCTCTCACTGAAGAGCGCCGGAAGGAGATCGTGAAGCACCTGCATCACGTCGCCGAGGACCATCGCGTGGCGATCCGCAACGTCCGCCGCGATTCCAACGAGCAGGTGAAGAAACTTCTGAAGGACAAGCTCGTGAGCGAGGACGACGAGCGCCGCAGCCTCGACGAAATCCAGAAGATGACCGACAGTTACATCGCCAAGGTCGACGCGCTGTCCAAGGCCAAAGAAAAAGAGATCATGCAGGTCTGAGGCGCTTGTTGTGGGGCGGGCCGCCGATCTGAGCGCCGGTCGCCGGCCGGCGCCGTGGGGCTATCTCCTCCCCGGCCCGTAGAGCGGCCGGCCGCCTTTGTCGCCCGTCATTCGTCCGTCCTCCAGCGCGGCAACGCCGTTCACCCACACGCTGTGAACGCCCTCGGCGTATTGATGCGGGTTCCCGAAGTCCGCCTTGTCGGCGATCGTTTCCGGATCGAAAAGCGCAAGGTCCGCCTTCATCCAGGGGCGGATCACCCCGCGATCCCAGATCGAGAAGCGCTGCGCGGGCAGCGACGTCATCCTTCGCACCGCCTCCTCGAGCGTGAGGATCTTCTTCTCCCTTACGTAGCGCCCCAGCACGCGCGCGAACGTGCCGTAGTTGCGCGGGTGCGGCACGCCCTGTCCAAACGCCGGGATGCCGCCGTCGGATGCGATCATGGTGTGCGGGTAGCGCATGATCCGCTCGACGTCCTCTTCGCCGATGGCGTGGTAGATCGCGGAGCAGCCGCCCTTCAATTGCAGCTCGATGGCCGTCTCGGCGGCGTTTTCGACGGTGGCTTCGCGGCCGCGCTCGCGCGTGATATCCGCCAGCGACTTCCCGGCGAGCGATGGATCGAAGCCGCAGCTCGCGATCACGACGTTTCTGGCGTCGCCCCCGCCGCGGTCGTTGAGAATCCTGTGAACGATCTCGGCCTTGATCTTGGCGCGCTGCTCCGCGGCCGAGAGCCGCTCGCGGAGAGCGCTCGACCCGCCCGCCATCGACCACTGGGGAAACAGCGCGCCCGTGCCCGTGCTCGACGCCGTGTAGGGGTATTGATCGATCGTGACGTCCACGCCGCGCCGCCGGGCTTCCTCGACCAGCCGCAGCGTCTCCACGCTCTTGCCCCAGTTCGCCTTGCCGATGATCTTGTGGTGGGTCACCTGCGTCGGCAGGCGCCCCTCCTCGCCGATGCGGATCGTTTCAGCGACGCTCTCCACCACGCGCGCCGCCTCGTCGCGCATGTGGGAAGTGTGAACTCCGCCCATCGCGCCCGCGATCTTCGCCAGCTCGATCACCTCTTCCGCGGGCGCGTAGTTGCCGGGCACGTAGAACAGGCCGGTGGAGAGGCCGAACGCGCCCTGCTCCATCGCCTCGCGCATGAGCGCTTTCATGCGCTCAATCTCGTCCGGCGTCGCGCGGCGGTTCTCGCTGTTCATCACTCGCCCGCGGATCGTCCCGTGACCGGCGAGCAGGCCCGTATTGACCCCGATCGGCGTCTTCGCAAGCTTCTCGAGGAACGGCCCGATGGGCAGAGGCGAACTGCCGTCCGGACCTTCGATGATCGTGGTGACGCCTTGGCGGATCAGGTTTTCCGCCTCGGGATGATTGAACAGCCCGCGCAGGCCGTGGCTATGCGTATCGAGAAACCCGGGCGCCAGGATCAGCCCCCTCGCATCGACGGACTTCTTTCCGCTCCCCGCTTCCAGCTTTCCGACCGCCGCGATCGTGTCGCCTTTTACCGCTACATCGGCCCTGAACCACGCCGCGCCCGTGCCGTCCACGACGCGCGCATTGCGGATGAGCAGATCGTAGACAGGAGTCTGCGCCTCAAGGGCAAGAAACGAACAGAGAAGGATCACGCCGCGCATGCGGCTATTTTACGAATCTCTCACCGCCCGGGGCGCGGCGAAGATGTCAGCATTGCGAATAACAGGCCGATGACAAACAGCCCGGTGATGACTCCTCCGATCAGCATGCGCGCCTCCGAATCCGCGATTCAACCTCTTCTGCTATTGAGACGATCGAGGAGTCGAATTCGTTGCGTCTTGTGTGCTAGTTTGCTTGTCATGCGCGTCGATTTTGCATTCGGAAAGACGGGCCTGGCCATCGATCTCCCTTCCGGACCCGCCTACCGTGTCATTCAGCCACGCTTCGCCCGCGCGATCGACGATCCCGTCGCTGAAATCGAGCGCCGCCTGGACGCACCGCTCGGCTGCCCGGCATTGGAAGAACTCGCCCGCGGCCGCGCGAGCGCCGCCATCTCCGTTTGCGACATCACCCGTCCCGCTCCGAACCGCGTCACGCTGCCGCCCGTCCTCGCCCGCCTCGAGCGCGCCGGAATCCCCCGCGAGCGCACCACGATCCTGATCGCCACCGGGCTGCACCGTCCGGCCACCCCCGAGGAGATCGTCGAGATCCTTGGTCAGGACATCGCCGCGTCTTACCCAGTGGTCAATCACAACGCGCGCGAACTCACGGAGCACAGCGAACTGGGCGCGACGAAATCCGGCACGCCAGTCTTCATCGACCGCCGTTACACCGGGGCCGGCATCCGCATCACACTCGGCTTCATCGAGCAGCATTTGATGGCCGGCTTCTCCGGCGGCAGAAAGCTCATCGCTCCCGGGCTCGCCTATCAGGACACCATCAAGGCCCTCCACTCCCCCCGCTTCATGCGCGACCGGCGCGCCGTGGAAGGGTCGATCGAGGAGAACCCGCTGCACAACGAACTCCTGGAAATCGCGGCCATGGCCGGTCATGACTTCGCTCTCGATGTCGCCCTGGCTCCCGGTAGAACGATCTGCGGGGTCTTCGCCGGAGAGCCCCGCGCCGCCCACGCCGCCGGCATCGCCTTCGTCCGGGAGAACACCACGGCCTGGATTCCCGGCCTCGTCCCCGCGGCGATCACCACCTGCGCGGGCTATCCGCTCGATCTGACCTTTTACCAGGCGGTTAAGGGTGTGACGGCAGCTTCGCATATCGTCGAGCCTGGAGGGATCATTCTGCTGCTGGCCGCCTGCGATGAAGGTCCGGGGGCTGCCGAATTCTCCCGTCTACTCAAAGAGTCGCCCGACGCCACCGCCTTTCTCCAAACAATTCGCGGTACTCCTGTGGTAATAGACCAGTGGCAGCTTGAGAAGCTAGCCCTGGTCTGTCAGACCCATCAGGTGTGGTTCTACACACCGGGACTCCCCGAGGAATATCACTCCTCCGTGTGGGGTAGGATCTTCGACACCGCCGCGCTGGCGGTCGAGGCACTGGCCGCCGCGGTGCCCGCGGGCGCGGAAGTCGCCGTGCTGCCCGAAGGCCCCTACGTCTTCGCGCGTCCGCGCTCGGAGACGCTCGAGCCGGCCGCGGTGTAGTCTGCATCAGCGAAAAGGCGGCGGATCGAAGACCGACATGATCTCGCGGATCATTGCCTCGCGGTTGGGGAAGCGCGACTCCTCGTAGCAGCCCAGCGGGTTCTCGACCGCGTTGACCAGGCACTTGTTGCAATAGGTGCAGGGCTTGTCGGGCTGGTCCTTGCCGGCTTTGAACTGTGCGAGCAGATCGGGGTTGGCGATCAGCGGGCGCGCGATCGACACCGCGTCGCACTGGCCTGTCCCGATCGCGTTGCGGATGAAGGACGCAGTCTGGAATCCGCCCGTGCAGATCACAGGGATAGAGACGGCCTTCTTGATCGCGGCGGCGTCGGCGAGGTTCACTCCCTCGAAGACCTTGCCCGCTTCCTTCTTCCAGCGGTTCTGAAAGATCTTGCTGGTGAGGCTGCCGCGGAAGAACAGGTAGTTGCGGAAGGTCTTTACGCCGCTGGAGATCATGCTGTCGTAGACCTTCAGAAAGGCGTCAATCGGCAGGTCGCCCACGGGATTGCGCGGGTGCGGGAAAAAGCCGCCCGCCGAGACGTGGATAGCGTCGACGCCGGCCTCTTCGAGCCACTTGCACACCTTCACCGAATCCTCGATCGTGTTGCCGCGCGGCTCGCCCACCACGAGCGCGTTGCACATCTCGGTCGCGCTGATCTTGGCCTGGAGGTGGTAGTCGCTGCCGACCTTGGCGCGGATCGCCTCCACGACCTCCAGCAGAAACCGGGCGCGGTTCTTCAGCGAACCCCCGTACTCGTCCTTCCGGTCGTTGATCGCCGATGAGAGAAACTGAGTAAACAGGTAGCCGTTGGCCGAGTGCAGCTCGACGCCGTCAATGCCCGCCTCGCGCGCGCGCCGCGCGCCCTCGGCGAAAGCCGCGACGGTCTCGCGGATCTGCGCCTTCGTCATGCGCTCGCATTCGAAGCCGTGCAGCGGATCGGGCTTGTCGGTGGAGCTGAGCCCCTTCTCGAACTCGATGCCCCCGATGTCGCGCTGGCGGCCGCCGTGGCTCAGTTGCAGGATGAACTTGCAGTCGTGTTCGTGGACGCGCTTGGCCAGCTCGCGCCAGAACGGGATGCGCTCGTCGCGGTCGATCGTCGCATAGTTGGGCAGGATGCGGCCGCGAATGTGCACCGGCACGAACGACGAGAGGATTGCGCCGACGCCGTTGCGCGCGAACTTCACCTCCCAGTTGATGCGCGCCTGGTTGCCCGAGCCGTCATAGTTGTCAAACCGCCCGGCGATGTTCGAGCGGATCACGCGGTTCTTGATCTTCAGGTTCTTGAACGCCAGCGGTTCGAAAATGATGTCGCCCGGCATGGTGACCTCCCCGGCTCACGGCTCAGGAACCTAACTTTTTCCAGGGCTCGAATGCGCTCTTGAGTCCTTCGAGCGCGGGCGCGAGCTCCGGGTAATTGCGGCGCAGGATCTTGAGCATCGAGTTTTCGCGAATCCAGTCCAACCCGGGCTTTGTGTAGACCTCCGGCCGGTAGTCGTCGGTGAAGAAGCGGTCGCTCTTCAGCCGGCGCGAGGCCATGAGCACGAAGATGCGGAATGCGGTCTCGCTGAAACCGAAGCCCTTCGGCAGCGGCTCGGCCATCAGCCCGACCTGCAAATCCACCTTCTCGATGTCGCCATTGTAGACGCGCCGGATCTGCTCGGCCCACTCGGGCACGTCCGTGAGATCCTCGAACTTCTGCACGGGGTCCTTTCTGAGCAGGCGGCGGAAGTCATTGTAGCGCGGCACGCCGCGCTCGCGGTCGCGCAGGATGTCCACTGCGGCAAGGTCCAGCGTCTCGCCGTCGTCGCGCTTCAGGAACTGAAGGTGGCGCGGGTAGTTGTGCAGCCGGATCGCTCCTGGGTGCATGCGGCCAAACGAGTAGAACAGGTTCTGCATGGAATGGCGCTCGAGGACCGCACGGCTCTTGCGGCCCGCCAGCTCGGGCAACGGCAGCGTCTCGAGGACCTCGCCGCTGGTCACCGACAGGAACGTGAAATCGTCGGGCATCAGGGGATGCATGCGGTAGACGGCGACGAACTCCTCGGTGAGCGAATACGGCGCGGCGTGATGATCGGCCTTTGAGCCGACGATGCCGCCCAACAGCTCGCTGTTGTCCAGAAACGGGAGGGCCTCCTGGGCCTTCTCGCCCAGCGCGCCGTACCAGTTGACGTTCATCGCTTCGACCACGACCGGGTGGGTGATGATGGACGTCGTCCACTCCACGGTGTGGATCTTGGCCATCAGCGCCACGTTGATGAGACGCGCCTGCTGGAACAGCCTCTCGTCGTCCCAATCCTTGAACTCCTGCTTGAGGCGGTCGCAGATCGCGTTGTGCTCCAGCGTGAAAAGCCCGTGAAGCATGCTCAGGCCCACCCACCAGTTGTCGATGAAGCCGGTGAGGTCGATGCCGGTGTCGGGATTGAGCAGGAGCTTGCCGTCCCGGTTCACCTTCAGCTTGCCGTCCTCGAACGTCCGCAGCCGGTTTTGCTCTTCGATGCTCAGGCCATAGATCTGCGAGCCGTCCCACCACTGCGGGTTCTGATTGGCGTAGGCGGGCGGGCGCGAGGAGCCTGGGACCTTTGGAGGATCCACTTCCGTGGGCGGCACGCGCATGGGCCGGTCGGGCCACGTGTCGTTGTCCTTGAGCGGGATCTCGTAGGAGTCCGGCGACCCCGCGGGCTTGCGCTTGTGCGCGAACCAGTCGTGCACCTGGAACTGGATCCACGAGGCGGCGAGGAGATTGAGGATCGGCACCGGCTGGAACTGGTGGCGCGTCATCAGCTCGAGACTCACCTCGCGCGGGTTCGGCTCGAGCAGGTTGTCCTTGTCGGGAAAGACGTTCTTCAGCGGGAAGTTCCGGCCGAAGCGCGTTCCGGCGGAGCCCATCCGCGGATAGCGCAAGTCGTTGTAAGCGCCGTCGACGGTCCGGTAGCGGCGCGCGCTTTCGGGCGTTTTCGCCGGATCCTGCGATTCGAGCGGCGGCTCCTCCGTGTCGTGCAGGTTCATCTCGCGCAGGTCGCGGCGCATGGAGATCAGGCGCCGGACCGCCAGAAACCGCGGCATTTCGTACCAGGGCAGGCGTCCGGTCAGGTACCGGCCAAGGTTTGCGAAGAATCCCATTCGAGGCTCCTCCTCTGTGAGCTGACTTCACCCAGCGTGATGTTGAAAATGTAGCGCGAATTCGCGAAATGGACAAGACAAATCGACAAATCGCGGATACCGAAGGGTCCGGAACCGCGGCGTGCGGGGCCGGGAAGCGCTACACGAGATCTCTTACCGGGACCGTGAACACGGCCGTATTGACGACCCCGTCCCGCTGGAATTGAGCCCACAGCCGATAGGCGCCGGGGCGTGGGAAGACGATGTTGAACTGCATGGAGGGGCCGCCGCCGGCGATGAAGGGGTGGGTGTGGATGAGGTCGATCAGGTCGGCGCTTGCGGCCAGCAGGTGGCCCCAGGCGCCAAGGTATTGCTCCAGGCCGGCGGAGGGCGCGAGGTCGAAGAGCAGCATGGTTTTGAGGCCGGCGATGGGTTCTCCGGGGATGGTGCGCAGGCGGACCTCCAGGTTTTCGGTGCGCTTCGGGGAGAGGTCCGCCGCGAGCGCGGGCTGAGCGAGGTCGCGCTGCACTGTGCCTGCGCTGATCAGCGTCCTGACGGCCATCTGAGGCGTGCCGCCCTCGGGGTAGTAATCGCCGAGCAATCTGTAGAGACCGCGCTTGGGCAGCACCGTCTCGAACAGGAAAGAACCGTCGGGCTGAGCGTCCGGATGCTCGTGCGCGAAGTACTCAAGGTCGTTGCTGATCAGAAAGAGGTGGAACAGACGCTCGTGGACGATCAACAGTTTCGTAACGCGCTGGCCTGTTTTGGGGTGGAGTATCTCGAAGCGCAGCCGCACTTTCGTCCCGGCGCGCCAGTTGCGCGGCGTCACCGTGACGCGCAAGGGGTACTCGACCGGCTCCGGGATTCCGGCAACCAGCGCCATCTTGCAGCGCGGGCAGAAGCCAGGCTCCTTGGCTCGGACGTCGGGGTCCATGGGGCAGACCCACTCGACAGGCGCCTCCGGGGGCTCCTGCCACAGCAGGGGGAGCGCGAACAGATCGCGGCGCCGCATCGCCGTCAGGGGGTGAACGGCCAGATGCGCGTGGTGGAGTTGCCGCCGTCGGCGGCGATCACCTGGCCGGTGATGTAATCCGACGCCGGCGCGGCGAGGAAGACGGCCAGCGGGGCGATGTGCTCCGGCCGGCCGAGCTTCGGATTGGCCTGCGTTCCCTTGAGCCACTCGTGCATCTCCGGCGGCTGCCACATGTCGCGGTTGAGGTCGGTAAGGATGAAGCCCGGCGCGATGCAGTTCACCTGAATGTCGTACTGGCCCCACTCGGCGGCGAGGTTGCGCGCGAGGCCCGCCAGCGCCGCCTTCGTAACGGTATAGACGCTGGCGTAGGGCAGCCCCATCAATGAGGTGAGGCTGCCGATGAAGATCACCTTGCCTCCGCGCCCGCGCCCGATCATGCCGCGGCCAACGGCCTGCGTGAGGGCGAAGATGCCGCTGAGGTTCTGGTTGAGGATGTGCGAGTACTCCTCATGCGTGTAGTCGACAAACCGCTTGCGGATGTTCATGCCGGCGACGTTGGCGAGGATGTCGATCTCGGGGTGCGCCGCGACAAGCGCCTCGCGGGACTCGGGCGAAGCGATGTCGAGCGGCGCGGCCACGGCGTCCAAGCCCTCGGCGCGCAGCCCCCGGGCGATCTTCTCCAGCTTGTCGAGAGAGCGCGAAGCGAGGATGGTGCGCGCTCCGGCGTGCGCCATCGCCACCGCGATCGCCTCGCCGATTCCCCGGCTTGCGCCGGCCACCAAAGCCGTTTTTCCCGCCAACGAGAACGGGTTCGCGTACGGCATAAACCACAGGCTAGCATGGAGCTATGCGAAAGCTGTCCATCGCGCTCCTGCCGGGCGACGGCGTGGGCATCGAGGTGATCCCGGCGGCGCGGCAGGTGCTCGAGAAGGCCGGCGAGGCGGCCGGCGTGAGGTTCCAGTTCGAAGAGTACGAGTGGGGCTCGGAGTACTATTTCCGGCACGGCGTGATGATGCCGCCCGACGCGCTCGACCGCCTGCGCGGCCACGACGCCATCCTGCTCGGCGCGGTCGGCCACCCCGACATCCCCGACCACATCACGCTGCACGGCATGCTGCTGCCCATCCGCCGCGGCTTCGACCAGTACGTCAACGAGCGGCCGGCGCTGCTCTATGACGGCGTCGAGTCGCCGCTCAAGGGCTACGGGCCGGGCGAGATCGACATGGTGGTGATCCGTGAGAACACCGAGGGCGAGTACGCTCCCGTGGGCGGATTCGTGCATCATCACTTTCCCGACGAAGTGGCGGTGCAGACGTCGGTGTTCACGCGACACGGCTGCGAGCGCATCATCCGCTACGCCTTCGATCTCGCGCGGCGGCGCAACCGCAAGCGGCGCGTGACGTCGGTGACGAAGTCGAACGCGCAGAGCTACTCGATGGTGCTGTGGGACCGCGTGTTTCGCGAGGTCTCGGCCGAGTATCCGGATATCGCTACCGAGAGCCTGCTGGTGGACGCCGCGGCGATGAACTTCGTGCGCCGCCCGGCCAGCTTCGACGTGGTGGTGGCGTCGAATCTGTTCGGCGACATCCTGAGCGATCTCTCGGCGATCGTCACCGGCAGCATCGGGCTCGCGGCGAGCGCGAACCTCGACCCCACGCGGCGCGCGCCGTCGCTGTTTGAGCCGGTGCATGGTTCGGCGCCGGACATCGCGGGGCGGGGAATCGCCAACCCGCTGGGCACGATCCTGGCGGCCGCGATGATGATGGGGCACCTGGGCGAAGCGGCAGCCGCGGCGTCGATTGAAAGCGCCGTGCGCCGGGCGCTCGCCAGCGGCGCGGCGCGCACGGCGGACCTCGGCGGCACGGCCACCACCGCTCAGGCCACGGCTGCCGTCATCGCCGGCCTGGCCTGACAAGCGGCGCCGCGCGGGGCCGGCGGGCGGAACGGTGGAGGCGCGCCGCGGCTTTCCTTCAAGTCCGCGTGCGGAACAGCCGATAAGCGGGAAGTAGTGCAGGAAGGAAAGCGATCCATGTCCGTGGATGTTCTGATCGTGGACGATTCCGCCGCTATCAGGAAGATTCTCCAGCGCGTGCTGATTCAGGCCGATGTGCCGCTGGGCCGTGTTTACGAGGCCGGCGACGGCGTGGAAGCGCTGGACACGCTGAAGAAGGCCAAGGTCGGTCTGATCCTGTCCGACATTAACATGCCCAACATGGATGGGCTCCAGCTCCTCAGCGCCGTCAAGGGCGAGGAGACGCTCCGCTCGGTCCCCTTCATCATGGTGACCACGGAAGGAGGCAGCACCAAGGTGATGGAGGCTGTCTCGCTCGGCGCACACGGCTATGTGCGCAAGCCCTTCACCGCGGACCAGATCAAGGAGAAGCTGGCGGGGCTGTTCTGAAGCCGGCGCCGCGCTTCCCAGGGGAGAGCTCGATGACACACGAACAGTTGACCCGGTTGATTCGGGACGCCGCCCATAACGTCTTCGACACGATGCTGGGCATTCCGCTGGTGGACCGCGAGTCCTCTTTGCAGACCATCGCGCCCGGCTCCGCCGCCGGAGTGCTGGCCCTGGTCGGGCTGGCCGGCCGGTGGGCCGGTTCGGGCGCGTTCTCATGCACCGCGGACTCGGCGCGGGCGATCTCATCGGCGCTGCTGATGGAGAAGTGCGAAGCCGTCAACGAAGATGTCCTCGACGCCATCGGCGAAGTCGCCAACATGATTCTCGGCAACTTCAAGACCGGCCTCGAGGAAGAGCTGGGGCCGATGGGCCTCAGCATCCCCACGGTGATCTATGGGCGCAATTTCACCACGCGCAGCGTGGGCAACAGCCAGTGGACGGTGGTTCCGTTCGATTGCGCCGACGAGATCGTGAACGTGCACGTCTGCCTGGCGCCGGCGCGGGACCACGGCCTGCGCGACGCGCACGCCCGGCATCACGCGCCCGCGGCGCTATCGCTCGCCGAGTGAGCGACTGAAGGGAGGCGACGCATGACGGCCCTACCTCTGCCCCGGATCAGCGATCAGCGCTACCTGATCGTGCGCCTGGCGGGCCAGGAGTTCGCCCTGCCGGTGGAGTCGCTGCGCGGGATGACGCACATGCGCGGGCTCGACGCCCACCCCATTGACGGCCGCGGCGCGCTGCGCTTCCTGGCTTGCTGGCACGGTCGCGGCATCCCGGTCTTTCTGCCGCACGTGAAGCTGCGGCTGATGGAGCGGCCGGTTTCGGCGCGCACCTGCATGCTGCTGGTGAGCCTCAACGGCGACCAGGAGCCCAACTGCGCCGTGCTTGTCGATTCGGTTTCGCGCATGGAGGAGATTCCGCCCAACCGCCGCCGCACCAACGCCGAGGGGAAGCAGCACATCTGGGTCGGCGGCAAGTGGCGCGAGGTGCTCGACGTCAACGCGCTGTGCGTTGAGTGACGACGAAGCTGTCGAGCGTCAGGCCTTTCTGAACGTTGCGGCGCTGCAAGCCAACCATTTCGTCGATCCGCGCCGCCGCTGTGCGGATCCATTCGAAGCTCACGCGCGAGGCTAATCTCTGAAGCGCCGGCGCGATGTCGCTGTTGCGGATGCGCCCGCCCCCGTGGGCCAGCATCATGATGTCTTCGAGCAATGAATACAAGGGCTTGAAATAGAGGTCCAGCTTCTCGGTCTTGCTCGCCAGGAAGCTCTCGCTCTTCTTCACCCAGTCGACAAAGGGCGCCTCTCCCGCGGCGGATTCGAGCAACGCCAGGGCCAGCGCGCGGCGCTTTTCGTAGACCTCGAGATCGAGCGTGGCGGCCAGGCCCGGGCAGCCGCCGGCTAAGGCGATTCTGCGCCCGGCATCCGGCAAATCACGGGCAACGCAAAATTTCCGCATCTCTTCGTCGGAAAGCGGCGATAAGTGGAATTGAACGGACCGGGAACGGATCGTCGGCGGAAGGTCGTACGGATTTCCGGCCGTGAGAAAGAGGAGAAGATGGGACGGGGGCTCTTCCAGAGTTTTGAGCAGCGAGTCGGCGGCCTGAACGCTGGCCCGGTCGATCTGGTCGATCAGAAACACGCGCCAGGCGCCCTTCAGCGGCCGAAGGTGCGAGCGCTCCTTGACAAGCCGCATCTGCTGGATCGAAATCTGGCGGAGCGGCCCCTCCGGGCAAAACGTCACGAAGTCCGGATGCGTGGCAAACAGCAGCGGGTCGTCCGCCCGCCTCTCGCTGGGCCATTTCTCGCGCTCCGCAAGCAGGGCGCGGTTCTCCTCCCGGCTGAGGTCGTCCTGCTCGATCTTCTCGGGCGAGCCGAGCAGACGTGACGCCACGCGGCGCACCAGCGTCGCTTTGCCTACCCCTTCGGGCCCTGCCAGCAGGATGGTCTGCGGGATGCGGTCCGCCTCGATCATGTGCTCGAGCGCCGCGGCCGTGAGCGCGTTGCCGTAGAAGTTTTCAAACATCGCCGCTCCGGAACTCCTCGAACACCGCGCGCACTCGCGCCGCCACCTCTTCCACCGCACCCCGGCCGTTCACCACGCGAAAGCGCCGCGGCTCGTTGGCGGCCAGCCAGTCGTAGCCCTTCTTCACGCGGCGGTAGAACGCCTCGCTTTGCTCGTCCATGCGGCTCTGGTCTTCCTCGCTCTGGTCGCGATTGCGCGACCGCGCGCGCTGGAGGCCGGTCTCCACGTCGACGTCGAGGCACAGCGTCAGGTCGGGCTTGCGTCCGCGGCAGGCGATGCGGTCCAGCGCCTCGACGACGTCAGTCCCCAATTCGCGCCCGAAGCCCTGGTAAGCCAGCGTCGAGTCGGTCCAGCGGTCGGAGAGCACGATCGCTCCGCGCGCCAGCGCCGGCTCCAGAATCTCGTCGACGTTCTGAGCGCGGGCGGCGAAGTAGAGCAGCATCTCGGCCGTCGCGCCCATCCTGTGATTGGCGGGATCCAGAAGGATCCTGCGAATCGCTCCGCCGATCTCCGTGCCGCCGGGCTCCACGGTGACGATCACCTCGCGGCCCTCCGCGCGCAGCGCTTCGGCGAGCAGGCGCATCTGCGTGGTCTTGCCGCTGCCGTCGAGCCCCTCGAACGTGATGAAGAGCCCGCGCCGCTCAGTCGTAGACATAGTGCAGCACTTTCTTGAGGTCCTCCCACGCCTCCCGCCGCGGCTGCGGGCCGGGATTCCTCAGCAGGTACGCGGGGTGATAAGTCGGCATCACGGGAATGTCGCGCCATTTGTACCAGTCGCCGCGGACCTTGGTGATGCCTTCCTTCACGCCGAGCAGGCCGCGCAGCGCGGTGGCGCCCAGCAGGCAGATGGCCTTGGGGCGGATCACCTGCAACTGGCGGTAGAGGAACTGGCCGCAGATCTCCATCTCTTCCCGTTCGGGAGTGCGGTTCCCCGGCGGCCGGCACTTCACAACGTTGCAGATGTAGACATCGTCGCGCGTAATCGGAATTCCTTCCTTCGCGGCGGTGTTGTTGATCATCTGGGTGAGCAACTGTCCGGCGCGTCCGACGAACGGGAGCCCCTGCGCGTCTTCATCCTCTCCCGGACCTTCGCCGACGAACACCAGCCGCGCCTGCGGATTCCCCGAGCCAAAGACGATCTTCGTGCGGCTATTGCAGAGCTTGCAGCGCCGGCAGTCGCCGATGTCGGCGAGGATCTGTTCGAGCGAGTCGTTTTCGGGGGCGTCGGGGAGCAGGCCAGGCAGCGCGGCGGGCTCTCCAAGGGTGATCATTTCAGCGGGCGCCGGCGCGGGTTCGGAGCTCGTGGGCGCCTGCGGCAGTATGAGCGTCTTGATTCCCAGGTCGCGGTAAAACTCCAAACGAGCCTTGAGTTCTGCGCGGTCCATCTGCGGGGCTCAGGCTTTCAGATGCAGTGCGCGGCGCAGCTTCAGCACCTGGTCGAGAATCTGATCGGCGATCGCGCGCTTCGGCGCTTTTGCGAGCTGGATCGCCTCGCCGGTCCTGAGCACGAGGGTGACTTCGTTCTGATCGCCCTCGAAGCCGGTGTCGGTCGCCTCCGGGCCCACCAGGTTGGCCACCACCATGTCGCAGTTCTTCGATTCCAGCTTGCGCCGGCCCTCCGCGACGAGGTTCTGCGTCTCGGCGGCGAAGCCGATCAGGATCTGGTCGCGCTTGCGGCGGCCGATCTCGGCCAGGATGTCCGGAGTCGGGTCGAGTTCGAGCGAGAGCCGCATCGCGGTCTTCTTCACCTTCTGCTTGGGGATCTCGGCGACGTGGTAATCGGCCACCGCGGCGCTCTTCACGATGATGGTCGCGCGCTCGAGGTTCGCCATCACCGCGTTGTACATCTCACGCGCGGTCTGCACCTGGACCAGCTCGACGCCCTCGGGGGCGGGGATGTGCACCGGCCCGCTCACCAGGATCACATTCGCCCCGCGCAGCAGCGCGGCCTCCGCCACGGCGTAACCCATCTTGCCGCTCGAGCGGTTGGAGATGAAGCGGACGGGATCGAGCGGCTCGCGCGTGGGTCCGGCGGTCACCAGCAGGGTTTCGCCGTCGAGATCGTGGCGCTGCATGAGAATGCGGTACGCCAGCTCGGCGATGCGGTCGGGATCGGGCAGGCGTCCGGCGCCGATCGTCCCGCACGCCAGCGGACCGGAGTCGGGGTCGAGAATGTGATGGCCGCGCTTGCGCAGCGTCTCGACGTTGGCGATGGTGGCGGGATGCTCCCACATCGCGCTGTTCATCGCCGGGCAGAGAAGCACAGGCCCCTGAAAGGCGAGGTAGAGCGTCGTCAGAAAATCGTTGGCCAAGCCGTGAGCGAAGCGGGCCAGCAGGTCTGCTGTCGCGGGCGCGACGATCAGGATGCGGTTCTCCTGCGCCACGCGGATGTGCTCGACCGAGCTGGCCAGAATCTCCTCGGAGGAGCCGGACGAGAACAGCGACGTGATCACTTTGCGCCCGGTGAGCGCCGCGAACGTCAGCGGCTGGACGAACTCGCACGCGGCGCCGGTCATTACGGTGTTCACCGTGAACCCGCGCTCCATCAGAGACCGCGCCAGCTCGGCCGCTTTGTAGGCCGCGATGCCGCCCCCCACCCCGAGGACCGCCGGCAGATTGCTCATGACAGACCCCGCAGGATTGTCAGCCCTGCGCTTCGGCCGGCTGTTCAGGCTGCTGGAGGGCGGGGTCGTAGTAGTTCACCAGCCCGCGCCGGACCTCTTCCATGGCGATTACAGTCGGCTTCTTGGCCGTCGAGGGAAGGAACGGGCGTGAGCCGCCCTGAAGCTGGCGGGCGCGCTTGGCAGCCACGATGATGAAACGGTAGGCGCTCTGCTCCGGATCGTCCGGAATGGCGTGAATGGGTGTGCGTGACGTTTTCTGGGCCATCTGTCAAAATCCTCAGCTTCCCTCGGCGGCGCCGAACGACGCCAGGATCTGCTCAACCCTGCGCGTCACCGCGCGGCTGCTGCGGCGTTGCCTCTCGGCTTTGACGATCGAATACAGCAGATCGCTCGCCGCGTCGACGCTCTCGTTGACCAGAACATAATCATACAGCCTGTAGTCCCGGATTTCGTGCGCCGCCGCGGCCAGACGCCGCGCGATCACTTCCGCGCTGTCTTCCGAGCGCGCCCTCAATCTTTTCGCAAGCTCATCACGGGACGGGGCCAGAATGAAGATGCTGACCGCCTCGGGGATCTTCTCCCTCAATTGTCGCGCACCCTGCACATCGATGTCGAGGACAACGTCTTTCCCCTCTTGTTCGCCTCTTTCGAGGACGCCGCGGTGGGTGCCGTAGTAGTTTCCGAAGACCTCGGCGTACTCGATAAACTCCCCGCGTGCAATCATTTGCTCGAAATCCTCGCGCGTGACGAAGTGATACTGCTGCCCGTTCACCTCCGTGCCGCGCGGAGCCCGGGTGGTGTAGGAGACCGAGAAGATCAGGTTGGGGTCCAGCTCCATCAGGCGCGAGACCAGCGTTGACTTGCCCGATCCGGACGGCGCCGAAATGATGAAGATGCGGCTCATTCGAGGTTCAATGCCTGCTCGCGGATCTTTTCAATGTTGGCCTTCACATCCAGCCCGAGGGCGGTGATTCGCAGCCCGAGGTCCCCCACTCCGGAGGTCTTGGACAGAATGGTGTTGCTCTCTCTGTTCATCTCTTGAAGGAGGAAGTCGAGTTTCTTGCCCAACTCGCCGCCGCGGTCGAGCAGCTTCGCGAGCTCCTCGGAATGAACTTTCAGCCGGCCGGTCTCTTCGGCGATGTCGCTGCGGTCGGCGAGAATGGCGGCTTCCTGCGCCAGTCGCTGTGGCTCAATGCCTGCTGTGCCGAGCAATTCGGCCAGCCGCTCTTCGAGCCGCGCGCGGAAGGCGGCGCTGGCCTGCGTGCGCAGTTCCGCGATCTCGGCCGCGTCGCGGGCGATCGCGGCGTTGAATGTCTTCAGGAGGGAGGCGATCTCGCCGCCTTCGCGCTCGCGGAATTCGTTCAGCTTGTCGAGGGCCTCGCTCGCCGCGGCGAAGATCTCCTGCTCGACCGCGCCGGGCAGCTCGGCGTCGCGCAAAACCGTGAGCATGCCGGGAATGCGCAGCGCCACGTTCGCGTCGGGGGCGGCGGCGACGCCGTATTCCGCGGTCTCTTCCACGGCCTTCAAGTAGGCCTCGAACAGCGCGCGGTTGAGCGCCTGTGCGGAAGTTGCATGCGCGGGGAAGAACGTCACCCGGATGTCGATGTGCCCCCTCACCAGCTTTTTCTTGATGGCCTGTCGCAGGGCCGGCTCGAACTCCTCGAGTTCCGCCGGCAGGTGGAAATGCAGGTCGAGCGCGCGGTGATTGACGCTCTTCAGTGTAAAGACGACTTCGCCGATCTCCGACTGCCGCCGGACGCGGGCGAAACCGGTCATGCTGCGGGCGCTCATCGTCTAATGTTCCAGGTCCACATATTGTAGTTGGTGCAGGCGCTGATAGATTCCTCCCTGGTTCAAGAGCTCATCATGGGTGCCGATCTCGCTGACCGCGCCGCCGTCGATGACGACGATGCGGTCCGCGCGGCGGATGGTGGAGAGGCGGTGGGCGATCACGATCACGGTGCGGTTCTCCATCAGGTTCGCCAGCGCCTTCTGCACGAGAAGCTCGCTCTCGGTGTCGAGCTGCGAGGTGGCCTCGTCCAGGATCAGGATCGGCGCATCCTTGATGATCGCGCGGGCGATGGCAAGCCGCTGCCGCTGGCCGCCGCTCAGGCGAGTCCCACGCTCGCCGATCACGGTGTCGTAGCCTTCGGGCAAGCTGTCGATGAACTCTTCGCATAGCGCGCCGCGGGCGGCCTCGCGCACGAGGTCCATGGGAGCGCCCGGGCGCCCGTAGCGGATGTTGTTGGCGACGGTGTCGTTGAACAGGAAGGTGTCCTGGCTCACGGTGGCGATCAGACCGCGCAGCGATTCCAGGCGGATGTCGCGGATGTCGCGCCCGTCGATGCGCACCGCGCCCTCGTCGACGTCGTAGAAACGCGCGAGCAGGCTCGCCAGCGTCGTCTTGCCCGCTCCGGATGGCCCCACGATAGCAACCACTTCGCCGCGTTTCACCTCCAGCGTGACGCCGTTGAGGCCGAATCCGTTCGGCGCCCCGGGATAGCAGAAGCGCACGTTGTCAAACAGGATCGAGTCGCGGAACTCCTTCACGGCCACGGCGCCCGGCCGGTCCTTGATCCTCTGAGGGCGGTCGAGGTATTCGAACACGCGCTGCGAGGCGCCGATGGCCTGTTGGAAGATGTTGGCGATTCCCGTGAGCCGCTTCACCGGTTCGTAAAGCATCAGCAGCGCCACAACGAATCCGGTGAACTCGCCCGCCGTCATCGTCTGCGCCTTGATCTGCGAGCGCGCGTAGGTGAGCAGCCCCACGATCGTCAGCGCGCCGAAGAACTCGATGATCGGGCTGGGCAGCGCCTGTTGCGCAATGTAGCGCAGGCTGGCTCGCTTGAAGCGCTGGGCCGCTTTCTTGAACTTCTCGGCCTCGGTCTTCTGCGCGGTGAACGTCTTGACGACGGCGTGCCCCGCGAAAGATTCCTGGAGAATCTGGCTCAGCTCGGCGGCGTGGTCCTGCGCGCTGCGCGTCGTGCGGCGGATGCGCTTGCCGAGCCGCGCGGTGGGCAGCAGCACGAACGGCAGCACTGTCGTTGAGGCCAGCGCCAGCTTCCAGTCGCTCTGGAACAGGACGTAGACGAGGCCCATGGCGGTGAACGACTGCCGCAGCCAGTCCGCCAGCATCTGCGACACGGCGAGCTGGATCTTCTCGATGTCGTTCATCAGCGACGACATCAGCGTGCCGGTGGAGTGCGCCTGGTAGAACTCGTGCTCTTCGTGGAGGATCTTCTCGAAAGCGCGCTGGCGCAGATCGGTGATGGCCGAAAAGCCCGCGTAATTCACCAGGTAGTTGCCGGCGTAGTCGGCGATGCCCTTGATGAGGAACACCAGCAGGATCGCCGCCGCCACGAGCGACCAGACGTTGTGCAGGGGGAAGGGGACCACCTGGTCCAGGTACAGCTGCGTGCCCATGCCGGGGATGGGAATCAGGGCGACGCGGGCTTCCGGCGAGGCGGGATTCAGCACGCGGTCAATGATGGGGCGCAGCAGCAGCGGCAGCGCAGAATTCATGGCGCCCGCGATGAACATCAGGACAACCGACAGCGCCAGCGCGGGGAAGTAGCGCGTGGTGTAGCCGAAGAGCCTGAAGAGCTGTTTCATGCGCGCGCCCGCAGCCTTTCCAGCGCTTCGATCACGCGCTCCGCGGGCATGTTGTGCAAGCCTTGCGGCGCCGCGATGATCTCGTGTTCGGTGCGCCACGGCGCCCAAATGACGGGGTCCGACGCGCCGTAGAGCACGACAACGGGCAGACCGAACGCCGCCGCCATGTGCGCCGGGCCGCTGTCGTTGCCGACAAACAGCGAAGCGCGATAGAGCAGGCACTTCACCTCGCGCAGCGGCGCGCCTTTCAGCGTGCGGTACCGCTCGAACGGCGAGAGGTCGTCACCGGGTCCGCCGATGAAGACAGGCTCCAGACCGCATTCATCCTGAAGGTGCCGCGCGACAGCGAGGAACTTCTCCGCCGGCCACGTTTTGCCGGGCGCGGACGCCGTGGGATGGACGACGGCGTAGGGATGATCGGGCAGCGGAACCGCCCCCGTGAACAGCCGCGCGCGCGGGATCTCGCCGCGCGGCACCCCGAGCCAGAACATGGCCGACGCGGCGTGCTCCGCGGTGTGGACCTTGCGCTCCTCGCCGAGGATCTCCTGGGCGCGCGGGATGCGCAGGTTGTAGAGCGACTGAAAACGGTAATGGCCGAAGCCCGCCCGCCGCCGCGCGAGCGAAGCCGCGGTGAACAGCGCGCTGCGCGGTCCGCCGTGCAGATTGATGGTGAGATGCGGGAAGGCGACCAGAGCGTGCAGCGCGCCGGGAGGGAGGATCCGGTCGACGTCGGGGTTGCCCTCGAATACGCCGTAGAAACGCGGCTCGACCATCACCGCCACCCGGAGGTCGGGCCGGAATTGCTTGAGCAGCCGCAGCGCCGGCGTGGTCAATACGCAATCGCCGAGAGAGCGGAGACGCACGCACAGGATGCGCGCGCGGGCCGGCAGGCTCTCAATCACCGGCGGCATGCGGAAGCGGGGTCATTCCTCGATGCGCGCTTCATCAACCAGCATGACGGGGATGTCGTCGCGAATCGGATACACCCGCTTGCAGGCGGGGCATTTCAAGCCGTTTTGGTCGTCGGTGAGCTGCACGGACTCCTTGCAGACCGGGCAGACCAGGATGTCCAACAGTTCCTGACTGACAGCCATTCTTTATGTCCCTGGAACTCCGATTGTAACGTGTAACATAGCCTTCAGGCTGTGTGCTTTCGGTAGCACAGCCTTCAGGCTGTGCTCTTCATTTCCGCGCGAGCCTTCGCCACCACTTCAAGAAACTGCCGCGCCCGCTCCGTGAACACCTCGTACTTGCCCTCTTTGATGGTCCTGGCATCGACGAGCTCCCCGCCCACCGCCACGGCGCAAGCCCCGGCCTTTAGAAAATCCCCGGCGGTCGTCAGGCTGACTCCGCCTGTCGGGATCATCTCGATCTGAGGGAACGGGCCCTTGAGCGCCTTGATGTACTTCGCGCCGCCGACGTTGTCGCACGGGAAGATCTTCACGATGTCCGCGCCGGCGTCCCAGGCGGTGAGCACTTCGGTGGGCGTGAGCGCGCCCGGGCAGATGGGCTTCGAGTAGCGGTGCGCCATCTCGATGGTCTTCACGTTGAGCGCCGGCGTGACGAAGAACTCCGCTCCGGCGAGCATGCAGATGCGGCAGGTTTCCGGGTCGAGCACGGTCCCCGCGCCGAGCACCATGCGGTCGCCGAACTGGTCGGCGAGCTTCTCGAGCACTTTGACGGCGCCGGGCACGGTCATCGTCACTTCGGCCGCGCGGATGCCGCCTTCGTAGATGGCTTCAATCGCCTTCAGCGCGCTTTCGGCGGAGGGAGTCCGCACCACCGGCACGATGCCGATCTCTTTCATTGCGGAGAGAGTCGTCTCTTTTTGGGCCATGCCCGGATTCTATCAAGGCGCGGCGCTCTACCGGCGGTGCGGGCTCTCTGGTCTGCGATCAGCGCTTTGCGTGCCGGCCGGCCAGCTCGCGGTACTCCGCCTGATCGGCGTCCGAGTCGAAGCTGGGCTGGAGCGTCACGGCGGCGTTGCCTTCGATCTTCGCGAGCAGGATACCGAGAGCGAACACCACCTCTGCCTGGCTGAAGTTGCAGTGGCCGTACCTGAGAGACGGCAGTTGGACGAGCTGGCCGAGCCTGCCGGCGAGGAACGCTCTCAGCCAATACTGCGATTCATGCCAGTACGGAACGACGGGGTCTTCCAGGTTGTGCAGAGTCACCAGGGGCCGGGACAGTCTGCCGGAAGTCTGGTAATACTGCTGGATGTTGGCGAGGGCCGCGGCGTCGGCGGAGAACCGCGCGACCTGGAGATTCAGGCGGAAATCGTTGAGCGAGCCGGAGTACCACTTGTACTTGTTCTGGAACGGCTGGCCGCCCAGAACCTCGCGCGCGTTGTTCGTGGCGAAGACGCTGTACCAGAGGAGCCGGTCGGCCGCGGCGAGGCCGTTGATGGCAGGGTCGGATCCGAGGGGAACCCTGGCAACGGAGAACAACTGCTTCGCCGCGCCGGCGTTGGAAGCCAAAGCGCCCAGCGCCAGCGGGCGATAGACTGTCTCCCAGCCGGCGATCAACTGCGGCGGGATATCCACGGCTGTCGGAGGCAGGACGCCGGGGAAGAAGTAGTCGTAGACAACGCGGAAGTCGCCGATGTAATTGACCTGATCGCGGAAATCGCCGATCGGCCCGCACGCGGCGAGCGCCCCGTTGAACTCCGCCGGGTATTGCTCAAGCGCCTTCGTTGCGATGAGCCCGCCCTCACTCACTCCGCCGAGGATGGTGCGCGATGGCGCTCCGCACTCTGCATCGAAGAAATTCGCCAGGTTGCGCAGGTCCTGAACTCCCGGAACGAGCACGAGGCCGTTGGCCGGATAGCTCGTCGCCGCGAACCCGAATCCCAGCGATGTGACCAGTTGCGGGATGGAAATTCCTCCCGGCAGGACCAACTGATCAGCGGGGATTCCAACAGGTTCATTGGGTGCGACATAGCCGTGCGCGTAAATGATCAGCTTGCCGTTGTACAAGCCCGCGGGCGGCATGCAGATGAGGTAGACGGATCCATTTGCGTTATAGGTTTGGCACCCGCCATCCGGGCATGCCGCGATCGCGCATGCCGCGAAAAGGCAAAGACAGAGAACTCGAGCGATTGACGTCATTTCACTCCTCCTTGTCATGAAGTGGTTCGCTGTGTCCAATTCTACTGCTCGCCGCCGCGGCGAAGCACGGAGCTACGGTTCGAGCAGCAGCTTGCCGGCGGTCTTGCGGGCGGCGAGATCGGTCTGCGCCTGGCCTGCGTCAGCTAGCGGGTACACCTTGTCGATGTGCAGCTTCGCCGTGCCGTCCTGGAGCCACTTGAAGACGTCGCCGGAGCGCCACTCCAGCTCCTCACGGTTGGCGCAGTAGTGCGCGAGACTCGGCCGCGTGAGAAACAGCGAACCCTTCTGGTTGAGCAGCAGAGGAGGGAAGGGATCGACGGGACCGCTCGCGTTGCCGAAGGTCACCATCATGCCGCGCGGCCGCAGGCAGTTGAGGCTCTTCTCCCAGGTCGACTTGCCCACCGAGTCGTAGACGACGTCGACGCCTTTGCCCGCTGTGAGCTTCTTCACCTCGGCTTCGAAGTCCTGCTCTGTGTAGAGGACGACCTCATCGCAGCCGGCGGCCCTGGCTGCCTCAGCCTTCGCCGCGGTCGATGTGGTTCCGATGACGCGCGCCCCGCGCAGTTTGGCCGCGGCGACGATCCACTGCCCTGCCCCGCCCGCGGCCGCGTGCACCAGCGCCGTTTCGCCGGGCTTGAGGGGGTAGGTCGAGTGGGTGAGATAGTGCGCCGTCATTCCCTGGAGCATCGAAGCCGCGGCGGAACGGAAATCGATTGCATCCGGGATCTTCACCAGTTGCCACGCGGGCACGGCGGCGTACTCGGCGTAGGAGCCGCGGCACATCGCGTACGCGACGCGGTCGCCGACGGCGAGGTCCGTCACGCCTTCGCCGAGCCCGGCCACCGTGCCGGCGGCTTCCATGCCCAGCACCACCGGCGGGTCGGCCTTGTACAGCCCGGTGCGGAAGTAGATGTCGATGAAGTTGACTCCGGCGGCCGCGATCCTGACCAGCGCCTGGCCGGGGCCCGGCTTGGGCGCAGGAATCTCTTCGCAGCGCAGCTTCTCCACGCCGCCGAACTCAGTGACGAATACCGCTTTCATGCTCGTGCCTTTCTTCGCAGATGAACGTACGCCGCAAACAGCAGCAGGTAAGTGAATGTGAATGGAAACAGCAGCAGGCGCGTGATGTTCTTCACGCCTTCCGAGCCCGAGAGGCCTGCGCGGAACAGGACGAAGCGCCTGATTGTGCCCAGGTTGCCGCGGTCCGCCCAGAAGTAGTCGCCGTTTTCGTTGAGGACGAACAACTTCGCGGGGACCTGCCAGGCCAGCGCCCACTTCCACTTGGTCATGATCGCTTCGCCGGAACAGATGACGCCGATGACGTCATAGCGCCGCGCGCGCAGCATCGCATAGAAGGTCTTGCGCGCCGGCCGTCCGATGTAATCGGTAACGCGAAAGACCTCGCCGCGCGCGCAGTCGAAGCCGTCGGGCAGGCCCGGGAAGCAGGTGATGAGATCGACGCGCTCGTTCTCCGGATGATTCGCGTAGAGCCCCGGCAGCAGATGCTCGACCAGGTAGCGCGACCCGCTCTCGACCAGCAACACGCGCCGGAACGGCGGGATGTCCTCGCTGATGAAATACCTCACGGAACTTTTATTCTGGCAAAGACGCGCGGGTCCCGCGCTGAGCCGGAGTTGACCTCATGACGCCTGAATTTTCAACACCAGGATGCTCGAACGACGCTGACGCATGATGATGAGGCCGCGCTCCGCCGCGGAGAGGTCCAACGCACGGGCGCGTCTTTTCAGGGCCGGTGAACAAGGCGCTGCGGCCTGGCCTCACAGCCTCGATGCGCTCAAGCCGGCAGCCGTTCGCCGTCACACCGCGGGCCCTTGGACTGCGGGCGGGTCTGAGCTGCGACAACGTGGCCGAGGTGCTCGATTCGTTGGAGGATCCCGCGCATCGATGATCGTCCTGGAGGCGAATCTGCCTCTCTGCGCCTGCGACACCAAGTCGCCTCTCCACAGCAGTGTGAGAACCTGGATCGAGTCTTACGAAAGCTGCCGCCCGGCGAGCATCCGTTCGAGGGCGGCGATGCGCGCCTCCACAGGCGGGTGCGTCGCGAAGTACGAATCCAGGACTCCGCTCTCCCCTGAGATCTTCGCCAGACGCCGCAGCGCAACAATCGCGGCCGAGGGATCGAATCCGGCGCCGCGCGCGAGCTCGACGCCCTTGCGATCCGCCGCCAGCTCCTGCTCGCGTGAGTAGCCGCTGCTCAGGGCCTCCTGCAACAGCCGTCCTCCCTTTGGCAGCCGCGCGGCGACGGGCCCGAGCAGCGCGTCCGCCATGAGGCGATCGCGCGAATCGCCGTGAATCACATGCGCCATCTCGTGGCCGAGGATAAAAGCGATCTCGTCGCGATCGCCGCCGCAAAGCCGGATCAGAGATTCGGTGACGAAGATGAAGCCGCCAGGGAGGGCGAAAGCGTTCTCAACACGACCTCCGATGGCCGAGAACGAGAACTTGTAGTTCGAGGGCGCGGCCGCGGCAAGCCGGGCGCCGATTGATTCGAGAAGCTCAGTGCTCTCGCGGTGCTGCGGCGGGGGGCACTCGGCGCGCATCGCACGGGCGCACTCCCGCCCGTACTCCCGCTCCGCCCGGACGATGTCCGCTTCGTCGCCCGTCAGCGTTGTCCACATCCACCGGAACTGCCAGAACGGCCGGCGCGCGCGTTGCCCGGCGGTCTTGCCCAGCGTGGGCAAGTGCCGTCCGCCGAACAGGAGCACGAACAGCGCGACGATGATCAGGATCTCGATCAGCCCGAGCCGCACGACTTCATTGTACGGACAGCGCTACCTGTGGCCTCGACGGCGGCAAAGCCCACTGCGCCTCTCCACGTGACGGTCACGCCCAGGATCGGCTCTTCTCGTCCAGACTTGATGCGCGATCACAGGTCCTCAGGCCGGATTCCTGTTCTCTTCGACATCTTGGCCAACAGAGCCGGTCCCAACTCCTCGGAATCATGAAAAGAGAACGGGTAATCGGGCCAGCCGGGGCTTTTCAAGATCCGGCGCGAACCCGCCGTGCGGCCGTGCCGCCACCCAATCCGCTTCAAGGCGGCTAAAACACGGCGCGGCTCGGCTGCGGGCCACGTGCTCATGCCGCCACGTCGAAGGTGGCGTTCACGGAATCGGGAGGAAGCTCACCGTGCGCAATCCTGTCGAGCATAATCTCCCGCGCGGCCGGCTTGGCCCGCCGGATCGCGTCCTGCTTCGAGTCGCCGTAAAGCAGGATGTTCAATTCCGGGACCTCGGCGATCCAACGACCATCGACTTCCCGATCGGGCTCGATAGTGAGCATCATCGCCACGGCTTACCGCCGGTTCAGAAACGCGCTCATGCAACCCTGGCCTGCTGAGGGCGCCTGATTCACACGCCCCAGCAGAAGTCTTCGACGGCCTTTTCGATGGATTCGTCCTTGTCGGCGAGGCGCATCAGTTCCAGGCGAATGGCGTCGACCAGGGCGTTCCAGCTTGCCTCGATGACGTTCTCGGAGACGCCGACCGTGGCCCAGCTCCGGCGGTGGTCGCTCCATTCAACGAGCACGCGCACCTTCGCCGCCGTGCCCTTCTTGGTGTCGAGGACGCGGACTTTATAGTCGGTCAGGCGAACGTTCTGGATGGCGGGGTAGATCTTCGACAGGCATTCGCGAAGGCAGCGATCCAACGCGTTGACGGGACCTTCGCCGTGCGCGGTGGCGGAGTGGATGCCGTCCTTCACACGCAGGATCACGGTGGCCGTGGTCGCGGAGTCGCGCTCGCCGATCTTGCGCGTGCCGACTTCGTAGCTGACGACTTCGAACAGGTTGACGCCGGGCTGGAGCGATTCCCGCACCAGCAGCTCGAACGTGCCCTCGGCCGCCTCCAGCTCGTAGCCCAGATACTCCATGTGCTTGATGCGGTCTAGCAGCTCGCGGCGCGCCTTGTCGTCGAGCCTGTCTGCGAGCCCGTGCTGCTTCAGCTTGTAAAGGATGTTGCCGCGGCCGGCGAGGTCGCTGACCAGCACCCGTTGCCGGTTGCCGACCCGGGCCGGATCCATGTGTTCGTAACTGGCCGGTTCTTTCAGGACAGCGCTGACATGCACTCCGCCCTTGTGCGCGAAGGCCGAGCGCCCTACAAAAGGCTGGTTCACCGCCAGCGGCAGGTTCGCGAGCTCCGCGATGTAGTGCGCGACGCTGGTCAGGTTCGGCAGCTTGTCGGCGCCGATGGTGGTGTGGCCCAGCTTCGCTTCCAGAATCCCGATCACCGAGCACAGGTTCGCATTGCCGCAGCGCTCGCCGTAGCCGTTGAACGTGCCCTGCACGTGCGTCACGCCCTGCTCGACCGCGGCGATCGTATTCGCCACCGCGAGGTCGCAGTCGTTGTGCGTGTGGATTCCGACCGTTCCGTCGAAGCGCTTGCGGACCTCGGCCACGATCTCCGACAGGCGGCCAGTCACCGTGCCGCCGTTGGTGTCGCAGAGGCACAGCACGTCCGCGCCGGCCGACTTCGCGGCATCCAGCGTCTGCAACGCATAGTCCGGATTCGCGATGTAGCCGTCGAAGAAATGCTCGGCATCGTAAATCACTTCGCGGCCGTGCGCCTTCAGGAACCGCACAGTGTCGCTGATCAGCTTGAGATTCCCCTCGAGCGTGACGCCCAGCACGCGCGTTGCATGCAGGTCCCAGGTCTTGCCGAAGATGGACACCGCGGGCGTGCCCGCCTCGAGCAGCGCCAGGACGTTGGAGTCCTTCTCCACCGGGTTCTTGGCGAAGCGCGTCGCGCCGAACGCCGTCAGCTTGGCGTGCTTCAGCTTCAGATCCCGCGCGCGGGCGAAGAACTCCTTGTCCTTGGGATTGGACATCGGCCAGCCGCCCTCGATGTAGTCGATCCCCAGCTCATCGAGCTTCTGGCAAATGAGGATCTTGTCCTCCACCGAAAAGCTGACGGCCTCGCCCTGGGCGCCGTCTCTGAGGGTGGTGTCGAATATCCAGATCCTCATCACTCTTGCGGTACGCCCGCCTCCTTTTTCTTTTTGAGGAACGTCATCATCTGGCGCAGCTCGGCGCCGACGATCTCGATCCGCGAGCCTTTCGCCGCCTCGCGCATGGCGAGGAAGTTCTTCCGGCCGTTCTTGTTCTCATTGATCCAGGTGCGCGCGAATTCGCCCGATTGGATCTCGGCGAGAATCTTCTTCATCTCGGCGCGCGTCTGGTCGTTGATGATGCGCGGCCCGCGCGTGTAGTCGCCGTATTCCGCCGTATCCGACACCGAGTAGCGCATGTAGCTCAGGCCGCCTTCATAGATCAGATCGACAATCAGCTTCAGTTCATGCAGGCACTCGAAGTACGCGATCTCCGGCGCATAGCCCGCTTCCACCAGCGTGTCGAAACCCGCCTTGATCAGCTCGGAGACGCCGCCGCAGAGCACCACCTGCTCGCCGAAGAGATCGCTCTCGGTTTCCTCGCGGAACGAAGTTTCGATGACGCCGGCCTTCAGGCAGCCGAGCGCCATCGCATAAGAGAGAGCGTTCTCCAGCGCCTTGCCCGAGGCGTCCTGGTGGATCGCCACCAGCGCCGGCACGCCGACTCCTTCGGTGAACAATTCGCGGACCCGGTGGCCGGGGGCCTTCGGCGCCACCATGCTGACGTCGATGTCCGGCGGCGGCTTGATCGCGCCGAAGTGGATGTTGAAGCCGTGGGCGAACATGAGCGTCTTGCCGGCCTTGAGGTTCGGCGCGATGTCCTTCTCGTAGAGGTCGGCCTGCACGTGGTCCGGCACCAGCACCATGATGACGTCGGCGGCGGCGACGGCATCGCCGCACGCCAGCACCTTCAGCCCGGCCGCTTCGGCCTTGGCCCAGTTCCTGCTTCCCGGGTAGAGCCCCACCACCACGTTCACGCCGGAATCGCGCAGGTTCAGCGCGTGGGCGTGCCCCTGGCTGCCGTAGCCGAGGATGGCCGCCGTCCGGTTCTCCAGGGGCGCAAGGCTCGCGTCCTTCTCGTAAAATCGTCTCAGCATGAGTTTGTTGTTTCCTTCTGTGATCTCACTTGCTTTCGCGGGCCGCCCCGACGGGTTCCGCGTTGGGATGCGGCTTGGGCACGGGCGGGGAGAGCCGCAGCTTCTTGGCTTCCAGCGACACCGCCACCGTTCCGGACCGCGTCACTTCGATCTCGCCGTAACTCTCCATCACGGCGATGAACTCCTCCAGTTTCTCAGAATCGCCCGTGCACTCGAGCGCAAAGCCCTCGACGCTGGAATCGACCACGCGCGCGCCGAAGATCTCGGCCTCTTTGAGGATCGCCGTGCGGTTCTCCATCGTCGCGCGCACGCGCAGCAGCACCATCTCGCGCACCACCGCCGGCGCCTCCGTGAGGTCGATCGCCTGGAGGACGTTCACCAGCTTGTTCATCTGCTTGATCACCTGCGCGCGCAGTTTCGCGTCCACGTCGACGGTGATCGTCATGCGCGACAGCGTGGGGTCGAGCGTGCGCGCCACCGTCAGGCTCTCGATGTTGTAGCCGCGCTGCGAAAGCAGCCCGGTCACTCGCATCAGGGCGCCCGGCTTGTTCTCCAGCAGGAGTGAGATTGTCATCAGCATGATTTCGGTTCTCCTTCGGCGCGGCTACTTCGTCTCGACCGGCACGGGCTGCGGCGGCGCAAGCACCATCTCGTTGATGGCGCCGCCGGCGGGGACCATCGGATACACGTTCTCGTACTGCGAGACGCGGACATCGAGCAGGTACGGGCCCGGCTCCTCCATCGCCTCCTTCAGCGCGCTCTGAAGCTCCGACGGCGTGCGCACGATGCGGCCCTTGATGCCGTAAGCGGCGGCCAGGTGTTCCGCGTTCGGGAAGGTGTTCAGCTCCACGGCGGACAAACGGTTGTTGTAGAACAGCTCCTGCCACTGGCGCACCATGCCGAGATAGCCGTTGTTCATGACGATGATCTTGACCGGCAGCCCGTAGTTGGCCGCCGTCGCCAGCTCGGGCAGCGCCATCTGAAAGCCGCCGTCGCCCACAACGGCGAACACCGTCTTGTCCGGGCGCCCAAATTGCGCGCCGATCGCCGCCGGGAAGCCGAAGCCCATCGAGCCCAGGCCGCCCGAGTTGATCCACAGCCGCGGCTCGTCGAACTTGATAAACTGCGCCGCCCACATCTGGTGCTGCCCCACGTCGGCGCAGACGATCGCCTTGCCGCCGCTCAGTCTATTGATCTCGTACATCAGGTGCTGCGGTTTGATCTCGTCGGCGCTGAAGACGGGCTCGAGCGGATGCTCGGTCTGCCAGGCGCGAATCTGCGCCCACCACTTACGGCGCCCTTCGGCGTTCCGCTCGCACATCTCGCCGGCCATCTCCTGCAAGTTGCGGTTGAGCTTTTTGAGCACTTTCTTCGCGTCCCCGACAATCGGCAGGTCCGGCACGCGGTTCTTACCGATCTCGGCGGGGTCGATGTCCACGTGGATCACCTTGGCGTGGGGCGCGAACGCCGCCAGGCGCCCGGTGACGCGGTCGTCGAAGCGCACGCCGAGCCCGATCAGCAGGTCGCACTCGTACATGCCCATGTTCGCCGCGTAGCTGCCGTGCATGCCGGGCATCGAGATGAAGTTGCGGTGCGAGCCGGGCAGCGCGCCGAGGCCCATCAGCGTGCAGACCGCCGGGCAATCGAGCGTCTCGACAAGCTCGCGCAGCTCATCATGGGCGCCCGCGGCGACGATGCCGCCGCCCGCGTAGACAAATGGCCGCTCCGCCTCCCACATCATCTGCGCCGCGCGCCGAATCTGGCCCGCGTGGCCGTCGGTCACCACTTTGTAGCCCGGAAGATGAATCTCGTGAACCGGCGTGTAGTGCGCCTGGCCTTGGAACACGTCTTTGGTAATGTCCACAACCACGGGACCCGGCCGGCCCGTTGATGCAATGTGGAAAGCCTCATGCACGACTGAGGCAAGTTCCTTGATGTCCTTCACTAGGAAGTTGTGCTTCGTGGCCGGACGCGTGATGCCGAAAGTGTCGGCCTCCTGAAACGCGTCGCTGCCGATCAGCTTGCTGGTCACTTGGCCCGTCAGCGCGACGACGGGAATCGAATCCATCATCGCGTCCACCAGGCCGGTGGTCAGGTTGGTCGCCCCCGGACCGGATGTGGCGCAGCACACGCCGACCTTGCCGGTCGCCCGCGCGTAGCCCGACGCCATGAACGCCGCGTTCTCCTCGTGGCGTACCAGGACGTGCCGCAGCGGGTGGTCATACATTGCGTCGTAGAGAGGCAGAGTGACTCCGCCGGGGTATCCGAAAATGACTTCCACACCTTCCCGCACGAGGCACTCGAGCAGGATGCGCGCGCCGCTCATCAGGTTCGACATCTTTTTTCGATCTCCTAGTGAAAAAGGCCACCTGCGGGTTCGCCGCCTGGTGGCCTTTGATCTGGTTTAGATTGCTTCGGCCAGCTCAGGCGGATCCCAGTACGGTAATCCGGATCTGAATGGGTACTACCACGTTGGCCGAAATGACACGGATCGCGCTCAGGGTCACGGTAGCGACTGGCTGCTGCGCGGCTTCCATCAACCTCAGGCTAACCTAGAAGCGCGGGAAATGCAAGATGGTCTGACGATAAAATCGATTTATGGATCTATTCGGATTTCATCGACGTGCCAGCCTTCAAACCGGTTGAAGTAGGGGTCGCCGCTGTCGAAGCGGAAGCGGACGCGGATCTCGCCCCGCTTGCGGATTGGGAATGCATAACGGACCCACACTCGCAGAGTGCCGTCAATTCTCCCGAGTGGCTCCCAGGCTCCCCCGTTCACGCTCAGCTCGACCCACTTGGCGTCGTATTGGAACGTCTCCTCGGTCTCGTGCCAGCTCCAGAACGTGAGATTGACGTCGGCGTCGAGGCGGACCGGCGAGGATTCGAGCGTGCCCCTGCTGGGCTCGGGCCAGGTGTCGTAAGTGCCTGTATTCTCATCGCCGTACCACCAGGTGACGTCGCCCGAACGCGGCCTGCGCGACGACCTGTGCCAGAGCCCCGATGCCGTCCACTCCGGCTCGGACCCAGCCATGCGCCTCGCGACCTCAAAGCGCACGTCCGGCAGCATGGGGTAAAAGGCGTTGCCAGGGCACTCGGTCGTCCCGCAGGCGCGGGGAGATGCCGCCGAGTCGCGGTGTCCGCTGATAATGTTCATCTCGACTCCTCCGGAGACGTGCATCGCCCGGCCGGTAGGATTGAGTCGCCATTCCCCCGCTTGCCAGGCCAGGAGCGTAAACAGGCTCTCGAGCGCCGCGGAGGGCGGCTTCTCATTCGAGTAGTTTCCCAGGACGGACACGCCCATCGTTCCCGAATTGATGCAGGAGAAATGCGCCCCGACCACACCCTTGCCTCCGGCGCGGCCCTCGAAGACCGTCCCCTCGGGGCCGATCAGGAAGTTGTAGCCGATGTCGGCCCAGCCGTTTGTGTTCACGTGATAGGCCCAGATGGCGCGCACCCAGGCCGCGATGTCGCCTGGGGGCGGCCGGTCGGCCGTGTGGTGAACGATCAGGTGTGTGACGGTCGTGTAGGACTTCGCGGGCGGTCCTTCGGGGATGGGGCAGCCCCACTCAGTACGAGAGATCACGGCGGGCTTGCCGGCTTCGCGGGTGCGCTGCTTCGCGCGCATACGCTCGATGTCCGCCTCCGGCGTGCGTCCCGGATCGATAAACACGAAGCGCAGCATTCGCGGGAGACCTTCCAGGGCTTCGTATTCAACAAAACGCTGGTCTTCGCCCGCGTACAGCAGCCCGGCCACGCCTGGCTCGAGGTCGCCGTCTTCCGTCAGCTCCCGCCACTGCGACCACTCCGCGCCATCGCGCGATGTCCGGACTCGGAGCCGCGCCGGAGCGCCGGGCAGCCAGCGGGCGCCAAGCGCGGAAAACGGCATCGGCGCTTCAATGCGCGCGGCGCCGGGCCCGGCGGCGGTTTCGCGCACGCGCACCTCCGGCTGAGCGCGCAAAAACGCGCAAAAAGCGATCAGAAACGCGGCTCTTTGCATCATTTTTTGTAGTTTTGGAGCGCTTCCTTGAGCGGTTGCGGCAGGGGGTGGCTGCGGCCGCTGCGCTTCGACATGCAGGCCGCCGTGATCGAGCCGCGGGCCGCTTCCTCGCCCGTCTGGGTGAGGAAAACGGTGAAGTTCAGGGTATAGGACTTCTCGCCCACGCGTGCCACATCCACGACGACGTCGATCTCGTCGTCGAAGCGCAGCGGCCCAGAGTAATCCGCTTCAACATGCACGCGCGGCAGAGCGAGGTCGCGCGATTCCTCGGTGGAGTAGCTGACGCCGAGCGAGCGGAAGAACTCCTCTTCGGCCGCCTCGAACTGGCGGAACAGCGCCGTGTAGTGAATGCGGCCGCTGGCGTCGGTATCGACGAATCGGATTCTGCTGCGCCACACGAAAGCCATGGACCTATTCTGCAAGGCCGCGCGCCTGCGGTACAATCCCGGCGTAATGCGCTGGAGCCTGTTGTTGTTGATCCCCGCGCTGGCATGCGGCGGGGAGTGGAAGAAGCACATCGTCGCCGAGGGCTTTCCCAATCAGACGGCGATCGCCGCCGACTTCACCGGCGATGGATTGCCCGATGTCGTCACCAACGACTACAAGCGCACGCTGCTGTTTGTCGCGCCGGATTGGAAGATGCGCGTGCTGCATGAGGGTCTGCACGCGATTCACAGCGAGACGATGGACGTTGACGGCGACGGCGACGTCGATTACATCGGCGCGCAGTATTCGCCGGCGGTCGTGTTCTGGCTCGAACGGCCGGGGAAGCCGCTCGAAGAGCCGTGGGAATTCCACCTGATCGATTCGTATGAAACGGGCGGCGTCGACGGGGTTCACGGCGTCCTCACCGGCGATATCGACGGCGACGGCAAGCCCGATCTCGCGGCGACGAGCGGCCAGCCGCGCGGCAAGTTCGCCGATTCGATCGTGTGGTTCAAGGCGCCGCCGAAACTGCGCACCGCGGAGCGCTGGATCCGCAACGTCGCGGGCAAAGGCGACGCGCCGGGACTCGCGCACTATGTCGGGATCGGCGACATCGACGGCGACGGTAAAGCGGACATCGCGAGCGCGGCCAAGTGGGCGCCCGAGGGCAACTGGTTCGCGTGGTGGAAGCAGCCCGCCAATCCGGGACAGCCGTGGAAGAAGGAGGTCGTCGCCACACATCAGGAGGGCGCGACGAATATTCTCGTTGCGGACTTGAACGGCGACGGACGGCGTGATCTCGTCGCCTCGCGGGGCCACGGCTTCGGCGTCGTCTGGTTCGAGAATCCGAAGTGGAAGGCGCACGAGATTCACGCGGAGATCGGCGGCCCGCATTCGCTCGCCGTGGGCGATATCGACAACGACGGCGACATCGACGTAGCGACTGCCGGCAAGAACACACGCGAAGCGGCGTGGTACGAAAACGACGGCCGCGGCGACTTCGCGGTGCACATCATCGGGCGCAACCAGGCGTCCTACGATGTGCGGCTTGTCGACATGGACCGCGACGGCGACCTCGATCTGCTTGTCTGCGGCCAGGAGAGCCGCAACGTCGTGTGGTATGAGAACCCGCTGAAATAGGCGGGTTTGGATATATAATCGGAGCCGGATATCTTATTTGGAGGCTCCGGCCATGTCCCACTCCCACTCTTCTCCGTGCGGCTCGTGCACGGCGTGCTGCGGTTCGCTCACGCGGCGCGGGCTGCTTTCGGTTTCCGCGGCGGCAGCCGCGCCGCCCGCGGTGTTCGCCGCCCCGGAGCGCAAGCTGCCGGTTTCGCCGGTGCGCAAGACCCTGCGCGTCCAGCCGGTGCTGATCTATCAGATCTTCAAGCGCCGCGAGCAGACGAGCTGGCGGCCATGGGGCGGGCTCTTCACCGAGAAGGAGGTCGGCGAAGAGAAGATCCGTATTCAGAATGAACTCGCCGCGCTGGCCAAGACTGAGCATCAGGTGGAGTTCCTGCCGCTGCGCGAGGCGCGGAATGTCCAGGAGGCCGCGGAGGCGGGCAAGGGCGAGCACGATGTCCTGCTTCTGTATCCTGCTTCCGGCGGAGCTCAAATTCTCGAGGCCGCGGCGAAGGACAATCCCTGGACGCTGGTGTTCGTGCGCCACCGTTCGGGGCCGGTTTACGAATGGTACGAGATCGTTCACCCGCGCTTCCTGCGCAAGACGGCGGACCCATGGGGCCAGGACAATGTCTCGATCAACGACGTCGTCGTGGACGAGCAGGCCGACTTTGCGATGCGCATCCGCGCGCTGGCCGGGCTGAAGAACACTGTCGGCAAGAAGATGGTGTGCGTCGGCGGCCCATCCGGCTGGGGCGCCGGCGGGCGCAAGGCGCCGGACCTTGCGCGGCGGATCTGGAAGTTCGATCTCGTGGACGTCAGCTACGACGAGATCGGCGAGCGGCTGAAGAAGGCGCGCGCCGACGAATCGCGCGTGCGCCAGGCCAAGGCGGACGCCGCCGAGTACCTTTCGCGCAAGAACACGAAGCTCGAGACCAGGCGCGAGTTCGTCGAGAACGCCTTTATCGTGAACTCCGTGTTTCTCGATCTGATGGCCGAGCACCAGACCGACGCGATGACGATCAACAACTGCATGTCGAAGATCATGCCGATCAGCGAAACCACGGCCTGCCTGCCATTGAGCCTGCTCAACGACGCGGGCTTGCAGGCGTACTGCGAATCGGACTTCGTCGTCATCCCGTCGGGAGTGCTGCTGAACGCGATCTCCGCAAAGCCCGTGTTCCTGAACGACCCCACATACCCGCACCACGGCGTCGTCACGCTGGCGCACTGTACGGCGCCGCGCAAGATGGACGGCAAGGTTGAAGAGCCGGTGCGCATCCTCACGCACTTTGAAAGCGACTACGGCGCCGCGCCGAAGGTGGAGATGCGCAAGGGGCAGAAGCTCACCAACATCGTCCCCGACTTCGACATGAAGAAGTACGTCGGCTTCAAGGGCGAGGTGGTGGCGAATCCATTCATGCCGATCTGCCGCTCGCAGATCGATGTCGGAATTCTGGGCAGCGAGCGCAAGCTGGTGGAGGAGATGCGCGGCTTCCACTGGATGACCGGCTACGGCGACTACCTCGCCGAGGTGGGTTACGCGCTCGGCAAGCTGGGCATCGGCTGGCTGAACACGAGCGAGCGCACCTGAGCCGCTACGCCGCGCGAATGTCTGTATTGCGAAGTCCCCGCCTTTGAAAAGCGACGGCGCTCCCGCCACAGAGGCGGCGGCGTAGGAAAGGTAATCGCCGAAGTTCAGCGCCGCGGGGCGCCGCTTCCGGCCGGAGCGGATGAATCGGCGCATCGCGACGCGATCCGTTTCAAGCAGCTCCAGTGAGATTTCTTCAAGCCCGGGCTCGCGAAAGACGATCTCGGCCAGCGCCGTGGATCAACCACAATGGAGCCGGCCATCAGACGCCGCCCGGTGCGAAACCGAGGATCTCTTCCGCTGCTTCTTTGCCCAGGCCCTTGCCCCAGGTCTCGGCGGGACTTTGGGCCAGACATCGGCTTCAAGCCAAGGGTGAATGTCGTGGAGCTTTTTCCCGCCGCGTCTGGATCGGAGCATCAACTGCTCCTTTCTCTCGTCGAGCGCCTTGCGGATGGCCTCGGTCTTGGTCTCGCCGGCCATTGCGGCGACTTGATCGGCGAAGCGCTCGACTTCGCGATTCCTGATGCAGAGGCCCATAGTCGAATTATGGGCAGTGAGGCGCTGGCGTGGGCGCCTCAGACTGTCATAATCAGGGGAACTGAGTACGGGCTGGAATGCGATTTCGTTTCCTCATCAGCCTGGGCGCACTCCTCGCGGCGGCGCAGCTGCCGGCGCAGGTCGTCGTCGACTACCCGGCGCAGGGCTCGATCTTCCCGCCGGAGATTACCGCGCCGACGTTCATCTGGCGCGACTCCAGCCTTGCTTCGTCGTGGCGCATCCAAATCCGGTTCAGCGACGGGGGCGCCCCGATCGCGCTGAATTCGAAAGGCGAACCTCTGCGCATCGGCGAGATCGATCCGCGGTGCCAGGCCGATACCAACGAGCTGCCGCAACTCACGCCCGAACAGGCGGCCGCTCACACCTGGGCGCCCCGGCCGGAAGTTTGGGAGGAGATCAAGCGGCGGTCGCGGGAGCGTGCGGCCACCGTCACGATCACGGGCCTGGACCGCGACGCCGCTCCTGTGTCGCGCGGCGAAGTCCAGATCAGCGCCTCTTCGGACCCCGTGGGCGCGCCCATCTTCTACCGCGATGTCCCGCTGATGCCGTCGGAGACCGAGCAGGGCGTGATCAAACCGATCGCGGCGCATGCGGTCCGTCTCATTCAGTGGCGGCTGCGCGATCTCTCGAAGCCGGCGAGCCGTGTCGTTCTCGGCGGCATGCCCACGTGCGGCAACTGCCACTCGTTCTCGCTTGACGGCAAGACGCTTGGGATGGACCTCGACGGCCCGCAGAACCATAAGGGCCTCTATGCGCTCGCGCCTGTCCAGCCGCGCATGACGATCCGCGCGCAGGACATGATCGAATGGAGCGGCGCGCGGGGGCGTCTGGAGGGGAAGGTGCGCGTGGGCTTCATGTCGCAGGTGTCGCCGGACGGCCGCTTTGTCGCGACGAGCGTGAGCGGCGCGGCGTTCGATCCGAGGACCGAGAAAGATCCGCCGAGCAACTTCTACGTCGCGAACTTCATGGACTACCGCTTCCTGCAAGTCTTCTACCCCACTCGCGGAATCCTCGCCTGGTATGGCCGCGACACCGGCATGTTGCAGCCGCTGCCGGGCGCGGACGATGCGCGATTTGTGCAGACCGGCGCGGTGTGGAGTCCCGACGGAAAGTATCTGGTATTCGCCCGCGCGGGCGCACGTGATCCGAATCCTCCCGGAGTTCCTCTCGCGCGGCGCGCCAACGATCCCAACGAGATCCAGATCCGCTACGACCTCTACCGCATCCCGTTCAACGAGGGCCAGGGCGGGCGGGCCGAGCCGATCGCGGGGGCGTCGGCAAACGGCATGAGCAACAGCTTCCCCAAGATCTCTCCGGACGGACGTTGGATTGTTTTCGTCCAGGCCCGCAACGGGCTGCTGATGAGGCCGGACGGGCAGCTCTATATCGTTGCCGCAAGCGGCGGCAAGGCGCGCCGGATGAACTGCAACACGCCGCTGATGAACTCCTGGCACAGCTTCTCGCCGAACGGCCGCTGGATGGTGTTTTCCTCGAAGGCGCGCTCGCCGTTCACGCAGATGTACCTCACGCATATCGACGAAAACGGCAATGACAGCCCGGCGATTCTCATCGAGAACTCGACGGCGGCCAATCGCGCCGTGAACATTCCCGAGTTCGTAAACATCCCGCCCGACGGTCTTCAGTCGATCGAGATCCCGGCGGTGGACTCCTATCGCCTGTTCGACACCGCGCTCGAGCTGCAACAGAAGGGGGATCTCAAGAGCGCCATCGCAGCGTGGGCCAAGGCGCTCGAAGCGAATCCGCGCGACGCGGACGCGCACAACTACACGGGCATGGCTCTGTTCCAAACCGGCCGGCTGGACGAGGCCGCGGCGCACTTTCGCCGTGCGATCCGCATCCGTCCCTTGTTCATTCAGGCGCGCTGCGGACTGGGCAGCACGCTGGCGATGCAAGGCGATCTCGACGCCGCGATGCGCGAGTTTCGGGAGGCGCTGAATGCCGATCCCGAGTACGCTCCCGCTCACAACGATCTGGGCCTGGCGTTGTTACAGAAGGGGAGGCTCGAGGAAGCGATCGCTCACTTCCGCCGCGCCGTCGCGAGCCGGCCGGGCGATGTCCCCTCGCACTCGAACCTGGGGACGGCTCTGGCGTTGATCGGGCGCGCTGAGGAAGCGGTCGGCCAGCTTCGCAAAGCAGTCGAGCTGGATGGCTCCTACGCTCCGGCCCGCTTCAATCTGGGTTTGGCGCTGTCGCGGAGAGGTCTGAAGGTGGAAGCGCTTCGTGAGTGGAAGGCGGCACTTGCGTTGCAGCCCGGTCACGTGGAGGCGTTGAATCAGGCGGCGTGGATGCTGGCGACCGCTCGGGAAGACACGCTGAGAAATCCGGGCGAGGCCGCCGCGCTCGCGGAACGCGCGAATGCGCTGTCCGGAGGGAAAGACGCCAGAATCCTCGACACTCTTGCCGCCGTCCATGCGGCGCAGGGCCGTTTCGCGGAGGCTGTGAATACCGCGCGCGCCGCGCTGTCCGCCGCCGGCAACGACGCGGAGCAGGCGGAAGCCATCCGCAGGCGCCTCGCGCTCTACGAGTCGCGCCAGCCCTATCGCGATTAGGAATTGCTCAAAGTCTGTAGTAGAATCGCCAGATCATGAGAAGGGCGCTGGGATGGATCATGGCGGCGCTTCTGCCGGCGATCCTTGGGGCGCAGGGGGCGGGCGACGAGTGGCCGGCGCATGGCCGCGATTCCGCGGAGACGCGCTATAGCCCGCTCGATTCGATCAACACAGGCAACGTGAAGCGGTTGGGGGTGGCGTGGTCCTACGACACCCAGTCGACGCGGGGGCTGGAGGCGACGCCGCTGGTCGTGAACGGGGTGGTGTACGCGACAGCGAGCTGGAGCTTCGTGTTCGCGCTGGATGCGAAGACGGGCAAGCTGCGCTGGCGATGGGACCCCGAGGTCGCCCGCTCTTACGGCCAGCGCGCCTGCTGCGATGTCGTCAATCGCGGCGTGGCGTTCCACGATGGCAAAGTCTTCGCCGGCGTCCTCGACGGGCGCCTGGCGGCGCTCGACGCGGCCACGGGAAAGGTGCTGTGGCAGACGCAGACCACCGATCTCTCGCAGCCGTACACGATCACGGGCGCGCCGCGCGTGGTGAAGGGCAAAGTGATCATCGGCAACGGAGGCGCGGAATACGGCGTCCGCGGCTACGTCTCCGCCTACGAGGCAGCGACAGGGAAGCTCGTCTGGCGCTTTTACACCGTGCCCGGCGACCCGTCCAAGCCGTTCGAGTCGCCCGCGATGGAGCGCGCGGCGAAGACCTGGACCGGCGAGTGGTGGAAGATGGGCGGGGGCGGCACCGCATGGGACTCCTTCGCTTACGATCCTGACGCGGACCTGCTCTATGCGGGCACGGGCAACGGGTCGCCGTGGGACCGCAATCTGCGCAGTCCCCAGGGAGGCGACAACCTCTACCTGGCCTCAATCCTCGCGCTTCGTCCGGACACAGGCGAGCTGGTGTGGCACTACCAGACGGTTCCCGGGGACACGTGGGACTACACGGCTGTGCAGCAGATGATCCTGGCGGACCTGGAGATCGGCGGGCGGCGCCGCGAGATCCTGATGCAGGCGCCGAAGAATGGCTTCTTTTACGTTCTGGACCGGCGCACAGGGGAGTTGCTCTCGGCCGATCCATTCGCGAAGGTGACGTGGGCCACGCACGTCGACTTGAAGACGGGACGCCCGGTGGAAGCGCCGAACGCACGGTACGAGAAGGGCACGGAGTTAATTTGGCCGGGCCCGGCCGGCGCGCACAACTGGCACTCGATGTCCTTCCATCCGGGGACGGGACTGGTGTACATCCCAGTTCAGGGGGCGCCGTTCCCGTACTCGCGCGACCCGAATTTCCAGTTCCGGAAAGAGTCGTGGAACATCGGGATGTCGCCCGCGGCGCTGGCCCTGGAGGATCCGGCGCCTCCTTCTCCGGGCTACCTGCTGGCGTGGGACCCGGTGGCACGGACGGAGCGCTGGCGCGTGCCCTACAAGACAACGAGCAATGGCGGCGCGCTGGCCACGGCTGGAGGGCTGGTGTTTCAAGGCGCCGCTGACGGGCGGTTCGTGGCGTATGCCGCGAGCACGGGCGAAAAACTATGGGAGGTCAGCCTCGGAACCGGAATCATGGCCGCGCCTGTGACGTACCGGGTGGAAGGCCGGCAGTACGTTTCGATTTTGGCCGGGTGGGGCGGCGCGGACGGGCTGATCACGGTATCCAACCCGGCGGGCGCGTACAAAGCGCCGGGCCGGCTGTGGACGTTCGCGCTGGATGGAGGCCGGGTGGTTCCGGTGAAAAGCCAGCAACGCCCCAAGCTGACCGCGGTGCGATTGACTGCCACGGCCGAACAGATCCGGCAGGGCAAGGAACTTTACGGCGGGTTTTGCGCCGTGTGTCACGGGATTGCGGCGTCCAGCGGCGGGGCGATTGCCGATCTGCGGTATTCGACGCCCGCGGTGCTGGGTAACTATCGCAACATCGTCCTGGAGGGCGCATACCTGGAGTTAGGAATGCCGTCGTTCAAGGGAAAGATGACGGCGGAGGAGTTGGAAGCCATCCGCGCATTCGTGCTGTCCCAAAGGGCGAAATTGATGAAGGCGGCGGGAGGGCAGTGACAATGAACCGCCGCGGTTTTCTGGGAGCGCTGGCGGCGGGCGCCGCAGTGAGGGGTTCCGCCGCGCGTGCGCCGAGGATTGCGGAAGCGGCGATTCGGACGCAGCTCGAGTCGCTCAGCGTGTTCGGGAGGCCGGCAGGAGGGACATTTCAAAGCGGAGTCAGCCGGATCGGTTATTCCGACGCCGATCTCGCGGGACGCAAGTTCGTGATGGACCTCATGCGCCGCGCGGGCGCGGAGGTTCGTGTGGACGCGGCCGGGAACATCTTCGCGTCGCGGCGAGGCAGCGACTCTTCCCTGCCGCCTGTGTTGTTTGGTTCGCACATCGACTCCGTGCCGGAGGGAGGGAATTTCGACGGCACGCTTGGTTCTCTCGCGTCGATCGAAATCCTGCGCGTGCTGAACGAGGCGCGCATCGAAACCAGGCGCCCGCTGACGGCCGTCGTCTGGGCTTGCGAGGAGGCGTCGTTCGCAGGCGCCAGCTTGAATGGAAGCCGCGCCGCGGCGGGAAAACACAGGCCCGAAGAGCTCAGTCAGGTTTCCCGCGGGCTGACGAAGGCGGAGTCCATCCGGCGGATCGGAGGCGATCCGTCGCGGCTCGAAACCGCCCTCATTGGCAAAGGCGCCTACTCAGCGTACGTGGAGCTTCACGTGGAGCAGGGCGGCACGCTGGCGCGCGAAGGCATTCCGGCCGGCGTTGTCGACGGCATCGTTTCGATCGACGATTACGACGTCGTGGTGAAGGGAGCGGCGAACCACGCCGGCACGACTCCGATGCGAGACCGGCAGGACGCGATGATCGCCGCCTCAGCGCTGACGCTCGCCGTGCGCGAGATTGTCACCAGCGAGCCGGGGGCGCAAGTGGGCACGGTGGGCCACCTGGAAGTGGTCCCGAACGCTCCGAACGTGGTTCCGGGCGAGGTGCGGATGACGATCGAGCTGCGCGACCTGTCGTCGTCGAAGCTCGACAGGCTGGGGGAGAAGATCAGGGCTCGTGCCGCCGCCATTGCGTCCGGGACGCGGACCGGGATCCGGATGTCTCTCGCTTCGCGTCACGAAGCCGCGATGGCGGCGAGTGAAGTGCAACGCGCAATCGAGTCAGCGGCGGGGCGGTTGCGGCTCGACTCGCGCCATCTCCCGAGCGGCGCGGGGCACGACGCCCAGATGATGGCCACACTGATGCCGATGGGCATGATCTTTGTGCCCAGCATCGGGGGAATCAGCCATTCGCCGAAGGAGCTGACCTCGTGGCAGGATTGCGCCAACGGGGCGAACATGCTGCTGGAGACGGTTCTGGATCCGGCGCAGCGGGGGGACTGAGTCCGATTGTTACGAGCGTTAGAATGACTCCATGGCGACGGCGAGATTCGTCCACTGGCAGGATGGGGACGTGTGGCCAGGCTCCTTCGAGGAGTTGCCGGACTGTTGGACCCAAGGCGAATCCGTCGCCGAATTGGAGGAGAACCTTCGAGACCTTTACCGGGATCTCACCAGTGGTGAGATCCCCGGCATCCGCAGAGTTTCCGAATTGACTGCCGGATGACGGGGGCCGATCTGATCCGCAGGCTCGAAGAAGCAGGGTGTTTACTGATCCGGCACGGGGGAATCATGACTGGCGCCGGAATCCTCAAACAGGCGTTGCGCAGCCGGTTCCCCGGCATCGTGAGATCAACGAAAACCTCGCGAAACAGATTCTGAAAAAGCTCAAGATTCCCGCCGAGTGAAGGGGATGTAACGCACCGGCCTGCGCAGGTCCCGTTCTGTCGCGGGCCTAAGCCCGCAGCCCTTTACGCAGCGGCAAGTCCCGGATGCGTTTCCCGGTCGCGGCGAAGATGGCGTTGGCGATCGAAGGCGCCACCGGCGGCACGCCTGGCTCGCCGATGCCGGCGGGCGGGGCATTGCTCTTGATCAAATGCACGTGCACCTTCTGCGGCGCCTCGGTCATCCGCGCCACCTGATAGTTGTGGAAGTTGGACTGCACCACCTTGCCGTCCCGCACTGAGATCTCGCTCAGCATCGCCAGCGACGCTCCAAAGACGCACGCGCCTTCCAACTGGCTGTGCACTCTGTCTTCATGATAAGTCTGGCCCGCGTCGACGCAGATGTGCATGTTCGGAATTCGCACGCGGCTCCCCTCCACCTGCACCTCCGTGACCACCGCGACATAGGTGAGGAAGCTGCGATGCGCCGCGAAGCCCCAGCCGCGGCCGCCGCTCTTCGCGCGCTGGGCCCAACCCGATCTCTGCGCCACGGTCTCGATCACGTTGCGCAGGCGCGCCGTGTCGAGAGGATAAGTCATCTGATCCTGATCGTGATTCCAGTACTTCATCCCGACCGGCGTGACCACGAGCTTGCGCCCTGGACCGATCAGGCTGAGCGCGTACTCGATCGGGTCCTTCCCGGCGAGGTGCGCCAGCTCGTCGACGAACGAGTGAATCGCGAACGCGTGATACACGTTCGCCACGGCGCGCAGCCAGCCGATGCGCACGTGGTTCTTCGCTTTGCCGTTCTCGGCGCGATGGTTCGGGATGTCGTAGGGCAGGTCGTTCCAGCCCATGCCCATCTCGAGATCCATCGCGTATTCGGCTTTGTCGTCGAACGTCGTTCCGATCGACGGAAACACGCTGCGCTGGAGCCAGGCAGCGGGCTTGCCGCTTGCGTCCAACCCGGCCTTCATGTACATCGCGGCCGTCGAGTGGTAGAAGTCAGTGCGGATGTCGTCCTCGCGCGTCCACACCACTTTCACCGGGCGGCCGGTTTTCTTGGAGAGGATCGCCGCCTCGGCGACGTAGTCCGGCTTCGACTTGCGCCCGAAGCCTCCGCCGAGAAGCGTGACGTGGCACGTGACGTCCTTCTTCTGGATCCCGACCGCGGCGGCTACGGTCTCCTGCACGGCCTGGGGATTCTGGGTCGCGGCGTAGCAGAGCACCTTGCCGTCCTTGAACTCCGCCACCGCGGCCGGAGGCTCCATGGGCGCATGTGAGAGCAGAGGCGTGGTGTACACCGCCTCGTGCGTTTTCGCCGCGCCGGACAAACCTGCGTCGACATCCCCGCGATTGGCCACGACCTTGCAGGGCTGTTTCGCCGTTGCGATGAGCTGCTCGCGATAGCGGTCGCTGTCGTAAGAAGCGTTGGGGCCGGAGTCCCACTGCACCTTCAGCTTTTTGCGCCCCTGCATCGCGGCCCAGGTGTGGTCGGCCAGAACCGCCACTCCGCCCAGCGCCTGGAAGTTGTGGGGCTCCTTGAAGCGGTCGATCACAACAACGTCGCGCACGCCGGGGACCTTCTTCGCTTCGGCCGCGTCGAAGGAAACGAGCTTGCCTCCGTAAACGGGCGAATGCTCGACGGACGCCACCAGCATCCCCGGCATCTTCGCGTCGTAGCCGAAAACGCCCTTGCCGTCGATGGTGGCTTTCTGATGAACGACGGGAATGTTTTTGTTGATGTAGCGGTACTCGCTGGCGGGCTTGAACTTGAGCGTCGACCGCTCCGGAGCGGTCAGCTTCGCCGCCAGCGGCGCCAGCTCGCCGAAGCCGGCGCGCCTGTTCGATTGCGCGTGCACTACCTCGTGATTCTGCGCCCGGCACTCGCCCGCGGGCACGTTCCACCTCTGCGCAGCGGCCTGCTCGAGCATGACGCGCGCGGTGACGCCCGCGGTTTTCATGGCTTCCACGAAGTCGCGGATGGAGCACGAGCCGTCGGTGTTCTGCGACCCGTACTTCTCGTCACCGATGGCTTGTTCCACGCGCACGCGCTTCCAGTCGGCTTCAAGGAAATCGGCAACCACCATGGGCAGCGTCGAGCCTGAGCCCGTGCCCATCTCCGAGCGGTGCGCCACGATGATGACATCGCCATTGGGTTCGATGCCGAGGTAGACGCTCGGATGGAAGGCCGCCTTGTCGGCGTCCGACGCCCAGGAGTCCACGTGCGTGCCGAGAATGAGCGCGCCTGTGCCGAAGGTGTACTTGAGGAACGTGCGGCGGTCGAGGGTCCGGAACGATACGCGGCTCATGACTTCACCCCCGCGGCGGTCTTGATGGCGCTGCGAATTCGCTGATAGGTTCCGCAGCGGCAGATGACGCCCTGCATCGCGGCGTCGATGTCCTGGTCCGTGGGCTTGGGCTTTTCCTTCAACAGCGCCACCGCCTGCATGATCTGCCCGCTCTGGCAGTAGCCGCACTGCGGGACGTTGCCGTCCATCCACGCCTTCTGCGCGGGGTGTTGCCCGTTCAGGGCCTCGATCGTCGTCACCGACTTGCCGGCGAGGTTTCCCATCGTGGTCGTGCAGCTTCTCGCCGCCTTGCCGTCGACGTGGACGGTGCACGCGCCGCACAGGCCCAGCCCGCAGCCGTATTTCGTTCCGGTCAATTCGAGCAGATCACGCAGATACCACAAAAGCGGCATCTCGGGATCGCCGTCGAACGTGCGGGTGGCCCCGTTCACCTTCAATTGCATCTGCCAGCCCTCCTCAAGGTCTTCCGATTGTACCCTTGATCGGCCGGGGATGCACGAGCTTTTGAGCCGCAGTTGGGCTTGCCGAGGAAGCAGGGGGGCGGGCCGATGAAGACGGCGCCCAGGATGGCAATGAAGATCGCCATGATGATGTGCAAGGTGGGATTGATGCGGTCCGAGGCCAACCTTCAAAAGCAATACAAGGGGCGGCCCGATCTGCAATGCTGCGATTCACTGATGCTATGATCTTGACTGGCGCGTTTCAGGGCGCCGCCGTGTCCGCGGAAAGGACCGCGTCCGCCTGGAAGAGCGATTCTCCGTAGTGGTTTCGACGAACTCTTTTCTGCCCGAGAGAGCGGACACCGGGCGCTATGGAAAGGAGCTCACGTGAAACAGCAGTTGCCTGCCAGACGGATGCGGGAGCGTCCGGATCTCGAACAACTGAAGCGCCAGGCGAAAGAGCTGCTGCGCGGATTTGTTGCGGGCGAAGCGGCGGCGGTCGCGGAGGTTCAGGCCCACTACCAAGCGGCCGAAGCATCGAAGTTCGCCCTGCACGATGCCATGCATGTGATCGCCCGGAGCTACGGTTTCGAAAGCTGGCCGAAGCTGAAGGCATACGTGGATGGAGTCACCGTCAAACGGCTGGCGGAGGCCGTTCGCGCCGATGATCCCGGGCAGGTGAGGGCGATGCTGCGAGCGCGTCCGGAACTTGCCGATATGGCGATGTCGTACGGGGACGAGCGCCGGCCGATCCATTTCGCGGTGATGGAACGGTCGCCGGAGATGGTGCGCCTGCTGATGCAATATGGGGCGAATGCGCGGCGGGGGATCCATCCGCATCGGGATGCGACGGCCGCATGGACGCTGGCGAATGAGCGCGGGTACGAAGAGATCGTCGCGATCATCGAGGAGGAAGAACGGCGGCGCGGGGCGAAGAAGATCATCGCTGAGCAGCGCGTGTTCGGCGACGAGACCGCTCGCGCGGCCGTGGCGTGCGGCGATATCGAGTGGCTGCGCGCGCGGCACGCCGAAGGGGCGCTGACGAATCCGATCCGCTGGGACGGGGGCGGGTTGCTGACGGTGGCCGTCCGGAACGGCCGGGAGGAGGCCCTTCGGTTCCTCTTGGATATCGGCTTCGACCCGAACGAGCGCGTCTCCGAGGGTGAAGGCGATTGGGCGGCATACTCGCAAGGTTATCCGCTCTGGCACTGCGCGGCGCTGGGCAGGCGCGCGATGGCCGAGCTGCTGCTTGAGCGCGGCGCGGATCCGAACGCGCACGTGGACTCGAGCGGCTCGGCGGTGTACAGCGCATACAGCCACAAGCGATGGGAGATGGTTGAGTTGTTGCGCCGGCGCGGCGGCATCGTGAGCGCCGACATCGCCGCGATCTACAGGCAGACGGATCTGGCGCGGCAGATGTTCGACGACGACGCTCGCGGTGCGCTGCCGGAGGAAGCCGCTACGCCCGGCAGGCTGGCGGAGGATCTGCTCCATTTCGGGGCGATGGGCGGCGCTGACGAGATCGTGCGCATGGCACTCCAGCGGATCGATTGGCCGCGCGGCGACTCGAGGTGGTTTCATCAACTGACGGAGCCCGTCTCTTTCTGGCATCACATTCCTTGGCTCTACGCGGGCAACAAGGACCTCGATCGCGCAACGTATCTCACTTGCTTCCGCCTCATCCTGGAGCGGTGCGATTCCAACCTGATCGGCGGTTTCGGCCGGACAGCGCTGCACGAAGTCGCCGCGATGCCCGGCCACGTGAAGGAAGGAGAGGCGGAGTCGTTTGCGCGAGCGTTGCTGGATGCCGGCGCGAGGACGGATGAGCGGGACGAGATCCTCAAGAGCACGCCGTTGGGTTGGGCGTGCCGCTGGGGCCGCGCGAGTGTGGCGAAGGCGTTGTTGGAGCATGGCGCCGATCCGGTGGAGGAGGATGCCGAGCCGTGGGCGCGTCCGCGGTCGTGGGCGGAGAAGATGGGACACGCCGGCGTACTGGCGGTATTGAGGGACTATTCTCGATAGGTCCGAAGCCGGCGAGAGGGAGTCGAACGATGACGAGCACAGCGCCGCCGTTTATTGAATGAGAACAAGTTCACCCGGGCTTGGCGGTGTGCGATATCCCAATCGCCGTCGAGTTCTATGTCAACAAACCCGGCTTTCAGCGGGCGTTCACGTGGGGCGAACCGCCGTCCTTCGCCGGCGTGAACCTCGGCAACGTTCAGTTGTTTCTCGCGAAGGGCACGCCGGCGCCGAGTCCGGAGACTGGCGCGGTCTACTTCGTTGTCGGCGACGCCGGCCAGTTATACGAGTTTCACCGCGCCAACGGTGTTGAGGTCGCGGAGGAAATCGGCGACAGGCCTTACGGAATCCGCGACTATACGGTGCGCGATCCGCACGGGTACCGCCTCGTGTTTGGACAGCACTTGTTCAGCGGCGGTCCACCCGTCAGGATTGAGCGGGTGGACGTGTCCGTGCGGGTCGAGAAACGTCTTGCGGCTCTCCTGGAGGACCTCGCTTCGCACAAGCGCATGAGCGTGGACGAATGTCTCGAGGAGATGCTGCTGCACACCAATGAAGGCGCCGGGCCGCACACAAAAACCACACTGCATTCCATCGAGGAGCTGAAGAAGAAGCACGGCATCGATTACGACCGCCACGCCAGTTATCGGTTTGTCGAGGAGTGAAGGCCGTCAGGGTTCGGGCCAGGGCGTCACGCGGAGATCGAGCGAGGCGGCCTCGCCCTCGCGGATCCTGACCTTGGCGGCGAGGGGCGCGAGCGTACGGAAGAAGCCGACGTCTTCGAGCGCGTCGGGATCGATGCGGTCGAAAGCGAAAGCATAGTATTCGCCGGGCCGCAGGCTGCTCACCTCGTAGTTCCCTTCGGGACCACACTTCGCCGTGCGAGTGAACTGAGTGTCCAGGAAGGCTTCGTCCTGGGGAGCAATGACGACGGTTGCACCGGCGCCCTTCTCCACCTTGCCGCGGGCGCGGCCGGCGTTGGGGCGATAGACCACGCGGAGCGGTGGCGCTCCCTCCGCGAGATCTACGGGCCGGCCGGTGACTTCACGATCGCCCAGCATCACCGAGGCGAGGTAGTAATCGGGCACGAATCCCAAAGGGAAGACGGTATAGCGCCCGGCGTAGACGCGCGGGAACGTGAAGTTGCCGGCCTGATCGTGGAAGACCGTTGGGATACGCTCTCCGGCCGGGCCGGCCGGTATCAGCGTGACGCCGGTGGCCTTCCGCTTGCCCTCGCCATCGCGCGCTTCTTCGCGCTCGACAAAGCCTGTCAATGCGAACGGCGGCGAGAGACGCAGTTCCAGCCCTTCCTCGCCTTGACGCGAGATGTTGAAACGCAAATAGCCCTTCAGCATGGCCGTCCCGCGCCGGTGGCCGGTCCTTAAGAACCACTCGCCTTCGCGAATCCCTGCGAACTGGAATGTGCCATCTTCCTCAGCAGAAGTCGAGATCTCCGGGAAGCCGCTCCGGTCATCGGCGCTGAACAGCATGAGCGATGCCTTCGGGGCAGGCCGGCCCTGCTCGTCGAGGATCGTTCCGCTGACCTCATAGACCGGGACAGCCATCAAACGGATGTCGGCGGCCGCGCGGTCCAGGCCCGGGCGAGCGGTGATGATCTCGGCCTGATCGCGGTTGGCGACGCCGGGCAGGTATGTCGGCGCCCAGGCGCGGCGGGGTTCGCCCGGCGCCGCCTCCGGCCCGGCCGGCGACTCGCGCGAATCGGCGGGCTCGAGCAAACGCCGGCGGCGCGCCCAGGCGCGCAGGAGGTATTGTCCCGGCTGGAGGTGATCGAAGCGATACTCGCCCTCGGCGCGCGTGCCGGTGAAATACGTGGTCGAACCGAAGCGCCTGATCAGCTCGACGCTGGCGCCGGCGATGGGGCGGCCCTCGCCGTCGAGCACGCGCCCGCTCAACGTCGACATCGGCGTCATTTCGAGTCTCAGCCGCACGGTGCCTGTCAGACCGGGGACGCGGAACGGCTTCAGCGACGGATGATCCCAGGGCGGGCCGGAGAAGCCGTCCTTGTCCAACTCGACTTTGTATTCGCCGGCCGCGGCGTCCTCGATGCGGAACTCACCCTGTGAGCCGGTGTGGATCCGGTGCGTCGTTTTCCCGCCCGCGGTGCGGACGAGACTCACGGAGACGCCAGGGACGGGCGCGCCGCTCGCTGAACTGACGACGACGCCCTCAACCACGGAGGCGCTCTGTTGAGACAGAGCGCCCGCCGCCAGAAGCACGCAGATTGGAAAACTGCGCACGCCTTACTTGTCTGAGAGCGCCGCCACGCCCGGCAGCACCAGCCCCGAGAGAAACTCGAGCGAAGCGCCGCCGCCGGTGGAGATGTGGCTGATCTTGTCGGCGACTCCGGCGCTCTTCACCGCCTTCTCGGAATCGCCGCCGCCGACAACGCTCAGCGCGCCGGACTCGGCCACTGCCTTACCCACCGCGATCGTGCCGGCGTCGAAGGGCTTCTTCTCGAAGACGCCCATGGGGCCGTTCCAGATGATCGTCTTCGCGCTGCGCAGAACCTCGCCGAATGCCGCGGCCGTGGCCGGCCCAATGTCGAGTCCCATCTTGTCGTCGGGGATGGAGGTTACAACTTCATTCGGCGCGTTTTCCGCAAGCTCGGCCGCGACCACGTGATCCATGGGCAGCATCAGCTTGTCGCCCGATTTCGCCAGCAAGTCCTTCGCGAGGTCCACTTTGTCGTCTTCCACCAGCGATTTGCCGGTCGGCCTGCCTTGAGCCTTGAGGAAGGTGTAGGCCATCGCGCCGCCGATCAGCAGCCTGTCGACGAACTTGAGCAGGTTGGCGATCACTTCGATCTTGTCGGATACCTTCGCGCCGCCGAGAATCCCGACGCACGGGCGCTCTGGATTCTGCGTGCACTTGAAGAGGTACTCAAGCTCCTTCTCCATCAGGAGGCCGGCCGCCGCGGGCTTCAGGAACCGGATGGCGCCCTCTGTGGAGGCGTGCGCGCGGTGCGCCGTGCCGAAAGCATCGTTCACGTAGACATCGCCGAGCTTCGCAAGCTGTTGCGCGAAGGCGGGGTCGTTCTTCTCCTCTTCGGGGTGGAAGCGCAGGTTTTCGAGCAGCAGCACCTCGCCCGGCGCGGGCAGCATCGCTTCAACCTCGGGTCCGACGCAGTCGGGCGCCATCTTCACGGGCTTGCCGAGCAACTCGGAGAGCCGCGCCGCGGCGGGCTTCAGGCTCATCGCCGGGTTGACCTTGCCCTTTGGCCGGCCGAGGTGGCTGGCAAGAACCAGCCCCGCGCCCTGCTCAAGCGCGTGCTTGATTGTCGGCAAAGCCGCCTTGATGCGCTTGTCGGAGGTGATCGCCAGCGTTTCCGGGTCAAGAGGAACGTTGAAATCGACGCGCATGAAGATGCGTTTGCCCTTGAGATCGAGATCGCGGATGGAGAGTTTTGGCATGGAGTTATGAGGACCTCATATCAGATCGTATCATCCGAAAGTACAGGTTGAGGTTCGACGCGCGCGGCCGCGGCTCAGGCCCGCTTGAATTGGCGAAAACGGGCCGCCGCATCTTGAATGAACGACCCCAGAGAGGGCTCGCGCTTGCCGGCGCGATAGAGGTCCATCGCGTCCACAAGTTCCTGCGCGAACTCACGTGCACCCTGGAGGACGAGGTGACCGGCTTTTGCGATGCTGGCGGAAAGCATGCGTTTGTAGCGGTCACGTTCGCACTTGGCGGACTCAAGCGGCGGTTCGATACCGATCATCCTTTTGAATGAGGACGGATCAGTCATAAACCAGCGCCCAATATGCGGGTCAGGACAGGCAATCACGGAAATACTCTCAAAGCCCGGTTCGACAGTCTGAGCGATCTTACTGCGCGCCTCATTCCAATTCTCACAGTTCGCATCGATCGCGATGACTGCAAGGTCGGGCCGTGGAGTTGGTCCACGTAATCGAGCTCGCTGGTAGAGCTTGAACTCTGAAAGGACGACTCCGCGCCCGCCTTTTGCGCGAACGACTCGAAGGTTGGCCGCGACTTTCTCCTGGCGGGCGAGCCTGTCGATCAAAGCGCGGAGGAAGGCCTCGTGGGCGGCATCCTCGCCGAAGAGGTCGACGCTGATCCTAGCCATCGAGCAGGCCTCGGATCAGTAGCCCCTCGAGGAGAGCATCCTCTCCCGGAGACGCCAGTGCTTCTTTGATGTCGCTGTCGGAGAACAGGGGGTCGGCCGTCTCGAATGGGGTGATTCGCGATCCATCCTCCTCCTGGGAGACCCTCAGTAAGGCGACGTCGCCGGGCTGCTCTTTCGCAAGTCTCCAAACTGCTGCGCAAAAGAGCGTCGAATGCGTCGTAACGATGACCTGCTTGTTCTGATGCACAGCGATCGCCATCAAAAGTTCCGCGATTGATTCGACCCGGCGGGGATGAACGCCGTTCTCCGGCTCTTCGAAGGCGATCACGCTCCCGCCCCAAGGGTTGGAAGTGATTGCACAGAGGGCCAGGACGCGGAGCGTTCCTTCGGAGACGATGCGAGACGAGTACTCGATGCCGCCCTGGCGGATCACGACATCCAGCGTGCCCCTTCTCTTGTCCAGGTCGACCGATACGCTCTCTACCGAGGGAATCAGACTTCGCAAGGTTCTGACCACCGCATCGAAGTGCTTTGCCCGCTCTGTCCGCAACCGGAAGAGAAAAGGAGCAATGTTCTCCCCGAGGACGCCGATGTCCTCCACTTCAGCAGGCGTCGCGGCGCGGCGCATGGCCGTGCGCGGATCCAGATAGTAAGTTCTCAGCCGAAGCAGCTCGTTGCGGCATTTTTCGATGCCCGCATACTGATCGCCGCTCAACCTAAGGTCCGAGAGGATGCTGTGGTTGAGTCCTGAAGCGCATCGGACAGTGTGCGGCCGGTCCCCAAGCGAGACAGCGCTTGAAGAGCGTCGAGGAAGTTCGATTTCCCCGACGCGTTGGGCCCGAACAGCACAGCCAGCCGGGGCAGCTCGAGGTCCTCGATGTGCGCCAGGGACTTAAAACCTCCGATGCTGATGGCCTGGATCATGACAGCCCAACCATAGGAACTCTATCAGATCGAGGTCGTCAGATTGTCATTTTTCGAGCTCCGGCACGCCAGAGAGGGTTACCGTGAGGCTCGCGATGCGGTATGCCTCGTAGAGCGCGCCGGCGGCGGGTCCGTAGGCAGGTTGAACGACAACAGCGTCGCCCGGGAGCTCGACAAGATACTTGAACCGCTCCATGAGCCGCGCTGTCTTGAAGACTCCGCCGATCGGGGCGACTTTGCACTGCTCGCCCTCGCCGAAGATCTGGCGGCGCGCGGCGGCGGTGATGCCGGCGAGCTGTGCGGCGGCGTCTTCGATGATTCCGGCGGCGACGCGATCGCCCGCCGCGGCCGCCTGGTCGACGATGCGGGAGAGCGAGGCCACGCGCGGCCGCGGGAACTCCGGAGTGTAGAACTTGTGCAGCAGGTCGTTCGCGCTCTTCGCGCCCGTGGCTTCGAGCAATAGCGCGTGCAGAGACGTGGGCGGCCCCCAGCCCTCTTCCTGCCTGAGCGCCGCACGCAGCGCCTGGCGCGTGAGATCGAATCCTCCGCCCTCGTCGCCGAAGACGTAGCCCCAGCCGCCGACGCGAACCACTTTGCCTTGTGCGTTGCGTCCGAAGCTGATCGAGCCCGTGCCCGCGATGGTGATCACGCCCGGTCCGCCCGCATGGGCGCCGCTCAGCGCGATCAGCGCGTCGTTGGTGACGAACCGCTTCCCGATGATAAACATCTCCGCGATGAGCCCTTCCTTGTCGGCGGGGCCGCCGGAGAATCCGAAGCACGCGGCCTCGAATGCCGTGTCAGCGGCGAGTCCGGCTGCTTCCAGCGCCTGCTTCACGCAGCCGCCGATGGCGTTCATGAAGCGCGTGCGCGCTTCGGGGCCGGAGATGTGATTGCACGGTCCACCGCGGCCGTACCCGACGACCGCGCCGGTCTCGTCGCCGACCAGAGCGGTGGTGCTCGACTGCCCGCCGTCCACACCCAGGAAGTAATTTGGCATCCGGCTTCATTTGAGCACGGACGGCGTATGCGCGTCCGCTCAATCGAGGCGGAACAGGCGCGCGAGGTTGGCCTCGCCCGCTTCGCTGATGCCCCACAAGGCGGCGTTTCTCACGTAGTCCTCGGCGCGGTAGTCTTCCGGCGCGACGAGCAGGTGCGTGATTCCCGACCGCTTCAGTTCCTCGATCGCGGCGCGGCGCAGTCCCAGCGGCGGCGCGATGTCGAACATCGCGGGCGCGCCCAGCGGGATCCAGCCTCCTGCGGCATCGCGGCCTTCGAGCGTGAAAGACGCCGCGTACTGGTCGCGCCCGCCGTCCATCTGGAGGCCGCTCACCGTCTCCAGGTGACCGAGGCCAATCTCGATGAACATGCCAGGGCGGATGCGTTCCCATGAGCGCCACCGCGTCACCAGGTCATTGTCGAAAGCGAGCTGTATCGTCCACGGCCAAGGCTTCGCCCGCAGCGTCCAGTGCGGATCGCGCGGAATGCGGCGGTCTCCACTCAGCACGTGGATCTCGAAAGCCGACCACAGGTCCGGCGCTTTCGCGGCCGCCGTCTGGGTGATCCGCAGCGTAGTGAGTTTCCGCGGCTTGAAGCGCCACTCGTTGCGCACCACCGGCTGGAAGTCGGGGATCAGGGCAACGTAGAGTACATCGCGCAATCGCTCGCCCTCGGCGCTCTGGAAGCCGACGCGGATCTCGCGCGACGTGTACGACTCCGGCAGTGGTGAGAATGAAAAGACGACCGCGCCCGGCGGCGTGGCGCGCTCGATCATCGCCACTGTCGCGTATTGCGGCATCACCTCAGTGAGCCACTCTTCTGTACCGGCCATGCGCAGGGCCGGCCGCCACGGGACCTTCGCGATGCGCCAGGCATTTGAATCGCAGTACTTCGAGGCCCAGTGCGGCCACGATGCGGCGGCATGGCCGGCCACCATCGCCGCGAGCACTGCCGTGCGCCAGCGCTCGGGCGGCGCGAGGCACATCGCGAGGGCGAGGAAGGGAAGAGGCGGAATCAGGAACCGCGTCCCGACGTTGGCGGCGTATGGCAGTGCGAACAACGCCGCCGCCAGGAGAGCACCACGTCCGGCGCGCGAGCGTAACGAGAACAACGCCAGCGGCGCCAGCAGAAACAGCGGGCCGAGGAATCCTCCGAGGATGCCGCCTTTCACCGTCAGCTCGAGCGGAAGTTGGCTGTAGTCCTCCAGCCCAACGTACCTGCGCATCGATTGGGCGTAATCCTGCTCGAAGGAAACCGTGACGTACGGGTTGGGGAACCAGCGGTTCAGCAGCGGCGAAAACGGATTGCCGAACCAGATCGCGTTGCGCATCATCCACGGCAAGATCATCAACATTGCGCAAGCCGTGAAGATCGCGAGCGGCTTCAGTTTTTTCCGGCGCCGCAAAATGAGCAGCAGGCTGAAGAACGCGAACGGAACCGAGAGAAACGCGGTGTACTTCAGCGCATAACAGAAGCCCGCAAGCAACCCGAGCAGCGCCGCGAGTCCAGAAGGCGCACCCTCGCGGGCGACCTCCAGCAGATAGAAAACGGCGAAGAGGAAGGCCGCCACCGCAACATCGTTGTACGCGCTTGCGCCGTCCACCGCGACCACCGGGCTGAGCAGAACGAACAGCCCCGCCGCCGCGCCCGCGGACGCGCGCCCGATGCGCCGGCCGTAACTGATCATCAGCAGCGGCAGCGCCAGCAGGAACGCGCAATGGACGAGGGCCGCGGCCGAATGCCGCCCGAACGCCCACGCGTTCAGAAACAGCATCTCGAGGCCCTGCGACAGGTTCGCGTACATGTGCGTCGTGATGCGCTCAAAGCCGTGCGCGCGATAATAGCGCGCGATCACGCCGAGGTGATAGCTGCTGCCGTCGGGGCTGTGCTCGGGCGCCATCGCGTGGATCACCGCGATAAACGCGAAAGGCGCATAGACGGCGGGGAAGGCGATTCGCCAGAAGCGCGGCATCCGCGGCAGCGGCTCCGCGTTGTCGCGCCACACGCGCCGCCGCCACGCGAAGTAGATCGCCGCTCCGCCTACTGCCAGAAACACGCCGTCATAGACCGCCTGCGCCGCGGCCAGCACGAAGGTCAGCAGGCTGAGCGCGGCCGAACCCGCCAGGAATGCGAACAGCCGCTTCTCACCGCGATAGAGCTTGAGCCCCAGCCGCGAGAGCAGCAATTCCCCGATCGCCCACGCCGCGACAGCCGTCCAGGCGGCGCCGAAGAGAATAGAGAGCGCTTTGGGCATCTATTCGACGAAGCCCGCGCTGGTGAGGATGAAGCCGCGCGGCTGGCGGTCGTCGGCGCCGGTCGACACTTTGTCCACCCGCAAGCGCACGACCACGGGCCGGTCCGTGGTCAGACAGGAGGGCGGGACATCTTTGTCGTACGTGCCCACCAGGTCCTTTTGCACATCGATGACGTCCAGAGTGCAAGGGCCGATGACGATCTCGATCTTTACCGGCCCCGTCTCCTTGAAGGTCACCTGCGGCACGGTGTACTCCATGTGGAACTTGAGCCTGGCCGCGCGCGGCACTTTGAATTGCAGAACGGGTTCCTGCAAAGTCCAGCGCCAGCGGTTGTCGTGCAGCTCCGGCAGAATCCCGCTGACCACGTGGTCCAGCGCATTCGCCGAATTCATTCTGACGTAATGCGTCAGTCCCTTGGGTTCGGCGATCTCATAAGGACGCCGCTGGATCGGAGGCCGGTAGAGCTCCGGCTGGCGCTGGCATCCGCCGAGCGCGGAAAGAACGAGCAGCGCTACGTACCCGGCTCTCACGTCAACACTTTGTCCTTCGAATAGCACATCCGCTCCAGAAGGCACTCCCCGCATTTGGGCTTGCGCGCCGAACAGATCTCGCGGCCGAAGTGAATCAACTGGTGCGAAAACAGAATCCACTTGTTTTGTGGAATCGCCTTCATCAGGTCGCGCTCGATCTTCTCGGGAGTCTTCTGCTTCGTCAGGTCGAGCCGCTGCGCAAGCCGCGCCACGTGCGTGTCAACCACCACCCCGGACGGGATGCCGAACGCCGTGCCGAGCACTACGTTCGCCGTCTTGCGCGCGGCGCCGGGCACTGTGAGCAGCCTGTCGATGTCGCGCGGGATCTCGCCGCCGAGATCCGCGATGATCTTGCGCGCCGCGCCGATGACGCTCTTCGCCTTGTTATTGAAAAAGCCCGTCGAGCGGATATCGCGCGCCAGCTCCTCCTGCGGCGCGGCGGCAAAGTCCGCCATTGTCGGGTACTTCCTGAAAAGACCCGGCGTCACCATGTTCACGCGCTCGTCGGTGCACTGCGCCGACAAGATCGTCGCCACAAGGAGCTGCCATGGATCTCTGTGATGCAGAGCGCAAGTCGCTTGCGGATACTTCTTGTCGAGCGCCGCCAAAATGGCGTCGATGCGCTCCTTGCGCTCGGCGGCGGTCCGCGGCCTTTTCACCGTGCTCATGCGGTTCACTTCGGCGAGGTGACCTCGAACGTCGCCCGCAGGAACTGCCAGTCCGGCAGCTCATAGGCGCGCAGCTTGGTCTTTACCAGGGCGCTGAGGTCCTTCACCTCGTGCGGCCCCAGGCTCCCCACCTTCGCGTCCACAACGGCGAGCGGCGGATCGTCAGGCTTCGCCGCGGTGGATTGCAGCGCCACCTTCAACTCCAGCCCCGCCATCTCCGCGCCGGAGTGATTGATGACGGCGAACTGCACCTTCACTCTCCCGCCCTCTTCGGAAAGGCGCAGACCCGCCACCTCGAGATACTTCGCATACGGATGCCCGCCTCCGGCAACGGATCGCCCGGGCTGCTCGAGCGCCGCCGGCGGTGCGGTCTGCGCCGCCCCGCCACGATTGCCCATGAATCGGTAAAACCCGAACAGCGCGCCGCCAAGCCCCACCACAACAAGCGCAAACACGAGCCACGCCGGCATGCCCTTCTTCTGATTGTTCTCGCCGATGGTGTACATCGGCTGCTGTGGCGGCGTCCACTGCTGCTGCGGCTGTGGCGGAGGAGTCCATTGCGGCTGCGGCGGCGGTGGAGTCCATTGCGGCTGCGGCTGCGCCGGCGGCGTCCACTGTTGTTGCGGCTGCGGCGGCGCGGAGGGTTGCTGGCCTCTCGTCCGCGCTTCCGCGCACGACGGGCACTCCGAATGCGAGGGCGGCACCTCGCGGCCGCATTGCGGGCAGATCCAGGTGAACATTGCGTCTCCTACTCCTCCACTCTCTCTTTCATGATGCGCCCTTTTGATCCCGGCTGCCTCAAGCGATGCGATACCGCTCAATCTCCGACGGCACGAGCTCGATCCCGAACCCGGGCGCGTTCTTCGGTTCAAGGTAGCCGTTTTTCGGCTTCATCGGATCGGCCAGTACGCTGTCGAACATCTTCACGCCCGACGACGCCAGGAAGTACTCCACGAAGATCGCGTTCGGGATCGCTGCGCAGAGCTGCGTATGGAAGTCCCAGTTGTAGTGCGGCGCGATCGGGACATCGAGCGAGGCCGCATAATGCGCGATCTTCATCCACTCGCTGACACCGCCGCACACTGTGACGTCGGGTTGCAGGATATCGGCTGCTTTCCGCTCCACAAGCTGCGCAAACGCCCACCGCGTCGCCTCCAGCTCGCCGGTCGCCACCGGCGTATCCAGCGCCTCGGCGATCCGCGCCATGGCGGAGATGTTGTCGGCCCGCACGGGCTCCTCGATCCAGTAGGGGCGGAACTCCTCCAGCCGCCGCATCGCGCCGGTGGCCTCGGGCGCGCTGCGCCAACCGCCGTTGGCGTCCAGCAGAATGTCGACGGCATCGCCGAGCGCCTTGCGCACCGCGCCCACGCGCGCCGCGTCCTCATGCGCCCCGAGCTTGCCCACCTTCAGCTTCAGCGCCGTGAAACCCTGCGCCACCACGGCCTCGGTCTCGCGCACGAGGTCGTCCACGGTCTGGTTCTCGCGATAGTAGCCGCCTGTCGCGTAACACCGCAACAGCCGCGACTGCACGCCCAGCAGATGCATCACCGGCATCCGCGCCGCTTTCCCGCGAATATCCCACAGCGCGATGTCGATCGCGCTGATCGTGCGCAGCGCCGCCCCGCGCCGTCCCGCCTGAATCGATTGCCGGTACATCTCGCCCCACAGCCGCTCCGTGTCGAGCGCATTCGCCCCCACGAGAATCGGCCGGAAGATCTCGTTCGCCAGCACGACCATCGCCTTCGCGCCGTCGTAGCCCAGCGTGAAACCCAGGCCCTCGACGCCGTCCACGGTGCGGATCCTCACGATCAGATGATCGCGATGCGTGATCAGCCGGACCGCGTCCGCCACCGGCGCCGGCAGCGGGATGGATATCGCCAGCGCCTCCACGTTTTCGATCTTCATATCGCTACGATGATGGCATGGAATTCCGGCTCAGCGCGCCGGGCGGCCCCACACTGGTTCTGTTTCCCGGCGCGTGGAATCCGCCGACGCTGGCGCATCTCGCTCTCGCGCGCGCCGCGGCGGAGCTCCACGGCCCGGTCGCCTTCGTGATCCCCAGGGAGTTCCCGCACAAACCGTTCACCGGCCCCAGTCTCGAAGAGCGCCTCGAATGGCTGGCCCGCCTGGCCCCGCGCGTGCCGCGCTGCGGAATCGCCGTCAGCGACGGCGGTCTGTTCATCGAGATGGCGCGTGAAGCCCGCGCCGCGATGCCGGCCACGCAGCGAATCCTCCTCCTCTGCGGCCGAGACGCCGCCGAACGCATCGTCGCCTGGCCTTATGAAGAAGGCGCCAAAATCGAGCGGCAGCTTGACGAGTACGAGCTGCTCGTGGCCCCAAGACGCGGCCCCTACACGCCGCCCGCGCTTCTCGCCTCACGCATCCAGGCGCTGCCCATGCCCCCCGGCTGGGACGACGTCAGTTCCACCGACGTCCGGGAGCGCATCGCGCGCGGCGAACCGTGGGAATCGCTCGTGCCTGAAGAGATCCGCGAAGCCGTGCGCAGGCGCTACGCGTAGTCTCAATCCATCGGCCGCTGCTCGAGAAACGCCCGCAATCTGTGGCTCCGGCTCGGATGCCGCAGCTTGCGCAACGCCTTCGCCTCAATCTGCCGGATACGCTCGCGCGTCACGGCGAAGTGCTGTCCCACTTCCTCGAGCGTGTGCTCGCTGCCGTCCAGCAGCCCGAACCGCATCTTGATGATCTTCTCCTCGCGCGGGCTCAGCGTCTTGAGGACCTCGGCCGTCTGTTCGCGCAAGTTGAGATTGATCACCGCCTCCGAAGGCGACGCCACGCGCTTGTCCACGATGAAATCGCCGAGATGCGATTCCTCTTCCTCGCCCACCGGAGTCTCCAGCGAAATCGGCTCCTGCGCGATGCGCATCACCTTCCGCACCTTCGGCACCGAGAGGTCCAGCCGCTTGGCCAACTCCTCGTGGCTCGGCTCGCGTCCGAACTCCTGCTGCAACTGCCGCTGCGTCCGCACCAGCTTGTTGATCGTCTCGATCATGTGCACGGGAATGCGAATCGTGCGCGCCTGGTCGGCGATGGCGCGCGTGATCGCCTGCCGCACCCACCAGGTGGCGTAGGTCGAGAACTTGTAGCCGCGCCGGTAGTCGAACTTCTCCACCGCCTTCATCAGGCCGATGTTGCCTTCCTGGATCAGATCCAGGAACTGCAAACCGCGGTTCGTATACCGCTTCGCGATCGACACCACCAGCCGCAGGTTCGCCTCGATCAACTGCTTCTTGGCGCAGTCGGCTTCGGACTCGCCCCGCTCCGCCTGCGAGAGCGTCCTGCGCAAATCAGTCGCAGTCGCGCCGAACTCCTGCTCCAACTCCTGGAGCCGCTGGTTCGCGATCTTCAGCTCTTTTCGGATCTCCCTCGCGCCGGGCGCCGTCGACGACATGTCCTCCGTAGCGCGCTGCAACCGCGCGATGTCGCTCTCGATCGGCCGGAACTGTTCGACAGCGGCCCTCAGCCGCGCCAGCAATCGGCGGTAGCACGCCGAGCTGAGCTGCAACGCGTAAATGCTCCGCGAGATCTGGACCATCGCACGGCCAAGCTGCCAGCGCAGCTTGCGATGCTGCTTCGGCTTGCTCGCCCGCGACGTATTCAGCAGATTGAGCCGGATCTTCTGCGCCGCCTTCATCTGCTTCTCGATGCGCGCCATCGCGGCGAAGAACTCCTCGCGGTACTGCTCTTCATCCTCTTCCGCGGCCATCACGTCGGGCGTGGAGATGACGTCGCGCAGCGGAGTCTTCTCCTCTTCCACTTCCGCTGCAATCTCCTGGATCTGGCGGATCACGAACGGCGACCGCGACAGCGCCCGCATCACCAAACGCTGGCCGTGCTCGATCCTCCGCGCCAGCTCGATCTCGCCCTCGCGCGTCAGCAGCGCCACCGTCCCCATCTCGCGCAAATACATGCGCACGGGGTCGTTGGTCTTGTCGATCTCCTGCTCGAGCTCGGCTTCGCCGAACTCGTCTTCGCCCTTCTTGTAGTCGAGACGCGGCTCTTCCAGCAGATCGACGCCCGCCGCGTCGAGCCCCGCCAGCAGATCCTCGAGCTGCGGGCCTGCGCCGAGTTCGTCCGGCAGGAAATCGGTCACGTCGTCGTACAGGACGTAGCCTTTCTCCTTCCCCAACTCGATGAGTTGCTGGAATCGACTGTATCGGTCTTCCGCCGCCACAAAGAACCCTTACCCGACTCCCCGCTGGGATGACTGTCAGATTCAGTGTACTTTACCAAGGGGACACCGGTGGGTCAACGACGCCGCCTCTCATCCCCTCATGACTCGCGCAACCGCCTCATCTCCTTCTCAATTCTCACCCGCTCTTCCATCCATCGCAGCGCCTGCTCGACATCGCCCGATTTTTCCGCCTCCGACAGCGCCCGCGCCACCTCCTGCAAGCGCTCCTTCAATGCCGCTTTCCGGAGGCGCATTAGCACATTATCCACCTGTTCCTGGCTGACGTCACTGCTGTAGGGATCGTCCTCGAGTGTCATCCTGTGGAGGACATCGAGGTCCTCGGGCGCGAGACGCGCGCCCAGCGAATCCACGCCCGGCAAGGCGCCGCCTTCCACGACGCGCAACGCGGCTTCAATGATCGGCCGCGATCGAAATCGCTCGATTCCGCCCGCTTCGATCAGCTTGCTCGCCGTGTACAGCGCCAGGTCGCCCCGCGACAGCAGCGCGTAAATCAGAATCCGCTCGTTGGCATCGAGCGGCGGCTCTTCCTTCGAGCGGTCGCGCGCCTCGCGCCGCTCCGTCGCCGCCTTGCGAAACTCGTCCAGCACCAGGCCGCGGTCGAGGCCGATGCGGGACGCTGTGTCGCCGGCCACGGCCGCGCGGTCGATCCGGTCCGGCATCATGTGGATGTACCTGAGCAGCGACTTCAGCGCCGCAGCCTTGCCCTGTGGCGTGCTCGCGTCGTGCTGCTCCGCCGCACGGTCCGTCAGCCAGTGGAAAAACGGCCGCGATTGCTCCAGCGCGCGCCTGTACGCCTCCACGCCGTTCTTCTGCACGTACTCGTCGGGGTCCAGCCCGCCCGCAAGCTGCAAGACTTTCAGCCGCATCCCCTCCGCCAGCAGAATCTCGATCGAGCGTTCCGTGGCCAACATCCCCGCGCGATCCGGATCGTAGTTGATCACCAGGTTCTCCGAATGCCGCTTCAAGGCGCGCGCCTGAAAGTTCGTCAGCGCTGTGCCGCACGTCGCCACCACGTGCTTCACGCCCGCCGAGTAGACGCCGATCACGTCCATGTACCCTTCAACAAGCACCGCGCAGCCCCCCTCCTGGATCGCCCGCCGCGCGCGGTTCAGGTTGTACAGCACGTTGCTCTTGCTGTAGATCGGGGTCTCCGGCGAGTTGAGATACTTGGGCTCGTCGCCCTCCGCCATCGCGCGCCCGCCGAACGCGATCACCTTTCCGCTCTCGGAGTGAATCGGAAACATCAGCCGCCCGCGAAACCGATCGTAGACGCCGCCGCCTTCGCGCCGCAAAACGAGCCCGCTGTCAACCATCTCGTCCTGCGTGAACCCGCGCTGCTCGAGCAGCCGCACCAGCATCTGGCCGGAGCGATCCGACAAACCCAGGTTGAACTCCTCGGCGCGCTCGCGCGACACTCCGCGCCGCTCCAGATAGGCGCGCGCCTCCGCCCCTGCGCCGCTCCACAGGTTCTTCGCGAAGGCCTGCGCCGCGATGTCGTGCATCTCGTGAATGCGCGCGCGCCGCGCCGTCTCCTGGTCAGCCGCCTCGCTGCGCTTGGGCAGCGGCACGCCGTTTTTCTCCGCGAGGTGCTTCGCCGCCTCCCAGAACGTCATGTGATCGATCTCCATGACGAACTTGATGACGTCGCCGCCCGCGCCGCAGCCGAAGCACTTGTAGAACTGGTGCTGCCCATTCACGTTGAACGACGGCGTCTTCTCCGTGTGAAACGGGCACAGCCCCACGTACCGCCCGCCCGTCCCGATGCGCTTCAGCCGCACGTATTCGCCCACCACGCGCACGATGTCGGACGACGACTTGAGCTGCTCGATGAACTGGCTGAATTCCATGCCCGGCGGAGATCCTATTATCACGCACGCCGCCCGCGTTGCGAGATGATGTTGTCGATGAACGGCGGCGGGTTCCTTCCATTCGACAAAGCCTTCTCGCTTGAAGGCGAGCTCGCTCTGATCTCCGGAGGCGGCACCGGCCTCGGCCTCGGAATCGCCAGGGCGATGGTCCGCGCCGGTGCGCGCGTCGTGCTTGCCGGGCGCCGCCCGGGACCGCTCGCCGCGGCCTGCTCCGAGCTCGGCTCCGCCGCCTCTCCCGCCTTCTTCGACGTCACGAAGACCGGCGAAGCCGCGGCCTTCATCGAGAAGGTCGAGAACTCGTTCGGCCCGGTCTCCATCCTGGTCAACAACGCCGGCAATCACGCCAAGAAGCCAATCGAAGAGCACACCGACGACGACTTTCGCGGAATCCTCGAGACGCACGTCACCGGCGCCTTCGGACTGACGCGCGCCGTCGTCCCCGGCATGAAAAAACGCGGCCGCGGCAACATTCTCTTCACCGCGTCGATGGCCTCTCTGTTCGGCATCCCCAACGTGGTCGGCTACGCCGCCGCCAAGTCCGCGCACCTCGGCCTCATTCGCTCGCTCGCCGTCGAGCTCGGCCCGCACGGCATCCGCGTCAACGGCATCGCGCCCGGCTGGATCATCACCGCGCTCTCGCGGTTGGCGCTCGAGGGCGATCCGCAGCGCCGCGACAGGATTCTCTCGCGCACGCCCCTCGGCCGCTTCGGCGAGGTCGAGGACGTCGGCTGGGCCGCGGTCTATCTCTGCTCGCCCGCCGCGCGCTACCTGAACGGCGTCCTTCTTCCCGTCGACGGCGGCATGTCCATCGGATTCTGAGGTTCCCGCATGATCACAAGGCGCGTCTTCGCATCGTCGTTCGCCGCCGCCCTTGCGCGCGGCCAGAAGCTTCCGCCCTTCCGCGCCATCACGAAGGGCCCGAAGTTCCACTGGTTCGGCTACTACGATAAGCTCCAGTTCGATCCCGCCGGCCGCTACGCGCTCGGCATGGAGGTCGATTTCGAACATCGCTCGCCGCGCCCCGACGACGTCATCCGCCTGGGCATGGTCGACCTCGCGGACAATGACCGCTGGACCGAGCTCGGCGCCACCCGCGCCTGGAACTGGCAGCAGGGCGCGATGCTGCAATGGCTTCCCGGCTCGCGCGACGAAGTGATCTGGAACGATCGCCGCGAAGGGGCTTTCGCGAGCGTTGTCAAAAACGTGAAAACCGGCCGCGAGCGCGTGCTGCCCGCGCCCGTCTACTGCCTCAGCCCCGACGGCCGCGAAGCCGTCTACTGCGACTTCCGCCGCCTGAACGACTGCCGCCCCGGCTACGGCTACGCCGGCATCCCCGATCCGAACAAAGACCAGCTTACGCCCGATGACGCCGGCATCTGGCGCATGGACCTCAAGACCGGCAAAAGCTCGCTCGTGGTCTCCATCGCCGACGCCGCGCGCATCCCCTATCCCGGCGGATACTCGCGCAACGCGAAGCACTGGTTCAACCACCTGCTTTATTCAACAGACGGCCGCCGCCTCATCTTTCTGCACCGCTGGCGCGGCGACAAAGAGGGCCGGAGCTTTTCGACGCGCATGTTTACCGCCGCCCGCGACGGCAGGGACCTCTACATCCTCGACCCCCACGGCAAAACCTCGCACTTCATCTGGCGCGACCCGCAACACGTTCTCGCCTGGGCCTGGCATCCCTCGCACGGCGAGAGGTTCTACCTCTACCGCGATAAAACGGAACAGGTGGAAGTTGTCGGCAAGGACGTGATGACCGTGAACGGCCACTGCACCTACCTGCCGGGCGGCCGCTACATCCTCAACGACACCTACCCCGACCGCGAGCGGAACCAGAACGTCTATCTCTACGAGATCGCTACGGCGCGCCGCATCCCCCTCCGCTCATTCCATTCGCCGCGCGAATACAGCGGCGAATGGCGCTGCGACACGCACCCGCGTTCGAGCCCCGACGGCCTCAAAGTGATCGTCGATTCGCCCCACGCCGGCGGACGCCAGATGTATCTCATCGACCTCTCAGAGATCGTAAGCTGACGGATCGACGCCCATCCGCTCGCGGCAAAACGCCGCCATGTCCGCGGCCAGCGAAGCGCGAAAGACGAGATCTTCGGCGAATCCGCGGCCGGCATGAAATCGCGCCTCGGAACAATGCAGCGCCTGCCGGCGCAGCGGCAGCCTGCGCGCAAGCTCTGCGCTGAATCCCTGCTCGATGAAGTCGAGAAACAGGCTCTCGTCCGGCCCGTAGATCTTGTCGCCCGCAACCGGATGACTGATGTGCGCGGCATGAACGCGTATCTGGTGCAGCCTTCCGGTCTCGGGCCGCACGCGCGCCAGCGTGTACCCGCCGCCGTGAGCCAGCGGAGTGAAATGCGTCACAGCGTGCTGCCCGCCCTCCACCACGCCGCGGCGGATGTGAATCGCCGAAGCCGGGTGCGATCCGATCGCGGCATCGACGGTGCAAGGCGCAAGCATCTCCCCGTCGAGAATAGCGATGTAGGTCTTGCTGACGCCCCGCCGCTCCACCGCGCGTTGCAGCAGCGAGCCCGTCGCGGCGTCCTTCGCGAAGACAACCACGCCGCTCGTCTCGCGGTCGAGCCGAAACGGCATGTGCAGCCGCTCCAATTCCAGGTATTCGCGCGCAGCCCCAATCAGGCTCGACCAGGGCCCCTGCTTCGAAGGATGGCAAACCACAGACCCCGGCTTATTCACCACCAGCCAGCGCTCGTTGTTCTCAATGATCCACGACTCCAACGCCGCGCGAGTAATCATTCTTCCTTCGGTTGTGGGCCAAATCGCCGATCCGCCCCCCGATCGCCGATCGGGCCGCCGCCTCAACGCAACACTTTCCCTCGGATATGTTCCAGCACCGCCTTGAAGTAAGCCGCATCCCTCTCCGAGAGATCCATCTCGTCGCGGACCACGCCGCTGCGCCCCGGCATGTAATGGCTGAACGGAAACATCTGAACCTGCCGCCAAGGCATATACCCCCAACTCCCTCCCGCATCCCAAACCTCATCGCAAGCAGCCAGCTCTTTCGCAAGGTTGGACTGCGTAGTCTCCCGCCCGTTGTCATCTTCGTTCATGTAAATCGGCCCTGGCATCGACGCGTCGTCGAAAAGCTCCTTCATCCGCTTCAGGCGAAATCCCAGCGGACGCCCATTCCCATGCACAATCGTCAAGTCGGCATGGCGAGCGGTGCGTTCAAACACACGCATCGACCCGCCCGTGGAAGCCCCGATCGGCGCGCGCCAGGAAGCCCTCTTCACAGCGAATCTGCTCCGGGCCAGCTCAATCAGCTCATCCATCTTCAGATCAATAAACCGCTCATGATCGAAGCCGCGAATATCGTGCTCATTGGCGATCTTGATGATGACATTGCGCACGTCGTTGTCGATCAGCCAGTCGGTAGCATTCCGCACTGCCGCGCGGATTGCATCGGGATCGCGCAGCACCTCGTCCTGCCCCTGATAGAAATACATCAGGTTCAGGACCATGCCGCGCTTGTCGAGCGCGCGGGCCAGTTCCAGCAGCCGCGCGAGCCACGCCGGCTTGAGCGATCCGTCCTCGCGAAACGCACTGATCAGCGCCCCCTTAGCCGGACCCGCATTCGCGAAATACTCGCGCGTGATGGCTTTCTGCTCGCGGTTATACCCCGGGTTGCCGCCCTGCAAGCTCACGTTCACCGCCAGGATGCCGTGCGCCTTGTACACATCGAGCGCCGCGATCAGCCGCTTCGTATTCGCGCGCGGATTGAACGGAGTCTCCGTCAGCCATTCGTCCTCGAACAGCCCCTGCGCGATCCGCAGGTTCATCAGCCGGCCCGCCGATTCAGGCCTGTACTTCGGCTCCGAATAGGTCTTTTCCCACTTCCCGCCGCGCTGCCGGGTGTAGAAGGCGCGAATGTCATAGCCCGCGCCCAGCATCTTCCCCGTGGCAATCTCGATTGCCTGTGAAGCCAGCGCAAGCAGCACGAACGCCGCGCACAGCCGGACGACAGCGACCTGCCTCACGGCCGCACGGCGCCCCACTGAAGCGTTACGATTTGTCCGTCCATGTCCGCGCTGACCTCTCCGTCGATCTTTGCGTTCGCCATCTTCGCCGTCATGTTGTAGACCATCGTCCCGCCGCCCGGCCGCTCGCGCTTCACGACCAGCTTCAGCGCCCCGTCCTTGAACTCGCCCGACTCGATCTTCAGCTCGCGGTCCGGCCCCGTCCAGAACGAGCCGGACACCTTCTCGCCCCCGGTCTTGAGGACCAGCTTCCCGCCGACCTCGCCTTGCGGGCTGTCCATCCTCCATTTCCACTCGCCATCGAGCGCCGGGTTTTCCGCCCAAGTCAGGCCCGCGAGAGAAACCAATGCAATGAGAAGCAATAGCCATATGTGCATACGCCCTATCATGTCACGCGCGCCGTGGCCGGTGATGCTATCAATGGAGGACATGGCACTTTCTCGCGCCTGCCTCATTTTCACCCTCTTCCCGCTCATCGCCGCGGCGCAGTTCCGCGCCGGAGCCGGACGCCGCGAGATCACGCCGCGCGAGCCTGTGCCCATGTGGGGCTACGGGGACCGCCATGCCGCGCTCTCCGGCGGCGTCCTCGATGCGCTCTACGCCGACGCTGTCGTCATCGAGGCGGAAGGACGCCGCGTCGCCATCGTCGGTCTCGACCTCGGCCGTTCGCCAGGCGAAGAGTCTCTTGAACGGCTGCGAATCCGGCTCAAGCAGGACTCCGCCATCGACTACGCCTTCCTCGCCGGATCGCACACCCATCATGGCCCCGTGCTCGAGCTCACCGCGAAGGAAGGCCGCGGGGCCGGCCAGTTCGACGCTGCACTGCGCTACTATCGCGAGCTCGAAGATGCAATCGCCGCCGCTGTCGCCGAGGCCGCTCGCAACCTCACGCCCGCTCGTGCCGCCGCCGGATCAACGCAGCTCGAGGGGCTGAACCGCAACCGGCACACGAAGCTCGATCCGAAGCCTGTCGACAAGACGCTCGCCGTGCTGAAACTCGAAACGCTCGAAGGCAATCCGCTGGCCTTCATCGTCAACTACGCCGCGCACCCCACCAGCATTCCTTCAAAGGTGTTGAAGTTCTCAGCCGATTACCCCGGGGCGCTTAAGAATCTCATCCGCCGCGAAACCGGCGCCGCCGCCGTCTTCATGCAGGGCGCCTGCGGAGACCTTTCGACAAACCGCGGAGGGATGGACCACACCGCTTACGGCGAAGCGCTCGCCCGCGAAGCCCTGAAGCTCGCCGCCGGGATCGAAACGAGGCCCTCCGGCAAGCCCGCTCTCGCTATTCGCGAAGACCGCTTCACCTTCAAGTCGCGCCTCGACTTCAAAAGCCCGTTGATCCGTACGATGCTGGAGCAGGCCTTCTTCCCCGAGCTCGTGCGCAACTTCTTCGACGACTACGCCGACGGCGTCCGCCCGCGCCTCGGCGTCGCCTTGCTCAACGGCGATATAGCGATGGTCGGAGCCTCGGGCGAATTCTTCTCGAGCCACGCCCTTCGTCTCCGCGAGCGCTCGCGCCTGAAGAACCTCTTCTTCTTCGGCTACAACAACGGCTACCACCAGTACTTCTGCACCATCGAAGCCGCAGCCGAAGGCGGCTACGGCGCCGAGCCCGCCACCTCGCCCGCCGAGGCCGGCGCCGGCGAGCGCATGATGGACGCCGCCCTCATCTGGATCTACCAGATGCTCGGCCGCCTCAAGTAAGCGCCGCCTCAGAAACCAAACCGCAGCCCCAGCCTGAACTCTCTTTCGCTATACGCGCCCACGATCTCGCCGAAACCGCTGCTGCTCGAGGTGGCGCGCGGGTTGTCGAACTTCGGCGTGTTCGTGAGATTGAACGAGTCCATGCGGAACTGCATGGTCGCCCGCTCGCCGAACTTGAACGTCCGCTGGACCGCGATGTCCCAGTTTGCGATTCCCGGACCGCGCATCGAGTTGAAGCCCGCGGCGCCGAATCGCGCCTCGTTGACCGGCGCAAACGCCGTCGGATCGAAGTACGGCCGGCCTGGTCCTCTGCCGCCCAGCAGAGCCACTTCGGACTTCACCTGGCCGGCGCGCTGCGAATTGCCCGGCGCGTTGAGCGAAGCCGATGATGCGCCCACGCTGAACGGCTCGCCGCTCATGAAGCTCAGCAGGTTGCTCACCTGCCAGTTGCTCACCACCGCGGGTAGCGGCCCCTTGCCGCCGAGGAATTTCTTCCCCTTGCCGAAAGGAAACTCGGCGATGCTTGTGATCTGCACGTTGTGCGTTCTGTCGAATCCGCTCACCGACCGGTTGAGAGCGTAGTACTCCGGAATGGAAATCGGCAGAGTGTTGTCACTGTTGCTCAGGCTGGACATCGTGATCGACTTACACCACGTGCACGCCGCATCGACGAAGCCCCGTCCACGCGCGCGTTGTTCAACGACGCGCCGGCGCCGTTCACGTCGACCGAGTACGATTGCGACGGGTTCGATGCGCTGTTATTGGGCGGCCGCCCCAAGGCCAGGCCCGGCAGCGATTGCAGCGACTTTCGCCCGATCTCCGAGCGCACCTCGGCCCGCTGGGTCTGGAGCAGCGGGCTCGCCACCGCGGTCACGGAAACGCTCTCCTGCACCTTGCCCAGTTGCAGCGTCGCGTCGAGCCGCAACACCGTATTGATCGTGACCGGCACGCCCGTCGTCGTCGTCGACTCCTGGAAGCCGGTGGCGCTCACCGTCACGGTGTGCTCGCCCGCCGGCAATGCCTGAAAACTGCACGCACCCTGGTTGTCCGTCACGCCGCTACGCGTGAAGTTCGTGCTCGGATTGACAACCACCAACTTCGCCGCCGGCACGAGGGAGCCGGTCTGGTCCGTCACCGTGCCGACCAGCGACCCGCAGAGGACTTGCGCCTCCGCCAGCCCCGCTTATGCGATCGCACACAGCACGATCGCCAGAATCTTCCCAAGGAAATCCCTCTGCATTCCTCACCTCCCGCTCCGGAGCCGCGCGCGTGAGCAAGCGGCTTCGCCATCCGCGACCCGAACGCCTGAAACAACCTGATCAGGTAGGAGCAGTATCCCCCATGGAGTCTTCACTGGTAACGGATTTGTCGCAGAATCGTCGTAATTTCACAACCCTTCCCCCCTATGCCAGGGCCCTATACTGGAAAGCTGGCAGAAGGTATGCCCGCATCGAGAGCCGTCCTTGCTTTCTTCGCCGCCGCATTACCCCTGCTCGCTCACGATCCCATCACCACCAAGCTCACCTGGTCCAAGGAAATCTCGCGCCTCTTCCTCAAGCGCTGCATGGCCTGCCATCAGAACGGAGGTCGCGCGCCGTTCCCGCTCACCACTTACGCCGAGGCCCGTCCCTGGGCCGTCGCCATTCGCGACGAGGTGGCCCGCCGCAAGATGCCGCCGTGGAACGCAGTCAAGGGCTTCGGCGACTTCGCCAACGACCGCGCGTTGTCACAGGAAGAGATCACGCTGATCGTGGACTGGGTGAACGGAGGCGCGCCGGAAGGCGATCCGAAATACGCGGTCGATCGGCTTCCCAACGCATGGTCGCCCGCGAAGCTTGAGGCTTCCGCCGCGATCGCGACCCCAGGCGCGGCTCCCCTCGCCGCGCCAGCCTTGCTCACCGCGCTCCGCGTCAAAACTATGAAAGCGGGCGGGGAAGCGCGATTGCTCCTCGTGCGGGCGGATGGATCGATCGAGCCTCTTGCGTGGATTCGCAACTACCGGCCGGCCTTCAACGAACCCCTCATCTTCCGATCCCCGATTCGAGCGGCGCCGGGCGCACACGTCGTCCCCTACCCCGCACGCGCCGGCGCGTTTGAACTGCTCACGGCACCGGAGAGGGCGGCGCGTTAACACCTGCCCGCCGCGCCTTCGCTTTCTGGTAATCCTGCACCAACTGGCGCATCACCTTGTCGGCGACGTCCGCCGCCGCGCTCTTGAACTTCGCTCCCTGGCTCTCCTGCGTTGTCGACCACACGATGTCGCCGTCGCGGTTCACCAACCTCACCGACGCCGACGCCTCGTGTTTACGCTCCTGGATGCGCGTGTTCTCCTGCGCCCCCACCTGCGCCGACGGCCCGTAGCCCGAGGTCGACCTCCCTGTCCGGCCCACAGCCACCCGCGCGTTCACGCCCTCACCCGACTGGAATGTGTCGGTGAAAACCAGGTCCTCCGCCGAGCCTCGCAAAATCGCGTCCGCCCGCTCCGGATTCTCCGTGAGAATGAACAGCCCCGCCTTTTGGACTGCCGCAATCACCATGTCGCGGATCTGCGCGGCGCCCTCGCCCGTGAACTTCTCGACGTAGACGCGCTTGAACTCCAGCAATTGCCCGGCCGGCTGCGGATCGTCCGCGCCGCACGCCCAAGGGATCAACGCCAGGAGCAGCGCCAGCGCGAAAGCGGATGCCCTCATCATCCCTTGCCCGCCTTCCTCGCCTCTTCGTCCTGATAAACCACCTTGCGCCCGGTGCGCGCCTCGAGCGACACCAGGACCGCCCGGACCGCCTTCTTGTCCACGCGGAACACCAGCGCTTCCTGACGCCCATCCTCTGTCTCGTACCCCAACGACAGGAAGTGCGCCCGCTTCTTACTGAGCATGAACAGCGGCGAGATCAGGATCGATTCCAGAATCCGGCGGTCGACATTCTGGCCGTACTCCAGCAAGTTGATTCGCTCGTATGGGATGCGGACCGTCGCCCGCTTCGACTGGAAAACAAAACACAGCGGGTCGCTGATGAGAATCGTGCCGCCGCCTGGCTGGAGCGTCTCCAGTGTTCCCCCGACATACTCCGCCGGACTGCCCGCGCCGCCGGCCCAAAGCATCGCCGGGAGGCGCGGCAGCATCAGAACAAAGAGCAGCCTACGTCTGTGCGCGAGCATGCGGACTCTCTCCCGTCTCAAAAGGAGTGCCCCGCGTTCTGAGCTATTCTCAGTCTTTGTGGGGCGGATCACCTGACCTGCCCGCCGATCGCTGTTCGGCGGCCGCAAGCTTGAACGAACGGTTCGACTAATCATTATGTTCCAGAGTGATCAGGACAAGACTCAACCCGCGACAATCTCCTCTCCCGCCGGCCAGCCTGAGGGAGTCATCATCAGCCCCGATACTCGTCGGAGTAACCGAATTCCCCCCGGCCAGAGCCGCACTCGCAAGTGGCCCGTCCTGGACGCCGCCGGCCCCCCGAAGATCGATTTATCCCAGTGGAAACTCGAGCTCTTCGGCCTCATCGGCAATCCCGTCTCCTGGACCTGGGAAGAGTTTAACCGCCTGCCTCGCGTGAAGGTCTTCAGCGACTTCCACTGCGTCACCCGCTGGTCGAGGCTGGGCAACCTCTGGGAGGGCGTTTCGACGCGCGAGCTGATCAAGCACTGCGGCGGAATCTCGCCCCAGGCAAAGTTCGTCCTGGCTTACGGCTACGACTACGGCTGGACCACCAACCTGCCGATTGAGATGTTCCTGGCCGAGGACTCCCTGGTCGCCACGCACCACGACGGCGAGCCGCTCACGCTCGAACACGGCGGTCCCGCGCGCCTCATCGTTCCGCAACTGTACGCCTGGAAGAGCGCCAAGTGGCTCGGCGGCATCGAGTTCATGGTCGAAGACAAGGCCGGCTTCTGGGAGCGCAACGGATACCACATGAATGGAGACCCATGGAAGGAGGAACGCTTCGGATATGACGGCTGGTGAGAGCGGCATTCGCCGCCGCACGTGGTTAGGCGGCGTCGGACTGGGCGTCGCCGGCGTCGGCGCAGGACTTCTCTATCGCGCCGCGCCGTCGTTCTGGAAGCAGTTCGCCCGAGAGCTTGGCCGCCCCATCGAGCCCGCTCCCGCAAGGCCCAATCCGAAAGCCTGGCCTGACCGCGGCGTGCACGCCGCCTGGATTGGCCACGCTACGGTCCTCCTCAAGATCGAGGGCTTTACGATCCTGACCGATCCCGTCCTCAGCGCGCGCGTCGGCATCAACATCGGCCCGCTCACGCTGGGCCTCAAACGTCTGATCGAGCCCGCGCTCGCTCTCGAAGACCTCCCCAAGCTGGACCTGGTCCTGCTCTCTCACGCGCACATGGACCACTTCGATCTGCCCACGCTGCGTGCGCTCGAGCGCCGTGACCTCGACGTCGTCACCGCACGCGGAACTTCCGACCTGCTGCGGATTGCGCGCTACCGCCGCGTCCAGGAGATCGGCTGGGAGCAGGAAGCGCGCGTTGGCCCGGCCGTCATCCGCGGGCTCGAAGTCCGCCACTGGGGCGCCCGCATGAGGACCGACACCTGGCGCGGCTACAACGGCTACCTCATCAAAGTGGGCCGCCAGCGCGTCCTGTTTGGCGGCGACACGGCGATGACGGACTCCTTCCGGCGTGTCGGCGGGGCGGATCTCGCCATCATGCCGATAGGCGCCTACAACCCCTGGATCCGCGTCCACTGCAACCCCGAGCAAGCCTGGACGATGGCCTCCGAACACGCCCGCGCCGACCGCATTCTCCCCATCCACCACCGCACATTCTCCCTGAGCCGCGAGCCTGTCCACGAGCCCCTCGAACGTCTCCAGGCCTGCGCCGGCCGCGACAGCAGCCGCGTTGTCCTGCGCCGCGTCGGCGACTCCGCCACCCTCACGTAACATAGGCTTCAGCCTGTGTCGGGTAACCTGTCTTCCCTCCAAACACGATCCCTTCACATCGTTTTTGCCCTTGCCGCCTGTCCCAATCCCGCGTATCATTGCTGCACGCAGCCGGAGGGGCTGCAAGATGCAAGACAACCGAGGAGGGGTGTCCATGACACGCCGTTTGACTGCCGCTCTAGCTTTGTCCTCACTACCGTGGATCGCCGTTCCGATTCAGGCTCAGCCGGGCCCCAAACGCCAATTCGCCGTAGTCAACTATATTCGCGTGCAACCCGACAAGCTGGCTGAATACCGCCAGTTCATCCAATCCACCGGACCCAAACTCGCGAAAGCCTTCATGGACTCCGGCCGGCCCATGCTGCGCTGGAGCGTCGCGGAGGTCTACCATGGCGGCGCCCGAAACTCGAGCCCTGACTTTATGACCGCCACGGTTTACGACGGCCCACCGCCGGAGCCAGGTCCAATCAGCGACAGCGACGCGATCGCCAAGAAGGCTATTGGCATGACGATGACGGAATTCGCAGCCAAGCTGTCGTCCCTCGGTACTGTCATCGGCAACGAGATCCTGGCCGACGTGGCGGTGATCGCGCCGGCCTCCGGCGACTGGCGCACCGTCTCGTACGTCAAGAGCGCGCGAGGCAAGGCCGCCGACAACGTGGCCGCCTACCGCGACGTCACGCGTCCCCTGATGGCCGAGTCCATCAAGGAGGGCAATGCCACCGGCTGGTCGGCATGGCAGTTGGTCTTCCCGCGCGGCACGGGCCAGCCCTACGACCTGCTCACGACGACGACCTTCAAGGACCGCGCTTCCGCGCTTACGGCGCCCGGACCTGGAGGGGCCGCCGCCGCCCGCTTCGCCAAGGTCCATCCGGGCAGGAACTATGTCTCTTACGTGGACTCTGTCAGAAACGACCGCGAAGTCGTGAAGACGATTCTTACCCGAGTGATCGCTTCGGCCTCGCGCTGAGAGCGGCCCCGCGCAGGAGCCGAAAAGCAAGACCGGGGGCCTCGCGGCCCCCGGCTTCATTCCATCCGCTTCACGTTCGTCTAGTTCTGGATGTAGAGCTGATCCACGCCCGCATTGTTCACCGGCGAGGACTGAATCACGCGGCCGCTCAGCAACTTGCCGACGAGAACCAGCGTCGGGGACGCAGTTCCCTTCGCCAGTGGGCATCCGATCAGGCTCGAGACCTCGCCCGCATCGAAGGCCACATCGAGGTCGAGGATGCCGTCGGGATTCAAGTAGTTCTGCTCCACCCCGTCCACGACGGCGCAAGACGAAGCGCCGATATCCGTCGCCGGATTGCCGCGGTCGGCCGTCGACCACGACTTCGGCGCCGTGGTGCACGCGCTGAGGTTGCTCGCCAGGCAAAGCTTCAGCGAGCTGATGTCGATGTCATTGGCATCGAAGCCCGGTTCCCCGAAGATTGTCACCGGCGTCTTGCCGTTCTTGCCGCAGTTGTAACCGTTCGGGTTGCTACAGAACTTGATGTCGATCGCCACGTTCTGCAAGCACGACTTGTAGACTGCGTTCGAAACCAGGTTGCGGTAGGACGCCTGAGTGTGATCGCTTTGAGCTGCCGGGAATGTATTCAGTCCTAGCACGTTCCCGCTGGCGTTGATCGCCAGAAGCCCCTGCCCGTTCTGGTAATCCGCGCACTGCGTGGCGCCCGCCGAGAGCGAAACGTAGTTCGCGTAACTCGACGAAACCGGCGCGGTGACACCGTTCATCAGCCCGGAGCACACGCCGGTGTTCGAGGCCCCGGCTATGTCCATCAATCCCGCCGGAGCATTCCCCGCCGTCACGGGCTGGTACGGGCTCAGACCCGCGGCGAAGATCGGCGCGGTGAATCCGATACTGGTCGAATAGCCGAATGTCGCGATCACGGCGCCGCCTCCCAGGCCGACAAATCCCGCCAGCGCGGTCGAGTCGGATGTGCCGCCGCAGCGGTTGTCCGTCATCGCGATCACGCAATCGAACTGGTTGCGAAGCTGCGCCGCGGTCGGCTGCGTCACGTCGCCGTCGACCAGCGTCACTGATCCGAACCGTCCGTCGGCAACGAGCGTGTTCACCGTGTTACTCGCGCCGAAGACGCCTGCCAGGTCCGTGCAGTAGGCCAGAACGCCCACGCGCGGTCCGACGGCGTTGATCTGGTTTGATTGCCCAGGGCTTGAAGCGTCGGGGACCGCCGGCGTGGGCGTTCCCGCTCCCTGCCCGTAGAGACCGATTGAAACTGCGGCGCAAGCCGCAAACACACGCAATGCACTTGTCGTCATAGTTACTCCTTCTGATTGATCTGCCTCCTCCGGCTTTCGCCGCTTCCGTCGAGCCGCGAGGCCAGTCCTCAAAGTTCCCGGTTGCCTCCTCCAACCAGAACCCCAATTCAATCCGGACGCGAGGCGTCGCCTGGCGTGCGAGGGGCTGAGACCTTCCCCAGTATAAGGGTTCCCATGCAAAGATCAACTAGATTAACAGGAATTCATGGAGACTATTCAATCTCCAGTAGTTTCGCGCTTTTGATACTATGCGTAATGGTACTGTAAATTGCTACAGGGCCGGTCCCGGCCCATTGGCATGGCTGCTGCAACCAGCGCAGGCTGGCGCCCTGCACGCCGCAGCGCCGCTCAGCCGTTTCCAAAATGGTCTATTGACGCCGCTCCTACAGGCCTGGAGTGAGATCGCCGCCCCGCTTCCGCGCTCCGCGCGCCCGACAATTCTTTGTAGGAGCCATCATTTGAGAGGGAGATTGCCGTCGATTTACGTCAGTCGTCGAAAATGTGGAGCACGTTCTGAATGACTCGTATCGCCTCGTCTATTAGTCTGTCATCTGTTCCTTGCAATTCTACAAAATGTCTGGCACGTTCGTAGAACAATCTGAGCGCTCCGGCAAAGCAGGCTGTCAGCGGTACGAGGGTCAGCCGGGCCTCGTGGATCCATTTCAAATACTTGTGAAAAGGAGAAGTGAAATGATCGCTTGGGATCACTTGGCGCAATGGGCGTGTGCGGCGGCCGGAAGCTGCTTGAAAGGCGTGCTGAGGAGGCTGGCGGTGGCAGCCGCCGCTTTCGCGTTCTTTCTGCCGCTGGCGGCGGGGTTGCTGACGGAGAGCTTCATGCACATCCCTCCGGGCTTTCGTCCGCAGCCCGAGTCGAGATACGCGGAGGCGCTGGGCGACTGGTCGGAGGCCGAGATCCGCGCCGCAGACGGCATCGTGCTGCGAGCGTGGTCCGCCCGCCCCGAAAAGCCGAACGGCGGCGGGGTGATCCTGCTGCACGGCGTGGCGGATTCGCGGCGCGGGACGCTGCTCCAGGCGCGGATGCTGCGCGAGGCGGGCTATGCGGTCCTGCTGCCTGACAGCCGCGCGCATGGCGTGAGTGAAGGCGATGTCACGACTTTCGGGGTGCTCGAAAAAGACGATGTGCGGAGATGGTGCGATTGGCTGGCGGAACAGCCGCGGGTGGAGAGGCTGTATGGCCTTGGGGTATCGATGGGCGCGGCGGTGCTGCTGCAAGCGCTGCCCGTGGAGCCGCGATTGCGGGCCGTCGTGGCCGAGTCGCCGTTCTTCGACTTCAGAGAAATCGGAAAGCACCGGCTGAGGCAGGTCGCTCGGGTCTCGGCGGGCTGGCTGGTGGAGTGCGGGCGGCTCTATGTGCGCTGGACAAAGAACGTGGATCTCGGGCTGGCGTCGCCGGCGGCTGCGGTGCGCGGTGAAAAGAGGCCGATTCTGCTGATTCACGGCACCGCGGATTCGAACATCCCGATCTCGCATTCGCGGGGGCTGAAGCGGCTGAATCCGGCCGTCGAGTTGTGGGAGGTCCCAGGCGCGCATCACGCATTCTGCATTCATGCGGCGCCGGAGGAATACAAGCGTCGCGTGGCCGCGTTCTTTGAATCCCACTGAGCGTCTAATACGGGAAGTTCAAAGACTCGGGTAGCGTCTCGGGCACGACGAAGAGGTCCTGCCGGTAGAGCGGCCGCACAATGCCGTTGACATCGGGCACGGCGTCGCCTTCGCCAGTAAGAAACGCGAGCGCCTGCTGCCAGCCGGCCTGATAAATGGGCAGACCTGTGAGGCTGGTGAACCAAGCCAGGAATGCATGCGGGTTCTCCGGCAACCCTCTGAACACTTCGCGCGCGAGGTCGTGGCGGTAAAGCGACGTCATCTCACGCGCTCCGGCGGCGCGCACCAGGAGCGAGCCCGCGGGGTTGGGTACGGTCTGGTCGCCCCATGCCATCTGGAACAGCACGCGTTTCAAGGGAACCCCGGGCAGAGTCGCCAGGCGGAGATGAGGCGCGAACGTCGCGGGCGCGCCTGGCGATTCGAGCCACTCCATCCGCTCGAACAGGTTCTGGATGGCGAGCGAGCCCTCGACCGCGGCGACTTTCACGGGTTCGTTGCGCGCCGTGTATTCCTCGTCGAAGTCGTCGCCCTTGTTGAGCAGCGATGGGACGCGCGCCGCAAAGAATGGCCGGATGAACTGGCGCCAGGAGGGGCTCATGCGCGCAGTTTCGACGATGGTTCCGCCGCCGACGTTCAGTGTCGCCGCAGTCACCCCCGGCTCCACGGCCATGAAGAGCGTACCGTAGAATGAGCCGAGCGACTGGCCGAGATAGGAGATGCGGTCGGGGTTCAAGTCGGGCGTGCCGTCGCCGTCAAGGTCCATCCCGGCGCGAATCGCTCGAACGAGCTGCATGAGGTCGACGGCGGTCTGGCGCAGGCAGTCGCGCAAGGCGTATGGAACGCCGGAGGCGAAGACCACGCAGCCTTCGTACTCGGCGATGTTGCCGTCGCGGTCGAGATCCCTTCCCCGCCCCGGCGCGTCGATGACTTCATTGCCCGAGACCTTCTCGATGCGGATCTTGCTCGCGGCGCCGTAGCCGTGGCCGACCGCGTTGATCGCGATGACGGCCAGGCCCTTCGAAGCGAAGTTAAACGCTGCCAGCGACGGGATGCCGAAGCGGGAATCTTCGAACCCATGGCCGGCAATGACAACCGCGTAGCCGCCGTCGGGTTTTTCGCCGGAAGGAAGCAGGGCGTGGAAGTGGATCTCTTCGGCGCCGGGGGCGGGCGGCAGCGGAAGCGCAGTCGGATAAGCATCGATGTAGCCGTCCGGCTTCAGGTAGATCGGCGAGATAAAGCTGCCGAATGCAAGCCGGGCGACGCCCGCCTGGGTGAGCAATGAAATGGGCGCGGGCAGGCGGCTTTCTTCCAGCGGGCCTTCCGTCTTGGTCTGGTTCAGGAAGGCGATGCCGCTGATGTCGGCGAGCGCATGAATGCCACGACGCTGGAAGGAGGGCGGGGTTTGCTCGAGGCCGGCGCGGGCCTTTTCGAGGAAGTCTGTGCCGCTCATCGTCGTGAAGACGGAGCCGCCCGTGATTGTCACGTCTCCGAGCGCCTCCCTGGCGAGTGAGGCGGCGCGGGCCACGGCCTGGCAGTATTCGCCCCCGATGGCTTCGGCGAGACACCAGAGGAAGCCTTCGTCGGGCTCGACGGGATCGCCGGCGGCGTCTTTCACCGCGCTGGTGACGATGATAGCGTAGCGCCGACCCTGTTCCAGCACGTTGTCCGGCTTGGCATAGACAGTGTTGGTGACGGGATCGAAGACGACGCGGTTGATGCGCGTGACGGTCTTTGCCGGCAGGACCGTGAATTCACGCGGGTAGGCCGTGTCCAGCCAGATGTAGAAGATGCCGTCCTTCAACGTCTCGGGGTTTGGGGGCCCACTGAACTTCACGGCGATGCGCGCCTGCACGTTGAAGCCGTCGAGCTGATTGAGGGCGGCGATTTCGGCGCGGTCGCTGGGCCGGTCCTCCGGCGGCAGAGGCAGGGCCACCTGGCGGCCGGTCTTCATGTCGGCGTTCTGGGTGGTAAGGAAATCCGTGGGGAAGGGGCCCACAGCCGGGTCAGCGGGGTTGAACTCGACGCGCACTCCGGCGGCATGAGTCAAACCCGCCAACAGCAAGCAGATGATTGCCCGCATGTGTCCTCCTTGCCCGCTCGATCGCGCCTACACAACAGAATAGCCGGAACGCCTCCCGGGCGACTTGCGCCGGTTCGACTGTAACCGGTTCCAGAACAATGCCGTATTCGGAGATGGAGCTACGGCACTCCATCCTCTCCTTAGAGCAGACTGCCATGGTCCGCGGAGCGGCAGTCTTCCCGCATCCCCGCCGCAAACCGTCGGGCGAATTGCAGGATTCTTTCGGAAGCGGACTTCCGCCCTCTACGCCGACGCTCCTGCTCGAGCCTGACATCAAGGGCGCGGATTACCGCCTGGGCCAGACTTTCTCCCGCCGGATCAGAAAGCCCGGCTGCGAGTTGGGGCGCCCTCGGATTCCTCAGATTGAGTCTCATTTTTCCATTCCGCCGTTCAGAGATGGGATCGCAGAGCTTGGCTCGAGCTCACACCTCGAAGACCCGCTGGAGCACGGGCGAGCCGTAGCGCGCGCTGCCGGTCCACACGCGGAGATTGGGCCGGAGTTGGACGAAGCCGCCGCCGTGGGTGTGACCGCAAAGCACCGTGATGTTGCGGCCGGGATGGGCGGCCGCGGCCTCCAGCAGCGGCTCTCCGAAGGCTTTCGAGGCGAAGTGCGGCAAGAACTCGCCGGTTGAGATTCCGCCGCCGTGACAGCAGGCTTCGCGGAACGGCGGGACGTGCGTGAGCACGAAGACCTCATTGCGCGTGGCCAGCGCTTTCAAGAGCGGGGCGCGGATCTCGCGGGCGGCCTGATCGCCGAGCGCATTGAGCTTCGCGCGCAGCTTGGGCTTGTCGATCGATCTCAACTCGTCAAGATCGCCGGCCACGGAGAGATCCTCGATCAGCAAGTAGTCGTTGAGCACGACCTCCGAGCCCATGAAGTCGCCCAGGCGCGCGTCGGCCCAGGAGTCGTGCCCGACGAGAGCCGTGTTTTTGCTGAGCAGCACGACGGCGCCGTCCGTCAGATAGGTGAGCTGGCGGCGCGCGGCGGCGAGTCCGCGAACGCGCTTCCTCACTGTGGAGATCGAGCCGCCGTAGTAGTCGTGGTTGCCGAGGACGAAGTAGATGGGGATTTTGACGCCGCCGGCGATCTCCGCGAGCAGGTTCACAACGGTGTCGGCCAGACCGATGTCCCCCCCGATCAGGAGAGAGTCAAGCCTCGCGTCGCGCAGCGTCTTGTAGAACTCCTGCCGCTGCGCGCGCTCGAGCCAGTCGAGATGGATGTCGGTACACCAGCCGATACGCGGCATGGCCGCCGCCTATCTAGCGGATGAGCGCGAAAGCCTGTTTCATGGCGTCGATGGTGGCCTTCAACGCTCCTTCCGGCGGCATGGCGCGGAGAGCGGCGTTGAAAGGCTCGCAGCGGGCCGGCGCGTCGCAGCCCAGTTCATTCAGAGCATTCAAAAAGCCGGCCATATCGATTACTCCGGTGGCGCAGGGGAGCTCGCGGGCGGAGTCCTTCTGCTCATCCACGGCGATTCCCGCCGGGGCGTCGTTGAGGTCGATGGTGACGACATCCGCGGCCCTCAGCGTCTTCAGCTCGTCAATGGTTTCCTTGGCCGTGTACCAGTGCCAGCTATCGAGGACAAAACCCATGTTGGGCGTCCCGATCTCGGCGATCAGCTCCTTCATTTCCCTCATCGTGTGCACGAAGGGGAATCGCCTGGGGGTCCACGACGTCTTCGGCCCGACGTATTCAAGGCCGAAGCGGATGCCGTAGTCCTGAAGAATGCGCGCCACCTGGCGCAGCCGCTGCGCGTGCAGCCGCAGATTCTCCATATAGGTCAGCGTGTCGCTGCCGGGCGAGATCCAGGTGCTCATGCGCGTGACGCCCGCTCTCTTCAGCGCGGCGGCGCGGCGATGCAGATCTTTGAGACCGGCCTGAAAATCCTCGTCGCCGCGGCGGAACTCAACGGGCATCCCGGCGTGGCCGAGCACGAGCCCTTTGACCCGGATGTCGTCGAGATAGCGCTTCAGCCCGCCGTCGTCGAGTCCCGCAAGGAAGCCGGAGTCGACCTCGACGGATTCGAAGCCGAAGCGGTGCGCGTACTCGGCGATCTGTTGCGGCGTGCCTTTCACGCCGATCGAGCCGGGCGCCAGCTCAATCGTCATGCGGGTTCGGGGCGCGGCCATCGCGGCCACGCCGGTTGCGGCGAAGAGTTCGCGGCGGTTCAGCATCATAGAGGTTGCTCCCGAGTGCAGTCTATCGCAACGCGATTCGCATAATATAGTTGGAAACGCTCCTTCGTCTGGCATGAGACAGACTCTCGAATCCGTCCTCGAGCGGCTCGCGGAGCCCGATACGCCTGTGGTCTGGCTCGACCCCGCAACGAAGCAGGAGATCTGGGACAACCTGCCCGGATTGCTGGAAGAGCGCGGATACCGCGTGATTGCGATCAGAGAAGATCAGGCGGTTAGCGATCTCCCCAGCCTGCTCGAAGCCCTGTGGAAGCTGACGCCTCTCCCGGAACATCTCCCCCCGACGCTGGAGAACCTCAAGCAGTCGATGATCGCCTTGCCGCACGATGCGCCCGCCGGCATCGTGGTGATCTTCCGATCCCCGTCGCAGCTCCGCCAGGCTGACGAGGCAGGCTTCGAGGCATTCGTCGATGTGCTCGAATCGATCGGCGAAGCACACGCCAGTTCGCACCAGGGCATCTTCAAGCTGGTGGTCTCCGGCTGAAAGAGGGGACCGGTTTTCGCGATTTTACAGTTTTTCTCGTGGTGTCGGCATCCATCTTATTGGTACATTAGTGGATGCTATGTTAGCGAACACTAGTCCGCCGCCAGCACAATTCGGCCGCCAGAGATTGTCAGGGGCCGAGCGCCGGGCGGCCATCGTGCAGTCCGCCATCGAGCTCTTCTCGAAACGCGGCTTCCGGGGAACGACGACGCGCGAACTGGCGGCGGCCGTCGGGGTTTCCGAGCCGGTTCTTTATCAGCACTTCGCAGCCAAGAGCGACCTCTATACGGCGATTGTCGAGCACATGCTCGAGGAGGTGTCGATGGTCTTCGAGGCCGCGCTGAAGGAGTTGAGTCCGGAAGCGAGCGAAGAGGAATTCTTTACTTGGCTGGGGCACCTGATTTTGAACTGGTATATCGAGGGAAGCGGGAACGTCAGGCTGTTGTTGTACAGCGCACTGGAAGGCCATGAACTGGCCAACATCTGGCATGAGAAGGCGACGACGCAGTTTCTGAATTTTATCAATGAGTTCATCGAGCGGCGCACGAAAGCCGGCTCGTTCCGGCCCCAGAGCAACATGGTGGCGGCGCGGGCGTTTGTGGGGATGGTGGCGCACTTCGGGCTGGTCTGTGGGTTGTTCCCGTTCCAGGACTACGGGGTGGCGCGTGAGGACGTGGTCGCGGAGTTCGTGGACATCTATCTAAACGGGATGCGAGCGAACCACCGGCCGACTGGGAATTGACACAAAAGGAATGATCGAGATGAAGCGAGTAGTGACGGGTCTCATTTTGTCTTCACTCTGCTTTTTCGGAGGCTGTTCGAGCGGGCCGGGCGAAAGAGCAAAGGCCGCGACAAGCGTGTCTGTGCAGCCGATCGCCGTACGAACCGCGAAGACTGAAGCCCGCACAGTGGAAAGGTCGATCATGATTACCGGCTCACTCCAACCGGACGAGACGGCGACCGTTAGCTCTGAAGTTGCCGGCCGGGTGCTCAAGATCAATGTCGATTTCGGTCAGCCCATCCGCAAGGGGCAAGTGGTGGCGGAGCTGGACGCTCAGGAGCTGCGATTGCAGCTCGAGCGCGCCAAGGCGACGCTGGCCCAGGCGCTGGCGCGGATCGGTCTGGACGACGACGGCCAGACCCCCGAGTCGACGCCCTTGATGCGCCAGGCGCGAGCGCAAATGGAAGAAGCGAGGTCGAAGTACGAGAACGCGGCGCGGCTCATCCAGACGGGCGACATCTCGCGGGAACGCTATACCGAACTGGAAAAGCAGTACCGCGCCCGGCTCGCGGCGTATGAGGCGGCGCGGGACGACATGCGAACGCAGATCGCCCTGATCCGCTCCCTGCGCGCAGAGGTGCAGCTCGCGGAGAAGCGCGTCCGCGACGCGACAGTGATCGCGCCTTTCGACGGCGCTGTCAGCCAGAAGCATGTTTCACCCGGCCAATACATCAAGGAAAACGTGCCGATCCTGACCGTGGTGAAAACCTCGCCGCTGCGGCTGCGCGTGGAGGCGCCGGAGTCCGCGGTGGCCGACGTGAAAGTGGGAACGACGCTGACCTTCACCACCGACGCCGTGCCGGGCGCGGAGTTCCAGGCGGTGGTGAGGGAACTGAATCCGGCGCTGGACAGCCGCTCGCGCACGCTGACGGCCGAGGCGCGCCTGGTTTCGCAAGACCCGCGGCTGAAGCCCGGTTCGTTCGTTCAGGTGAGGCTGGTGGCGTCGAAGGCCTTTCCGGTGATCGCGCTGCCCAAGCCGGCGGTCTACACAGTGGCAGGTCTGAACAAGTACTTCACCATCGAGAACGGCAAGGCGGTGGAGCGGCGCATCGGCGAGATCATCGCGACCAACGGCTTCGTCGAGATTCCGGCCGGCTCGATCCCCGAGGGTGTCGAAGTGGCCGTTTCGAACGTGCCCATGCTCACCAATGGAGCGCCGGTGAGGATCGAGGGCCGCAACTAGGCGGAGGCGCGCAACCATGCAAAAACTGGCGCAAATCTGCATCCGCAGGCCCGTCTTCGCCACCATGCTCATCCTGGCGCTGGTGGTGATCGGCCTCGATTCCTATCGCAAGCTGGGCGTCGACTACTTTCCGAAGGTCGAGTTCCCGTTCGTCAACATCACCACCACGCTGCGCGGCGCGAGCCCGGAGGAGGTGGAGTCGCAGGTCACCAAGCCGCTCGAGGAGGTGTTGAACACCATCAGCGGCATCGACGACTTGAACTCCAGCTCGGCCGAGGGTGTGTCGATCATCAGCATCGGCTTCGTGCTGGAGAAAGACCCGGAGGTTGCGGCGCAGGAAGTGCGCGACAAGATCTCAACCGTGCTCGGGCAACTTCCGCGAGACGCCGATCCGCCCGTCGTCGAAAAGATCGCCACCGACGCCTCGCCGGTGCTGAACGTTGTTGTTTCCGCGAATCGCGACCTGCGCGAGATCACCAAGATCGTGGACGACCGGCTGAAGAAGAACCTGGAATCGCTGAACGGCGTCGGTCAGGTGCGTTTCGTCGGCGACCGGACGCGCCAGATCCAGGTGATTCTGGACGGCGAAAAGCTCTACAGCTACAACCTGAACATCGAGCAGGTGCGCGCCGCGCTGGCGGCGCAAAACATCGAGATCCCCGGCGGCCGCATCGACCAGGGCAACCGCGAGCTCTCGCTGCGCACGCTGGGGCGCGTCGCGAGGCCGGAAGACTTCGGGCGGATCGTCGTGGGCAACCTGAACGGCGCGCCGGTCCGGGTCAACGACATCGGTCAGGTCCTGGACGGTTTCGAGGAGCCGCGCAGCTCGGCGCGGCTGAACGGCGAGCCGGCGGTGGTGCTGGCTGTTCGCAAGCAGGCGGGGACCAACACGCTGGACGTCATCGCGCGCGTCAAGGAGCGCATTGAGGAACTGAAGCCGCTGCTGCCGCCCGACTTCAGAATCACATACGCCCGCGACCAGAGCGGCTTCATCAACGCCGCCTTCCACGCCGTGCAGGAGCACCTGATTCTGGGCGGTTTCTTCGCGGCCATCATCGTCCTGCTGTTCATCCGCAACTGGCGCTCGACGCTGATCGCGGCCGTTGCGATTCCAACGTCGATCATCTCCACTTACTCGCTCATGCAGTACATGGGCTTCACGCTGAACCAGATCACGATGCTGGCGTTGACGCTTGTTGTCGGCATCGTCATCGACGACGCCATCGTGGTGCTCGAGAACATCTTCCGCCACATGGAGGAGAAGGACATGCCGCCGATGCAGGCGGCCGTCGAAGGCACGAAAGAGATCGGCCTGGCGGTGATGGCGACGACTTTCAGCCTGGTGATCATCTTTATACCAATCGCGCTGATGCCGGGCATCGTGGGCCGCTTCATGTCGAGCTTCGGCTACACGGCGGCGTTCGCCATCATGGTGTCGCTGCTGGTGAGCTTCACGCTGACGCCGATGCTGTGCTCGCGCTTCCTGAAGATCACCCACAAGGGCGAAACCAAGGAGGGCCTCCTTTTCCGGATGCTTGCCGGGCCGTACAAGAAGATGCTGGCCTGGTCGCTCAGCCACCGCTGGGTGATCGTTGCTGTCTCGGTGCTCGTGGTGGCGAGCACCGTTCCAATGATTCAACGCATGGGCATCGACTTCCTGCCGATCGAGGACCAGAGCGAGTTCGAGGTCTCCGTGCGCATGCCGGTGGGATCGTCGCTTGAAGGGACCACGCAGGTGCTGGCGGAGATCGAGAAGGACCTCGCCAGGCTGCCCGGCGTGCGCGATCTGTTGAGCACGATCGGCGCCGACATCCGCCAGCAGGTGGATCGGGGCTCGGTCCTGGTCGAGCTCGTGGACGTTTCCCAACGCAGATTCAGCCAGCGGCAGTTGATGGAGCAGTCGCGGCAGATCCTGCGCAAGTATCCCGACGTCATCGCCGGCGTGCAGAACCCGTCGCTGATTCAGGGCAACGTGGACCGCGACTTCCAGTACTCGATCCAGGGGCCCGACCTGAGCAAGCTGGAAGAGTACGCCAACCGGCTGATGGACCGTCTGCGGAAAGTGCCCGGCGTGGCCGATCTGGAGCTGACATACGAGTCGGGCAAGCCTGAGGTCAGGGTCAACATCAACCGCGACAAGGCCGCGGACCTTAACGTGAATGTCGCTCAGGTGGCCAACGCGATGCGCATCCTGGTGGGCGGCGACAACCAGGTGACCACCTACAAGGAAGGCGACGACCGTTACGACGTGGAGCTGCGCGTGAGCAAAGAGTTCCGCAACTCGGCGCTGGCCCTGGAGCGGCTGTACGTCCCGTCAGCCACGCTGGGCAACGTGCCCATCTCGAACGTAGCGACGCTCGAGCCCGGAACCGGGCCGGCCGTCATCGAGCGCTGGAACCGCCAGCGCCGCGTGATGGTGTGGGGGAACCTCTCGAAGGGCCTCGCGCTGGGCGATCTCCTTCAGATCGTCAGGCAGGAGCTGGACTCGATGAACATGCCGCCGGAGTATCAGCACGGCGCCATCGGCAAGTCGAAAGAACTAGCCCGCGCGACGCGCAATTATCTGATCGCATTCCTGCTTTCGCTAGTGTTTATGTACATGATTCTGGCGGCGAACTACGAAAGCTTCATCGACCCGGTGACGATATTGCTGTCGTTGCCGTTGTCGGTGCCGTTCGCTCTGTTGAGCCTCTTCCTGGCGCGCGAGAACTTCTCGATCATCTACACGTCGCTCGGCATCCTGGTGCTGTTCGGCATCGTCAAGAAGAACTCGATTCTGCAAATCGACCACATCAAGGGACTGCGCCGGCAGGGAATGCCCCGGCTCGAAGCGATCTACCAGGGCTGCCTCGACCGGCTGCGCCCGATTCTGATGACGACGGCCGCGCTGGTGGCGGGCATGATCCCGCTGGCGGTGGGCACGGGAGCGGGCGCGGGTACGCGCCGTACGGTGGCGATCGTCGTCATCGGCGGCCAGACGCTGGCGCTGTTGCTGACTCTGCTGGTGACGCCGGTGGCGTATTCGATCTTCGACGATATCGCCAACTCGCCCGCCTGGGGCCGCGTGGGGCGGTTGTTCGCGCGGTTCCGGTTCAGGCGCGCGGCGCAGCAGACGACGAGCCTGCTGTTGTTGCTCGCCGTTTTTGCCGCCGGAGCGGCGGCGCAGCCGCCGTCGAAGGCCGCGCTGGCCGACCGCGTAGGCGTGGGCGCCATCGAGCGGCGATTGACGCTTGAGGAGGCGGTGCAGCTTGCGCTCAAGAACAACCTGGAGATCGAGATCGAGCGCACCAACGTTTCCGTCGCTTTGGCCGCGCTGAAGGGAGCTCAGGGCGCGTTCGACCCGTTGCTGCGTTTCGGCCCCGGCATCGAGACCCGCAATACGCCGACGCCGAACGCGCTATTCGCCGCCAATGGCAAGCTGGCGGAGCGCTTCACCACCGGCAGTGTTTCGCTGATTCAACGCACACCGTTTCAGGGCCTCAGCGCGCACGTCGACTTCGACAATTCGCGGCAGTCCACGAACAACCCCTTCATTTCGCTGAACCCGTTTCTGCAATCCCGGCTCACCGTGGGCTTCACGATGCCTTTGTCACGCAACCGGGAGATCGATCGCGAGCGCGCCGAGCTCCGCATCCGCGGCCGCCACGCCGACCAGTCGAAGGTCGATCTCGAGCTGAGAGTGATCGACGTGATCACCCGCACGCAGGGCGCCTACTGGGATCTGCGCGCCGCGCTCGAAGACGCAAGCGTCGCCGAGGACGGCGTCAACCTGGCGCGCGAACAACTCGAGCGCACCAAACGCCAGATCGAATCGGGCACGCTGGCCGCGGTCGAGCTTGCGGCGTCGGAGGCGGAGTTGCAGCGCCGCATCGACAACTACGTGTCGGCGATCGGCGCCGTCACCATCGCGGAGAACGCGCTGAAGACCATGCTGACTCCGGACCGCGAGGACGCGCTGTGGAAAGAGCGGATCGCGCCGGTCTCGGAGCGATCGCCGGCGAGCCCCCCGGAAGACCTCGCCGAGGCGGCGAAGCTCGCACTCGCCAAGCGGGCCGAATTGAGATCGCTGTCTGCGCGCGAGGATGCCGTCGTGGTGCAGAGAGAGCTGGCGAAAGACCAGACCCGGCCGCAGGTGAACCTGGTGGCCAACTACAACAGCGTCGGCCTCGCCGGATCTGAACTGCTCACTCAGAACCCGTTTGCCCAGGCGAGCGCCGTACAGCTCCAGCGGTTGAACGACCTTTCACGTCTGGCCGGACTGCCTCCGCTGCCCAACGTGAGCTTCGGCGGATCGATCCCCGCATTTTTCATCGGCGGCTACGGGCAGAATTTGTCGAACCTGTTCGGCGGCGGCTTCCAGAGCGTTCAGGCCGGTATTCAGATCGAGTGGAATCCGCGCAACCGCACAGCCCAGTCGGCGCTGGACCAGGCGGCGGTGGCCGAGCGCAGGATCAAGCTGGTGCGGCGGCAGATCGAGCAGGGGATCGAGGCCGAGGTCCGCAACGCCATCCAGGCGGTGGTGACCGCGCGGCAGCGCATCGAGGCCGCGCGCGCCAGCGAGCGGGCGGCGAAGGAGAAGCTGGCCAGCGAGATCAGGCTTTTTCAGACCGGGGAGTCGACCAACTTCCTTGTTCTGACGCGCCAGAATGAGTTGCTCGACTCGCGGCGGCGCACTGTGGTGGCGGCGCTGGCGCTGAATCGCGCGCTGGCGCGGTTGGACCAGGCCCTTGGGCAAACGCTCGAGACGAATTCGATCCGCATCGACTATCACGGGTGTGCATCCTCGAACGACGACGACGTTGTCAGCGGCGGGTTTAGGGACGATGTCAGGCTGCTCAAGATTTCCACAAGCATTTTCACAACGCCGTGAGTTCAAGGCGTTGATGGCAAAGGCGCATTTTTCGATGAGACAAAAGCTTGCCGGGCGGCGCCCTCCCGGCTTACCTTGAGAATCGTCCGCCGTCCATGCACCAGACCAAGGACCCAGTTTTTGATCGCGGAATGCCCGCGAACGTCTACGCCGAGAGGATGACCCTCGGCTCGATCCTGCTGGACGACTCGAAGTTCCTCACTGTCGCCTCGCTGTTGAAGCCGGAGGACTTCAGCCTCGAGAAGCACCGGCTCATCTTCCAGCGCATGCTGGATCTGTTCGAGCAGCAGAAGCGTATCGACCGCGTCACACTGTCGAACGAGCTGATGCGGCGCGGCGAACTGGAGGCGGTGGATGGCCTCAGCTACCTGATCTCGCTCGACGACGACCTGCCCGAGCTCCAGAAGCTCGAAGAGTACGCGCAGATCGTGCGCGACAAGTCGGTGCTGCGGACGCTCATACAGGTCTCGCGGGAGACGATGGACCGCTGCTTCCTCCAGGAGGACAGCCCGCACGATATCCTCACCGCGGCCGAGGATTCGCTGCTCAAGCTCGGCGAGGCCAGCGCAAAAGAGACCCTGTTGAGCGCCCGCGACATCCTCGATCAGGCCGAAGGCGGGCTCGACGAGTTCCTCGACCCCGCGCATCGCATTCAAGGCATCAGCACCGGTTACAAGAGGTTCGACGAGATGACCGGCGGCATGCGCGGCGGAGAGCTGATTATCCTGGCGGCGCGCCCGGCGATGGGCAAGACCGCCCTGGCGCTCAACATCGCGCTGCACGTGGCGACGAACCGCAAGTCGCCGCGCGGCGTGGCGATCTTCTCGCTTGAAATGTCGAAGGATTCCCTCCTGACCCGTCTCATCTGCTCGCGGGCGCGCGTAGACCAGCAACGCTTCCGCAGCGGCTTTCTCGACGACGACGAGCGCGCGCTGCTGGCGAACGCCGCGGCCGACATCTACGATGCGCCGGTCTACATCGACGACACGTCTTCGTCCTCGCTGCTCGACATCAACGCGAAACTGCGGCGTCTGATCTCCCAGACCCGGCCAGGGCAGCCGCCCCTGGGCCTCTGCGTGGTGGACTACCTGCAACTGATGCACGCGCCGTCGAGCATGCGGCGCAACGCCAACCGCGTGGAAGAGGTGGCCGCGCTGTCACGCGGGCTTAAGCTGCTTTCCAAAGACCTGAATATGCCGTTCCTTGTGCTCTCGCAGTTGAGCCGCGCGCCGGAACAGCGCATCGGGGATTTCCGCCCGCAGTTGAGCGACCTGCGCGAATCGGGCTCGATCGAGCAGGACGCCGACATGGTGGCCTTCATTTTCCGCCCGGAGGTCTACCACAAGGACCGCGACGACCTGCGCGGCCGCGCGGAGCTGATCCTCGCCAAGCAGCGCAATGGGCCCACGGGCAAGATTCCGCTGGTGTTCCTGCACGCCTTCACGCGCTTTGAGAATCCGGCTGACGACAGCGAAGTGGCGCCTGTGGATTAACCACCCCATCGGTCACCGCGTGGCGGTATCGAAACATGCGGCGAAGCCGAAGCCTCGCGACCCGGCCCGCGACGAAGCCAAAGAACGCGAGAACGGCTTCGACGGCCGATCCGATGACGGTACTGTGTTCGAAGTGCGGCATGGCAGCGGGGTGTAATCTGGTTACTTTGCCGGATGCTGCTTGAGCTGAGCGGAATTCAGAAGCGTTTCGGCGGCGTCACCGCGCTTGCGCGCGGAGACCTGGCGGTGCGCGAAGGCGAGATCCATCTGCTGCTCGGCGAGAACGGCGCGGGCAAATCCACGCTGATGAAGATCGTGGCTGGGATGCATGAGGCCGGCGCGGGCAAGATGTATTGGCAGGGACAGCGCACTGCATTCCGCTCGCCGGCGGAAGCGCAGCGGGCGGGCGTCTCGATGGTGCACCAGGAGAGCCTGCTGGCGCCGCACCTCAGCGTGGCCGAAAACATCTACCTCGGCCGCGAGCCGCGCGGTCCTCTGGGCTGGGTGCAGCGGCGCAAATTGGTTCAATCAGCCGCCCGGCTCATCGAGCAGCACGGTTTTCCGCTCAGCGCCGAGGCGAGGGTGGAGAAACTGAGCCCCGCGGGCAAGCAGCTTGTGGAGATCTGTCGCGCGATCGCGTTCCAGTCGAAGCTGCTCATCTTCGACGAGCCGACCTCGTCGTTGTCTCAGGCCGAATCGCACGAGGTGTTTCGCATCGCCCGCGGGCTGCGCGGCCGCGGCGTAAGCGTCATCTACATCACGCACCGCATGGAAGAGCTGCGCTCGCTGGGCGACCGCGTGACCGTGCTTCGCGACGGCGAGACCGTCTACACGGAGGATATGGCCGGCACGACCACGGCCGACCTGATCCGCCACATGGTGGGGCGCGAGTTTGAAGCAATCTACAAACGCAACCCGCTGCCGCCGGGCGAAGAGCGGCTGCGAGTTGAGAACCTCACGCGGCAAGGAGTCCTGGCGGGAGTCTCGCTGAGCATTCGCGCGGGTGAGATCGTAGGACTGGCGGGGTTGGTCGGAGCCGGACGGACAGAGCTGTGCCGCGCGATCTTCGGCGCCGATCCCGTCGACTCGGGTCGCGTCTTCATCGAGGGCCGCGAAGTAAAGATCCGTTCGCCGCGCGACGCTGTGCTGTGCGGGCTGGCGCTGGTGCCGGAGGACCGGCAGCGCGCCGGGCTGGCCGTGGGACTTCCCGTCGCGCACAACATGCTGATGGCAAGCGTCGAGCGCGTGTCGCGCCTCGGCTTTCTGAGCCACGGCATGGAGCGCGACATCGTCCGCGCGCAGTGGGAGAGGCTCCGGCTGCGGGCCGGATCGCCCTCGCAGCCCGCGGGCAAACTGAGCGGCGGCAACCAGCAGAAAGTCGTGATCTCCAAATGGGTGGTGCGCGGCGCGAAGGTGGTGCTGTTCGACGAGCCGGCACGCGGCATCGACATCGGCGCGAAGATGGAGGTCTTCCACCTGATGGATGAGCTGGCGCGCGAGGGCGCGGCCATACTCATGGTATCGAGCGAGCTGCCCGAACTGCTCCAAGTGGCCGATCGCATCCTGGTGATGCGCCAGGGGCGCATCGCGGCCGAGCTGCCAGGCCATACGACGCAGGAAGAGATTCTGAAGTTCGCAGCGCTCGGCGCGGAGGAAGGACAGGAGTCATGATCCAGAGGCTGTTTCCTTTTTTCACGCTGATCCTCCTGTTCGCCGGCCTCTCAATCGCTTCGCCGCACTTCCTCACTGGGACGAACCTGTCGAGCGTCATCCGGCAGACCGCGGTGATCAACATCATGGCCCTGGGCATGACGATGATCATCATCGCCGGAGGCATCGATCTTTCCGTGGGCGCGATGCTGGCGCTGAGCGGCCTGCTGGGATCGATGACGATGGAGGCGGGCCAGCCGATCGCCCTCGGGATTCTGGCGGGCGTCGCGACAGGGCTGGGATGCGGCCTCGTGAACGGGCTGGTGACCACGAAGATGAAGATCAACCCCTTCATCGTCACTCTGGGAACGCTGGGCATCTTTCGCGGTCTCGCGCTGATCATCTCCAACGGGCTGCCGGTGCACAACCTGCCGAAGGGCTTTTCGTTTCTGGGTGAAGGCAACCTGCTGGGCGTGCCGTTCGTGCTCTGGATCCTTCTGATTTGCGGCGCCGGCGTGCACGTCCTGCTGGAGCACACTCGCATGGGCCGTCACGCGTTCGCGATCGGCAGCAACCCGGAAGCCGCCTACTACACCGGCATCCCGGTGGCGTTCCACACGACAGCGGTCTACGCGGCGGGCGGCATGCTCACCGGCCTCGCGGGAATGATCGAATGCAGCCGCCTGATGACGGGGCAGCCCACCGCCGGACAGGGCTACGAGCTCCAGGCCATCGCGGCCGTGGTGATCGGCGGCGGCAGCCTGCGCGGCGGCGAAGGCAGCGTGGTCGGCACGCTGATCGGCGCTTTCATCATGGGGCTGTTGTCAAACGGCAGCGACTTGCTCGGCATCTCGCCCTACTTGCAACAGGCCATCATCGGATCGGTGATCATCCTGGCGGTATTCCTCGACGAAATCCGTAAACGGAAGCTGACGTCGTAGAGCCGCTATCATCGAGGTATGCGCCGCGTGATCATCGAGCGGGATATCCCTGCCGCGGGCGAGTTGCGCGTGCCGAAGGGAACGATCTTCACGCCTTCGGCGCGGGACCTCGCGCGCGAGCGCGGCGTCGCCGTCGTCGAAATGGACGCGCGCGATCTGGAAGGCCTCGCGCCTCCGGAGAACACCGTCGCGATCGGCGCCGACCACGGCGGCTTTCGCATGAAGGAGCGGCTGAAAACGGTCTTGGAGGAGATGGGGCGCGCGGTGCGCGACGCCGGCGTGTATGAGGAAAAGGCGGCGGATTATCCCGACATCGCCCACGCCGTCGCGCGGCTGGTGGCGGACGGCAAGGCGGCGCTCGGCGTGATCGTGGACGGGGCGGGTATCGGCAGCGCAATGGCCGCCAACAAGGTGCCGGGCATCCGAGCGGCCTTGTGCTATGATCGGGCTTCGGCCCGCAACAGCCGCGAGCATAACCACGCCAACGTGCTGACGCTCGGGGGGCGATTGTTGACCGAAAACCAGGCGGAGGAGGTGCTCCGCACGTGGCTTGAAACGCCGTTCGGCGGCGGCCGCCACCAGGCCCGCATCGATAAGATTACAGCGATCGAACGGCAGTACTCACAATGGACCCCGCGGAACTCCAGCGAATCGTAGCGGAAATCGGGGAGGAGATTCTGGGCCGCCTGAAGCCGGGCTCTTCCCCAACCCCAACCGCTCCCTCACGGCCGCGGCTCGGCAACGAGAGCCCGGCGTGCCCGGACTGCGGGGGGACATGCGCCGGAGGAATCTGCGTCCCGGCTGCGAAGGCCATGGCCCAGGCCGGCGCCTGCCGGCTGACAGCCTGCGGGACTCTCACGCGGATCGACCCCGCTGTCGCGGCCCTCATCGACCACACCATCCTCAAGCCCGAAGCCACGGCGGACGAAGTGCGCCGCGTGTGCCGGGAGGCGCGCGAATTCTGCTTCGCCAGCGTCTGCGTCAATCCCTATTGGACGCCGCTGGTCGCCGCCGAGCTGAAGGGCGCGCCGGTGAAGGTGTGCACCGTGGCGGGCTTTCCACTCGGCGCCACATCCACCGCCGCCAAGGTGTGCGAGGCCGAGGTGGCGATCCGCGCGGGTGCGAACGAAATCGATATGGTGATGAACATCGGCGCGCTGAAAAGCGGCGACCTGGTCACCGTGCGCAACGACATCCACGCCGTAGCCCAGGCGTGCCACAACGGCGGCGCCGAGTTGAAGGTGATCATCGAGACCGCGCTGCTCGATGAGGCCGAGAAGATTATGGCCTGCACGCTGGCCAAGGTCGCCGGGGCGGATTTCGTAAAAACCTCGACGGGTTTCTCAAAGTCCGGCGCGACCGCGGCCGACATCGCCCTGATGCGGCGCGTGGTGGGCCCGGAGATGGGCGTGAAGGCGTCCGGCGGCATCCGGACGCTGGACGATCTGAAGGCAATGACCGCGGCCGGCGCAACGCGCATCGGCGCGAGCGCCAGCGTGAAAATCGTCGAGGCCACCATCCGGTAACGTCATGGCTGAATCACGCAAGTCGCGAGTCGACTTCGAGGAGCGCGCGGAGCTGCTCGACTTCCTGCTTGAAGTGAGCTCCACCGCTTCCGAGACGCTGGATCTCGATGAACTGCTGGAGAGAGTGGCGACAATCGTCCGCCAAGTGATCCCTCACGAGCTGTTCGCGATCCTGCTCTACAGCGAAAAGCGCCAGGGACTGCGCATCCGCTACGCCCTGGGGCACCGCTCCGAAGTGGTCCAGAATCTTGTGATCCCCGTCGGCGAAGGCATCACCGGCACGGCGGCGGCGCTGCGCGCTCCCGTGCTTGTCGGCGATGTCCGCAGCGATCAGCGTTACTTGAACGCGTTGGACGCGGTGCGCAGCGAGCTGGCCGTGCCGATGATTGTGCGGCAGAAGCTGGTGGGCGTGCTCGACGTCCAATCGACGCTGCCCGACGCCTTCAGCAAGCGCGACAGCGCGCTTCTCCAACTGATCGCCGGCCGCGTCGGGGCGGCGATTGTCAACGCCAGCCTCTACCGGCGCGTGGAGCGCCAGGGGCGCATCCAGCGGACGCTGGCGCTGCTGGGTCAGGAGTTCAGCTCGATCCTCCAGCTTGACGCGCTGCTCGAGAAGATCGCCAAGTCCGTCCGCACGCTCATCAACTACGACGCGTTCATCATCCTGCGCGTCGATGAGGAGCAGCAGCTTCTGCGCTGCCTCTTCAGCCTGCACTACGACCAGCGCGTTCGACATGAGAGCATGCCGCTCGATCGCGGACTCACCGGCGCCGCGGCGCGCTCGCGCCAGCCGGTGCTTGCGCGCGACACGCTGGCCGATCCGCGTTTCGTCGAAGCGGAGCCCGGCATCCGCAGCGAAGTCGCCATCCCGCTGATCGTCAAGGACCGCGTCATCGGCGTGATGGATCTCGAAAGCGAGCGTGTCGGCTACTTCACCGAGGACCACGTCCGCACGCTCTCGCTCATTGCACCGCAGATCGCAACGTCGATCGAAAACGCCCGGCTCTATGCTGAGGTCGAAGCGCGCGAAAAGACGATGCAGAAAGATCTCGAAGCCGCGCGCCAGCTTCAGGAGATCATGCTGCCGCGCGAGGCGCCCGAGATTCCGGGACTGTCGGCCGGCATCCGCGTCGAACCCGCCAGGCAGATCACCGGCGACGTCTACGACTTCTTCGAGTACGACGACGAGCACGCCATGCTCGCCTTCGGCGATTCGAGCGGCAAGGGCGTTTCCGCGGCGCTCTACGGCGCGCTGTTCAGCGGCCTCCTGCGCAGCATCGCCCGGAAGCGCAAGACGCCCGCGCGGCTGCTCAAGGATCTGAACGAAACCCTGCTGGAGCGCAAGGTGGAAGCTCGTTTCGTAGCCCTGCTGGTGATGCTGTGGCAGGCGCGCGAGCGCACTTTCACCATCGCCAACGCGGGCGCGACCGCGCCCCTCGTGGTCCGCCGCGGCTCGATCATTACGCCTCAGGCCGCCGGCGTTCCCGTCGGCTTGCTCGAGAACATCGAGTACGACGAAGTGCGCTTCGAGGCGCGCAAGGGCGACCTGCTGGTGCTCTACTCGGACGGCGTGCAGGACCAGGCCAGCCCTCGCGGCGAGATGTACGGCGAGGTCCGGCTTCCGGTGCTGCTCAAGAAGATCCATGCGCGCCCCCCGCAGGAGGTGGCCGACCGCATCGTCGACGATGTCCGCGAGTTCCGCGGCACGCAGCCCATGCACGACGATCAGACCGTGATCGTCCTCAAGGTGGAGTGAACCCAATCCGCATGGACACCCCCTATCAGTACCGCGATGGCGCGCTGTTCTGTGAGGACGTCGAACTTTCGCGCCTGGCCGCCGCCGAAGGCACGCCCTGCTACGCCTATTCGAGCCGCGCGATCCTCGAAGCTTATGCTGGTTACACGCGCGGGCTGGAGGGCGTGCCGCACCGCGTCTGCTACGCCGTCAAGGCGAACTCGAACCTCGCCGTGATGGCGCTGCTGGCGCGCGCGGGCGCGGGGTTTGACATCGTCTCCGGCGGCGAGTTGTTTCGCGTGATTCAAGCCGGCGGCGATCCGGCGAAAGTGGTCTTCGCCGGCGTCGGCAAGACGCGCGACGAGATCGAGTACGCCCTCGAGAAGGGCATCCACAGCTTCAACTGCGAAAGCGAGGCCGAGATCGCGCTCATCAGTTCGCTGGCGGTGCGCCGGGGCGTGACCGCTTCCATCGCCGTGCGCGTGAATCCCGACGTCGACGCCGAGACTCACCCGTACATCTCAACCGGCCTGAAGGATCATAAGTTCGGCATCGACATCGCCGAGGTGGTGGATGTCTACGAGCGCGCCCGCCGCCTGCCGGGCATCAGCCTGGACGGGGTGGGATGCCACATCGGCTCGCAACTGCTCGACCTGAGCCCGCTGGCCGAGGCCGCAGGCCGGCTGGTCTCGCTGGCCGATCGCCTGCGCGCCCGCGGCATCGCCATCCGCCATCTCGACCTCGGCGGCGGCATCGGCGTCCCCTACAAGCCTTCGGACCAGCGCCCCGACATAGCCGCGTTCTTGGCCGGCATCCGGCGCCTGACCGAAGGCAAGGACCTGTTCCTGCTGTTCGAGCCGGGCCGCTCGATCGTGGCGGAATCCGGCGCGCTGATCACGCGCGTACTCTACCGCAAAAAGAGCGGCTCGAAGGAGTTCATCGTTGTGGACGCGGCGATGAACGACCTCATACGGCCTTCGCTCTATGGCGCGTATCACGAGATTGTGCCGCTGAGAAAGTCCGCGTTCGGCACAGTCACGGCGGACGTAGTCGGCCCGGTCTGCGAAAGCGGCGACTTTCTCGCGAAAGACCGCGAGATCGCCAACGTCCTGCCCGGGGACATGGTCGCCGTGCTGACCTCGGGCGCCTACGGCATGGTGGCGGCGTCGAACTACAACACGCGGCCGCGCCCGTGCGAAGTGCTCGTCGAAGGAGACCGCTGGCGCGTGGTCCGCCGCCGCGAGACCTTCGACGACCTCATCCGCGGCGAAACGGTTTAGAGCAGCTTTACGATCGCCGCTTCGAGCGCCTTCATGTCGGCTTCGCCGTAGAAGGAACGCACTCTCTTTCCGTCGCGCCCATAGAGCAGCAACGCCGGCAGCGCGCCCGACCACTTCGGATCGACAAGCCGGATGAAAGCATCGTCGTCCTTGGCGCGGCGGATGTATGCCGGCGCCGGGACCTTGTGCGTCTCCAGGAAGGCCTTCGCGGCCGCCTCCTGCTCCGGCTCGTCGGCGGAGACCGTGATCACTTGAAAGCCCTTCGCCCTCAGCCGCTGCTCCATCGCCACAAGCAGCGGCATCTCCTTGCGGCAGGGCACGCACCACGTCGCCCAGAAATTCACCAGCAGCACCTTGCCCTTCGCGGAAGCGACAAGCTGTGCGTAGCTCTTCTCGTCGACGGGCTTCAGATCCGCGGAGAACGCACTGGCGGCCAGCAGCAGGACGGGCAGGAGCCTTCTCACGTCGTCTTCTTCGCTCTCTTGATCGTGCAACCGAACGCCTTGTGCTCTGTGACGGGCACAGCCTTGCCCGTCAGCAGCGCGTCCAGCGCTTCGCGCAGCGGCTTCTTCGTCACCTTTTCCTCGTTGCGTTGGTCGTCGATCGCTCCACGATAGGCCACCGTGCCGGTCTTGTCCAGGACAAACACGTGCGGCGTCACTTCGGCGGCGAAGCGGTCCGCTTCCTTGTTATCGGGGTCCTTGTAGACCGCGAACTGGAAGCCGTGCTGCTTCGCATGCCGCGCCACCTCCTCGGGGGGCTCGGTGGAGTTCGAGTTCACGAACACGAACTGCACGCCCTTCGATGCGTAGTCGGCGTAGAGCGCTTTCATCCGCTCGTTGTAGTCGTTCGAGATCGGGCACTGGGTGGCGATGAAGACGACGGCGGTGATCTTCCCCTCCGTTTTGATCGTGGCTGGCGCGCCGTCCAGCGACTTCAGCTTGAGCTCGGTGAATTTCGTGCCGCCGATCAGCATGGGTTCCGCGGCAATCGCACAGGCGGCAAGAGTGATCGTGGTTAGCAGTTTCATGCTCTACTTCTCCTCACTGGGTTTGGTTTCCTGTTTCTCGCCTGAAGCCTTGGGCTCCAACTTGAGGTTCATCACGGCGTCGAGGCGGTTGTCAAAAACGGTAAGCGTCCGCTTGCTGCTCGCGTGGTCTTTCCACTCGGCGGTCAGCTCGTAGTCGATGTTCGTGCTCAGGTTGTGGAACTGGTACTTGCCGTCGGCCTGCGTGATGTAAGAGCGAATCTGAAGCGTCTTCAGGTTCTTGATCTTCACCACGGCCCCTTCGGACGGCGAGCCGTCGGGCAGCGAGACCACGCCCTGCACGTTGCGAATCGTCGGGTCGCGCGGCTTGGACTTCTTCTGGTTGGTCCACTGGGCCGCCGCCAACGCGGTGCAGCATAGAGCGATGACACACGTGTGAAGGAAATTGCGCCGCCTCATGCTCTTTCTCCTATGACGACATCAATGTGCCGTTGGTTTCAGGTAGAAGTACACGTCGACCCTCTCCTCGCCGGAGATGTCGACCGTCTTTTCTTCGCCGGCAAAGCCTTTCGCCTGCACGGTCAACACGTACTGGGCCTTGCCCGCGGGGACGCGGAAGGCGAATTCGCCGCGGCGGTCGGAGAGCGCCTTCTGAGGTTTCGGACGTTTTCCCTTCTCCGGCGCGGCTCTGACGCTGAGAGCCACTTCGGCCCCCGGCAGCGCAAAACCCGGATCGCGGAACACGGTTCCCGCGATCAGGGCATACGGCGCCCCGGCCGCCACGGCAAGCGCCGGCGCGGTCCACAAGAGAACGGCCAGGATCAGCCCGGCGAGGAGAGCGGCGCCCCTAGCGCCATTCTTCCTCTTCCTCCTCGTCCTCCTCATCCTCGCCTTCCTCGTCGAACTCATCGAACTCCTCGTCCTCGTCTTCGTCCTCGTCGTCGAACTCATCGTCTTCGGCGGGGACAAGTTCCAACGGGTTGAGGCCGGCCACCGCGAACAGGGCGCCGCATTCCTCGCATTCCAGATGTTCGCCCTCGTCGAGCTCTTCCTCTTCGACGTCGATGACCGCGTCACACTCGGGGCAGTTGATCATTGCCAGAAGTCCTCCCGGATATCCCGACTGGATTCTATGCGGATTTTCTCCGAAGGCGGGGCTGAATGCAATCCCATGCGGCGATTTCTTTACCTGACCATCAACCGCGCCCGCTCCGCGGCCTCCTCCAGCTCCCGGTTGTGGCGCGCAAGATCCTGCGGAAGCATCGTCACCAGCGTCTTTTCCATGTCCTCCCAGGTGGAGATCATGTGCGCCACGTGCAGCGAAGCCAGCTTCATCACCCACGAGTCAGTCAGCTCCCGGCCGCGCTCCACGGCCAGCGCCAGGAGATCGGGGTGCCGCAACGCGACCACCAGTTCCCGCTCGGGCTCGCCCTCCGAGCGCAAATAGTATTTGCAGTCGATCGAGTCGCTGTGGCGGATCGAGATCGCATTCTGTTGCCACCGGAATTCGGCCGTCCACGTCCGGCCAAAGGGGTCCTGGACCTCGAAGAGGCGGAAATCGTCCAGCATTCCCCTTCATCCTAACGCAAAGCGGGAAGGCTGATTCAAGGCTCAGGCGTTGAGCGAGTTCTGCCGCACCAGCGCCAGGAACTCATCGCGGGTGTCCTTGCGCTGCCGCATCATGCCCAGCATGGCCGAGGTTACGGTCCCGGAGTGCTGCTTCTCGACCCCGCGCATCATCATGCAGAAATGGCGCGCTTCGATGATGACGCCCACGCCCTGTGGCTCCAGGACTTCCTGAATGCAGCGAGCGATCTGCTGCGTCAGCCGCTCCTGCACTTGCAGGCGCCGGGCATACATGTCCACGATGCGCGGTATCTTACTGAGCCCGATGATTTTGTGTTTCGGGAGATAGGCCACGTGCGCCTTGCCGTAGAACGGCAGCATGTGATGCTCGCAAAGACTGAAGAACTCGATGTCCTTCACCACCACCATCTCGTCGCACTTCTCGTTGAAGACGGCGCCGTTGACAATCTCGCCCAAGTCGGCTTCATAGCCGCTCGTGAGGAATCGGAACGCTTTCTCGGCGCGCAGGGGCGTCCGAACAAGGCCCTCTCGTCCCAGATCCTCGCCGATCTCCTCGATGATGCCGCGCACGTAGCCGGCGATCGGCCCCTCCTCCTCTTCCTTTCGATTCAGCACTTTAATCAGCGCTTTGGAGTTCTTCATCGGACTCTCGCATTCCGGCGCCCGCCTCGGCGGCGGTAGTCAGGCTGCTCAGCCCGCCCCCTTGGGGCGCCCTCACTTCAAAGATGTTGTTTCTTGTCTCGTGGATGCGGACCTTCTCCACCCGCGCCGGCTGGCCGGGCAAATTTCTGCCCCAAGCCAGAGCAAGCCGCCGGGCGATCACCGCCGCCAGGTTCTCAGTCGTAGGGACCAGGGTGGCGAATTCCTCCACCTCTCTGTTCAGATTCCGGCGGTCCAGCTTGCGGAGGATGACGCTTTGCACAAGCTGGTCGAGCAGCGCCAGCGGCATCACCCGCCCGGTGGCAGGATCGATCTCGCCCGCGACAGACACCTCCAGCACGTAGTCGTGCCCATGGCCGTAGGGGTTGTTGCACTTCCCGTAGACCTCGCGGTTCGCCGCCTCCGGCAGCAGAGGCGAGTGCAGTCGGTGCGCGGCAGAGAACCGGTAACGCCGTGTCACTCGCGCGCGGGCCATCACCTAGTTCCCCTCGTAATCGACATACAAGTCTTCCGTCTCGTAGAGCCGGATTGAGCTCAGCTTTCCGTTCGCCTTGGCGAACCGTGGCGCCAGGCGCCTCCAGATCTCCACCGCCAGGTTCTCCGTAGTCGGCACAACTCGATCAAAAGGCGGGACTTCGTGGTTTAGGTGGCGGTGGTCCATGGGCCCCACAACCTCCTCCTCGAGCACCCGCTTCACATCCTTCAAATCGACGATCATGCCCGTTACATCGTCCGGCTCGCCTTCGAGCGTTACCTCGAGCACATAGTTGTGCCCATGACCGTGCGGGTTGGCGTCGTCGCCGTACAACGCGTCGTTCTCCGCCGTCGAAAGGGCGGGATTGTAGCAAGTGTGAGAAGCCGAAAAGTCGATCCTGCGCGTGATCCGCATGGCCTCAGCCGTTCACTCTGTTCGGATGCCTGATCGGGACGCCGCGATACAATCAGATTTGGGCCTCCCGATTATGAATACGCTTGCTTTCAGGATACAGGCCGCGGCCGGTGCGTTGATAGTCGTCCTGTGTTGGTTCGTGGCCGATTCCCTGCAAGAGCGCCTCGTCAGCGTCGGCGACAGGGCCCCACGCTTTCAGGTGACGACAGACAGCGGCAAGGTCATCCGCCGCAACAACTTTGGCGGCAAGGTCCTGGTGCTGAACTTTTGGGCCACCTGGTGCCCGCCCTGCATCGACGAGCTGCCGTCGCTCGACGCCATGGCGCGGCAGCTCGGCTCGAAGGGCGTGGTCGTCCTGGGGGTGAGTGTCGACACCAACGAGAAAGCCTACCGCGATTTCATCTCCCGCGCGAGAATCGCCTTCGAGACCTCGCGTGATCCCGAGGCCAACATCTCCGCCGAGTACGGCACGTTCAAGTATCCCGAGACCTACGTGATCAACCGCGACGGCCGCGTCGTCCAGAAATACATCGGCCCCCGCGACTGGACCGATCCCAAGATTCTCCAGGACATCACCTCATTGCTGTAGGCTGGCTGGAGGAAGGAGCGCCGGAATGCTGAGCGCAGCCGCGCGAGCCGAACTGGCTCGCATCGTGGGGCCACGAGGGTACCTGGACAAGCCCGAGGACCTCAAGCTCTATGAGTACGACGGCGGAGTGGACAAGGCCCGGCCCGACATCGTCGTCTTCCCTCGATCGACTGAGCAGGTCTCGCAGATCGTGAAGGTCGCGCGCAAGGACGGCGTGCCCATCACGGGCCGCGGCGCGGGCACGGGCTTGAGCGGCGGCGCGATTCCGCGGCTCGGCGGCATCGCCGTCAGCTTCGCGCGCATGAACCGCATTATTGAGATCGACCTCGCCAACGAGCGCGCAGTCGTCGAACCGGGCGTGGTGAACCTCGATCTCACGATCGCGGTCCAGAACCAGGGCTACTTCTTCGCCCCGGATCCCTCCAGCCAGCGCGCCTGCACCATCGGCGGCAACGTGGCCGAGAACGCCGGCGGCCCGCACACCCTCGCCTACGGCGTGACGACGAACCACGTCCTCGGCCTGGAGGCGGTGCTCCCCGACGGCAGCGTGATCAACACCGGGGCGCGCTACTGCGATGTGCCCGGCTACGACCTCACCGGGTTGTTGACGGGTAGCGAAGGCACGATGGCGCTGGTGACCAAGATCATCGTGCGCCTGATGCGCAAGCCGGAGGCCGTGAAGACGCTTCTCGCGATCTACGATTCGGTGGACGACTGCGGCGCCACGGTGAGCGAGATCACCGCCCGCGCCATCACGCCGGCGGCCCTCGAGATGCTCGACGGCACGTTGATGCGCATGGTCGAGGAATCGACGCACGCCGGCTACCCCATGGACGCCGCCGGCGTGCTGCTCATTGAGCTCGAGGGCCTGCGCGAGGCCGTCGAGGACCAGGCTGGGCGCGTCGAGCAGGCGTGCCGCGCGTGCAAAGTGCGCACGTTCCGCGAGGCGAAGTCCGAAGAGGAGCGCCAGTTGCTCTGGAAAGGCCGCAAAAACGCCTTCGGCGCGGTCGGCCGCGTCAGCCCCTTCTACTACGTCCACGACGGCGTCGTCCCGCGCACCAAGATCGCGCCCGCGCTGCGCCGCATCGGCGAGATCGGCAACCACTACGAGCTGACGATCGGCAATATCTTCCATGCCGGCGACGGCAACATGCACCCGCTCATTCTTTTCGACGCCCGCCACCCTGGCGAGATCGAACGCGCCCAGCGCGCCGGCTTCGAGATCCTCGAATACTGCGTCGACGTCGGCGGCTCCATCACCGGCGAACACGGCGTCGGCATGGAGAAGACCGAGCTGATGCCGCGCCAGTTCAAGGAGTCGACGCTCGAGATGATCCGCCGCATGAAAGAGCTCTTCGACCCGCAGAGCATCTTCAACCCCGGCAAGGTCCTCCCCACCGGCCGCGGCTGCGTCGAGATCAGACAGCCCCCGCTCTACAATCCATCGCAGTGGCTGTAGAAGCCGCTATTCGACCACAGGGACCAGTCCCGGCTCGATGATCCGCTGGTCAAAGATCACCGGCGTCAGCCGGTGTACGCGCGTTGTGGCTACGATCGCCCGGTCCGCAGGGTCGCGCAGGCTGGCGTTCCCCAACGACAGCATTTCAACCGCGATATCGACCGTCAGCGGGAGCAACGGAAACAACGGATTTGCCTCGAGTTCACCAAACAGCTCATCCGGGCTCGCTCTGATGCGGCGCCTGTCCTCGCACAGGAGCAGGGCCAACTCCATGAGCGGCACTGATCCCCCCAGGGGCTCAGGCCTTCCTCATGCGCTGCTCACCACCCGCTCTTGCTGCCTTGAGAGCTTGTGCGGCTCGGCGACCCAGCGAATGAAGACATGAGTATCGAGCAAGTACCGGGGGGTTCAAACTGGCCATCTAACCACTTCGACGGCGTCCTCATAAGCCAGTGAGCGTCACCCCTCCTCCCGCGCTCCGCATTCCTCACCTGAGATGAGTCCGTCCTCAAGACTTCAGCCGGATGAAAAACTTGGCCCTTCAAGATCCCCTTGGAGACCCCGGCACGCGACGCTTCGCCGCTCCTACCAGCGGCGGCGGCAGACCCCTCTTCGCTATCGTGGGTGCACCGCCCTCCTGCCCCTACAGAAACTCGAACTCCACCGTCCGCTTCAACGGCGTGAACCCGCACAGATAGACCGCCAGCCCCGGCAGGCGCGGCTGCGCGCCGCGCACTTCGACATAGCTGTGCTCCGCGAATCCCGGCCCGAACCGCACGGCATCCGCGCCCACCCGATACGTCGCGTATCCCGACTTCAGCAGCATCGCGTCGCGCAGATCCCCCACCGGCTCGCAGCCCTCCAGCTTCCCGCCCGGCCGCAGCGTGATCTCAACGGTCAACGGGACCCCATCCGTGCCCTCGGCCGAGATCTCGAGCGCCCCGCCGCCCGGACGCTCACGCACCACAGCCTGCTGCCGCAGCCTGCAAACCTCCGTCTGCCGCCTCAGCCGCCGCGAAGCGCCCCAAGCCTGCGCATCCACTTTCTGCGGCGGCTCGACCGGCTGGTAGTAAGGCCCTTCGAGCGATTGCGTCATCCGGATGCCCTCCTCCGCCTCGGCCCACTCCTGCGCGGCAAACTGCCCCTTCCCGAAAAACGCCGACGCGAAACGCACCGCCTCCACCACGCACGCGCCCTTGCGCGCCGCAAGGATCCGGCTGCTGCCGTTGAACATCACCGTGGCGCTCAACGACCCCCGCCGCACCCGCGCCACGCGCACCGCCGGCATCACGCGCACAAAATTCTGCGGCAGCGGCTGAGCCGCGGGAAGCTCGGCAAGGATCTCCGGATACTGCAAGTACATCGTCAGCGACGCTTGTTTTTCTTCGTAACGCCGCGCCAGCACGCCCAGCCGGCCGTCGCCGTCCTTGATGGCCATGTAGCGCAGCGGGAACCAGTAACGGCCCATGTCGCCGCGCTGGTTCTGGTCTTGCCGCACGGAGATCTCCGTCACCACCTCGCCGTCGGCGTGCAGCAGATAGAGCATCGCATCGAGATTGCGCCGCACCGGCTCCAGCAGCTCCGGCCGCCTCAGCTTGTGGGCCGCCACCACCAGCGCTTTGTTCGTCACCGCGTTGTACACAGTCGTCGACCGCTCGTTGTACTGCCCGTCGGCGTCGATATCGATCCCCTCCGCGAGCCATTGGTCGATGCGCCGCGTGTAGCGCGAGTCGGGCATTAACTCGTGAATCTGCGCGAGCGCCTCACATATCACCCAGCGATGATTCGGCGTGTGGACCCCGCCCTCGGCCATCGCGCCGCCCGCTTTCCTCAGAAACGGCTCGATGAGCGCAAAGATCTCCGGCGCGCCGTACTTATTCGCCACCGCCGCTGCGCCTGCCGCGCCGTGTGTAACGAAGCCCGTGTCCGGCGGCGAGTTGAAGTTGGTGATCGGCAAATCGACATTGCCCCACTGGTTCTGCATTCTCAGCAAGCACGCCGCCGCGAGCCTGATCCGCTCAAAGAGTTCCGGCGACTTGTGAAACTTCGACCCGAGCGTGACGAACGCCGCCGTGTACGCATCAAGCTGCCCGCTGCACGTGCCGGGGAAGTACAGCCCCGTCTCGTCTGGAAAGTTGCCCGCGTAGCGATGTTTCGGGTCGGTGATCTGGCGCTTCAGCATGCCCGTCACAGACTCGTCGTTGCGCCTGATCAGGGCCGCGTCCGGCGCACGGCTCTGGCCCCGGACCGCGCCGGCGATCGAGCTCGCCGCCATCAGACTTCTTCGTGTCAGCGCGTGGAGAGTCATGAACTGTGATTATAATTCTCGGTTGATCACCACCCATGACACGCAGACTCATCTTCACAACAATCATCGCCATCGCACTGTGGTCCGCCCCGCCGCCAACCGACGCCAAAAAGGCGGGCATGGACGCCGCCCGCCTCGCCAGGATCGCGCCGCGCATGAAGGAGTTCGTCGACAAGGGCCTGGTGAGCGGCATCGTCACCCTCGTCCAGCGACGGGGCGCGCTCGCCCACTTTGAGGCCGCCGGGTTCCAGGACATCGAGGCGAAAAAGCCCATGCAGCGCGACAGCATCTTCCAGATCATGTCGATGACCAAGCCCGTCACCGGCGTGGCTGTCATGATGCTCGCCGATGAAGGCCGCCTGCGCGTGAACGATCCCGTCGAGAAGCACCTGCCTGAGTTTCGCGGCCAACTGGTGATCACATCTCGCGAAGGCGGCAAGCTCACGCTCGAAAAGCCCGCGCGCCCCATCACCATCCGCGACCTGATGACGCACACCTCCGGCATGATCTCCGTCCCGCCGGCCTCCACCGGGCAGCAGATGATCACCATGACGATGCCGCTCAAAGACGCCGTCGCCGTCTACGCCCAGCAGCCGCTCGACTTCCAACCCGGCACGAAGTGGCAGTACTCCAATCCGGGCATCGCCACGCTCGGCCGCATCGTCGAGGTGTTGAGCGGCATGAGCTACGAGAAGTTCCTCGAAACGCGCATCTTCGCCCCGCTGGGCATGGTCGATTCGCACATCTTCCTGCCCGAATCGAAACACTCGCGCCTGGCCCCGGTCTACAGTCCGAAAGACGGCAAGCTCGAGAAAGCCGGCCCCGACATCCTCGGCGGCGACCCCCTGAAGTTCCGCAAAGGCGCCGTCTACTCAGGACCCGAGCACATGCTCTACTCCACCGCCGCCGACCTCGCGCGCTTTTACCAGATGATGCTCAACAAGGGCGCGCTCGACGGCAAGCGCATCCTCTCGCCCTGGGCGGTCGAAGCGATGACGCAGGTCCATAGCGGAGACACGCGCGCCGGCCACAACGTCGGCACCGGTTTCGGCCTCACCTGGGAGGTGACCAGCGCTCCGATCGGTACGCTCACCGGCCAGAGCATCGGCGCGTTCGGCCACGGCGGGGCATTCGGAACCTACGGCTGGGTGGACCCCAAGAAGGACATGATCGGCGTCTTCATGATTCAGATCGCCGGCGCCGGCCGCAGCGACATCCGCGACGCCTTCCTCGAGATGGCCGCGGCCTCCATCGTCGAATGAGCGCGCCGCAGCAGGCTTTCGTTCTTCTCGAGCGCGCCGCCGCGCGTCTGATGGACGAGGTGGCCGCGCTTCTCAAGCAGCACGGCCTCACCGCGCCGCAATACAACGTGCTGCGCAATCTGCGCGGCGCGAAAGGTCAACCGCTCTCCTGCACCGAAATCGCCGCCCGCATGATCCAGCGCGACCCCGACATCACGCGCCTGCTCGACCGCATGGAGCAGAGAGGCTTGATCCGCCGCGAGCGCCGGCCCGAGGACCGCCGCCTCGTGCTCGCCGCCGTGACCCCTGCCGGCCTCAACACACTGGCCGCGTTAGACCGCCCGATGCAAGACCTCCATCGCCGCCAGTTCCGCGCCCTGAGCAAGGCCCAGACCGCCCAACTCGCAGCCCTGCTGAATCGAATCGCAGAGCCATCGCATCCAACTCCTTAGGTATTCGTTACAACGATAGTTGACAGGTAACGTAGCCTTCAGGCTGCGCTTTCTTTCAAAGGAGCGACCTCGAATGATCACCCTCCGCCCCGCCCCCGACCGCGGCGCGACCCGCCTGCGCTGGCTCGACAGCCGCCACACTTTCTCTTTCAACCGCTACTGGGACCCCAATTGGATGGGCTTCCGCGCCCTGCGTGTCATCAACGACGACTTCATCGAGCCCGGAGGAGTCTTCGGCTGGCACCCCCACGAAAACATGGAGATCCTCACCTGGGTGCTCGACGGAGCGGTGGAACACGAAGACTCCACGGGAGGCAAAGGCGTCATCCGCCCGGGAGACCTGCAATGGATGAGCGCCGGAACCGGCGTCTATCACAGCGAAGCGAACGGCTCGAAGTCGGACAAGCTCCGCCTTCTCCAAATCTGGATCATCCCGGCTGAAGAAGGCTACCAGCCCACCTACAGGCAGACGCACTTCCCGCTCGATGAGCGCACGAACAAGCTCCGGCTGGTAGCGGCCGGCGACGGCCGCGATGGATCTCTCCCCATCCGTCAGAGCGCCGAAATGTACGTGGCCGCTCTGGACGCCGGAGCCTCGGTGAAACATGAGCTGAAGCCCGGCCGCCACGCCTGGCTCCAGGTCGCGCGAGGCGGCGTCGTCCTCAACGGGCACGGCCTCAAAGAAGGCGACGGCGCCGCTGTCTCGGACAACACCCGCCTCGACATCAGCGCCGTCGAAGGATCTGAGATCCTGCTCTTCGACCTAGCATGACGGCCGGCTGCTAAACCTTCACCATCTTCAGCTCCCAACCCTTCCGGAAAGCCGGCTTGAGGAGCTGATTCGCCTCGCGGTTGTTCGTGATTTGCATCTTCTGCGCGTCGTACTCGAGCTTCCCCTCGTGCCGCAGCGCAACCACGCCGAGCAGCATCCACTCGACGAACGGCGCCGCGACGTCGAAGTTTGAGCACGCCGGCTCGCCGCCCTTGCACGCGCGGATGAAGTCGCGCATGTGCCCGGGCGACCGCGTCAGAAGCGGGGGAGGCAGCCGGTAGTCCTTCATCTTCTCCACCGGAATCAGCCGCGTGACATCGCCGTAGGTGCCCGTCGTGAGGATCCCCTTGTCTCCAAGGAACACGCTGCCGTCCGGCGTCGGGAAGCGAAGCTGCGCGTCCGGCGCCCGCAGCGCCTCGAACTCCTGCACGTTGTAGACGCGCCCCGGCGACCGGAACTCGAAGTAGCCGGGCCGCGACCCGCCGAATCCGAACGGGGGGCCTGCCGCCGCTCCCTGGCCGCGCCCGCCGCCCTGGCCGCCTGCTCCGCCGGGACCTCCGGGTCCGCCCGGTCCGCCCGGCCCGCCCGAGCGCATCAGGTTCGGCGGATCGCCCAGCCACTCGCCCTCTGGCACTCCCGGGATCTTCGGCGTCTCCTTCAGTCCGTCGTACCAGAAGACCTTCAAGGCAGGCATGTCGCCGTATGGCGCGAAGTCATACCGGATCACCGACGCCTTCGGGAACATGAACGAGCTCACGCCTTCCTTCTTGATGCACTCCACGCTCACCAGCTTGCGATTGGACAAGTGCAGCGCCATGTTGGGCGCGCCCAGGATGTGGCACGCCATGTCGCCCAGCGCGCCGCACCCGAAGTCGTAGAAGCCGCGCCAGTTGAACGGCTGGTAGAAGAAGCCGCCCCAGCGGTCGGGCTCGGTCTTGCCGCCCGCCGTAAACGGCCGGTTCTCCGCGATCCCCAGCCAAAGGTCCCAGTCGAAAGTCTCCGGCACGGGCTCCGGCGGCGGAATCTCGGTCAGTCCCTGCGGCCACAACGGGCGATCGCTCCACGCGTGGACCTCCGTGACGTTGCCGATGTCGCCGTTCCAGATGATCTCGGCGCACTGTCGCGTGCCCTCGTTCGAATAGCCCTGGTTGCCCATCTGCGTGGCGACCTTGTACTTCGACGCCGCGGCGCGCAGCAGCCGCGCCTCCCACACCGTCCGCACCAGCGGCTTCTGCACGTAGACGTGTTTGCCCATCTCCATGCATGCAATCGCGTGTGTGGCGTGCATGTGATCCGACGAAGCGACAATCACCGCGTCGATGTTCTTCGCTTCCTTGTCGAGCATCTTCCGGAAATCCCGGTAGCGGGGCGCATCCGGATACTGCTTGAACGTCGGCGCCGCGCGGCGCTCGTCGGTGTCGCAGAGCGCGACGATGTTCTCCGTCGGCGCGGCGGCGCGCAGATTGGCTCCGCCCTGGCCGCCGGAGCCGATCGCCGCGAAGTTCAACTTCTCGCTCGGCGATTTGTATCCCATAAACTTCAACGAGGGCGTGCTGCCGAATCCCGCGGAGGGAACCGCGCCGGCCAGCAGGCTTCCGTAGAAGAAATGCCGTCTCGAAACTGCCATCTCAAACCTCCCGAATCTCGCTCTCCCCCCAATTAAACCAGACAGCGCTCGGCATGGCGAACATCGGCCCCGCCTCCCGTCCCGAACATGCATGGGCGCTCAGGGCCATATCCGGGTTACGCCGGAGCCCTACGCGTACTTCAGTCCCAGCGAGTCCATGATCCCCTTCATGTACCCGAACGCCAACACTTTGCCGCCCATCGTGTAGCCGGTGGACCGCCCGCCCTGCGCCTCGCCCGCCAGCGCCGGCGCATGGTCCGGCCGGATCGGCCCCACGAATCCGCCCTTGCTGTAGACCTCCAGAATCCGCACCATGTCCGTGGGCCCGTTGTCGTGGAACGTCTCACGGAATCGCGTCTTCTCCCCCACCACGTCGCGATAGTGGACAAAGAAGATCTTGTTCCGCCCCAGCCACTCCTTCGCCAGCGAGAAGATGTCTTCCTTCATCAGCACGAAGTTCGCCTGGCAGAAGGTGACGCCGTTGTATGGGCTCGGGACCATGTCGAAGATCCGCTCGTAGTTCCGCTTGCTGGTGATGATGCGTGCAATTCCGCGCAGCGGGCTCAGCGGCGGATCGTCCGGATGCAGCGCCATCTTCACCTTGAACTTCTCCGCCACCGGCATCACCTGCTTGATGAAGTACTCGCAGTTCTGCCACATCTTTTCTTCGCTCACTTCTCCATATTGGGTTGGCCCCAGCGCATTCGCCGCAGCGAGGTCAAACTCGCTGGTCAGCGCGCCCCCGCGCTCCTGAATGGCCATATTGGTCCGCGACCACCCCAGCCCGGCCATGAAGTTGTAACAGATGAGGTCGATGCCGTTCTTGGCGAGCGCCTCGATGGCCCACTTTGTGTTCTCGATCTCCTCATCCCGCCCGGGAAGTCCGAGCTTGATCTTTTCGAATGGCACGGGATGCCCCTCGACGCCCGCGATCCGCATCCCCGCCGCAGCGAACTCCTCCTTCCGCTTGCGGATAGCGTCAACGTACTCTTCTTTGCGATATCGCCCAAGGCCTCCGCCCGCAATCACCCAATTCACGCCCACTTGCTTGGCGATCTTGACATCGGTGCTCTGCGGATTCCCCAGCAGCTCGGTGAGATAAAAGCACCCCTTGGTGGCCGGCTTCTTCGTGGTCTTCCCCTGCGCGGGCAACGCCAGCCCCGCCCCGGCGAGCGTAGCGGCTGTGCTCTGAATATACCTGCGGCGTGAGAGATTCATGGTGTCATGATGCTATCAAACCGCACGAACCCCTAACCAGTCGAGGACTCGCCGCGTGGGGCGGCCTCTCAGGCCGGGGTTCCCTCTGGAGAGGGCTCTCAGCCGGCCACCGTGCGAGGAGCCCTGTGAGTCCACCCCAAGCTGAGGGACAGGTCCCCTTTATCCGAATCCTCGCATCACCAACGAGAGCACGCGCCCGACGTTTCAGACCGACGACCAAACATCATCGCTGACGCCGGCGCGGCCAGCCCCATTCAGGTTTGTCCCGCGAAATCCCTTCCAAATGCTTCGGGCCCTCGTTTGAAAGGGTTCACGATCGTCACGCCGCCCAACCGCCGGCCATCCTGAAGGTCCTCGCTGAGTAGCCACGCACAGCCGCCGCGTTCCGCCGCGGAAACGATCAAGGCGTCCCAGTACGACACTTGCGCCTTGTCCGTCCAATACCAGGCGCGCTGGATGAGTCCAAGACTACTGTCAATCGGCTGCCAGAGCGCGAACACTTCCACAATGCTGCGCGCTCTCTGGTTCGAAGCGCCCGGTTTCCTCGTAGCGTTCAAGTAAAACTCGTGGAGAACCTGCCAACTGATGCACCCCGAGCCGTTCTCCCACAGCATGGCCAGCCACCTCTTCGCCGCATCGCGCTTCGCCGGCGCCGCCCGATCCAGCGAATAGAGCAACACGTTGGTGTCGACGAAGAACCGGTCACCGGCGGGCATGCGCCTGTTCCCTGCTCAGACGAGCCGCCGCGTCGATTCCACGGGCCGGTCCGATTTTCTTCCAGCGTGCGTAAGCTCGCCAATACTCATCGCCCAGCCGCATCTGGTCCTCCAGCATGCGCCCGACCAGCTTCGACACCGACGTATTCTCCTCCGCCGCCTTCCGCCGCGCCCACCGCGCCGCCTCCTCACTGACCGTGATGGTGATGTTCTTCAACACGAAGTCAGTGTAACACGAACACACGACTCTCGACAGGCGCTTTTCACTGATCATTCGCGAATCCAATCAACTGCGACCGCATGTTGCGCCATTCGCTTCACGGCAGTACGCGTGCTGAGACACTGCGTCTGATCTGGTCGCCCGACGGATCGCGAGTCGCATACACGGTCGGGGATCGGGCCCGCTCCTCTACTTTCATCATGAATCTGAGAAAGGTTTGGGATGATGCGTCCGTTGAGGCCCTGCCTCCGTCTGGCCGGATGGATCCGCCATTCAGCGGGCTCATGGCCGCCCGACGGCGGAAGGCTCGCGGGGCCTTGGGTGGAGGCTCTGCTTACTACATCGACTCCCGCCAGGACGAACAACTCGCGGATTCAGGTATTCTGCCTCACTGGCTGAGCGACAGCCGCAGCCTCGTTGTTTTTGCCTTCGCGGTCACCTCGTAGAGCGCCCTGTACCTGTTGGACACACGGTCGAAGAAGGTTCGCGAGATCTTGTCATTCGCCCCAAATGAGATTCGGAATGTGGCGCCGTCTCACGATGACCGCCGGATCTACTTCGGTCTTGGCTCGACCCGGGCGGATGTGTGGCTGATGAGTTGGAACCGGCAATGAGGCCGATGCGGCAAGTGCGCGTCTAGCCGGCCACACTCCCGGCCTGCGTCATAGCCAGGTATTCCAGGATCTCCTGCTCCCGGCGCTGGGGTTCCATCAGAATCGGTTCCGCCGGCCGGCGGTGCTCTTTGTGGGGAATGAGTTTTCCTGGCCTCGAGCAGGACCTTCTTCAAGTTCAATACTGCTTGCTGCGCCGCCTGCATCGGATCCTCTGTTCGGAGCATGCAAATACCATGCGCTCCAACTTTCCTTTCGCTCTCGCCAAGGCCGGGATCTCCCTAAACCTCTCGCCCAACCACTTTCGCCTGGCGGAGGAGGCGCAGAATTGATCGTAGAACTCCGGCTCCGCGACTGCGTGGATTCCTTCTGGAAGGCTGCCGTCCGCCGTGAACTCCGCAGTCATCGGTGTGACTGAATCAGACTTCGATGGTATCCGTTTCTGGCAAGTTCAGGAGTCAGGCGCGCCGCGGCGGTCCCCACAGAGTGCATCCGTGAGATCCTGCCCGTGGCGCCCAACGAAGCACACGTCGTGCCGCCCGCCCGCTACGCCCCCGGATCTACTTCGGCTTGGGCATCGACGAAGGCGATGTCTGGCTGATGAGCCGCAAATAGCATGATCGAACTCACGATCCCGCTCACTTGCGCGACGCTGAAGCGGCCCAGCATACCTGTGCGTGCGGAGGCGCACATTCCGCCAGACATTGACGCCAGGCTCTCGAGCGCCGAGGCATCACCCACCGCCGCACAATCCGGCTGAGATCCGAGACATCGATCCTCCGCGTCGTGGCGCGCAACGCGAGCGGCGCATTGGGCTCACTGAGTATTCGCTTGAGAGACCGAACGAACTGAGCTCTGGTGAGGCAGAGAGCCGAAGTCGTAGTATTCGTGCGTAAGCTTGGGACCCTTGATCCGCACGAGACGAAGGCCGGACTTCGCTTTGCCAAGCGGCATGCCCACGGGGCCGGTTGTGATCATCTCGATGTCGCCCGCGAAGCCGAGGGCATTGCGGTGATAGTGCCCCGCGAAGACGTGTTTCACGCCGTGTTGCCGGAATAGGGCGAGCAAGGGCTCGCGCCGCTCCTGGGGGATGTTGAAGTACTGGTCGGGCTCATCCCCCTTCTCGAGGAACAGGGGGTGGTGCAAAAAGACGATGATGTGTTGCGCCCCGGAGCTGCTTGCGCGCGGAAGTTCCCGGCGCAGCCAGTCGTCCTGCTTCCGGTACTCCTCCGGCGCGCCTGAGGGGCTGTGGATGAGGCTCGAATTCAGAACGACGCCATACACGGATCCTTCGCGGAATCCGTAGTAATCCTCTCCGAACTCCCGCCGGTAGGCAGCGAGATCGGCCGGCGTGGGCACATTGCCCACATCGTGGTTTCCCGCAATGTGATAGATGCGGATCGCGGGATCGAGTTTGCGGCTGATTCGCTTGTACTCCGCGATCTGGGCCGGGTCGCCGGGCTTGTTCACCAGGTCGCCGCAGACGATAACAAAGCGGGGCTTGAGCCGGTTGGCGGCGGCGATGGCGAATTCGTAGTTCGCGGTTTCCTGGCTGAACTCGCGATCCTTCGCATACATTCCAAACTGCGGATCGGCAAGCTGGATGAAGAAGAAGTCCGTGTCCGCCTGGCGTTCCGCCGGCGGTGCGGCCAGGAGCCCGGACAAGAGACAAATCAAGAGGGCGGCGCTTCGTCGCGTCATCGTGAGTAACTCGTTCTCAGAATGAGAGGCGCGCGCCAACCTGCAAAATGCGCGGACTCCCGGCTCCAGTGATAATACCGAAATTGTTCGGCGCGCTGACGTTGGAGCCTGGCTGATTGAGGTTCACGTTGTTCAGCAGATTGAAGAACTCCCCCCGAAGCTGGAGCCGCAGGTGTTCGCGCAGATTGAAGTCCTTCATCAGCGAGGAATCGATGTTGAACGATCCCGGGGCAGTGAGGAAGTTGCGCGGAGAGTTGCCGAACGTGCCCACAGCATTGAAGGTGACGCGTGAAATGTCGAAGTAGCGTGCGATCAGCTCATCCTTCGATCGATTGCCGGGCAGCGCTGGATTGCCAGTGATGTCTGCGCGGTCGAGATTCATGCCGCTGAAGCTGTTGTCGCGCCCCGAGGTGAGTCCGAAGGGGAATCCCGATCTCCAGTCCAGGATTGAAGAAATGGTCCATCCGCCGGCCACGGTCCGCAAAAGGAAGTTCCGCGAGGAGAACCATGGCAGCTCGTACACCAGGCTGGTCCTGAAGTTGTGACGGACGTCGAAATCGGACAGGCCGCGGTTGAAACGCTGGTCCGTCGGATGGGGGTTGGAGAACGTGAACTGCGCGTTCTGAGATTCATCGTCAATCGACTTCGAGAATGTGTAGAACGAGAGAATCGAGAAGCCGCGGCTCAGGCGTTTCTCCACTGTCACCTGCATCGAGTGATACACCGAGTTGCCGGCATCGATCAGCTCGCGCATCGAGGCGTAGTACGGCGCGAGCGGACGCCGCGCGTTCGTATTCCCCACGGTCGCGCCGGCCCGGTAGACCGCCGCATTGCGCTCGCGGAAGGTCTGCAAGTGAGTCCCCTTGTTGCCGACATACGCCGCGCGAACCAGCCAGTCCCCTGCGAACTGCTGTTCCACCGTCAGGTTCCATGATTGAAGATTACCGACGGTCCAGTCTTCCTTGAAGTAGGCATAGGGCATCGGGAATACGAACGGCGCGTCGGGGACGAGGTTGACGGGCGCAAATGGCGGGAAGGGGTTCTTCACGCCGGCCGAGCCGTAAGGGTCGATCATGTCGACGCCATTCAGCACGATCGTCGGGCTGAACGGCGCGGATTCGACGAAATTATTGTACAGGCGCGGGAAGGGCCGCAGGAAGAACACCCCGTAGCCGCCGCGGATCGACAGCGGCCGGTGCGAGGTGCGCGGCGTCCACGCAAATCCGATTCGCGGCGAGAAGTTGTTCGTATCGTTCAGCATTCCCGAATCGGGGAACCCCGGATCTCCGGCGAAAATGGCGCCCGGAGGAGCGTTCAGGAATCGTTTTGACACGTTCCCCGCGCGATACCCGGCGACTTGTCCGAGCCGGTCCGTATAAGGCAGATACGGATCCCAGCGCAAACCGAACGTGAGCGTCAGACTCCGCGCGGCGCGGTAGGTGTCCTCCATGTAAAGCGAGATCTGGTGGCCGCGAGTTTGCTTGAACTTGCCGGCGCTCTGCTGAAAGGTGGCCACCCTCCCTAGCAGGAGATCCGAGATTCCGTTGCCCGTGAGCTGGCCCGAAAACGAAAAGTTCCCGCTCTGCTGATAGCGCGTGTCGCTGTCGAACATGATGAACGGGCTGTACTCGCCGCCGATGTTGAACGAGTGCTTGCCCTTGATCCACAACAGCGAATCCGTGATCTCGACGTTGCGCCGGATCCACTGGCCCGGCGGCGTGTTGGTGACGCTGCCCCATCCCGAGTAACCGGTGACGCCCAGTTCCAATTGGCGGGTCTCCTGCGCCGGCTGCGTGAACTTCACCTCGCCGAAATCGGTCAGCGAAAACTGCGAGGTGCGAGTATTGTACGAGTTCAGCATCAGTCCCGACACGTTCACCGTGTTCACCAGGTTGGCCCGCGCTGTCCAGGTGTCCTGCAAGCGGAATGTCCGCGTTGTTTGAAGCTGGCCGATGCGCGCGGTCAGCAGAGTTCCCCCGCCGTCCCAGCCCGGATCGTCATACCGTACATAGAACACCGAACCGGAGAAGTTGTGGTTGCGCCAATAGTAGTCGCCTTTGCCCAGATATTGATGATTCTCCGAACGGTCCGGCCGGGCATAGCGCAGCAGTCCCGTCGGCGCTTCGCTCAGAGGAACCTTCGCCAGAAGATTGGTGGAGATGAGCAGGATCCGGTTGGCGGGAATGCGGTTTCCGGGAAAGGCTTGATTTGTCAGGGGATCGATGATCGCTCTCGTGATTGAACTGAAGTCCCCCTGCCTCAGGGCGGTGCTGGGAACGAACGCCTGGTTCGTGAATGAAGTGTTCCGAATGCTCGTGCCCTGGTAGCTGCCGAAGTAAAACAGCCGGTCGCGAATCGCCGGGCCCCCGATGGTTCCTCCATACTGGTTGCGCTTCAAGTTGTCGCTCTGCGCCGCGAAGAAATTCCTCGCGTTCATCGCGCCGTTCCGGAGGAAGTGGAATACGCTGCCATGAAGCTGGTTGCTGCCGGAGCGTGTCACGACATTGACCACCGCGCCGCCGAAGTTGCCGTACTGCGCACTGTAGTTGCTGGTCTGGACGTTGAACTCTTGCAGCGCGTCAGGGTTCGGATAGGCGGCATTCAGGTTGGTGACGTTGTCCATGTGCGTGGCGCCATCCAGCCGGAAGTTCACTTCGTTGCCGCGTGTCCCATTGACGCTGAAGGCGAGCGTGTCGCTCGTGTTGGCGTATCCTGCCGTCGTCGTCCCAACGCCGGAGACCGTGCCGGGCACCATGCGAATCAGCGTCGCGGCATTGCGCCCATTGAGAGGCAGATCCACGAGGTAGCGCTGTTGCACCACCTGGCTGAGAGTTCCCGATTGGGTGTTAACCATGGTCGCGTCGGCCGTGACGCTCACCTGCTCTGTCAGCGCCCCAACCGTCAGCCGGATGTCGACAGTCGCCGGCGTGTTCACGTTCAGACGGATGCCGGTCTGCCTGAACGACTGGAACCCCTGCGCCTCTACCTGAATCGAGTAAAGCCCGACGGGCATGGCGTTGAAAATGTACTTCCCGACGTCTGATGTCGTCGCACGGCGTTCAAGACCCGTTTCGAGGTTCTTGAGGGTAACGGCCACGTTCGGCACGACGCTCCCGGTCTGGTCCGTCACCGTCCCTTCGAGGCTCGATGTCGGCGCAATCTGCGCCATTGCTGCAACCCCGAACAGGACGAGCGGAACGAAAAAAGTCAGAGCCCTAAAACTCATTGCGGTCAACCTCCCGGTCTACCTGAGAAACCACTCAAGGGCGGATTGCGCCACTCGATGCAGCGCCTGGCCGGAGACTTTGGAATCCCGTGCGGTCTGCCCTTGATTCTGGGGCGAATTGGGCTAGGATGGTAGTGAATTTACGGTTGGACCCTCGCTTTCACCTGTTAAAAGTAGATGCAAAGCAATGATTCTGAACGACTTACTGCATTGACCGATTCCCGGCGTGAGCTGGCTGGGCGGTTCTTGGCGTCTGCGGCAATCAAGAAGTCTCGCCGGCTGCGCGAGCTGTTTACCTACCTGCTTGAACAGACCGCAAGCGGCGGGCGCGAAGGCCTCCATGAGCAGCAGATCGGGGAAAAGGTGTTCGGCAAGCCGCCCGGCTACGACACCTCAGTCGACAACATCGTGCGGGCAAACGTCTTCCTGCTGCGCAAGAAGCTCGAACGGTACTTCGGCGGTGAGGGCGCGGCGGAACAAGAGGTAATCGGCATCCCCAGGGGGCGCTACGCTGTCGAGTTCCATCCGCGCCACGGGGCTGCGCCGGTCCCGCACTCTCCGCCCCCGGACGAGCCTGCTCCGGTCGAAGCGCGGAGCGCCTGGAGGTGGTGGATTCCGGCTGCCGTCGCCGTTCCGGTCGTGGTCGGGTTGCTTCTGTTGTGGAGTTGGCCGGGTCCGCGCAGGGCCGGTGAATCGCCTCAGCCGCCGGAGCATTGGCGGCTTTGGCGCACCATGTTCACAGCGGAGAGGGAGGCGTATGTTGTCGTGGCCGACATCGGCTTGAGCCTTCTTCAGGATCTCTCCGGCGCCACGATTGGCCTGGATCAGTATCTCAGCCGGATCGACCCCAAGCTGTTCGAAGACGACCGGGAACTTCCTCCGCGGCTGGTCGAGCGTTTGGGCGGGCGGCAGTACACTGCCGTGTCCAATGCATCCATTGTGTTTCGCCTCGGGGCAATCAACAGTGGGCTGAGAGGCAGAGCCGTGATCCGGGCGGCGCAGAGCATCAACATCCGGGACCTGAAGACGCATAACATCGTGCTGCTCGGCAGCGAGCGATCCAACCCTTGGGTGTCGCTGATCAAAGAGAAGATGGGCTTGCGGATCGAGTATGAGGGCTCACCTCCGAAGGGCATCGTGCGGAATCTCAAGCCCGGAAGCGGCGAGCCGGAAGTGATGAAAGCCACGGCATTCGCCGGCAACCCTGGCGAAGCCATCGGCCTGCTCGCGTACTTGCCTAACCTCGACAACACGGGGAGAATCGTGAGCATCGCCGGTACGAACATGGAGGGAACCGAAGCAGCCGCGGAGATGTTGCTGGAGGAACGGCTCTTCCGTGAACTGGCGCGCGAGTTGAGGCTGGAGAGCGGTGCGCCGGTTCCATACTTCGAGGCTGTGATCCGGGCGGCGAGCATTGGCGGGGCCGGTTTGAATCCCAGCGTAGTGCTGGCGCGACGGCTCCAGTAGCGCGCGGCTACAATGCTGGGATGACCCGCAGGGAGTTTGCTGCGTTGCTTGCGCCGCGCGCCGCAGGCGCCATGCGGCCCAACATCATCCTGATTCTCGCAGACGATCTCGGTCTTGCGGATACCGGCTGCTATGGCGCGCGCGATATCCGCACTCCTCACATCGATGGCCTCGCACGCGAAGGCGTGCGGTTCACTCACGCCTACGCCAACGCGCCGGTGTGCAGTCCCACGCGCGCGGCGCTGATGACCGGACGATATCAACATCGTCTGGGAATCGAATATGTGTTCACACGGCGTTCCGCGGGCAAGGGATTGTTGTCGTCGGAGGCGTGCGTCGCGGGATTGCTGAAGTCCGCGGGTTACCGCACCGGCATGGTGGGCAAATGGCACTTGGGCGCGGAGGATGAATTCAGCCCGAACATGCATGGCTTCGACGAGTTCTTCGGTTTCCGCAACAGCGACCACGACTACTACGCGCACCGCAACAGCGACGGCACGCCGGACCTTTACGAGAACAACCGCCCTGTGGAGCGGGAGGGCTACAGCACTGATCTCTTCGGCGAGCGCGCGGCGGACTTCGTGCGGCGGCGCACGCGCGAGCCGTTCTTTCTCTACGCGGCGTTCAACGCGCCGCACTGGCCGTTTCAGCCGCCGGGGAAACCCGCTGATGTGCGCACTGCGAAGACCTGGTACGACGGCACGCGCGCCGATTACGTGCAGATGGTCGAAAGCCTCGACAACAGCATCGGCCGGATCCTCTCCGCACTGAAAGAAACCGGCCAGGACGCGAACACGCTCGTCATCTTCACCAACGACAACGGCGGCGACAGCCTTTCAGACAACGGCCCGGCCTTCCATCACAAGTTCACGCTGTGGGAAGGCGGCATCCGCGTTCCACTGATCATGCGCTGGCCGGGGCATGTGCCTTCGCGGTCTCAATGCTCGCAGGTGGCGATCACGATGGATCTCACCGCGACGATGCTCAGTGCCGCGGGCGCCTCTCCGCGCGCTGACCGCCCGCTGGACGGAATCGATCTGCTGCCCATCGCCGCGCGCCGCGAGAAGGCGCGCGAGCGCACGCTTTTCTGGCGCCACCGCAACCAGTTGTGTGCCATGCGGAAGGGCGACTGGAAGCTGATTCGCGACGCGGGCTACGACCTGCTGTTCAACCTCCGCGACGACCCTGGCGAGAGGAAGGACCTCGCGATCAGAATGCCAGAGAAAGTTACGGAGCTGCGCAAGCTTTACGCCGGCTGGGAAGCGGAGATGGCCGCCTCGAAGCCGCCGTGGCTCGTAGCGTGAGGACCGTCACTTGTCCATGCGGGTGAAGCGGCGCATGTCGATCTGCCGCCCTGAGGTCGAGATCAAAATCATCTCCTTGCCGTGGTCGAATACGACCAGCTTCTCCATGAATGCGCCGGGAACGCCCTCGAATTCAAAGGAGGCCTCCCCAGAGCAATCCGCGTTGAGCGCAAAGGTCGCATCCTTCTGGACCGCCGGGAGCCGCCCGCCGGCCGCGATCCATTCGCCCGCGCCGGTGAAACCGCCCATTCCGCCCATCGTGACGACTCCCCGGAACGTGAGCGGAAGCCGGCTGCCGGGCCCCAAAATGACCCACCCGGCGTAGCTCTGCGCATACCTGCCTGCGACGATGTTCCGGTTGCACGTAGGAAGGGCAGATCCGGATGACATCCGGCAGGCAGTTCTCCATTGAACACGCGGAATCCCGGGCGGGACCACCCTGCGTTTAGCGTGGTCGCTACGGGCGCGGTATATGCTGAAGAGCCCGACGGAGCCGCGACCGTGATCTTCACAGCGGTCGCGCCATCGGGTTTCACCTGGACGGTTCCCAGAGCCGCCTACGGGAATGCAGCGACATAGCCGTTGGCGGCGGCTGCATACGTTCCCTGGGCAGTCTGAAACGAGCGATTGCCGTGCGCCACGGCCGTGGCTGCGAGGGCGATGAAGCACACGAGAAGAATTGCAGAGTTGACTCTGGATCGCGTTGAATGCCTTCTGCGCCACATCGGATCTACCGCTCTGGAATCGGCGCCGGCCCGATACTGAGCGTCCGTGCTCCCTGT
>CAYYNC010000005.1:0-145684 GCA_964472745.1 uncultured Solibacteraceae bacterium
GGACGAATGGCGCATCCGCCCGGGCTTCACGCTGGTTTACGGGCTGCGCTACGAGATGCCGGGCAATCCCTTTGAAAGCCTGAAGCCGATCAATGAGCGAATCATCGCGGCGAACGGCAATGACGAGCGCTATCGTGTCTTCTTCCCGGGGAGCGACAGGAACAACTGGCAGCCCCGCGCCGGCTTCAACTGGCGCCTGCCGGGCGGCTCGGGGCTGTGGGGCAAGATCACGGGAGGCGGCAAGATGGTTCTGCGCGGCGGCTACGCCCGCGCGAACGATTTCGCCTTCCTGAACATCCCGCTGAACATTTTCTCGGCCTTCCCGTTCGTGGCCAGCTACAGCCTGGACCCGCGGACACCGAACAGCTTCACCAACCTGCTTTCGGCGCTCCAGCGGCCGATCACGAATCCCAATGCGCTGACGCGCACCAACGTGACCTCGGACTTCCGCACTCCGGCCTCCAACCAGGTGAGTCTGGGAATTCAGCGGCAGGTGTTCGACGACTGGTCGATGAACATCCAGTACGTGGGCACGCGAGGCACGGGACTGTTCCAGACCATCGACGGGAACCCGGCGATGACGATACGCGTTCAGAGCGTGGCCGCGAACGGCACGTACGCCACACAGTTGGCGTCGCGCCGCGATCCGACCTACGGCGTCATCCGCACGCGCGCCAACTCGGCCAGTTCCACCTACCACTCGCTCCAGTTGTCGATGGAGAAGCGCTACCGGCGCGGCCTGGCGGTGGGCGGCCACTACACGTGGTCGTCTTACATCGATACGGCCTCGGAGATCTTCAATCCGGCGGTGAACGGCGACGTGGCGGTTTCGCAGGACAGCTTCAACTGGCGCGCCGACCGCGCGCGGTCGACCTACGACCGCCCGCATCGTTTCACTTTCACACACACTTGGGAGATCCCGGCGGAGAAGCTGGGCCGCTTCTCGCAGGTATTTGGAGGTTGGCAGATCAACGGCTTCCTGACGCTGCAATCCGGCGCGCCCTTCACCCCGCTGAACGGCACCGATCCGTTCCTGCGGTTGTCGGGCATCGACGGGCTGGTGGGCAATTCGCTCCGCCCGCACCTTGCTCCGGGCGTCAGCCTGGCGGGGCAGTCGATTAACGACCTGTATCCGATCCGCACATCGCTGTTCGTGCCGGTGGTGGCCAATGCGGCTTCCGCGGGCCGGGCTCTTCAGGCGGGCGATGTCCTCCAGGTGGGCGGCACTCCGATCGGGCTGGGCGGCGTGGGGCGCAACACGCTGCGCGCGGACGGCATCGGCCAGTATGACTTCGGCGTGCTGAAGAACATCAAGTTCACCGAGCGGGAGACGCTCCAGTTCCGCGCGGACGTCTTCAACCTGACCAATACGCGCAACTTCGGGATTCCGGAATCGCGGATCAACTCCGGCAATTTCCTGAACCAGTGGGGCCAGGATGGCGGCAACCGGCGCATCCAGTTCTCGGTGCGCTACATCTTCTAACGCCTCCTCCGCTGTCAGACTCGAGGCCCTCCTCCGGCAACGCCCGGCGGAGGGCCTTATCCTTGAAGTATGCGGGCGCTTACACTCGTACTGCTCACTTCCCTCGCCTTCGCCGGCGAAGAGGAAAACAAAAGGCTCGATGAGTCCGCGGTCGTTCTGGAGGAGATCATGTCGGTCTCGGACAAGGCGATTCCGCAGGACCTTCTTGAAAAGGCGCAATGCGCCGTAATCGTGCCCGGCCTGAAGAAAGGCGGGTTCATTGTGGGAGCGAAATACGGCCGCGGGTTCGCCACTTGCCGCATGCCGGGCGGCAAGGGCTGGACCGGCCCCGTGGGGATGAGAATCGAAGGCGGCAGCTTCGGTTTGCAGATCGGGGGATCGGAATCGGATGTCGTCCTGTTGGTGATGAACAAGCGGGGGATGGACCGGCTTCTGTCGTCGAAGTTCACCCTGGGCGGCGAGGCCAGTGTCGCCGCGGGGCCGGTGGGCCGGGATACGCAGGCGCAAACGGACGCCACGATGCGGGCGGAGATCCTGTCGTGGTCCAGGTCGCGCGGGGTTTTCGCGGGAATCGCCCTTCAGGGCGCGACGCTGCGCGGGGAGGACGACACCGATCGCGGACTGTACGGGAAGAACGTATCGAGGCGCGATGTGCTGGAGGGAAAGGTCCCCGCGCCGAAGTCCGCCTCGAAGCTGCTCACGCTCCTGAACAAGTACTCCAGCCGCAAAGGGTAAGATCTCGATACGATGAGCGGCATAGGAGCCAGTTCCATGCCGCTCTCATCGGCCCTCACACGCCGCGCATTCGCCGGCGCCGCGACATCGGCCGCCGTTCTGCGCGGGGCGCAGACCGTGCGCCCGAACATCCTGTGGATCACGTGCGAGGATACGGGCCCGCAGCTTGGCTGCTACGGCGACGGCTATGCGGATACGCCGAATCTTGACCGCCTTGCCGCGCGGGGGTTGTCGTACCGTTACGCGTGGTCCAACGCGCCCGTCTGCGCTCCCGCGCGCACTGCCATCATCTCGGGTGTTTATCCCACGTCCACCGGCTCGGAGCACATGCGCTCGCTGACGAATCTTCCCGCGAACATGCGGATGTATCCGCAGCTTTTGCGCGAGGCCGGCTACTACGCCACCAACAACTCGAAGGAAGACTACAACCTCGACAAGCCGGGGCAGGTTTGGGATGAGTCGAGCGCCCGCGCCCACTGGCGCAAGCGCGCATCGGGGCAGCCTTTCTTTTCGATCTTCAACTTCACCATCACGCACGAAAGCCAGCTCCGCACGCGTCCTCACACATGGATTCACGATCCGGCGAAGGCGCGGGTGCCGGCCTATCATCCCGACACACTCGAGACGCGGCAGGACTGGGCTCAGTACTACGACAACATCACCACGATGGACCGCCAGGCCGGCGAGGTCCTCGCGCAACTCGAGCAGGATGGGCTCGCGAAGGACACGATCGTCTTTTTTTACGGCGATCATGGTTCGGGAATGCCGCGGTCCAAGCGGTGGCCGTACAACTCCGGGCTGCACGTGCCGATGATCGTGCATATTCCGGAGAAGTTCCGCCATCTCGCGCCGAAGGACTACGCTCCCGGCGGGAAATCGGATCGCATGGTAAGCTTCGTCGATCTCGCGCCGACGCTGCTCAGCCTCATCGGAGTGCGGCCTCCGGAGTGGATGCAGGGCTCGGCGTTTCTGGGAGCGCATCCGGGACCGGAATCGCAATACCTCTATGGCTTCCGCGGGCGGATGGACGAGCGCTACGATTTGGTGCGATCGGTGCGCGACCGGCGCTACGTCTACATTCGCAACTTCATGCCGCACCGGATCTACGGGCAGCACCTGGCGTACATGTTCGAGACGCCGACGACGCGCGTCTGGAAGAAGCTCTACGACGAAGGCAAGCTGAACGCGGCGCAATCGCGCTTCTGGCAACCGAAGCCGGCCGAGGAGCTGTACGACCTTCAGGCTGATCCCGACGAGATCAACAATCTCGCGGATTCAAAGCAGCATCGGGACGTTCTGCTGCGCATGCGCGCCGCGCTCGATCGCTGGATGGCCGATGTCCGCGACGTGGGTTTCCTGCCTGAGGACGAGATTCATACGCGCTCGCGCGGATCCACGCCTTACGAAGCGGGCCATGATGAGAAGCGCTATCCGCTGAAGCGGGCGCTCGAGACCGCCCACATGGCTTCGCTTCCGGGCGCATACGACTCCGCGCTCGCCGCGCGGCTGAAGGACGCGGACAGCGCCGTCCGCTACTGGGCGGCGACCGGTCTGCTGATTCGCGGCAGGATCGCGGACAGGACTGCGCTGCTTGCGGCCCTCGAGGACGCCTCGCCGAGCGTGCGAGTTCCGTCCGCCGAGCTGCTTGCGCGCCACGCCAGAGCCGCGGATCGTTCGCGCGCGCTCTCCACGCTCGTCGCGCTCGCGAATCTCGAATCGAACAGCGTCTACACCGTGATGCTCGCGCTCAACGCGATCGACAACCTCGGCTCCATTGCCGCGCCGGTGATGGACCAGGTTCGCAAACTGCCGGCGACCGCGCCGAACATGCCGGCGCGAACGGGCGAAGGCTACGTCAAGCGCCTCCTCGAGCACCTTACGGCAGGGTGAGCGCCAGGACGGTGGCGTGCGGGTCTGGCGTCACGCCCGCGGTGTCAATCGTGATCACATCGCCCGCCTGGCGGAACTTCAGCGGGGTCTTGGCCGCGAGAGCGGTCACGGAGCGCACTTTGGCCCTCAAGCCCCGCACCTGGAGGGAAGCGCCAGGCCAGTCGAACACGTGGACGTAGACAGTCTTGCCCTTCGCCGTCGTCCGGCCCGCCGTCCAGCCCTGGAGCGGCCCGAACGTCGTGCCGTAGATGGAGTCGCCGTTCACCTTGAGCCACTCGCCCATGGCCAACAGGCGCTCCACGAACTCCGGCTGAATCGTCCCCTCCGGCGCCGGCCCGACGTTCAGCAGGAAGTTCCCGCCCTTGCTCGCGGCGTCGATCAGCGCGCGTATCAACTCCGTCGTTGATTTGAAGCGCCGGTCGTGCTTGTTGTAGGCCCACGTGCCGTTGATGGTCATGCACGTCTCCCACGGCTGGAACTCCTCCGGCGTGGGCGCTTCGAGCGACAGACCCTGGTCGTTGGGATCGGTGTTGCCCACTCGCGCGCCTTTGCGGGGAATTCCTTTCGGCAGCCGCTGCTCGGGCGTCACGTAATCGCCGGTCAGACCAATGCGATTGTTGATCAGCGCCAGCGGCTGCATTTCGCGGATCATTTTGTGGAAGCGGTGGCCGTCGTACTTGCCTTGATTCGAGAGCCCGTCGAACCACAGCACGAAGATATCGCCGTAGCGCGTCAGCAGCTCGCGCACCTGCAACTCCATGTAGTCGAGATACAAAGGCCACTCGGGCCGCGCCGGCTCGCCGTTCCAGTTCGCGCTCGATGGCTTCGAGGTGTCGCGGTAGCCCGGATGGTTCATGTCCGGCGGCGAATAGTAGAAGCCGAGCGGCATGCCTTCAGCCTTCGCCGCCTCGGCAAGCATCGCCGCGACGTCCTTCTTGTAGGGCGTGTTGGTGATCTTGTAGTCCGAGTAAGCGGAGTCGAACATGCAGAACCCGTCGTGGTGCTTCGAGGTGAACACCATGTAGCGCTGCCCCGCCGCTTTGGCAAGCTTCACCCACGCGCGCGGGTCATATTGCACCGGGTTGAAGCGCTGCGGCAGCGCGCGATATTCGGTCTCCGAGATCCCGCCGGATTGGGGCGGCGTCATGATCGGCCAGGACGCCTCCACGCTCGCCAGAGAGTAGGGACCCCAGTGGATGAACATCCCAAACTTTGCTTCATTGAAGCGCTTGAGGCGCCCGGCGGCCGCGCGGTCATCGGCGCCCGCGGCCGCGGTCGACAGAACTGCAATCAGGCAAGGAAGAATGCGCATACCGGGACCAGCATATCCCTCCGCGTTGGGGATATCATCTCGACTGCCATGAATCGCAGGACATTTCTCGCCTCCGCCAGCGGCGTGCTGCCGTACGCGCGGCAAGCGCCGCCCCGCCCCAATGTCATCTTCATCCTTGCGGACGATCTCGGCTGGGGCGATCTGAGCTGCTACGGCAACCGGCGCATCCAAACTCCAGCGCTCGATCGCCTGGCCGCGCAAGGCGCGCTCTTCACACAGTTCTATGCCGCGGGTCCGGTCTGCTCACCGAGCCGTTGCGGTTTCCTGACCGGCCACTTCCCTGCGCGACACCGCATTCATGGCCACTTCGCCACGCCGGAGCAGAACGAAAAGCGCGGCATGCCGAACTTCCTCGACCCCGCGACGCCCACACTGCCCGCCGCGCTGAAAAATGCCGGCTATGCAACGGCGCACTTCGGCAAATGGCACCTCGGCCGCGGGCCCGGCGCGCCGCTCCCGGACGCCTACGGGTTCGACACGCACTGGTCAGTGAACTCCAACGACACGCGCCAGGACGATCTGGCCGAGGGATTCCGCGCGAAGTCGTCCCGCCTGATTGTCGACAGCGCAATCCGCTTCGTTGAAGAGAACCGCAGCCGGCCTTTCTATGCGCAACTGTGGACGCTCGTACCGCACGCTCCGCTCGCTCCGGCGGCGGAACAGATGGCGCCGCTCGAGCGATTCCAGCCGGGGCCGCATGTTCCGCATAAGAGCGCCGCGCAGATCTATTACGCGAGCCTGCTCGATCTCGATGCGCAGATCGGCCGCCTGGCCGCGCGCCTCGATGAACTCGGGCTCGCGGAGCGAACGCTCATTCTGTTTTCGAGCGACAACGGCCCCGAGGACATTCACATCAACAACGCCGGACACAGCGCCATCGGCTCGCCCGGCCCATTTCGCGGGCGCAAGCGCAGCCTGTATGAGGGAGGCGTGCGCGTTCCGCTGATCGCGCGCTGGCCCGGCCATTTGCCGGCGGGCAAGGTCAACAACCGCGCCGTGCTCGGGGGAGTCGACTTCTTCCCGAGCCTGGCGGGCCTGTGCGGGGCTTCCGCGCCGCCGGCGGCGCAGCTTGATGGCGAGGACCGCGGCGCAGCGCTGCTCGGCGACGAAGGCGCGCGCGGCAAGCCCCTGATGTGGGAGTGGCGGTTCAACATCGCCGGCTACGCGGTGAACCGCAGCCCGATGCTCGCCATCCGCGACGGCGACTGGAAACTGCTGCTCAACCCCGATCGCAGCCGCGTGGAGCTCTACGACATCCCGCGCGACCCGATGGAGCTATCCAACGTTGCGGATCGCAACGGGGGCGTGGTCCGCCGTCTTTCGGAACGCGTGCTCTCCTGGCAGAAGACGCTGCCTGCCGGCCCTATCGAGCCCTCGGCGGGGCGGAACGACTACCCCTGGCCGGGCCAGGCGCGCTGAGCGCCTACTTGCGCGGGAAGAGCACGGGGAGCGCGACGTCCGCCGTGTACACGCAGCGGTTGTTGTGGCCGCACAGAGGCACGGCGACCACTTCGTGCTTCGCTCCAGTGACCTCGCGCACGTGGTGATAATATGCGATTCCGCGGGCGAAGCGCGCCGGCCCCTGCGCCATCGCCGGGCACGAGCTGTCGAAACCGGCGATGGGCAGCGTATCGAGTTCGCTCAGCAGATACGTGACCGGCCGCGACGCGAGCTGCTTCTTGAGCGTCTCTTCGTCGATTTTTTCCGTGTATCCGGCGCGTTTTTCCAGCCCGTACGGCCAGTTGTTGTACGTTGTGCAATTGCGCCCTTCGCCGTACGGACCGAACTTCGCCGTGCATCCTTCATTCACTGTGCACGTGGCCGAAGCGGGCAGCCGAGTCGCGTTGAGGTAGGCGTAGCTCGACGGGTTCGACACGACGTACCGCACCTGCACGCCCAGCGTTTCGTGGACGCGGTTCGCCATAGCGTAACGCGCCACGTACTGCCCGCCCGCGGAATGCCCCGTCACGACGATCGTGCTGAGGTTGGGGAACACGCGCTTGTCGGCGAGCTGCATCAGGATGGCGTCCATGAAATCGTAGGAGTTCACCGACGGCTCGTCGGCCGCGGCCGCTCCCGAGCGCCAGCTTTGTCCCGAGCAGGCGTGGGAGATCTCGCCCTCGGCCAAAGTGTCGTTGCAGCCGCGCCCCTCCCTGGATGCGAAGCGCGGCGCGACGACCACGGCGTCCTCCAGCCTCCCGGCGAGAAACGCCGCCGCGACGCCTGTGCGGAAGTAGTCGTGGGCGTTGCGCCCCTGGCCGTGGATGACGACGAGCGCGCCGCGAATGGCGGGGTTGGGCGCCCGCAGCGGGTGCGTCCGGTAGACCAGCGACCAGCGTCCCGATTGAGTCAGCGTCACCCGTTCGGTACAGTCCGGCGTGGCTGTCGTGCAGGCGGCGGCGGCAAGCATGAACATCAACATGCCGTCAGTCTATCGAGGCCGCCCGCAAACTACAATGACGACATAACCCTGGGCAGGGTGAACACTGCCGGCTTCGAGCCGGTGGTGGGACCGTGGACGCTCACCACCCGCGCTCCATCGCCCGACCTCGCCGAGGCGGTGCAGATCCTGTGGGCCGTTGAGGGTAAAACGCGGCGTTTTCGTGAAAAGGCGGTTCCTCGCGGCGCCGTTGAGTTCATGGTCAACCTCAGCGAGCCGCACTCCATCGTTGATGCCGCCCGACTGCGCCCGCCGCGCAAGCACAGGCGCTCGTGGATCTCGGGACTCCAGCGCTAGCGGCTGCTCATCGAGAGCGCCGCTGCGGCGCGCCTGCTCTGCGCCAGCATCAATCCGGCTTTCGCCGAAGCGCTCACGGGGGCATCCGCCGCCGAGCTGGCCTGCGGCGTGGCCGGAATCGTCCGCCTCCCCGACGCCGCGGGCGGCGCGCGTCTTCGCGGGATGGAGTTTGGCGTCGAGCCGGTCACGCCCGCCGCTTTCAGCCCCGATTCGCGCCGAAGGAAGCGCGTGTTCCCTCGACGCTTGATTGGGACGCCTGGCTCGGCATCGAATCCGGGCGGCCGTACAGTCCGGCCTACGTTCCGCACAACCGGCGCGGCTTTCCCGACTTCGGCTGCGGCGCGATCGGCGACACGGCCTGCCACATTCCCGGCACGCCCAACATGGCGCTGCGCCTCGCCGACCCGGTGAGCGTCGAATGCGTCAAGCAGGAGGGCAAGAGCCAGTCCACCTTCCCGCAGAAGACCGTCATCCGTTACGACTTCCCCGCCCGCGGCGGCATGCCCGCGCTGAAGCTCTTCTGGCACGGCGGGTGCGCCACGCAGCCGGAATTCGAAAACGTCCCCAAGGGCGAGCTGCTCGGCGACCGCGACGTCAATGGCAGCCTGTTCATGGGCGACAAGGGTCTGGTGACCACAGGTTGTTACGGCGAGCGCACGCGGCTCGTCCCCGCCGCCAACATGCGCGACTACAAACTCCCGCCGCCCCTGCTGAGCCGCTCCCCCGGCCACTACCGCGACTGGATCCGCGCATGGAAAGGGGGCGAGCCCGCATGCTCCCACATCTCCGTCGCTGCACCGTTCGTCTCCTGGATGCTGCTTGGCGTCATCGCCATGAAATTCGAGGGCAAGCTCGAGTGGGACGCGCGCAAAATGCAGTTCACCAACAACAAGGAAGCGAACAAGCATCTCAAGCCCACGTTCCGCAAAGGCTGGAAGTGGTAACGCTCCCCCGCCCCTGATCGCCAGTCCATTCATGGGCCATTGCCTCCTTGTGTGTGCGTGTGCGATCTCAACCGCATCCGCGCTCGCCGCCCCCGTCGCCCTGCGTTGCGACTACCTGGAGAACCCGCTCGGAATCGACTCCCGCGCCCCGCACTTGTCCTGGCGCAGCGACAACACCGAGCCCAACTGGCGCCAGTCCGCCTATCAGATCTTTGTCGCCAGCGATGCAGCGCTCCTCAGAGCAGGCAAACCCGACCTCTGGGACAGCGGGCGTCGTGAATCCAGCGAATCGGTTGGCATTCCTTACGCCGGCCCGCCGCTGGAATCCGCGCGCCGCTACTACTGGACGGTGCGCGTCTGGGACGCCAACGGCGCTCAATCGCAAGCTGCGGCGCCAGCGTGGTGGGAGATGGGTCTGCTGGCGAAGTCCGACTGGAAAGCGAGCTGGATCACTCGGCCAGATCCGCAGGAGAAGGAGGACCGCGCGGGCATTCGCTGGATCTGGATCCCCGGCCAGGACCCATTCTCCGTCGCGCCCGAGACTTCGGCCACATTCCGTCTCGTCGTCAACGTGCCGGTGAAACCGAGAAACGCGGCGCTCTACTTTTTGTCGCGCGCTCCTGCCAAGGTGAAGGTCAACGGCTACGACGCCGGCGCAAAGGACGGCCGCTTCCAGGCCTTCGACCGCCAGGACATCACGGACCTGCTCGTCACCGGCAAGAACCTCATCCAGGTCACGATCACTACGGCCGCGGCGCGCGCCCGCCCGGGGCCGCCCCGCCCGCAGGAACCGCACGCCGTCGTTCTCGCCGGCCTGCTGAAGATCATTCGCGCCGACGGCTCCATTGAACGCTTCCCCACCGACAACCGCTGGCAGGCGCGTCTGGCGAAAGAGACCGATTGGAGCCCCGCCGCGGTCGTCGCCGATCTCAATGACAAACGCATGGGTCCCGACCCCGGCCCGCTGCCCGGGGCCGCGGCGCTGCTGCGGCGTGAATTCAACGTCGCGAAGCCTGTGCGCGCGGCGCGCCTCTACATCACCGCGCTGGGCAGCTACCGCGCCTTCATCAACGGCCAGCGGGCCGGAGAAGACGTTCTCACGCCCGAATACACCGAGTACAAAAAGCGCGTCACTTATCAGGCCTACGATGTGACATCGCACCTCGCACCGGGCCGCAACGCCATCGCCGCCATCCTCGGCGACGGCTGGTTCGCCAGCGCCCTGTCGTGGACCGGAATCCGCTTCTCATTCCTCCCGCCGCCGACGCGGCTGCTCGCCCAGTTGCGCATCGACTATTCCGACGGCTCCAGCGAAACTGTCGTGAGCGACGGCTCGTGGACAACCGCCCAAGCGCCTATTTTGCATTCCGAGATCTACGCCGGCGAAGTCTACGACGCGCGTCTCGAAAAGCCCGGTTGGGACAAGCCTGGCTTCAACGACGCCACCTGGACTTCCGCCGCCATCGCCGATCCTCCGCCCGGCCTCCTCTCCGGCGCGGTCGCCGCGCCGCCCCGCGTCATCGAAACAATCAAGCCCAAGAGCGTCACGCTCGGCCCCGGACGCACTTACATCGTTGACATGGGCCAGAACATGGTCGGCTGGATCAGGCTCAAAGTTCGTGGCATCGCCGGCAACAAGGTTCGCCTGCGATTCGCCGAGATTCTGAACCCCGACGGCACGATCTACGTCGACAACCTGCGCAACGCCAACCAGACCGATGCCTATTACATGCGCGGCGGTTCGGAAGAGACCTGGGCCCCGATGTTCACCTTCCACGGCTTTCGCTACGTCGAGATCACCGGTTATCCCGGACGCCCGTTCGCCGGCGCCATCGCCGGCGAGGTGGTCAGCTCGGCCCACACCATCACCGGGCGCATCAACACCTCGAGCAGTCTCGTGAATCGCATGTGGAACATCGGCATCTGGGGACAGCGAGGCAACTTCTTGAGCGTTCCCACGGATTGCCCGCAGCGCGACGAGCGCCTTGGCTGGACGGGTGACGCGCAGGTGTTCTGGCGCACCGGCGCCTACAACTACGACATCGCCGCCTTCGGCCGCAAGTGGATGCGCGATGTGGCGGACGGGCAGAGCGAAGAAGGCGCCTTCGGCAACACCGCGCCCGCGCTGCCCGGCGGAGGAAGCTTGCCCGCCTACGGCGCGCCCGGCTGGGGCGACGCCGGCATCATCGTCCCCTGGACCGCCTCGCAACAGTACGCCGACCTCGCCATCGTCCGCGACAACTGGGCGGCGATGGAGCGCTGGATGAAGTTCATCGAGGACGCCAACCCCAACTACCTGCGCCGCAATAAGACCGGAGCGAATTTCGGGGACTGGCTCGCCGCCGGCAGCCAGACCCCGCGCGACCTCGTCGCCACAGCCTACTGGGCCATGATTGCGCGCAGGATGTCGGAAATCGCGCGCGCCCTCGGCAAGCCCGCCAACGCCGAACGCTACGCCGGCGTCTACGAAAAGATCCGCGCCGCGTTCCAGAAAGAGTTCATCAAGGAGAACGGCGAGATCGGCAGCGGCAGCCAGACGTCTTACGTGCTCGCCCTGCACATGGATCTCGTCCCGCCGCATCTCAAGCTGAAGGCCGTCGAGAACCTCGTCAAGGACATCGCGGACCACGATTACCACCTCACCACCGGCCTGCTTGGCACGCCCCACCTGCTCTTCGTCCTCGCCGACAACGGCCACACCGACGTCGCTTACCGCCTCTTGCTCAAACAGTCCTACCCTTCCTGGGGCTACATGCTGTCCAAGGGCGCCACCACCTGGTGGGAGAGATGGAACGGCGACACCGGCGACCCCGCCATGAACTCTTTCAACCATTACGCGTTCGGCTCGGTGATGGCGTGGGTCTATCGCTATGTGGCCGGGATCGACACCGACCCCGCCGCGCCCGGCTTCCGCAAGATCATCATCCGTCCCCGCGTCGATCCGCTCCTCACCTATGCCGGCGCAGAATACGACTCCGTCTACGGCAAAATCGTCACCCATTGGAGCGCTCCGGCCAACGGCGCATTCACGCTCAAAGTGACCATCCCCGCCAACACGGCCGCCCAGGTCCACCTGCCCAACGGCAAGATCGAAGAGGTCGGAAGCGGCTCCCATGAGTTCCGCGTGCCGTAGTACTCAGGCCGCCAGGTTCGGTTCGGCCGCTCGCTGACGCGCGGTACGGCAGCGGTGCTGAGCCGCGACCGTGAGGCAGCGGAGGTGACGGACATCGGTGCCGGGGGTGCAATCATTTAACCAGTCAGGCCAGTTACATCGGACAACCTCAGGCCCTCAGTCACCGGTTCAGTTTGGCAGCTCCAGGACGCCAAGGGGCGCTTCAGCGAACTCTTTCGCCGGGCCCTCTCCGAAGGCCCTCAGACGGCGACAAAGCATGGCGGGGAAGCGGCCGTGGTCCTGCCGGCTCGCGAGTTTCAGAGGCTCAAACGGCGCCGCCGTAAGGAGAGCCTCTTCGACTTCTTCGCCGCCTCCGCGCTGGCCGGCTGCGGAGTCGACCCGACTGGAAAGCCTGACGACGGAAGGCCGGTGGATCCGTGACCGGCTTCTTAATTGACACAAACGTCATTTCCGAGTTGACTCAACCTCAACCGGCGCAAAAGGCCGTCGCCTGGCTCATGGCTGTAGATGTGGACCTTGCATACCTCAGTGTCATCACCCTCGGAGAGATCGCGAAGGGAATCCCTCGTTGAAGTCACCGGCGCGCCGCGCGGCACTCGAATCCTGGTTTCTTCACGATCTGCGTGAAAGGTTCGCAGGCCGCATCCTGCCGGTGGACGAAGCTATCGCCTGAGGCTGGGGCGCCCGGGCAAGCGCGGCCTCAGCGCGGTGCCATCCCCGCTCCGTCTTCTGCGGGCTTCCGGCCGCCACCTCCATCCAACACGATCCGGCCGTAGAGACATGCAACTCTTCGGAGTTTGCCCTGAGCGGAGCGCTTCTCCTCAATCCCCGGCTCTGATCATGTTCTCTTCGGCGGTCGCACAATCATTTGGAAGTTCGGGCTTTTGGCCAGGCCCGCCGGCTTGTCGAAGATCCGCGTCTCCGCCGCCAGAACTCCAGGGGACCCATGAAAGGCAAGAGACAGGATCGGATAGTTCTTGTGAAGTGATTGGCCCCACATTTTGACATAGCGCTCGCATTCACTGCGTGTACCAACATCAGGAAGAATCGCTTTGATCCCGATGGTTTCGAGTTGCCGCAACGTGGGTTCGATCGAGGAAGGAGGGATCAGGCCGTTCCACCAATCGCCTTCCAGACAATGAACTCCTTTGGGTCTTATGGCGGCATATTCTCTGAACGGCCATTTGAGCACAAGGGTTCTTGCGCCTGGCTCCGGCATCACGCGGCGTTCCGTACTCTCCCCCGTACTCCCCCATTGACCCCGCCTCCCCCGCGTGATAGTCTCCGGGCTGCCGGGAGGAGCCCGCATGCACGCACCGGCCTTTTCTCACGCGCGCACGAGAGTGCGCCGGGGCTGGGTCGTGCGCGAGCCCCCGCGCCATCAGCGGAGCTCCGCACCCGCCTTCCCTCTGCAACGCGGAGTCCCGCATTCTTCAGGGGGACACCCATGCGTTTCATACAACTCGCGGCCCTGCTCGCCGCGCCGGGCTTGATCTCCGGCCTCTCGGCCGACCCGCCCCGCCGCGCCGACAACATCCCCGGCGAATGGCAGCTCACTTTCACCCCCATCAGCCACCTGCTCGACAACAACGACAATTTCTCCCGCGACGACCGCTTCCTTGTCGTCGACACGCGCGACACCTTCGGAACCGGCATCGGCAACAGCACCGCGATCATGAAGGTCTCCATCGCCACCGGACTCGAGAACTTCATCTATGCCCCCTATCCCGTCATCCTCGCTCCCACGGGTTCCGCGCCAGGGCTGGGCGCGGCGTCTTACAGCCCTTTCACGGACGAAGTCGTTTTCATCCACGGGCCCTTCGTGCATGAAACCCCGGTCCTGGGCTTCTACGGCGCCACCAACCGCCGCGGCGCCGTCGCCCCGGCTGATGGCAGCGGCGTCCTCGCCGGCTTCCTCGACTATCGCGACGTCACGAATGAGATCACCACTCCAGGCGCCCATCGCGGCGGCACGCACCGCCACGAATACGCCCACGCCAGCACGCGCATCGGCTTTACCTACGACGACAGGATTCTCACCAGCTATGGCCGCACCATCGGCATGATGGCGCCTCACGCGAAAGCCCCGGGCGGCGCTACACACTGGACTGTCCTGCTGCTCAAGATGGCGCCCACCAACGCGGCCCAGCCCGGCGAGATCGACCGCGCCGCCGACGACTCCTGGATCGGCGCCAAGGGGCTCATGCGCGGCTTCATCGGCCACGTCAAGGAGGAGGACGGCAGCTACAGGAATTCTCTTTTCGTCATCGACATCCCCGAGAACGTCGATGTCACCACGGCCGGCGCCGGCACCTCCACCACGTTTCCTACGCCGCCCCAGGGAGTCACCATGCGCCGCCTTACCCGCACCGAGGCCGCCGGCATCGTCCGCGGCTCCGAGGACGGCACGCGCATCGGCTACTACGCCACGGCGCCGAACGGCACGCGCCAGGTCTTCATCATCCCTTCCAACGGATCCGACACCGCGGCGGACCCCGCCTTGCGCCCGGTCCAGGCCACCGCTCTCGAGAGAGGCGCGAGCGGCGGCTTGCGCTGGCACCCGTCCGGCAACTCGATCGCCGTCCAAAGCGACAACGGCATCGCCGCCATCTGCGTCAAGCCCGGTCCGCTCTTCGGCAAAGCCGTGTGGCTAACCTCTCACGGAACCGGCGTTCCCGCCGTCGAAGGCCTCGTCTGGTCGCGCGATGGCTCCCGCCTCGCCTTCAACCGCCGCGTCCCCACCTGGGACGCCAACGGCAACTGGGTGAAGGACGCCGCCGGAAACGACTTCCGCCAGATCTTCCTCGTCAACTTCCCCGACGCCAACAACAACGGCATCGCCGACCCGATCGAGTAGCATAGCCTTCAGCCGTGGCGACTGTTTCGCCCCCTTTCCAATCGACTACGATTGGTATTCAAGGGCGCAGCCCGCAGTGTCGAAGCAAAGCAGCCAGGAGCGGCGCAAGCAGGTGCTCAAACAGCGCCGCGCCGAGGCTCAGCGCGAGTTTGAGCGCAGGGAATCCGAGTATCTCTATCAAGAGGCGGTCTATGCCAGTAGTGAAGGCGACGACCCCGCCGCTGAGCGGCTCCTGCGCAAAGTTCTGATCCTCAATCCGGAGCACGCCAAAGCCCTCACGCTGATGGCGCAGATCCACGCCAACGCCGAGCATTACGCCGACGCCATCGGCTACTTGCGCCAGGCACGCAAAGCGACAACTGATCCCCTTCCGGTCTTCAACATGGGCGTCCTCCAATACAGGACGGGGCAGCACGACGCCGCCACCCGGACGATGCGCGAGTTCCTGGACGCCACCAAATACCGCAAGGAAGCCAGATGGCGCGACCTCCGGGTGCAGGCCCGCCACGTGGCCGAATCCGCTCCGCCCCTTCCCCAGGCTCCGCCGCCCAAAGCAGCCCCCAAGCCGGAGCCCGCGCCGGCGCCGCCCCAGCCCGAGCCGCCTCCCGAAATCCCGCGAGCCGATGTCCGATTCCTCCCCGCGACGGCGCCGGCCTACGCCCAACGTGGCTCGGTAACCGATTACTTCCTCCGCCGCCGCTGGATCGATCTCCGGCTCGCCCAGAACTTCGAGGACCTCCTCTGCCTGCCTTCGCTCAACGGCGTCGACTCCTACATCTACCAGCAGGAAACGGTCCGCCGCGTCCTGCGCCATTTCAAGGGACGCGCGCTGCTCGCCGACGAAGTCGGCCTCGGCAAGACGATCGAGGCCTGCCTTGTCCTGAAGGAGTATTGGGTCCGCGGCCTCGTCAAGAAAGCCCTGATTCTCACGCCCCCAAACCTGGTCTCGCAGTGGCGCGGCGAGCTCAGCGAGAAGTTCGGCCTCCCCTCCGCCACACCAGAGGGCGGCGAGTTCCGCCGCAATCCACAACAGTTCTGGCTCGACGAGCCCATCGTGGTCGCCTCCATCGCCATGGCGCGCAGCGAGGCCAACGCCCCCGCCGTCGCCGCCGCGCCGTGGGACATGGTGATCGTCGACGAAGCCCACTGCCTCAAAAGCCGCACGACCGCCAACTGGCGTCTGGTCGACTCCCTCCACAAGAAGTTCATCCTGATGCTCACCGCCACGCCGGTGGAGAACAACCTGCTCGAGCTTTATAACCTCATCACGCTGCTCAAGCCCGGCCTCCTCTCCACCGAAGCTGAATTCAAATCGCGGTACGTGACGCCCGGCAAACCCAAAGTCCCCAAAAACCCCTCCCGGCTCCGCGAGCTGCTAAACGATGTCATGATCCGCAACACGCGCGCAGCGGCCGACGTCCAGCTCCCCCGCCGCATCGCGGCCAGCGTCATCGTCCCTCCCACCGATGCCGAGGCGCAGCTCTACGACATGGTCTCCCGCTTTGTCGCCGCGCGCTACAAGCCCGCGCAAAGTTACTGGGGCCGCCGTCAGGCCCTCGACCTCCTCCAGCGCCAGGCCGGCAGCAGCCCGCAGGCGCTGGCCCGTTCTCTGTCGCGCTCGGCGAACGGCGACAGCAGCCGCGCGGACCGCCGCGAGCTCGAGACCATCCTTGAGCTCGCCTCCTCGATCGACTCCGGCGCCAAGGCCGCCCGCCTCGCTCACATGCTCGCCGCCCGTCCCGGCAAGGTTGTCGTCTTCACCGAGTTCATCCCCACCCTCGAACATCTCGCCCGCACGTGCGAATCCGCCGGCATCCACTATTCGCTGTTCAGCGGCGATCTCTCCCGCGCTGAAAAGGACGCCGCCATCGCCCGCTTCCGCGACCACGCGCTCGTGTTGCTCTCCACCGGCGCCGGAGGCGAAGGCCGCAACCTCCAGTTCGCCGACACCATCGTCAACTACGATCTGCCCTGGAACCCCATGCGCATCGAGCAGCGCGTGGGCCGCGTGCACCGCATCGGCCAGGACCACGACGTCTTCGTCTTCAACTTCTGCCAGCAAGCCACTGTCGAGGAGCATCTCCTCCGCGTGCTCCACGACAAAGTGAACATGTTCGAGCTCGTTGTCGGCGAGATGGACGCCATCCTCGGCACGCTCGATGACGACCGCGACTTCGCCGAGATCGTCATGGATCTCTGGCTCGCCGGCCGCGAGACGGGCGCCGTCGAGCAGTCCTTCGACGATCTCGCCCGCCGCCTGCTGGAAGCCAAGAAGCGGCACATCAAGGTGCTGGAGCTCGACGAGGCGCTCTTCGCCCGCGACTTCGAGGCGTAACCGATGCCAGGCTTCGCCGAGTGGGCTTCCGATCTGCTGATCCAGCGCGGCGCGCTCGTCGAGCCCGGCGATGGCGGCGAGCTGCGCGCGCTGCTCTCGCCCGAACTGGCCGCGACGCTCGAAGCTCACGAGTGGCTCTCGCTGCGCTTCGGCGCGGGCCCAGGCTCGGACGACGAAGGCGATTGGCTCGAGCGCCTCGGACGCCTGCTGCCCGCGGAGCCGCGCGTCATCGGCGCGCGCGTCCGCCGTCCGGCCATCGTGCCCGCCGTCGATCCCGCCACGATCCTCGAGCGCGAGCTCGTCGTCCAGAACGGAATCTGCCGCGCTATCGACGGTTACCAGACATCGGCCCGCTACTTCTTCTTCAACTTCCAATACGCCATCGAGTCGGACGAGACGAGCCTCGGCGCCTGCACAGTCGGCCTGAACTCGACAAGCTCAGCTCTTGCGCCGCGCCCCGAAGGACTGCTCGACGCAGTCCGCGACGATCTCGAAGAGGATCCCGCATTCGAAATCCCGCGCGGCGAGCTCGCCCGCCTCTTTCCCATCGCCCTGAATGCCGCGCTCCCCGAAATCCGCCGCCGCTCGGTCTCGCTCGAAGAGAGCGCCAACCGCCGGCTCGCCCGCGACGCCGCCCGCATCCACTCCTACTATCAGGACCTGCTCAAGCAGATCGACAAGCGCATCGCGCGCCACCTCGCCGGCTCCCAGGCGATGCAGAAGGAGCTCAGCCGCGCCGAAGCCACGCGCCTCGACCGCGAAGCCAAACTAGAAGACCTCGCCCGCAAGTACGCCCTCAAGATCCGCGTCGAGCCCTCCGATGTTCTTATTGTCTGGCTGCCTGTCCGCGAAATCAGCGCCCGCCTCCTGCGCAAGAAGTCCGAACGGCTCGCGAAGCTGCACTGGAACCCCGCGCTCAAGTCTCTCGAATCGCCGTGGTGCGAAGCCTGCCACGGCCGCGCCCACCCGCTCTCGCTTTGCGATGACCGCCTCCACTTCCTCTGCAAGCGCTGCCTCGCCCCCTGCCCCGCGTGCGGCAAGACCTTCTGCCGCGCCTGCCGCCCCCGCTGCACGTGCGCCCGGTAACGTAGCCTTCAGGCTGTGGAAGTACCATGGTCCCCATGGGTTCCTTGAATCCCCGATTGAAGCTCGACCTCATCGAAGCCACGCCGCCCTGGGAGTGGCCCAGGGATGCGCGGGACGTGTTTCTCCATTTCCTTCGCGACCGCAACGAAGGCGAGTCGCACCGTGAAATCGCCGCCGATCTGGCCGGCGATCTTGTCGTCATGGACGACGAAATCGCGGAAACGCTCCTTTCCATCGTGAGTAGTCCGACCGAGTCCCTCAAGCTGCGATGCGCCGCCGCGATCGGCTTCGGCCCGGCACTCGAACAGTCGTTCGCCGAGGAGGACATCGGTCCTGACGAAATGCCGCTCTCCGAAGCGATCTACCACGAGATCCGGCAGCGCCTCCGCGACCTTTACGCGGATACCTCCCTCCCCAAGCTCCTGAGGCGCCGCATCCTCGAAGCCGCCGTCCGCGCCCCGCAGGAGTGGCACGCCGAAGCGATCCGCCAGGCCTACGTCAGCCGCGACCGCGAGTGGGTCCTCACTGCCGCCTTCTGTATGAAGTACATCCCCGGCTTCGACTCCGAAATCGTCAAGCTGCTTCGACACAGGGACCCGGAAATCCGTCTGGAAGCCATCAAAGCCGCCGGTAGCAAGGAGGTGGAGGAGGCTTGGCCCTACATCGAGCAGATCCTCACCTCGGGCGACCCCGACAAGGATATCCTCCTCGCCGCCATGGAGGCCGCGGCCTGCATCCGCCCGCGCGAGGCCGGCCTATTGATCGTCGGCTACGCCGACTCCGAAGACGAGGAGATCGCGGAGGCCGCTGAAGATGCCATGTCCATGGCCGAGGCCATGGCTCGATCGGAGTACGACGAAGAAGACGAAGACGAGCAGTACGACGAGGACGACGAAGAGGAGCAGGACGAGGAGGAGAGCGAAGAGCCGGACAGCCATCAGGCCGAGTCTCCCCAAGGGTCCGCGGAACCCCCAACATCGTCTCCCACACGCCCGGTGATCGACAAGCGCCTCGACACGCTTCAGAACATCGAATTCGCCATCGCCCAGGTCTATCGCGCCGACCCGAACCTGATTGACTTCGACGCCAAGGATGCCATCGACGCACTCATCCGCCACTACCACGCTGAAGAGAGCGGCCGCACGCCCTCTCCCGCCCGCCTCGGAGAGCGCGCCCGCCGCGTCTTCGAGTCGGTTCAAGAGGTTTGCGAGCGGCGCCTCGGCCGGGCGCCCGGCCCCGGCGTCCCCGACGAATCCGAGCCCCCCTTGCAGCCGCTCCCCGTCTCAGCCATCGTCTCCTGCCTGCGCCAGATCCAGAAGTCGATTCCGCGCTGGACCAGCCGCGGCGGTCGAAAGGGCTACCTCGAATTCATCCTTGTTTTCCTACCCTGAACCGGCGCAAGAAGAGACACCACACTTGAGTGGTGCTTAATCTTGAATACCGTGTACAATCAAGGCAGAAGGGGGGCAGGATGGCAATGCCCACCAGCTCGTCCATTTCGGCGCCCGCAACCGGCCTCACTACGAATCAGGCGCCCTTTATCGAACAAGCCCGCTCTCTCGGCGAGCTATACATCGCCCAACGCTACGAGCTCTACTCTGAACAGAATCATCAGGCCTGGAGTACTCTCTACACCCGGATGCTCCCGCGCTGGCGGGAGTACGCGAACGAGCATTTCCTCCGCGGCATCGGCAGTCTCCGCCTCGACCCCGAACACATCCCCAGGCTCGATGACGTGAACCGCTTCCTCTCTCCGCTCACCGGCTTCAAGGCCCGCGCGGTGAGCGGCTACGTCCCCTCGTTCGTCTTCTTCGACTGCCTGCGCAACCGCGAATTCCCCACCACCATCACCATCCGCAGCCTGGACTCGCTCGATTACCTCCCCGAGCCCGATATCTTCCACGACATCGCCGGCCATGTCCCGATGCACACCGACCCCGCCTTCGCCGCCGCCCTGGTGCGCTTCGGCGACTGCGCCTGGACCGCGGCGTCCATCGCCGATCTGATCCACGACCGCGCGGAGAGAATCGGCCGCCTCACCAGCATCTTGAAAGCGCTCTCGCGGTTCTTCTGGTTCACCGTCGAGTTCGGCCTGATGCGCGAGCGCGGCGGCGTGAAGGTCTGCGGCAGCGGCCTGCTCTCCTCTTACGGCGAGATCGCCCACGCTATCGACTCCGCTGAAGTGCAGCGCTACCCCGCGCAGCTCGAATGGATGATCAACCAGGCTTTCGAAATCGACCACTACCAGCCGCTGCTCTTCATTCTTGAGTCCTTCGACCAGCTCTACGAGATGGCGGGCCGCCTCGAAGACTGGACGAAGCGGGGCAAACTGAACAACGTCGCTCCTGGAGAACCCGCGATCGACGGGCAGAGCCTCGAAAGCTTCCTCTCCCCCAGATGGCGTTCTGAGCCGCGCGCGTGACCCCCGATGTACAATCGGGGAGAGTTTTCCGTCACCCGCGGGTGCTTACTATGAACAGACGGCATTTTCTCTCCGCCACCGCGGCCGCCGCGTTCACTTCATCGAACGCCTCCGCCGCCAAACTGCCCATCCGCAAAGCAGTCCTCGTCGGCATGTTGCCGCGGGACATGTCTTATGCCGACAAGTTCAAGCTCGCGAAGGATTGCGGCTGGGAAGCAATCGAAGCCACAACCATCACAGACCCCAAAGTCGCCGACGAGATCAAAAGAGCCTCCGAAGCCGCGCAGATGCCGATCCACTCGGTGATGAACATGGATCACTGGCGCTATCCTCTCTCGAGCCCCGACCGCGAGGTGGTCGAGAAGAGCCTCGAAGGCATGCGCACCAGCCTGCGCAACGCGAAGCTGTGGGGCGCCGACACCGTGCTGCTCGTCCCTGCGGTCGTCAATCCCGAAGTCGACTACGAGACCGCGTGGAAGCGCTCGCAGGCCGAGATCCGCAAGCTGATCCCGCTCGCCGCCGAGCTCAAAGTAGTCATCGGCATCGAAGAGGTCTGGAACAAGTTCCTTCTCAGCCCGCTCGAATTCGCCCGCTACATCGACGAGTTCAAGAGCCCCTGGATCAGGGCCTACGTCGACGTCGGCAACATGGTGTTCTACGGCTACCCGCAGCACTGGATCAGGACTGTGGGGAAGCGCATCTGCAAGCTCCACCTCAAGGACTTCTCCTTCAAGCAAGGACGCACCGAATGGCCCAACCTCGGCGACGGCATGGTCGACTGGAAAGCCGTCCACGCCGCCCTCGCGGAAGTCGGTTACAGGGGCGACGCCACCGTCGAGATCGGCGGCAACCACAACGCGGAATACTTGAAGGACCTCGCCCAGCGCGTAGAGAAGTTCCTGGCCGGCGCCTGAGCCGCCGGCGAATCACATGAAGAAATTCCTGCTCGGCATCCTGGCCGGAATCATCATTGCCGCCGTGGCCGGCGTCGTGTTGTTCTTCGCCGCCATCCGCGCGGCCGGCCGCAAGCCGGATGTTCCCAAGCAGGTCGTGCTCGAGCTGCGTCTCGAAGGCGCGCTGCCCGAGGGCCTCCCCATCGCCGCGCCGTTCCCCGGCCTCGAATCGCGCACCCCGCCCGCGGTGGTCGAAGTCTGGCAATCCCTTCAGCGCGCGGCCCGCGACTCGAGGGTCCGCGCCCTCTTCCTCCGCCCCCGCGGGCTCGCCGTCGGATGGGCCAAGGTCGACGAGCTCCGCACCGCCGTCGAGCTTTTCCGCAAGTCCGGCAAGCCCGTCTACGCCTGGCTCGACGGCCCGGGCATGAAGGAGTACTACCTCGCTTCCGCCGCCGACCGCGTCTTCCTCTCCCCTGAAGACCTTCTCGACGTCAAAGGCCTCCGCATCGAAGCGACATACCTCAAGGGAACGCTCGACAAGCTCGGAGTCCAGGTGGAGATCGAGCACGCCGGCAAGTACAAGGACGCCGGCGACCTCTTCACGCGCACCGGCATGAGCGCTGAAACCAAGGAGGCGCTGAACGCCATCCTTGACGGCATCCTCGAGCGCTGGCTTTCCACGGTCTCCGCACGCCGCAGCATTCAGCCCGCGGCGCTCCGCGCGCTCCTCGACGAAGGCCCGTTCCTCGCCCCCGCTGCATTGAAGGCGAAACTGGTCGACGAGCTGACCCACGAAGGCAACGCGCTCCAGTCTCTGCGCCGGAAAGCCGGGGCCGAAGAGGCCGTGTCTATCTCGCTGCGCCGTTACGCCGATTCGGAAGACTCCCGCCGCGGACGCCGCCGCCGCGTCGCGCTGCTCGTCGCGCAGGGCGACATCGTCCGCGGCAGCCTCGCCGCGCTGCTCGGCGAAGAGAACACCATCAGCCCGGCGGCGATCGAGCGCCAGGTCCGCCTCATCTCCGGCGACTCCGCCATCAGCGGCGTCGTGCTACGCATCGACTCCCCCGGCGGCGACGCCATCGCCTCCGACGAGATCCTCGAAAGCCTGAAGCGCCTTTCGCAGAGCAAACCGCTCGTCATCTCGATGTCGGACCTCGCCGCCTCCGGAGGCTACTACATCGCCATGACCGGCGACCCTGTCGTCGCCCACTCCGGCACCATCACCGGTTCCATCGGAGTCATCTACGGCAAGGTGAACCTCAGCGGCCTCTACTCCAAGCTCGGGCTTTCGAAAGAAGTGCTCAAGCGCGGCCGCTTCGCCGACATCGACTCCGACGTCCAGCCTTTGAGCCCCGAAGCCCGCAAGAAGCTCCGCGAATCGATCGAGTTCATCTACGACGGCTTCCTCCGCCGCGTCACCGAAGGCCGCAAGAAGAAGCGCGAAGAGGTAGAGCCCTTCGCCCAAGGCCGCGTCTGGCTCGGCCGCGACGCCCGCGAGCGCGGCCTCATCGACGAAGTCGGCGGCCTCGACCGCGCCCTCGACCTCCTGCGCAAGCGCGCCGGCATGGCCGACGACGACCGCATCCAGCTCGTCGTCTACCCCGGCCGGCGCACCATCTGGACCGAGCTCTTCGGCCGCGAAGAAGATACGCCGCTGCCCTCGCCCGCCCGCGCCCTGTTGACCGAACTCGGCCCCGGCATCGCCCCCTGGCTCCGCGGCGGCCTGCTGCGAGTCCTGCCCTACCGCCTCGAAGTGCGCTGAGGAATCGTGACGCGGATTGCTGACCGCGCCGATCCGCTTGGAATCTCCCGGCGTGAGAAACCCCCAACCATCACACCGGCGCGGGCCATCGATCGCCGCCCAGGCGCCGCCAGGCGGATCGAATCCGCTCCTGGAGCGCGAGACTGAATTGACAGGCCCGCGGATCGTGTGACAATCTGGCCTCAGCGCGTTCTGGGACGCCTCCTGTCCGCGGCAAGGGAGCTTGCTCCCACCCACTCCTCGAGTTTGCGTTTTGTAGGGACCTTCATCCGGCCCTGAGCTCAGCGGACCTGGGCAAGAACGGAAGGAAGGTACATGCAACGAAAACTTACCTCTGCCACCACCCTCGACAACCTGAAACGGGAATCCCGCCGCTGGCTCAAGGCCCTGCGCGAGGGCGACCCGGCAGCGCGCGAGAGGTTCGAGCTGGCCTACCCGAAACACACCGGCGCACCCGTACTGCGCGACGTGCAATACGCGCTGGCGCGCGAGCACGGGCTCAACAACTGGAAAGAACTCAAGCTCGCCGTCCAGCAGGCCGCGGCCTCGCGCTCAGCCGCCGCGTACGAACAGGCCGCGCGCGACTTCGTCGATGCCTACCGGGGTGACGCCGCTGCGCTCGACCGGCTCAACCGCCACTACGGCCGCTCCTTCAGCTTTGCCGATCTCAAGGCGGAAATCTGGCGGCGCGACTACGCCTTCCGCCAGCGATCGTCCCGAGTTCGGGAGAACTACTTCCCCATCGAAGAGGCGCGGACCATCATCGCTCAGGACGCCGGGTTCGGCAGTTGGGAAAAACTGATGGACGCCGCCGCCTCCGGCGCAGCGCCGCAAGGCGCGCCATTTGTCCTGGACACCAGGGACAACCGCATCGGGCCGCGCCGCCGCATGTCGCCCCGGGATTGGGACGAGCTGACCGGCGTCATGAAAGAACGCCGCATTCCCGCGCTGGACGCCAACGGGCAAATGACCGACGAGGCGCTGGCCCGGATCGCCGGGCTGCACTTCTTGACGAGCCTCAACCTCGGAGGGTCGCGCGAGCTCACCGACGACGGCCTGCTCCATCTCGCGCGCATGCCGCAGCTCGAGCAGCTCGATCTGAGCGAGTATCCCGGCGGCAAGTTGACCGATCGCGGCCTGGAGGTCCTCCGTCACTTGCCCAACCTTCGCAGGTTCCAGATGACGTGGCAGTCCGGGATCACCGATCGCGGCGTCGCGAATCTCCGTTTCTGCGACAGGTTGGAAGATGTCGACCTGATGGGCTCGCCGACCGGAGACGGCGCGGTTGAGGCGCTTCAGGGCAAGCCGAACCTCCACCGGTTGAGCACGGGCCGGCTCCTCACCGACGCCGGCATTTCTCTCCTGCGCAACTTCCCGCTTCTGAGAAACGCCGCAGACCCGCGCGCGAAGCTCCTCATCGACGGCCCCTTCACCAATGCCGGCCTCGCCGCACTCGCCGGCCTTGACGGCGTTGTCGACCTGGACCTCTTCTGGCACGTGGATCGAATCACAACGGACGGCTTCGCCCACCTCGTCCGCCTGCCCAACTTGATGGCGCTAGGCTGCGACGGCAAGCTGAGCGACGACGTCGCCCTGGCGCACATCGCCGCGTTGCCTCGCCTGAAGCGGCTGCGCATCCAGGAGTCGGCCGCTACCGACGGCGGGTTTGCCGCGCTCGCCACGTCGCAGTCCATCGAGAGCATCTGGGGACGCGTCTGCCCGAATTTCGGAAACCGCGGTTTCCTCGCGTTCTCGAAGATGCCGGCGCTGCGGAGTCTGGGCATCGGGTGCGGGAAGGTAGACGACGCCGCGCTCGCCGTACTGCCGGAGTTCCCCGCCCTGCGCGAACTCACGCCGATCGGTTTTCAGGACGCCGGCTTCCGCCACATCGGCCGCTGCCGGAACCTCGAACGGCTGACGTGCATGTACTGCCGCGAAACCGGCGACGCCGCGACGGAACACATCAGCGGGCTGTCGATCAGGCATTACTATGCCGGGCTCACTCAAATCACCGACCGCAGCCTCGAAATCCTGGGCGCTATCGAATCGCTGGAGCAGGTCGACCTCTATGAGTGCCTGAAGGTCACCGATGCCGGTCTGCCCTTCCTCGCGCGCCTGCCGAAACTCCGCGAGGTGCATCTCGACAGCCTGCCCGGGGTCACGCTGGAAGGAACGAAGATCTTCCGGCCCGGCGTCTACGTTTATTACTCCGTTTATTACTCCAACTGATTAACAGCGGCAAACTTTCCGATGAGCCGCTGTTCCGCTTACTGGACGAGATATATCATGGGGGAATTGAGCCTGGAGGAGCGAAACCTGGGATCTCCTCGTTCAGGCAAAGAGGGATTCGCACCTCAGGCTGAGGGCGTGGGAACCGCAGCGAACGCGATCCGCAATCGTGTCGCGCAAAGGAGGCAAAACATGCTGGGAGTGAGTCCATACATCGCCTTCAAAGGCAATTGCCGTGAAGCGATTGAGTTCTACAGAAGGGCGTTGAAGGCTGAAGTTCTGTTCACTCAGACTTTCGGCGAGTCGCCCATGTCCGATATGGGACCCGCGGAGAACATCATGCACTGCTCGATGAAAGTGGGCGATTCGACCATCATGATGTGCGACGACCCGAGGCCCGGCGCCGCGGCCGGCGATGGCAACATCAGCCTTGCGATCGGACTGAACGACCCGGATCGAGCCAAGCAGTATTTTGACAACCTTGCGGAGGGCGGCGCCGTGATCATGCCGCTCGAAAAGACCTTCTGGGCAGAGGCCTTCGGGATGGTCACCGACAAGTTCGGCGTCAAGTGGATGGTGAACTGCGACGCGCCAAAGTGACGAGTTCCACTGCGCAGCGCATCCCTGGCCTCGTCCCGTGCGCTCCTTGACCGGTTGACGGCCTCGGCGCCCGTCCAAACTCAGGACTGCACGCTCTCGTCCGCCGTCACGAACACAAGCGCGTATCCGTCCGCTGCGGCAGTGCCGGCATGGACAAGAGACCAGGATTTCATCTCCACTGTACACACGGTGCTGCGCATCGAAACACGATGCTCGATCGGCGGACCCGGCGGACAAACCGCGTCCGGGCGCCAATCGAGAATCGCCAGGCGGCCTTCGGGACGCAGCACGCGTCTGCATTCGTCCAGCGTCGCGTCGCGGTTCTCAAGGTCATGCCAGATATCGGCCAGGATCACGAGGTCGCAGGACGCGTCCGCGAGGTGCGTGTGCGCCGGGCGCCCCACAACCAGGCGAACGTTATCCGGAGCGCTTGCGCCGCTCAGATGCGCCCGAAGTTCCTCGATCAACCGGGGCCTCCACTCGACGGCGAACACCCTGCCGGCCGGCCCCACGCGGCGGCAGATCGGCAGTGTGTAAAACGCGCTCCCGGCTCCGATCTCGCCGACCGCCATCCCTGCGCGAACATCCAGTTCGGCAATCAGCCCGTCGGGAGACAGCCAGTGCCCGCTGTCCCCCATCCCCGGTGCGAACGTACCCGATGAGGAGTTCATAACATCCTCCACCCTCATTGTGGACCCGTTCCCGCGTGAATAAAGCCCGCGGCGAACCGCCCCTGCTGGCGCGACCTCCGCCGCGCGCCCATCGTTGCAGGCTGACAACGGAGCAGGGGGATCTTGAGGCGCACGCGCATCATCGTCACCCGCTACGGCGGGCCTGATGCGCTTCACGGGGTCGAAGAAGAACGCCCCGAGCCGAAGCGCGGCGAAGTGCGGGTGAAAGCGCTGGCCGCGGGTGTGGCCTTGCCAGGCGTGATGATGCGCGAGGGCATTCATCCCGAGACGCCGCCCTGCCGTTCACGCCGGGGCGGGATCTGGTAGCCGTGGCGGACCGGCCCGGCGACGGCCTCGCCGGAATCGATCCTGGCCGGCTCGTCGCCTCGCTGCCCGTCAGCGGCGCGTACGCGGAGCTTGTCTGCCTGCCGCAACGGTAGCTGTTTCCGGCGCCGTCCGGTTTGGACGCCGCGGCGGCCGTGAGCCTGGTGCTGAATTCCATCACGGCGTATCAAATGCTGCATCGTTCCGCGAAGGTCCGGCGCCGCCGGCCGCGCCATGAACCAGCACGCTCTGGCCGGGCCAGATGCGCGCCGCGGCATACGGCCCCGCCCATGTTCGCCAGCAGGAGAAACGAGATTGACCGCCGGACTCTGAGCGCGGTGGCCGCCCGCGTGCGATCGATCTCCGGTTACTCGGGTAACGTCCGGATCGCTCGACGATTCACCAGGCGGCCCGGTGAAGGCCACAGCGTTGATCAGAATCTTCTGGCCGGCGTTGAACGAGTCGTGTCAGAAGCGAAAGCCGTAATCGGGAGAGATGATTCGCATGCTCTAATTCCTTTTCCCGAACGTGAAGCCAACGAGGGCTGTGAACCGGCGCTCTCGGGGGAAACCAGAGATCGAACGGCCGAAGCGCAGTTCCGGAGTGATCGTGACGTGTCGAGTCTTGAACTCGATGCCTGCGCCCGCTGCGGGGCCGTGCTGCGTCGCGGAGGAGTTGGAAAAACCGCCGCGCGGATCCTGAGGGAGGAAAGCTGGCCGGCATGACCCTTGCGGCCCGGTGCAGGAGTAGGACAGGGAAAACCCGCCAAACTCGGAATTCCAGGAATAACCCGCACTGACGAACGGCCGTCTGGGCCCTTCTCGAAAACGCCACTTCACCAAGACAGGGAAGTCCCATGCGTTTGTCTTACCGAGCCTTGTGGCGAAGTACGCATTCAGGTCCGGCTCTGCTAAAACGCGCTCGCCGAAGTGATCCCCACCGAGTGCAATGCGACAGCCAGTTTCTCGAGCGCGGCCTTGTGGATCTGAGATACCCGGCTCTCGTTAATCCCCATCAAGCCGCCGATCTCTTTCATCGTCATCTCGTTCGTGTAGTACAGCTTCACCACTTTGCGGTAGCGCTCCGGCAGCACGTTCATCGCGCCGGTGAGCCGCTCGCGCAACTCCTCGCGCGCGCAGATGTGGTCCGGATGCGCGTCCGGCTTGCTGGGGAAATCCGGCGCGGGCAATCCTTCCTGATCGGGCGGACGCGACGATGCGGAGATGAGCCCCACGTTGCGCAGGTCCATCGCCATCTGCCGCCAGCGCGTCACCGCCACGCCCATCCGCTCCGCCACCTCCTCTTCGGTCGGCGCGCGGTGCAGCGAAGCGCTCAGCTCGTGCGTGATCTGCTCCACTTGCCTGTGCCGCCGCCGCAGGTCGCGCGACGCCCAGTCGAGCTGCCGCAGGCTGTCCAGGATCGAGCCCTTGATGCGGTGTTTGGCATACGCCGGAAAACCCACTTGCTTGGACTCGTCGAACTTTTCCGCCGCGTCGAACAGCCCCAGCACGCCGGCATGGATCAAGTCGTCGACATCCACGTGCACCGGTAGACTTTCGTGCACCTTCAGCGCAATGGCCTTCACCAGGGCCATGTGCTCCAACACGACGCTGTTGCGCCGCGCCAGGCGCGCTTCGTTCGACTCCTGCACCCTCGTCGCGGCGGCGCTCGACGGACGCCGCACGGACCCCGCCGGACGTTTTGCGAATGCAAGCGCAGTGGCAGCTTTAGCGGGCATACTCGTCTCCTTCTTCTTTGCCTGTTGATCCTGAATCGGGCCGGATGCGCTTTCTCTTCTGGAAAGCTCTTTGGGGAGCATCCGGGGCGTCGCGGCGGCCTTGCGTTTCCGTTTTCCGCCTGACGCTCGATCTTGAGCAATTCGGGAGCCAGAACTCGGGTTTCCGCCCGATGTTCCTCCCGCCGCCCGCGCAAGTGATTCGATGTGAACGGTTTCTTCCGCTTCCTGCGCTGCCCTCGCCACAGCCCACTCCACCGCCCGCGGAAGCCTCCCTGGGCAGCGCGCTTCCCGGCGTGCTTCATTTCGAGAGTTCACCGTCTGCTCCTCCGCTCAAAGCGAAACACGAGTCCCAATCTGGTACGGCCTTCACCGGGTATCGGGCCGCACTCCGGCTCTCATCACCTAATCGGTTCAGTGGAGACTGATTCTGAGGGATTTGTTGTAGGCGGAATGCCCGAGGGCGAGGTTCAAAACACCTGAAGTCAGGTCAGCGGTCTTCGAGCTCTTCCCGCCGCACCGCGATCCAGCTCTTCAACGCCAGCACCGCCAGGAGGAACCACACCAACAGCCGCATCGCGCCATCCAGCGTGAATCCCGCCAGCACCGCCAGCCCCGCGTAGCACGCGAACGCCGCCTTCAGCCGCTTTCCTGAGTTGCCTGGTTCCACTCGTCCTTTTATCTCGGCATGTTGTAGCTGAACACCAACTGGAGGCGTATCTCGCTGCCCGTGAACTCCGCCGGCAGCGGCGGGAACGGGTTCGATGCGCTGATGCCGGCCACCGCCGCGCGGTCCAGCGCTTCCGCGCCCGAAGTCGATGCGATCACCAGCTTCGGCACGCGCCCGCTCTTGTCGATCGCGAACTGGATCGCCACTCTCCCCTGGCGCCCAAGCCGCGCGCTCTCCGGCATCACCGCCTGCCAGTTGCGCCTCACCGCAGCCAGCACCTGGATCAGGTACGGCCGGAAGTCAACGCCCTTCGGATCGCTCAGCAGCTCCAGCGCGCTGCCCGTGCGCGCGGGCGATGGCAACTGCCGGATCGCGTCGCTGATTCCGCCGCCCGAGCCGCCGCCGATGTCTCCCACCACCAGACCGCGTCCGCCCCCGCCCTGCGCCACCACCCGGATGTCGTCGCTGACCGACGACCGCGGCAGCTCGATCTTCGCCGCTCCCGCCCCCTGCGCCTGCGGCAGCCCTTGCGGCAGACCCACGCGCTCGAAAGCCAGCTTCGGCTTCTCCGGCGGCGGCGCGGGCGGCGCCACCTGCGGCGCTTGCGCCTGCGGCAAGCCCTGCTGCGCCATGATCACCGGCGGCGCTTCGATCATGCGCGCCGGATCCGCCGTCTGCGCAACCGGCGGCAGACCCGCGCCTCCCGCGGGCCTCTGCGAGGGCAGCACAATCGGAGCTTTCGGCAACAGCGCGGCTATGTCGACCTCGGCCGCGGGCTTGCCGCGCTGCGGCTCTCGCTGCGTCAGCTTCAACATCTCGCTCTTTGAAGGCGCCACCAGCGGCGTCGCCCTGCGCAGGTCGAGCGTCAACTGCGCCGCGTCCACGGCCCGGAACGATCCGCCCGGGGCGTTGAGCACAATCAGGATGAACGCCACGTGGTAGAGAAGCGCCCCGGCGAAGGCGAAAGGAATCCTGCGGGACTGATCGGGATCCCGCCAATCGAGCAGGAGCCTGATCTCGTCCTGGTCGCCGTGCCAGTAACGCTCAAACGCTTCGAGCATGCCCCTGTTAAAGAAGGACGGTGAACGAACGGGAGTGGTTGCCCGGCGCGCCGCTAGCGGCGGCCCAACGTGCGGGCCACAATGGCGGCGTGCTCTTCGATCTTAGCAAGGATGTCGCAGGCCGCTGCCAGCGCGCGCGTCGCCGCGTCGCCGTCCACCAGCGGCCGCCCGCGCGTCTCCACCGCGTCCAGGAAGCCGTCAAGCTGCCGCTTTAACGGCTCCGCCTTCTCGATCGCCTGCGGCCGGATGCCGATCCGCTTCTGTTCATCGACGCCGATGACCACGCACTCCTGCTTCGCGTAGTCCACCGACACGTATTGCCCCGGCTGGAAGAAGCGCAGCTTGCGCACGCGCTCGGTGGAGACGCGGCTCGCCGTCAGGTTGGCCACGCACCCGTTCTCGAACGCCAGCCTCACGTTGGCGATGTCGACCTTCGGCGACAGGATGCGGATGCCCGCCGCGCGCACTTCAGTGGGCAGCGCGCCCGTCATCGCCAGCAGAATGTCGAGGTCGTGGATCATCAGGTCGGCGACGACATCGACGTCCAGGCTGCGCGGCGTGAAGACGCTCAGCCGGTGAATCTCGAAGAACAGCGGCAGCGTCAGCGCGCGCTGCGCCGCCTCCACCGCCGGGTTGAAGCGCTCGAGATGCCCGCATTGCAGCACGCGGCCGCCCTGGGCGGCCGCTGCCGTGATGCGGCGAGCCTCTTCCACCGACGGCGCGATCGGCTTCTCCACCAGCACATCGAGGCCCGCGCCCAGAAGCTGGCACGCGACGTCCGCGTGAGCCGCGGTCGGCACGGCGACGATCGCGCACGACGCGCTCTCCGCGGCCTGATCGAGCGACTCAAAAGCCGCGCACTCGTACATGCGCGCGGCCTCTTCCGCGCGCGCGCGGTCGATGTCGTAGACTCCGGCGAGCGCGGCCCGCTGCGACTCGCGAATCACACGCAGGTGATTGCGCCCGAACACGCCCGCCCCGATCACCACAACGCTGCGCCTGTTCCCGCTCATGGCTCCTCCGGCGGCGCGCCGCTGATCGCGATCCCCGCTTCGTCGGCCAGCGCCAGCATCTCATCTTTGTCGAGCAGCAGCGTGCGGCCCGCGTCCACCGACATCGCTGTCGTGCCCGTCTCCACCATTACGCGGATGGTGTCCAGCCCGGCCACGGGGACATCGAAGAGCAGATGCGCGCGCCGCCGCGAAGCCTTCACCAGGCGCAGCGGTCGGCCATTCACCAGCGCCGCCGCGCGGCGTAACATCGCGTCGGTGCCCTCCATCGCTTCCACCGCGACGCAGGCGCGTTCGCTGATCGCCACGCTCTGGCCGATGTCGAACGCCGACAGCGCATTCGCCACGCGCAGGCCGTAGGCGATGTCCTTGCGCTCGTCCTCGTCCGGCTTGCGCCGCGTCAGCACGCCTTCACTTGCCAGCAAAGGCTTGAGCAGCAGCGTCGAGTCCGCCAGCCGGATGCCCTCTTTCTCAAGCTCCTTCTGCACGCCGCCGATCAGCGCGTCGGTGTTGCGCGCCGGCAGCGAGGCGAGCAGCTTGAACAAGCGCCAGTCCGGCCTGAGCGAAGAGAACAGGCTGGTGTGCTTCACCTGGCCGGCCATGATCACTTCGCTGATGCCTTCGTCTTTGAGGATCTCGATCAGCTTGCCGAGCTCGGCGATGGTGATCCAATGGCAGCGCGATGCGAGCTGCCCGACTTCCGGCGGCGCGTTGTCCTTGAGCGCGATCACCACCACTTCGTGGCCCAGCTTCCGCGCTGTCTCCAGCGCGAGGATCGGGAAGCGGCTGCTGCCGGCGATCAGCCCGTATCTCATTTGACGAAGCCGCGCTCGCTCGACGCGATGAAGGCGAGCAGTTCCTCGATCTCGGCGCCCGCGGGCAGCTCCGCGCGGATGCGCTCCACCGCCTGCGAGGTGTTCAGCCCCGCGCGCGTCAGCAGGCGGAAGGCCTTCTGGAGCGATTCGATCGTCCCGCTCGAGAAGCCCTTGCGCTCGAGCCCCACGCGGTTCGCGCCGAACACCTTCACCTCGCGCGCGCTCACGGTGAGCGAGAACGGCAGGACGTCTTGAGTGATCACGCTGTAGCCGCCGATGTAGCTGTTGCGGCCCACGCGGCAGAACTGGTGCACGCCCGTGAATGCGCCGATGCCCGCGCCGTCTTCGATCGTGACGTGGCCCGCGAGCGTGGTCCCGTTGGCGAGGATGCACTCGTTGCCGATGCGCACATCGTGCGCCACGTGCGTGTAGGCCATCAGCAGGTTGTCGCTGCCGATCGAAGTCACGAGCCCGCCGCCCTCGGTGCCGCGGTGGATGGTGACGAACTCGCGGATCCTGTTGCGGTGGCCGATGCGCGTCTCGGCCCGCTCGCCCCTGTATTTGAGGTCCTGCGACGCCACGCCAACGGTCGAGAAGGGATAGAAGAGGTTGTCCTCGCCGATGACGGCCGGCCCCTCAACGTACAGGCTGGCCATCAGACGCGTGCGCGCGCCGATCTCCACCTCGGCGCCGATCACGCAGAACGGACCGATGTCCGCGTCGGGATGGATCTTCGCCGCCGCATCGACGAGCGCGGACGGATGGATGGCCATGGCGTTACGCCTGCGGTGCGCTCGCCGCCGCGGGCGGGGGTGCGGGCTTGTCGGCCAGCTTGCACATGACGATGCCTTCGGCCACAACCTGGCCGTTCACCGTCGCCGTCCCCTTCATCTTTACTACGCTCTCCCTGCGCTTGAGCGTCACGCACTCGATGATGAGCGTGTCGCCCGGCAGGACGGGCTTGCGGAACTTCGCCTCTTCGATGGACGCGAACAGCACAAGCTTGTGCTGCCGGTCGGGCACGCTCAACAGCACGAGAACCCCGCCCACCTGCGCCATCGCTTCCACGATCAGCACGCCCGGCATCACCGGGTACTCGGGGAAGTGGCCCACGAAGAAGGGCTCGTTCGCCGTCACGTTCTTGAGGCCGACGATGCGCTCGGCGTCCATCTCCAGGATCCTGTCCACGAGCAAGAAGGGATAGCGGTGGGGCAGGATGTCGCGGATCTCGATGTTCTCGAAGACTGCCATTGGTGAAGCCGCTATTCTAACAAACGATGAATACATCACCTCCAACCGCTCCCTCACGGCCGAGGCTCGGCGGTTCTGCACAGCCGCACGCGCCGGCAGGCGGCGCGCGGGATCCCATCCTCGCTCGTGTCAGCGACATGCAGCGCGAGACGGTCGCGCTGCTCAAGGAGCTCGTCGAGTGCGAATCGCCCAGCGACGACCCGGCCGCAGTCAACCGCTTCGTCGATCTCCTCATCGCCAAGACGGCGGATCTCGCGAAGGCGAAGACGTTCGCCGCCGGGCCGCGGGGCAAGCTCGTGCTGCTCGACTTCGACCTGCCTGGCCCAAGCCGCAAGAAGCCGGGACGCATCCTCGGCGTCGGCCACTCGGACACGGTGTGGCCCGTAGGCGCGCTCAAGTCGATGCCTTTCCGCGAGGGCGATGGGCGGCTGTGGGGTCCCGGCGTGTTCGACATGAAAGCCGGCCTCGCCTTCTTCATCCAGGCCATGCGCGCGCTGCGCGAGCTCGACATCCCCGTCGCGCGCAAGGTGAGCCTGTGGTCGGTGAGCGACGAAGAAGTGGGCAGCGACAACTCGCGCGCGCGCACCGAAGCGCTGGCAAAAGAGAGCGTGGGCGTGCTTGTGCTCGAGCCGGGCACGGGGCTTGAAGGCAAGCTCAAGACCGCGCGCAAGGGCGTGGGTGACTACACCGTGACGGTGCGCGGCAAAGCTTCGCACGCGGGGGTCGACTTCGCAGCCGGCGCGAGCGCCATCGTCGAGCTCTCGCGCCAGGTGCTCAAGATCGCGGGCTTCACCGATTTGAAGCGCGGGCTCACCGTGAACCCCGGCATCATCAGGGGCGGCACGCGCACCAACGTCGTCGCGGCCGAAGCGGCGGCCGATATCGACATCCGGATTTCGCGCCTGCGCGACTACGCGGGACTCGACCGCAAGTTCCGCACGCTCAGGCCCGTAGACCGGCGCTGCTCGATCACGGTCGAAGGCGGGCTGAACCGCCCGCCGATGGAGCGCACGCGCGGCGTCGTCGAACTGTTCCGCGCCGCGCGCAAGATCGCATCCCAGCGGCTCGGCGTCGAGCTCGAAGAGTCGTCGACCGGCGGCGGGTCGGACGGCAACTTCATCGCCGCACTCGGCATCCCTGTGCTCGACGGCATCGGCGGGGTGGGCGAAGGGGCGCACGCCGCGAATGAGAGCATCTTGATCGGCCGCATGGCCGACAGGACAGCACTGCTGGCTCATCTGGTTGCGCATCTGGGACAATAGGTGCGTGGTCGCCACCGGCATCTACTACGCTGTTCTGCTGTCCGCTTGCGGGGCGCTGCTCTGGCGCCTCGCAAGTCCCTGGGTGGCGGCGCCTTTCGGCGTGCTGGCGCTGTTCTGCCTGTGGTTCTTCCGCGACCCGGAGCGCAAGATCCCGCACGGCCCGGTGGCGGTTTCGCCCGCCGACGGCAAGATCGTGCTGATCCGCCGCAAGCCCGAGTCGACGCAGGTCTCGATCTTCCTGAACGTCTTCGACGTGCATGTGAACCGCGCGCCGATCGCGGGCAAGGTGGTGGACGTCAACTACCGCAAGGGCAAGTTCCTGGTCGCGAGCAAGGACGAGGCGTCGGTGCAGAACGAGAGCAACACGATCACCATCGACGGCGAGTATAACGGACATCGCAGCCTGGTGACGTTCTCGCAGATCGCGGGGCTGATCGCGCGGCGCATCGTGTGCTGGAAGAGGCCGGGCGACTTCGTCACCATGGGCGAGCGCGTCGGCCTGATCAAGTTCGGCTCGCGCGTGGACATCACCTTCGGCGCGGAGTGGGAGGTGACGGTGCGGGAGGGCCAGCGCGTGGCGGGCGGCTCAAGCGTGCTGGCGCGGAGGAGAGACGCATGAACCTGCGCGAGCGCCTGATCGATCCGTCGTCGCCCGACCGGCGGCCGCGGCGCGCGGCGTACGCGCTGCCGACGATGTTCACGGCGGGCAACCTGTTTCTCGGGTTCCTGGCGATCCTCAAGTCGATCGAGGGCGCGCTGGCGGCGTCGGGCGGCATGCTCGACTTCAACGCGCACTGGCAGCTCGCGGCGCAGGTGATCGGCGTCGCGGTCTTCCTCGACGGGCTCGACGGGCGCATCGCGCGGCTGACCAATACAACCAGCGACTTCGGGCGCGAGCTCGACTCGCTGGCTGACGTCATCAGCTTCGGCATCGCGCCGGCGGTCCTGGCGTGGGTGTGGGGCTTCCAGTTCATCGATCCCGCGACGCCGCACGAGGTCGCCGACTGGGTGCGGCAGGCCGGCTACTTCGTCATGTTCAGCTTCGTGCTGTGCGGCGCGTCGCGGCTGGCGCGGTTCAACATCACGACGAATCCGGTGCCGCGCAATCCGGGCCGGCCGGACCGCAAGTACTTCGTCGGGCTCCCGATTCCGGCGGCGGCCGGGATGGTGGCGGCGGTAGTATACGCGGCGGGGTCGGAGCCGCTGCGCGACTGGCGCTTCATCGCGGCCTGGATCGCGCTGCTCGGGTTGCTGTCGTTTCTGATGGTGAGCACGTGGCGCTACCGGAGCTTCAAGGACTTCGCCCTGGTGCGGCCGCGGAGTCCGCTGTCGGTCGTGTTCCTGGGGCTGGTGATCTACTGCATCTGGAACTTTTCGCGGCCGGTGCTGCTGGTGTTGGCGACCGTCTACGTCAGCAGCGGCATCGTGGTGCGCGTCGGCGGCCTCGTGCGGCGCAAGCTGTCGCCCGCGGCGCCGAGCGCCGATCCCGAACACCAGGCGGGGTGACGCGATGGCTCGCGCAACGTGGATCCTGCTCGGCGGCGATACCTTGCTTGGCAAGGAGATCCGCGACCTCGCCGAAGAGCGCAAGCTGCCGGTTCACCTGAGGCTGCTCAGTGCGGGCACGGCCGAGCGCGTGCTCACTGAAGAGGAGGGCGAGCTGTCTGTCATGGAACCGCTCGACGCCGAGTCCGTTGAAGACGCGGCGGTGGTGCTGCTCGCCGGGGCGGCGGAGTCCAACAGGAAGGCCTTCGAGCTGGTGCGCAAGGCGGAGCGCCGTCCGGCGCTGGTCGACCTGCGCGGCGATCTCGAGGGCCTGCCTGAGGCGCGGCTGCGCGCGCCGCTGTCAGAGACCGCCAGTGTGCCGGGCGGGCCGGGCACGGTGCACGTCGTCGCTCATGCGGCGGCGAGCGCGCTGGCGCGCGTGCTTGCAGCGCTGCATGAGAGGTCACCGATCCGCCACGTGGTCGCGACGATCTTCGAGCCGGCGAGCGAGCGCGGGCGAGAGGGCGTCGACGAGCTGCACAAGCAGACGGTGAGCCTGTTCTCGTTCCAGAAGCTGCCGAAGGCGGTGTTCGACGCGCAGGCGAGCTTCAACCTGCTGCCGCGGTATGGGGAAGACGCGCCGGTGAGTCTGGAGTCGGTGGAGCAGCGCATCGAGCGTCATCTGGCGACCCTGCTCGCGCCGCGCGGCATTCCGCTGCCGTCGCTGAGGCTGATCCAGGCGCCGGTGTTCCACGGCTACTGCCAGAGCGTGTGGGTTGAGTTCGCGATCCGTCCGGCGGCGATGGAGGTGGAGCGGTGGTGCGAGGAGGCGGGATTCGATGTGCGGCGCGCGGACGTCGAGCCGGGCTCGAACGCGTCGGCGGCGGGCATGAGCGGCGTCATCGTCGGCGACATCCTCGAGGACCGCAGTGACGGGCGCGGCATGTGGCTGTGGCTCGCCGGGGACAACTTGCGGACGATGGCGGAGAACGCGCTGCTGACGGCTGGGCTTGCGGCGCGCCAGGAGAGCGCGGGATGACGCGCGCGGCGGCGATTTGCGCCGTGCTGGCGCTGGCGGGCTGCGGGTACCGCGTGGGCGGCAAGGCGGAGCTGGTGCCGTCGACGGTGAAGACCATCGCGATCCCGGCGTTCAGAAACGTGACGCCGCGCTACCGGCTGACGCAGATGCTGCCAGGGGCCATCGGAAGGGAGTTCATCACACGGACGCGATACCGCGTGGTGGCCGACCCGAACGAGGCCGACGCGATCCTCAGCGGCGCGGTGACCAACTACATGTCGGCGCCGACGATCTCCGACCAGGCGACTGGGCGCGCGGCGGGTTTGCAGATCAGCGTGTTCCTGAACCTCCAGCTTGTCGAGAAGGGCAGCGGCAAGATCCTGTACTCGCGCGAAGGGCTGGAGGTGAGGGAGCGCTACGAGGTGTCGGTGGACCAGCGGGCGTACTTCGACGAGAGCGACGCGGCGCTGGAGCGCTTGAGCCGGGACGTGGCGCGGCAGGTGGTGAGCTCGATCCTGGAGGCGTTCTAGGGCCGATGACGCCGGACCAGTTCATGCGCGCGCTGGAGCGGCAGGCGCCGGCGGGGGTGTACCTGTTCATTGGGCCGGAGACGTATCGGCGCGGGGCGTGCCGGCAGGCTCTGATCCGGAAGGTGCTGGGGGCGGACGCGGGCCCCGAGGTTCTCGAAGAGGGCTTCGTGAGGCATGACCTCGAGACTATGGAGCTGGCGGAGGTGATCGACGACGCGCGATCAATGTCCCTGTTCGCGCCCAACCGGGTGATCTGGGCGTCGGGGGCGGAGGGGGCGCTGCCGCGGGGGCGAGGGGCGGCCTCCGAGGACGAGGACAAGGGCAGATTGCCGGGGGGCGCCCAAGCGCTGGCGGAGTACGTCAAGGACCCGACGCCAGGGGTGGTGCTGGTGCTCGACTCGTCGCGGTTCGGCTTTGATGGAGAAGACAAGGCAAAAGCCGAGAGGGTGAGGAAGTTCTTCGCGGCGGTGAAGGACGTGGTGGAGTTCGCGCCGTTGGCGCCGGCGGAGGCGCGGGAGTTCGCCCAGCGGCTGGCGCGAGAGCGGGGGCTGACGCTGGAGTCGAACGAGCTCGAATTGCTGGTCGAGGTCACGGCGGCAGACTCGACGCGGTTGGCGAACGAGATTGAAAAACTGGCGCTGTACGCGGCGGGCCGGGGCGGACGAGTGACGGAGGCGGACATCGCGGCGCTGGTGCCGGACGCGGCGGAGACCACGATCTTCGGGCTGGTCGATGCGCTGGCGCGGCGGGACCGGGGCGGGGCGATGGAGCTACTGGACTCGCTGATTCGCGAGGGCGAATACCTGCCGCTTGCGCTGACCTTTCTGGGTGGCGTGTTCCGGCTGGCGCTGGCGGCCAAGGAGCAGAACCTGAGGTCGGCGAATGAGGTCCAGAGGTTCTTTCAGCGGCAGGGGATGCCGATGTGGCGGTCGCGGGCCGAGCAGGTGTGGACGGCCAGCGCGCGGTTCCCGAAGTCGAAGCTGGAAGAGGGGATCGACCTGGTGTTCGGGGCGGACCGCGACCTCAAGGGGATCAGGCCGGACGACAGGGTTGTGCTGGAGAGCTTCGTGTTTCGTCTGACCAGTTAGGGTCAGGCCGCCGCGGAGAGGGACTTCACGCGGACGTGGAGGCGGCTCTTGTAGCGGGCCGCGGTGTTGTCCTTGATGATGCCCCACTTGGCGGCGCGGTCGATGGCGGAAAAGGTCTTGGGCAGAAGCGCGGCGGCGGACTGGGAGTCCTTGCTCGCGAGCGCCTGACGGAGCCTGCGGATTGCGTGGCGCAGGCGGCTTTTGCGCATGCGATTGACCGCGGTGCGTCTTTCGGTAATGCGCACTCGCTTCAGCGATGAGACGTGATTAGCCATGGGTCGTGTTTACAGAGTCTTGCCGTAGGTTTTTCACAAGTCAGGATAGCGCATCCGGGGTGGCGGCGTCAAAAGCCCCGCCCCTCCGCCCGCAAGCCGCGGATCAGGTGGTTGGCGTCTCCTTCCTCTTCTTCTCGAGCGCCTTTTCGGGCGGAATTTCCTCTCCCTTTTCATTGAAATAGTGGATATCGAAGGCGGCGCCGTAGGGAACGAAGCCCGAACATGCCGTGACGCAGGTGAACTGATGCACGCGCTTGCTCGGCATCATCGCCTGGCCGCCCCGCGTTAGGCTGAGTGTGCGGCCGTCGTGTTTCATTTCGATTCTCGCCGAGCCGTTGACGATCATGACCTGCCCGGCGGGCGTGTGCCAGTGCCAGGGAATGAGGCAACCGGCCGGGGCTTTGAACTGGATGGTCGACGGGCCTTGGGCCGGGTCGCCGTTTTGGACTGCTTCGGTGACGCACGCGGGGAGTCCCGGGACTGGTGTGAATTCGTTAACCGCGTGGTCACGAACCGCGCCCATCTCCTGGGCGTCGCTCGTGAAAACACACGCAGCGCATACTGTGAGGAGTTTCATAGAGCACCTCCCCTCGGAGGTTTTTGATTCGATTAGAGGCTGGGTCGGGGTTCGATTTCCAGAGTCGCGCGGGAGTGGATCGCGGGCGGCGCAGACGGGGCCGGCGCGTTGGCGCGGGAGCTGGGACCGGGGCTCATCGAAGGGGAGCATCGCAATGCTTGGGGGCGGGGTTGGGTTCGTTTTGCGGTGGGACTGCACAGCCTTCAGGCTGTGCTACAGCGCCGTCGTCGAGGCCGAGGATGGGATCGACTCCGGGCGGGTGGCCTTGGGATTCGAGCTGTTTGAAGAGCTCGTCGCAGGGGTCTTTCGTCGGGTCGATGCCCTGGGCGATGGCTTCGGTGAACTTCAGGCGCTGGCTCTGGCACTCGTTGAAGCGGCGCAGCGAGCGGTGCATCTCGTTACTGGCGCGGGTCCCGGCGCGGTCGAGCTTCTGGAGCACGGTGGAGTTCTCGACCAGGCCGCGGCAGGCGGTGGCGGCGACCTAGCGGTCCGGCGTTGTGCCCTCGGCGGCGATGGCTTCGATTTCCTGGTTGAGGACTGCGGTCTCGAAGCGGGCGGCGCGGCGGGCGCGCATGACGGACTCGACCACGGCGGTCTCGACGAGGCCGACGGGGTGGAGGCCGCCGACGGCGATGAGGCTGGTGGCTTCGAGCTGGGCGGGGTCCTCGCCGGCGATGACGTCGGTTTTCATGGCGTAGCAGCCATGGGTGATGGAGTTGCGGGACGAGCGTTGTTTGCCGGCCTGGGTTTTGGGCCGGTTGACTTTTTGGCGTTATTTCGGTTGGCCTTGAGGCGGGCCGGAGAGACGGCAGAGGATGCCATCGTTGGAAGCCCTCCCTTCCGGAGGCAATTGGAGAATGGGACCAGGAGATGGTTTGCGGCCAAAATCGCAAATTGACGAAAAGAGGGAAAAATTTCGAAAGTCTGCAAACGACTCATCCAGACCCTGCGTGTTTGGACAACGAGGGATGAAAAAGGGGTGGTGGAGACCCGCCGCGATGGGTAAGGGGGAGGAGGATTCACCAGCCGCCGATGGACGCCGATTTCAAAGACACGGACGGCGCGGAAGAAGTAGAACGAGGTGAGAGAAGCGGGTGGATGGCCGCGGTTGGATCGGCGGTTCAGGCTGGGAACGCCGGTTCGAGTAAGTTCTCGTAACAGTGGCGGAAACCCGTGGCAGCTTTCGAAGGAACGGGTCTGCGGCACGGTGCCAAACAAAGAAACTGCTGAGAGGGAACGGCGGTGTATGCTGGCTTGAATCCTGGGGGCGCAGCCGTCCGCGGCGATATCGCAAGCCGAGCACAGAGGGGACCGGCCCGCCTGGATCTTGCCCGTCAATGACTCAGAGGAAGGAACCTGGAGTGAATGCGATGAGGATACGGGCTACGACTCCTTTGTTGGCTGCTGCGGCCGCAGCACTGCACGTGCCGGCTGCCGCTCAGAAGGATGAAGCACACCGGCCCGCGATCCTGAGCTCGGTGAACGATACCCCCCGTTGCACACGATCCGGCCGAATCCCCGAAAGCGGGCGAGATTCTCGAGCTTCCGCGGAAGATGCTGCCGAACCCGACCGGCTCTTCGACTCCGGGCCAAACCCCCGGGGCGCGGCCGGCGGCGCCGAGCCTGACCGCGAGCTTCGCCGGGGTCGGCAATGTCAATGGTGTCCTGCCACCCGACACGAACGGCGACATCGGCCCGAACCACTACGTCCAGACAGTGAATCTCGCGTTCGCCATTTACAGCCGACCGGGGGCGAGGCTGTACGGCCCGGCAAATCTGATACGCTGTGGAGCGGGTTCGGCGGTCCCTGCCAGACGACGAACAACGGGGGCCCGATCCTACTCTACGACCACCTGGCCGATCGCTGGCTGATCAGCCGGTTTGCGCTGCCCAACTATCCGTTCGGACCGTTCTGCCAGTGCATCGCGATTTCGCAGATTCCCGACCCGGCGGGCGCGTGGCGCCGGTATGGATTCACGATCAGCAACAGCAAGATGAACGACTACCCGAAATTCAGCCTCTGGCCGGACCTATAGCTGGAACTTCGGGGACAGCAGCATGGGAAGCGGGAGCCCGGCCTCGCACACCTATGCCGCAGGCGGGACGTACAGCGTTACGCTGACCGTGACCGACAACCACGGCGCGACGGCAGCACGAGGCAGGCAGTCACGGTGACGGCGCCGCCGGCGCAGTTCATGCACATCGGCGACCTGGACAGGACGAAGGCGACGGCCGGAGGCGAGAAGCGGCGGGCGAAGGTGACGATCACAGTTCACGATGCCAACCATGCCATCGTTTCCGGCGCAACTGTGAGTGGCGCGTGGAGCAACTCGCCGACGGTTGTCACCTGCTTGACGGGCGCCAACGGCCAGTGCAGCCTCACCAGCCAGACTTTCGATACTCCGTGGGGAGCGCGAGCTTCACGGTGGCCGGCGCGACGCGCGCTTCGCATACGTATGCGCCGGGGTCGAATCACGATCCCGACGGCGACAGCGACGGCGCGACGATCATGATTACCAGGCCGTAATCACGGATTGACCTGCATTCTGCGGGCGGCCGGACCGGGCTCAATCCCGCTGCGCGAGCAGTGTCGAGAAGCGCTTGCCGATGGCGAGGGCGGGGTCGAGCGGGACGTCGACGGCCCGGCAGTCCGGCGGAATGGAGATGGTGGGTTTGGGGGCGATTGTCTTGCCCTCGAACTGAGGAAGCCACACGCGCTGGGCTTCGAGCATCTCGCTGCACATCTCGCGGATTTCGGCGAGGGTGCAGACTGCGCCGGCGAGGGGGTCGAGCGCGGCGGCCTGGACGATGCGCTCGGGGTCGGCGTGGAGGGCGGCGTCCGCGACGAGGGTCTGCACGTTGATGTTCGTCTGGCAGAGGGCGGCGCACTGCGGCGGGAGGTCGCCGATGACGGTGGGGTGCAGCCCGGTGTCATCGGCAAAGGTGGGGACTTCGACGCAGCAGCCGCGCGGGAGGTTGGTGATGTAGCCGTCGTTGCGGACGTTGCCCATGAAACGGAAGGGGCGTCCGGTGGCCACGGCTTCCATGATCCAGGAGCAGTATTCCACGCTGCGGCTTTCGATGGCGGTGGATTCGTAGCGCAGGGGGTCGTGGGTGGAGTAGAAATCGGCGATGGCGCGGCACCACGAGTAGTAGGCTCCGCTTTCGCCGCCAAAGCTGGGCTCGTCGCAGTAAAGGTCGAGGGCTTTGCGGTTCTTGCGGAACCAGGGGACGTACTCGCTCAAATGGCCGGTGCTTTCGGTCATGAAGTAGCCGAAGTGGCGGAAGACTTCGCCGCGGACCTTTTCGTTTTTGTAGTATTCGGGGCGCTCGAAGAGCTCGCGGAGCGTGGGGTAGAGATCGCGGCCTTTGTGTTCGAGGGTGAGGAACCAGTCCATGTGGTTGATGCCGCCGCAGGTGTAGGTGATCTCCTCCTTGGGAACGCCGCAGTAGCGGGCGATCAGGTCCAGGGTGGTCTGGACCCCGTGGCAGAGTCCGACGAAGGAAACGTTCGTCGCTTTGCCGAGGGCGAGGCAGTTGGCGGCCATGGGGTTGGCGTACTGGAGCATGATGGCGCGGGGGGAGGCGAGCCGCTCCATGTCGCGGGCGATGTCGATGAGGAGGGGGATGGCGCGGAGGCCGCGGAAGAGGCCGCCGGGTCCGAGCGAATCGGCGATGCACTGGTCAACGCCGTACTTGAGGGGGATTCTGTAATCGAGCTCGAAGGCTTCCACGCCGCCGACCTGCACCATGACGACGACGAAGTCGGCGTCGCGGATCGCTTCGCGGCGGTCGAGAGTGGCCCAGACTTTGGCGGGAAGGCTGTTTTCGGCGGCCATGCGGCGGCCGAAGTCCTCCATGGCGCGGAGTTTGGGCTCGGTGCGGCTCATGAGGGCGAACTCGGCGCCGGCCAACGCCGGCGTGGCCATGATGTCGCTCATCAGGGTCTTGCAGAAGACGATGCTGCCAGCGCCGATCATTGCGACTTTGGGTGTCATGGGTTGGGCTCCTGGGGCGGCGGTGGCCGCGTGTTCCTGACCATGAAATCACAGGTTGGGGCGAAGTGGAGTGCCGAGGTCACAATGAGGCGCCGCGCGCTCAGTTGATGCAAAGGCGCCGCCGGAGCCTCCGATAAACGAAAATAGCCATGTCAGCACTTGTGGAAATGTCCATCGGGAACGTCGCGTCTGTTCCGTAGCGAAGCCCATTCCGGCGCCCCAGGCGGGAAAACATGGTTGGTCCCGCAGATCCGCGGTTGGCTGAAGCAAGTGCGCCCCCCGCCTGCTGGTCAAACCGTTTGCGGGCGGCGCGATCGTTGGCCTGACGGCGGCATTCATAGGCATGGCGGATCGCGTTCTGTTGGTCGAACGAGACCCTCGCGTCGCTGCTGTTTGGCGCCCCATCCTGAATGGGAATGCAGAATGGCTCGCGGATCAGATCCTCTGCTTCAAGCCTAAGCCGGAGGCAGTCTTCGAAGTGTTGGACAAGGAGCCTGAGTCGATCCGGGAGTTGGCGTTCCAGACGATTCTGAGGAATCGGGTGCAACGTGGCGGGATCATGGCTCCAGGGGCGGGATTCATGCGCGAGGGGGAAAACGGACGCGGACTGTCATCAAGAAGGTATCCAGAGACGCTCGCCCGCCGGATCAGGGCGATCGCGCATTTCAGAGAGATGATCTCATTCCAGGAAGGCGGCGGGATGCGGGCCATTGAGGATCTGGAGAGACAGGACAAAGTCGCCTTCTTCATCGATCCGCCGTAGGCTTTCGCAGGGCGGCGTCTCTACCATTTCCCCGACCTCGATCATGAAGAGTTGTTTCAGGTTATGGACGATGGCGCGGAGGATTTCCTGATGACGTAGGACAACGCGGAAGAGATCCGGGCCCTGGCCCGGCGTCATGGATTCCACATGCGGCTGATCCCCATGAAGAGCACACACCACGCGAAGACGGCGGAGCTCCTCATCGGCCGATGCCTGGATTGGGTGCGTCCTCAGGACTTGACGTAAACACCTTGCCAGCAATCTCTTCTTCAAATCGGTTTAGACTGAGCGGAATTCCGCCGCTAAGCCCTTCAACAGCGCGTTCGAGTGTGGTGAGACGAAGGAGGCGCGGCCTGAGAAAGAATTCTCCGGCGGACGCCTCATCGAAACCAACGATAAACCGCCTCCTCAGCAGAATCTGTGGGTTGATTCCGGCTCCGGCAGTCGTCCCGGGTTGTGATACAGGGCGATATTAAAAAGGCCCCACCGTCAGAACCGACGGGGCCTCGGATACCTGCTCGCCTGCGGGGGTGCCGGATACTCCTCCATGCTAAGCGGTCAGCACGCAGCGCATCGATGGTCTGGCCGGACCGCTGGTACGACGCGGGCTGTTTTCAGCCACTCACTGAATGGAGGGCCGAATTGTCGAACCGCCCTGCGGCCGAGCGCCGGTGTAGACGTGCAGCTCCAGGCCCGGCCGCTTCCTCGCTTGTCCGATTCGGACAGTCCCCTGTCCACCTGCCGCTCTTCAGACAGGCCGGGCGTCTTCGAGGTGGAAGCGATCCGCTTCCTCTTGTTCCAGGCGCTCAAGGAGCGGGAGATCGCCAATGGGAATGACGGCTGCGCCGTCCTTACCGTGGCAGGCGATGACGGTCCGCTCATTCCGCCGGGCTGCACGTCTCACGAGGTCGGGATAAGCCTCTCGCGCTTTCGGGAACTGAGGCGATTCAAAATGACGTCCCCCTCACCGGCGAGGTGCAGGAATCCTCGACCGGTATCGGGTGCGAATGCGGACTTTGCCACCCTCCATGCGGAGGCCACGCTGCCAGGACTCTTGAAATGGGTGGTGCGCCCGGAGTGATTCGAACACCCGACCTACTGGTTCGTAGCCAGTTGCTCTATCCAGCTGAGCTACGGGCGCACTTGGTGGGACAGCGACCATTATAGCAAGGGCGCGCTGCCTCGGTGGGCTCGACGGCGCCGGCTGGAATGCAAAAGGGCGCCCGCGGCGGGGCGCCCTTTCAATGGTGGTTTTGGTGCGCGATTACGTCTTCCTGGCGCCTTTGGCGGCCGGAGCGCCGACGCCCATCTTCTCGATCTCATTGAAGTAGACCATGCGGCCTTCGTCGAGGGCGAGGTTGGAGAGGATGACGGCGATGGAGTCCTGAAGGCCGACTTCGAGGTCAGCGCGGGGATGGGCGCCGGTGCGGCAGCAGTCGAAGAAGCTCTCGAGCTCGATGTCGACGGGGTTGCGCTGCTCCTCGGGAACGAGAATGCCCTTGAGGTAGAGCCACTGGCGCGCGTATTTCAGTTCTTTCTCGAAGAAGTTCTCCTTGCCGGTCATCAGGTCGCGGTCGAGCAGGATGGGCAGCGCGCGGCTGCCGGCGGCGGCGACCATGGTGGCGCCGGCCTTGAAGGCTTCTTTCTTGCCCTTGGCCTGCTCCACCTTCGGCGGATTCGGCTCCTTGAACCACATGCCAATGGGCTTGTTGTTGTCGTCGCCGATGGTGATGTGGATGCTGCCCTGGGTGCCCATGATCAACTCGCCCATTTCGGTGCGCTGGCCCTGGAGGTAGGACAGGTGGGAACTGGTGGGGATGCCGGTCCAGACCATGCGGCGGCCCTTGGGGTACTTGAAGATCACCTGGACGTTGTCGAGAATGTCGCGGCCGTCGTGCATGAAGTCGCGCGATCCGAGGCCCATCACGGCCTCGGGGGTCATCCCGAGCATCCAGTCGGCGACGTCGATCTGGTGCGAGGCGAGTTCGGCGATGAGACCGCCGGAGTACTTGCGGAAGAGGCGCCAGTTGCCCATCTCGCCCACTTCCTTTTTCATCTTCCAGCCGGGGTTTCGATGCCACTGGGCGTGGACATGGGTCACTTCGCCGAGCAGGCCCTTCTCGATCATCTGCCGTGCGGCGTGGTACATCGCGCTGTAGCGGCGCTGGAGGCCCACCTGGAGGGTCTGCTTGGGCCGCGCGTGGGCGAGCGCGCGCAGAGCGTGGACCTCTTCGGGTTTGAAGACCATGCTCTTCTCGCAGAAGACATGCTTGCCCGCTTCGAGCGCGTCCTTAGTCACCGGGAAGTGGAGGAAGAGCGGCGTGGTGACGAACACGGCCTCGACGTTCTTGTCGGCGAGCAGCTCGCGCCAGTCCTTGTACTTCTTCGGATTGCCTCCGATGGTTTGCACTGCCTTGTCCAGCGCGTCGTCGGAGATGTCGCAGATGGCGACGCACATGCCGGTGTCGATGCCCTTGAGGTGTTTGAGGAGATACGCGCCCCGGCTGCCGGTGCCGACCATTCCGTACTGGACGGCATTCGTCGCGGCGCGTGCTTTGATGATCGCCGGCGCTCCTTTAAGGTGGGAGGCGGCTACGGTTGCGATGGTGGCGGCGCCGGCGGCCTTGACGGCGTCGCGGCGGGTCATGTCCTTGGAGTGGGCCATGTGCGCAGACCTCGGTAGTGCAATGTCGAAGAAGCGGGAAGGATCCCGCCCACATTCTATCTTGATTCCGGGTCGCGCCGCGAGGCTTCACAATCGCGCGGCGTGGCGCTAGGCTCTTGGGGGAGGCGGTGCGATGAACTCCCGTTCGAGCGGCAAGGCGGTTGCGGAGGCGGTTTTCCGGGAGGTTCGCGCATTCTGCGAGTCGCGCGCGGATGCGGCGCGGGCGCGGAAGTACGCGAAGTTCTTTGTGGAGGGCTACGACGCTTACGGCGTCGACCCCAAAGATCCGGCGTGGGAGCAGAACAAGAAAGCGTGGGCCGGGCGGCTGCGCGCGGCGGAGCCGGCGGCGTATCTCGACGCGGGCGATCTGCTGGTGCGCACGGGCAAGTATGAGGAAGCGTCGTTCGCGATTCTGATCGCGAAACAGTTTGAGGACGGCTACACGCCGCAGGTCTTCCGGCGGCTGGGACAGTGGTTCGACGGCGGCATCCGCAACTGGGGCCACACCGACGTGATGTGCGGCGAGATCCTGGGCGGGTTCGTCTCGAAGGGGATCGTGAGGCTCGATGCGCTCGAGGAGTGGCGCGGCTCGAGCTACAAATTCAAGCGCCGCGCAGTGCCGGTGATGCTGATCAATGCCGTGGCCGCAGGCATGACGGTGGCGCCTCTGCTCGAATTCGTCGAGCCGCTGATGCACGACCCGGAGAAGGTGGTGCAGCAGGGGATGGGGTGGTTCCTGCGCGAGGCGTGGAAGCGCGAGCCGAAGCAGGTGGAAGCGCTGCTGAAGAAGCACAAGGACTCCGCGCCGCGGCTCATCGTGCAATACGCGGCGGAGAAGATGAGCGCGGCGCAGAAACAGCAGTTCAAACGCGCACGATAATCAGACGGCGGCCGGGTCGGGGTGCTCCCAAGGCTTCCGGTAGGGGCGCGCGAGCAGGCGGTTGGCTTCCGGGTCGCCGGCGACCTCGCCTTTCACGGGGTCCCATCGCAGCGAGCGGCCCAACCGCATGGAGAGGTTCGCGAGAATGCAACTCGCCGTTGAGATGTGGCCCTGCTCGATGTCGGCGACAGGGCGGCCGCGAGTCGCGATGGCCCGCAAGAAATCCTGCATGTGATAGCGGATTGCCGGCGCGCAGTGTTTCTCGAGGCGCTCCTCCGTGTTGTCCTCGGGGTACTTGTCGAGCTCGTAAGTCACATCCTGGCGGATGGGCTTTTCGTTTTTGTCGGCGGGGATATAGTCGTAGCGGAAGACGCTGGCCTTGAGCGTGCCCTTTTCGCCATAGAAGGTGGCTCCCCAAGGGTAGTCGGGGTCGGGGGCAGTGCCGTAGGTGCGATGCTGCCAGATCACCTGGAGGTCGCCGAAGTCGAAGGTGGCGGTTTGCGTGTCGGAGATGTTGGCCTTGCTGTTGGCCTGGACGAGGATTCCGCCGGAACTCGAGACGGTGCGGGGCCAGCCGAGTCCGAGGAGCCAGCGGACCATGTCGAGCATGTGGATGCACATGTCGCCGACGATGCCGTTGCCGTACTCCATGAAGGCGCGCCAGCGGCCGGGGTGGACGAGCGGGTTGTAAGGCCGCATGGGCGCGGGGCCGGTCCACATCTCGTAATCGAGGTACTCGGGCGGGGCGGTGTCGGGCGGGTTGGCGTTGGCGCGCATGTGGTAGTAGCAGTAGATCTCGACGACGCCGATCTTGCCGAGCTTGCCTTCGCGGAGGATGCGCTCCCGGGCGTCGGCCAGATGGGGCGTGCTACGCCGCTGTGTGCCCACCTGGACGACTTTGCCGTACTTGCGCGCGGCGGCGAGCATCGCCTGGCCCTCGCGGATGTCCACGCTGATGGGCTTCTGGACGTAGACGTCGGCTCCCGCCTTGACGGCCTCGATCATGGTCAGTGCGTGCCAGTGATCGGGGGTGGCGATGAGGACGATGTCGAGGTCCTTCTCCTTCAACATTTCGCGGTAGTCGCTGTAGGTGCGCGGTTTTTTCTTCGACGCCTGGCGCTGGGAGACGAGGTCGGCGGCGCGGCCGAGCATCTGTTTGTCGACGTCGCAGAGGGAGACCACCTCGACCGGCCAGACCTGGATGAGGCGGAACAGGTCGCATTTGCCGTACCAACCGGCTCCGATGAGGCCGACGCGCTTGGGCTTGTCATCGGCGAACATGGCGTCCATGCGCGTGGCGGCGAGGCCGGCGCCGGCGGCGGAGAGAAAACTGCGGCGATTCATAGGGGTTGAAGTAAAGTATAGTCGGCTTCGAAGCGGCGCGGCTCAGCCGCGCCGGAGGAAGCGGGCGAGGCGCGACATGGCTTCTTCGAGGATGGGGCGCTCGACGGCGTAGCAGATGCGGATGGAAGCGTCGCCGCCGGCGCCGAAAGCGACTCCGGGGGCGAGTCCGACGCGCTCGTCGTGGAGGAGGCGGAGGCAGAAGTCGAAGGAGTCGGCCAGGCCGTCGATGCGGGGGAAAAGGTAGAATGCGCCGTCGGGTGAGGGGACGGTGACGCCGGGGATGGCGCGCAGGGCGGCGAGGGCGAAATCGCGGTTGGCGCGGTAGCCGGCGAGCATTTCGTGGATGATGGGCTCGCCATCGTGCAGCGCGGTCTCGGCGGCTTTCTGCGCGAACGAGGGCGCGTGGGAGATGATGAACTCGTTCAACTGCGTGGCGCGCGCGGCGAGGTCCGCCCGGGCGGCGAGCCAGCCGACGCGCCAGCCGGTCATGCAGTAACTCTTGGAGAACGACTGGACCACCATCACGCTGTCTTCGCGCGCGGCGAGCCTCAAAATCGACGGGGCGGCAGTGCCGAGTCCAGCATCCGTAGGGTACCAGAGGCGCTCGTAGACTTCGTCGGCGAGCAGCCAGAGATCGTGGCGGCGCGCGAAATCCAGCAGCCGCCGCTGCTCTTCGATGGTCGCGACCCAGCCCAGCGGATTCGAGGGCGAAGTGTAGACGAGCAGGCGCGTGCGTAAGGTGGCCGCGGATTCGAGGGCATCGAAATCGACGGCAAATCGGCCGCCGTTGAGGACCAGCGGGACCTCGCGGGCAACGGCATTCGCCAGGCACACGTTCGAGACCTGGTTGGGCCAGGCGGGCGTCAGCACGATGGCCTCGTCGCCGGGGTCTAGCGCGCAGCGGATGCCGACGTTCAACGCCTGCACTCCGGAGTTCGTGATGACGATCTCGCGCTCGGGGTCGAGGGCCACTCCGTGCGTGTGCTGATAGTAAGCAGCCAGGCGGCGGCGGAGCGAGGGCAGGCCGGCGTTTTCAGTGTAAAAGGTGTAGCCGTCGGCCATCGCCTTCGCAGCGGCGCGCTTGATGAACTCCGGGGTGGGGACGTTCGATTCGCCGAAGAAGAGACGGAGGACGCGATTGCCGGGCGCGGCGGCGGCGTCCATGGCCATGGCCTGCTCGGCAAGCTCGCGGATGCGCGAATGGGGTACGGCGAGTGCGGAAGAGGCGACCTGGGGCATCTCAGTCGCCCGGGCGGGAAACCATCAACTCTTCGATATTGACGAGCTCGGTGGGGTACTTGCCGGTGTAGCAGGCGTAGCAGTAGCGGGCATCGGTGTCGCCCACGGCGAGGGCGAGCTTGTCGAGCGAGAGGTAGGCGAGCGTGTCGCAATCGATGAACTGGCGGATCTGCTCGATGCTTTGCGAAGCGGCGATCAGCTCGCGCTTGGTGGGCGTGTCGACGCCATAGAAACAGGGCGAGATCGTCGGCGGACAGGAGATGCGGAGGTGGACTTCGCGGGCGCCGGCGTTGCGGACCATGCGCACGATTTTCTGCGAAGTGGTGCCGCGGACCAGCGAGTCGTCGACGAGGATGACGCGCTTGCCGTGCAGCAGGTGGCGCACGGGGTTCAGCTTGAGCCGGACGCCGAAGTCGCGGATGGCTTGCGAGGGCTCGATGAATGTGCGGCCGACGTAGTGGTTGCGGATGAGCCCGTGGCGGAAGGGGATGCCGGATGCGTGCGCGTAGCCGAGGGCGGCGGCGACGCCCGAGTCCGGGATGGGCACGACCACATCGGCTTCAACGGGCATCTCCTGGGCGAGCAGGCGGCCCATCATCTCGCGGGACTCCTGGACGGAGGCGCCGAACACAACGGAGTCAGGCCGCGAGAAGTAAACGTGCTCGAAGACGCACATCGACGACTTGCGGGGCGGCGTGTAGTATTCGCGGGTGAGGCCGTCGGGACCGGCGATTACCATTTCGCCGGGCGCGATGTCGCCGACGTAGTGGGCGTCGATGAGGTCGAAGGCGCAGGTTTCGGAGGCGAAGACCCAGGCGGGCCCGGAGGGCAGGTTCATGCGGCCGAGCGCGAGCGGGCGGAAGCCGTGAGGGTCGCGGGCGACGATCACGCGGTCCTCGGCCAGAAAGACGAGGGAGAATGCGCCTTCGATGGCCAGGAGCGCTTCGCGAAGCGCGGATTCGAGGGTGCGCTGGTCGCTGCGGGCGACCAGGTGCAGGATCACCTCGGTGTCGCTGGAGGCCTGGAAGATGGAGCCCTGGGCTTCCAGGTCGCGGCGGAGCTCGATGGCGTTGGTGATGTTCCCGTTGTGCGCGACGGCGATGCGGCCCTTGTTGCAGGCGACCGAGAACGGCTGAGCGTTGGTGATGGAGGAGTTGCCGGCGGTGGAGTAGCGAGTGTGGCCGATGGCCATGTGGCCGGGGAGCGAGTTGAGCACGCTGGCGGTGAAGATGTCGGCGGCGTGCCCCATGCCCTTGTGCGTGCACACCTGCCGGCCGTCGCAGCTTGCGATGCCGGCGCTTTCCTGCCCGCGGTGCTGGAGGGCGTGGAGGCCGAGGTGGGTGAGATTGGCCGCTTCGGGGTGGCCGTAGACGGCGAAGACGCCGCACTCCTCGCGGAATTTGTCGAACGGCAAGCCGTCAGTCATGTCGGCAGGAGAACTTTAGTCTAACAGAAACATTTCACCCCGCCTCCGCGTTTTTTCGCGGGCGGCGGGGCCGGGTCTCCGCGGTCTGGCGCGGCGTCACGCTGCTATTCGGCCACGGCGGCGGCCGCGGGTGCGGCCTTGGCCTTCTTCGAGCTACGCTTCTTGGCTTCCGGCGGCTGGCGATCGATCTTCTTGATCATTTCGCGAGCGATTTCGAGCAGGAACTTCCGCTCGTTGCCATCGTCGAACTTGATGACGACGTGCTGGTCAGTGCAGTTCAGGACCGTGCCGGGGCCGAACTTGGAGTGCTCGACCTGGGCGTTAGCGGCGAAAGGGGGTTTTGCGGCCATAGGAGGCGAGTGGTTGTCTCGACATTCGTAGGATAGCAAATCGGGTTAAGTGCTGTCGAGTGAGGGCGTTGGGCGAGATCCATGCGGTGGTAAGTGACTGAGGAGGACCGGATTGCACGTTCGGGCGGGCGGGGTCGTCTAACTGATTGTGAGGCTTATTGCGCTCAGTGTGCTGGCGGTTGGACTGGTCTCTGCACGGGACCTCAACGAGGTGCTCGGCTCAGTCCAGCGGCGGTACAACCGCGCGAGCACGCTCGAGGCCGGGTTCGAGCAGAGCTACCAGGCGCCGGGGCGCGCCCGGCGGGTGGAGTCGGGCAAGCTCACCTTGCGTAAGCCGGGGCGCATGCGCTGGGAGTATGCGTCGCCGCAAGGAAAGCTCTTCGTGAGCGATGGCAAGTGGCTGTGGTTTTATTCACCGTCGGCGGGACGAGCGGAGAAGAGCCGGCTGAAGGAGACCGAGGACATGCGGGCTCCGCTGGCGTTTCTGTTGGGGAAACTCGATTTCAAGCGCGACTTCTCGGAATTCACTTTGAAGGACGAAGGCCGAGACGTCGTGATCACCGCGCTGCCGAAGACCGATCGCGTGCCGTATACGCGGGTGGAGTTCACCGTGACGCCGGACAATGAGATCCGGCGGCTGGTGGTGGCGGGGACGGATCGCAGCGTGATGGAGTTTCGCTTCACGGCGGAGCGGTTGAATCCGGCGCTGTCCGACGCGCTGTTCAGGTACAAGGCGCCTGACGGAGTGCCGGTGATTGAGGTGACACGTCCGGGCGAGGAGGAGGAGCGCTGATGCCCCAGTTTGCGCTCAAGTACGCCGACGCGCGGGGCGAGATCCGCCAGCAGGTGATGGAAGCCGCGAACGAGGCGGAGGTGAGGCACAAGCTGACCGAGCAGGGGTACCTGGTCTATTCCGTGCAGGCGCGCGGATCGCTGGCGGGCTTTTCGCAGGGCCTGGGGCGGCGGCGGAAGAAGCTCGACCTCGAGAAGTTCCTGATCTTCAATCAGCAGTTCGTCACGCTGTTCCGCGCGGGGCTGCCGATTCTGAAGTGCCTGGACCTGCTTGCCGAAAGGCTGACAGACAGGCATCTGGGGCCGTACATCAAAGAGATCCGCGACGACGTGAAGAAAGGCTCGCTGCTCTCGGAGGCCTTCGAGCGGCAGCGCGTGTTCCCGCCCATCTACGTGACGTCGGTGATGGCAGGCGAGAAGAGCGGATCGCTGGGCGAGGTTCTGGAGCGGTACGTGAACTACCAGCGGCTGGCGCTGGCGGTGCGGAAGAAGATCCTGCTTTCGTTGCTGTATCCATCGGTGCTGATCACGCTGGTGGTTTTGCTGGTCGTGTTCCTGGTGACGTTTGTTGTGCCGCGGTTCGCGACGCTGTACGGCACCACGGGCGCGCAGTTGCCGGCCCCGACGCGGATGCTGATCGCGGTGGGCGAGGCGGCCTCCGCCTACATCGTCGCTTTCGCCGCGGCGCTGATCGGGACGATTGTCGGAGCGCGCTTCTATTTGCGGACTGAGTCCGGGCAGGCGTGGGCCGACGGAATCAAGATGCGGCTGCCGATCGTCAGCGAGATCTGGACCAAGTACCAGGTCGCGCAATTGGCGCGGCTGCTCTCGACGCTGCTGTCGGGCGGGATTCCCCTGGTGCAGGGCATGGAGACGGCGTCGCATTCGATGGCCAGCCCCCTGCTGAAGCGCGCGCTGGGCAAGGCCCAGAAGAGCGTGCGGGAGGGCCAATCGCTGTCCGGCTCGCTGGCTGCGACGGGCATCGTGCCGCCGCTGGCGATCGACATGATCGAGGTGGGCGAGTCGACCGGCGCTCTGCCGCAGATGCTGAACTCGGTGGCGGAGTTCTACGAGGACGACGTGAACAACCGCGTGCAGGCGACGCTCTCGCTGATTGAGCCGGCCATCATGATCTTCATGGGCTGCTTTGTCGCGTTTGTGCTGCTGTCGCTGTATCTGCCCATCTTCTCGCTGGCCGACTCGTTCAGTTAGGAGGCGCAACCATGGCAACCGACCTGAGAGCGCTGGATCCCGAAAGAGAGGTCGCGCAGGCCAAGGCTCTGGCCTCGCGCTACCGCTGCGAATTCGTCGATCTGAAGGTGGCCAAGATCGACCACGACCTCTTCAAGACGATCCCGGTCGACCTGATGTTCCGTTACAACTTCGTGCCTCTGGAGGCGACCAACGGAACGCTGGAGATCGCGCTGGCCGACCCGCGCCACCTGAACCTGATCGACGAGCTGGCGATCCTGCTCGAAAAAAAGCTGCGGGTGAAGGTGGCGACGCTGTCGCAGATCTCGGACCTGCTGAAGAAAACCGAACAGTCCCAGCGCGTGCTCGACGAGGTGACCGAGACCTTCACGCTCGACGTCGTCGGCGAGGAGGAAAACCCCGACGAGACGCTGTCGATCGACCGCCTGACGGCCGAGGACTCCGACATCGCGCCGGTGATCAAGCTGGTGGATACGACGATCTTCAACGCGCTCGAGCGGCGCGCGTCGGACATCCACATCGAGACGCGCGACACCGAGGTGGCGATCAAGTACCGCATCGACGGCGTGCTGCATTACGCCATGCCGCCGATCGCGAAGGACTGGCACTCGACCATCATCAGCCGCATCAAGGTGATGTCGGAGCTCGACATCGCCGAGCGTCGCATCCCGCAGGACGGGCGTTTCCGCGTGCGCTACAAGAACCGCCTCATCGACTTCCGCGTCTCGATCATGCCGACGATCCACGGCGAGGACGCGGTGCTGCGCGTGCTCGACAAGGAATCGATGAGCGAAAAGTTCGCCAAACTCAGCCTGGAGGTGGTGGGCTTCTCCGACCGCGACCTGACGCGGTTCCGGCGCTACATCAAGGAGCCTTACGGGATGGTGCTGGTGACGGGGCCGACCGGATCCGGCAAGACCACGACGCTCTACGCGGCGCTCAGCGAGATCAAGAACGACGAGGACAAGATCGTCACCATCGAGGATCCCGTGGAATATCAGATCAAAGGCATCACGCAGATCCCGGTGAACGAGAAGAAGGGCTTGACGTTCGCCCGCGGCCTGCGGTCGATCCTGCGCCACGATCCGGACAAGGTGATGGTGGGCGAGATCCGCGACCAGGAGACGGCGCAGATCGCTATCAACGCGGCGCTCACCGGGCACCTGGTGTTCACCACCGTCCACGCCAACAACGTGCTGGACGTGATCGGGCGCTTCTTGAATATGGGCGTGGAGCCGTACAATTTCGTCTCCGCGTTGAACTGTATTCTGGCGCAGCGGCTGGTGCGGGTCATCTGCTCGTACTGCAAGCACGAGGTCCGCTACGACGACGAGATGCTCGTGGAGAGCGGACTGAACGCGGCCGCGTGGAGGGAAATGCCGTTCTACGAGGGCCGCGGCTGTTTCGAGTGCGGCGGAACGGGATTTCGCGGGCGCACGGCGATCCACGAGCTGCTCGACCTGAGCGAGCACATCCGCCAGATGATTCTCGACAAGCGCCCGTCGCTCGAGATCAAGCGCGCGGCGCGGGCGGAAGGGATGACGTTTCTGCGCGAATCGGCGCTGGAGAAGGTGAAGTCTGGAGTGACCACGCTGCGCGAGATTAACAAAGTGACGTTCATCGAAGTCGACATGGTGGAGGCCTGAGACGATGTCATTGCTGAGGATCTTTCGCCGGCTGGTCTCCGACCCCCCGCCGGAGTACGTCTTCGAGATCTCGGAGAAGGGCATCGCGTGGGCGCGCACGGCCGAGCCCCGGGACCAGAAGTGGCAGCCGCTCGAAGAGGGCGCGATCAAGGTGAGCCCGCTCAAGGACAATGTGCTGGAGCCGCGGGCGTTCGAAAAGGCCGTGGCGGCCATCGCGCCGCCGGGGGCGCCGCGCAAGCAGCGCCGGGCGGCGTTGATCCTGCCCGACTATTGCGCGCGCGTGGTGGTGCTCGATTTCGACACCTTTCCCGCGGACCCGGCCGAGCAGGCGGCGCTGGCGCGGTTCCGCGTGAAGCGGGCGGTGCCGTTCGACATCGAATCGGCCGTGCTGGCGTGCCATCCGCAGCCGCGGCACGATGGGTCGAAGAAGATCGACGTGGCGGTGGCGGTGTTGAACATGGAAGTCGCGGCGCACTACGAGGCGCCTTTCCGCGCGGCGGGCTATCACTGCGGATTCGTGACGCTGTCGGCCCTGGCGGCGCTGCCTATGGGCGACGGCGCGGCGCGCGGGGCGCCGGTTGTGGTGGCCAAATGGAGCGGCATGGCGTTGGCGGTTTCCCTGATTCACGATTCGGTGCTGCGCATGTTCCGCTGCGTGGAGCTGGGCGGAGATCCTGAGCACGAGGTGGTGGAGGTCCTGGGTCCCACCTTCGCGCTGGCCGAGGACGACTTCAACGCGAGGCCTCAGTCGCTGCGGTTGTGCGGCTTTCCGCCGCTCGCCGGCGATACGCTGGCCCGCTGGCAGTCCGAACTCGGCGCGGAAATTGAAACCGTGAAGTCCCGCTTCGGAGAACCGGCGCCTTACAACGCGGGATTGCTGGGCTATCTTGAAACGCTGGAGAGAAACTGAGCGATGAGCGGCATTCGCATTCCGATCAACCTGGCCAGCAACCCCTTCCGGCGGGACAGGCCGATTCTGGTGGCGTCCGCGGTAACGGCCGTTCTGCTGATCGGCGTGTTCGCGATGCTGCTGTCGATCATCCTGCGCGAACGCGAGGCCTCCAAGGAGAGCCGCGAGATGCTGGCGAAGCTGGAATCGCAGTTGCGGACGCTGAACGCGGAGTACGCGAAGCTGGAAGGCGAACTCCGGCGGCCGGAGAACATCGAGGTCCTCGACCGCAACGCTTTTCTGAATGTGTTGCTCCAGCGCAAAGGGATCAGTTGGACGAAGATGTTCTCCGATCTGGAGCAGGTGTTCCCCGGCAATGTGAGGCTGGTTTCAATCCGGCCGTACGTGACGGGGGACAACCGCATACAGCTTGACATGGTGGTGGGCTCGCAATCGCCCGAGCCTGTCATCGAGCTGCTTCAGAAGCTGGAGATGTCAACGGTGTTCGGGGCGACGTCGCTGCTCAGTTCGCAGCCGCCTTCGCAGAACGAGCCGCTTTACCGCTATCGAGTGAGCGTGAACTATGCCCAGAAACTTTAATCTCGACCTTCGGGCGATTGCGAAGAGCCGGCAGTCGATGGTGCGCGCCGGGCTGGGCGCGCTGCTGCTGGCGAACCTCGCGGCGGCGTGGTTCGTGTTCCAGACTCCGGGCGGATCGCTGGAGCAGCTCGAAAGCGAGATGATGGCGGCGCGCAAACAGATCATCGCGCGGCAGCAGGCGATCGAGCGGCTGAAACAGCTTGTGGCGCGGTCGGCGGAGGCGCGGGATGAAGGCGACCGGTTCCTGGCGTCTTATTTCCTGGACAGGCAGATCGCGTATTCGACGCTGGAAGTGGAGCTGGCCGAGGCGGCGAAGGAAGCTGGGATTCGCGCGCGCGAGAGAACATTCAATTACGAGCCGATCGAGGGCAGCAGCACGCTCGGAATGCTGACGGTCAACGCGAACTTTGAGGGCACTTACGCGGACCTGATCGAGTTTGTGAACCAGGTGGACCGCTCCAAGCGCCTCCTGATCATCGAGGCGCTGAGCGCGCAGCCGCAACAGGGCGGGCAGACCCTGTCGGTCACAGTGAAGCTGAACGTGTTCTTCCGCCACATGGAGCCGCCGGTGGAGGTGGCGCAGCGATGAAGCTCAAACTGGGCGCTGAACCGAAGAAGATCGCCATCCTGGCCGGCCTGCTTGTGGCGGCGGGCTACATCTACTGGACAAACAGCGGCGCCGGCCCGGAGACGGCCGCGCGTCCGGCGCCGGCAGCGGCCGCCGCCCCGCGCCCGGCGGCGAGGTCCGCGGAGACCAGCGTCCGCCGTCCGCCGGCGCCGAATGCTCAGTCGGCAAAGGGCGGGAAGAGCGATTTTCGGCCCTCGATGAAAAGGACAGCCGGCGAAGAAGCAAGCTCCATGGAAATCGACCCGAGACTGCGCATGGATCTGCTGGTGAAGCTGGCGACGGTGAAGATCGAGACCGTGGAGCGGAGCCTGTTCGACTTTTCGGCCACGCCCGCGGCTAGGCCGAAGCTGCCGGAGCCGAAAATCGAGGTGGCGGCGGCGGCGCCGAAGATGATCGGCCCGGAGCCGCCGCCTCCGCCGCCTCCTCCGCCGGTGAAACCGCCTCCGCCGCCGATTCCGCTGAAGTTCTATGGGAACGCGCTGCCGCTGGAAGGGCGGAACCGGGTCTTCTGCCTGCAAAGCGACGACGTGCTGGCCCCGGCGGAAGGCGACTTGATTCTGAAGCGCTACCGCATCGTGAAGATCAACCTGAACAGCGTGGTCGTGGAAGACACCGAGTACAAGAATCAGCAAACTTTGCCGATCGAGCAACCTCCATCGGCGGGATAATGGAGAGAGCCATGAGGCGTACGCGCCGGCGGAAAGAACGCGGTTTCGCGCTGCTGCTCGTCTTCGCCATGGCGGCGGCGGTGGCGGTGATGCTGTATCTCGAGATGCCGCGCGTGGCGTTCGAGCACCAGCGGAACAAAGAGGGGCTGCTGGTGGAGCGCGGCGAACAGTATGTGCGGGCGGTCGAGCTGTTCGTGCGCAAGGTGGGGAAGTATCCGCAGACTGTGGAGGAACTGGAAAGCTTTCAGAACTTGCGATTCCTGCGCCGGCGCTATCGCGACCCCATGACGGGCGAGGAAGAGTGGCGCCTGGTGCATGTGGATGCGGCGGGGCAGTTCGTCGACTCGCTGGTGCACAAACGCGAAGACCAGAAGAAGGAGAGCGGTCCCAGCGTGCTGTCGTCAACCATTGTCGGTATCGGCGAGAATGCGCAGTATGTCCAGCAGCCGGGGCAGGCCGGCGCGCCTGCTTTACAGCGGCGCGCGAGCGACAGAATCATTCCAGGGGCTCCCGGAGGCCAGGGCGGCGCGCAGTCTGGGGAGGCTGAGACCGATAATCCCCGGGAAGAGAGCCGATCCGGGCCGCCTCCGCCCCCGATTCCAGGACAGCCTCAGATGGAAGGGGTCCCCCAGCCCGCTCCGGGCATGCCGCCGGTGATGCAGCCGGTCCAGGGCCAGCCACCGCCAGGCATGCCTGCCATACCGCAGGGGCAGGCCGGGTTCCCGCCGGGAGCTCAGCGCCCCCCAGGGTTCCCCACCCAGCCGGTGAGCTCGCAACAGGGCGGTTCGCTGGGCCGGCCCATCCAGCAGGGAGGCTCGGGCTTTGGTTTTGGCAATACGCCGCCTCCGGCTCAAGGTGCGCCTGGGCAGGGCAGGGGCGAATTCGGACAAGGCGTCGTCGGGCCGGGAGGTTTCGGCCCGGGTGGAGTCAGCCAGGGCGGCTTTGGAGGGAGTGGCTTCGGGCAGTCCGGGCAGAGTTCTGGCTTTGGCGGCGGATTCGGCGGCCAGGGCGCTCCCAACCAGGCGATCCAGGCGATCCGCAACATCCTGACGAACCCGCAAGGCCGGCAGCAGGGCGTGGGGATGCCAGGCCAGGGCGGCATGGCGCTGGGGGGCGGGCTCGTTGGCGTGGCGAGCAAGCGAGACCAGGAGGGCATCAGAGTCTACAACGAGAAGACGAACTACAAAGAATGGGAGTTTGTCTTCGACGCGAAGAAGGCGATGGAGAAAGCGGGAGTCGCCGCAGGAATGCCAGGAGCGGGACTGCCGGGTCAGCCCGGGATGCCGGGGCAGATGGGGCCGCAGGGGAGGCCGCAGCAGGGCGGGTTTGGCGGGGGTGGCTTCCAAAGCAGCTTCGGCGGGATGAGCGGCGGAACTCCGGCGCCGTCACGGCCTTCGAGCGGCAGCGGCGGATCGGGGTTTGGATTCGGCGGTGGATTCGGCCTGGGGAGCGGCTCGGGCGGCGGGACCGGGAGCGGAGGCGTGACGCCGGCGGCGCCACGGCCGGGATCGGGCGGCTTGGGAAGCGGGTCCGGACAGCAGCCTGCGCCTCGGCCGGGTCCGGGGCGGCAATAGGCCCGGAACAATCGCAGCCACGGAGCATCTCAAGCGCGGGCCCGCCGGGCTCCAAGGCGCCGGCGGGACCTCTCAACTGACACAACATCTTCAGAAGGCGCCCGCCATGCGTGTGACTTTGCGCTCAGCCGGACTTCGCCCTGTTCCGGGCCTGCTGCCGCTGATCTGGGCGACAGACGCGGCCCAGCCCGTGCTACGGGGTTTCGGGGATGCGCCGCATCAGGCGTTTCCCGGCGCTGTTGCCGGGCAATGGGGCGGCACGCCAATCCCAGTCTGGAGCGGCTGGGGCCGCCTGCCATGCCGCCGGCGGGGTGTCCCAACGCTGCTGCTGCGGAAGCGTATGCGCTTGTCGCAGATCTGTATTCCCGCGACGGGCTGTTACGAGCGGATGTAGTATGCCGAATCGATTCCCCGCCGCCAAGTTGCCGCGTTCGTTCGGGCGCGCCGTCTGCACGGCCTCTGGGCCGGCTGCATCGCGGCGCCTCCGCTTGTATCCGCCGCCGTGGGGCGATTGCGGATCTGGACGGCCAAACCGCCCTTCGCACCTGTTCCCGCAAGGCTTGGCGTCGCACATCGCGCGCCCGGTTCCGGGCCAACGGGCCCGCAATCAGGCAACCCATCCGGACCTCAATGTTTGAGCCCGCCTCGCCGCCAAATCGGCAGAACAAGGCTGCAACAGCGAAACCGGCCCAGACCTGAGTGTTCGGGGCTGTTGCGCGCCTCCCGGTCAGTTCCTAAAAGTGAGTCACAAAAATCTTTTCCTTTGGTTTCATCAACTTCCGGGAAATCGTTTGGAGCCCGCCCGGTACAATAAGAAATAGAGGGCCGTTTCCCGCGCCACCCGGCGCGCGAAGCGGCCCTCAGTCTTTTATCACGAAAGGAACTTGAACCATGTCCACCGCAGCCCAGATCGCCGCCAACCAGGCCAACGCGAAGCTCTCCACCGGACCTCGCACCCTCGAAGGCAAAGCCTCCGTCTCTCAGAACGCCGTCAAGCACGGCTTCTGTTCCACCCACATCACCGTCTCGGACGAAGACCGCGGAACCTTCGAGGAATTCCGTGAGCAGTACCGCGCCGAGCTCCGGCCCGCCGGCGTCCTCGAAAACGAGCTCCTCGAGCAGATCGTCCATGCCGCCTGGAACCTCCGCCGCATCCGCCTCGCCGAGCGCACTCTGTTGGACTCCAATCATTGGGACCTCGACCACATCACCAAATACACCCGCTACCGCCGCGCCATGCAGCGCGATTTCAACCGCGCCCTCACCGAGATCAAAGCCCTCCAGGCCGAGCGCGCCCTCCGCGCCGAAGCCGCGAAACCTTCGCAATCCGCCGCCGCAATGGCCGCCTCGGCCCCGCCTTTAGCCGCTGTAGTGAAAATGACAAAACAAACCCAATCCCTCGCCAGGTCCTTTGAAAACAAGGAACTTGCCCCCGCCGTCGAGCCCCCCGCCGCCCCCGCCCCCGAGGCCGTCCGCTCCGCCGGAGGCGTCCTCTGATGAGCCGCGCCATCAACCCCCTCTTCTCGTCGGCCCGCACCGCGCCCCACTTGTGCGCGAAGCTATACAGGTCGCGCCGTCCTGCAAGTGGGCGCATTGACTCCCGCCGCGCAGCGCTCCAGAATCGATGCTTCCCCCGGAGAGTTCAGGATTGGGCTGGGGGGAATGACCGGCGATCGTTAGGCGCGCGCGTCAGCTCTTCGAGGAAATCTGGAACAACGGCCGGATCGGTCTGGCCGCGGATTACTGGATGCGGGCGTGCTGGGCCGATCTCGCGCGGGCGCGGCAGCCCGGTCTCGCGGCGGCGGCGAAGGCTTCGGGTTAGCGAGGGCGCAAGGCTTTCGGGATGACGGCGCGCAGCGCGGTGTGGGTTGGTGGAAAGGGGCGGACTTTCTGATCCGCTCGCGCATTTTCGAGAGGTTGGCGGGATCCGCCGGCTTTTCGGCTCAAAGCAGGATCGCACCGCGCCCGCGGCCCGCTCCTGAGCGGCCATGCTGGATCAGGGCTTCTTGAGCCACACCCACTGCGGTTCGGCGCAGGCCTGGTAGGCGATTTCGCGTGCATTGGCGCAGACGAGAACAGAAGTCTGCATGGCCGGGAGATCTTCTGGGACGACGATCGACAGCCGCTCGATGCCCGGCGTGGTGGTCGATTCGAACGTGACGTTGTCGAACACGCGGTCGTGGAGCTTCACCGCAAGCGGAAGCGCGGCGTTGGCGACGCCGGTGACATAGATCCTGATCGCCGAGCCGGTGGAGGCGGGCGCCGACTCGCTGTTGCGCACGTCGTTCTCGTTCAAGACAGCGTAAACGGCGGGAGCGACAGGCGCAATCTCGGCGCCCCACGAGTTGCTCGACTTCTCCTTGTTGCGCACAACGACGGCCGCGCGGCCCACGAGCGGGTCCACGGCCGGAACCACGGCAGTGATCTCGCCCGGCTTCACATCGAGGCGGATCGCCTCCAGCCCGTTGAAGGTCAGGATTGAGGTGTCGAGGAAGTTGCTGCCGGTGACGGCAACCAGCGAACCCGGAGCCACCGGACCGATGATCCGGTTGGCGGCATTGAAGACGTCGGTCACGACCGGTTCGGGCGTCGGCGGAGGAGCGACGATCGGGGGCAGCACCTTGAGCGAAACGGGGAGTGTCGTTTCGGTCGCCAGGCCGGTGGGCGAGTAAAGCTGAGCGATGACGATTTCGGCCTGATAGTCGCCTTCGGGGAGGTTTTTCGGATCGATGTCGAAGCGGATGGTGGCGTTGTTCACGCCCGCGGGGGTCTCCACGCGGATCCAGTTGGAGCCTTGCTTATAGCGCACCAGCGCCTGCCATTCCAGGAAGCCCTGAGTCGTGTTGTTGATCTGCACGTACGCGGCATGGAAGGTCCCGCCGGAGTTCAGGACAAAGGTCATCGGCTGGCGGGCTTGCACCAGCATCTTCGGGAAGTAGGGCGCCGCGCAGTCGCCGAGCAGCGGACAATCCGGTCCGAGGGAGGTCGCGGGATAGCGGGGAATGGGGGCGGACTCCGAGATCCCGGGCACGGTGGAGATGGGAGCGAGGGAGACCGTCTGGTGAACGATCGGCGCGAGGCCGGTGGAAGTCGGCGGCCGCCAGACGAAGGCCGGGATCTGAGCGGTTTCAACCATCGTCAGGGCGGAATCCCAAACTTCATAGACGGCGTAATACTTGCCGTTCTCGAAATCCGCGAGCTGGTAGCCGCCCAGAGTGTTCGTCCCAGGAACAGGAATGAAGGGGAAGCCGCCGCCCTTGCCGGTGGAGTCGGCCCCGACCGCACGAATCAGCAGCAGCGTCCCAGTCCCATCGGCATAACGGCCAGCATTGGCATCCAGGCCCATGTCGCCGGCCGACGTCGGCTGGAGCGCCGAACTGCCCGCCACGGCGTGCGGCACGTAGATGCGGGCGTCGGCAGGCGCGTCCTGATAGCGGATGATCACGCGCACTCCGGTATCAGCCGAGCCACGCTTGGCGGAAAAGGTCGCCGGGTTGACCTCCGTGACCCGCGTGGTTAGGAACGGCACATCGTTGTCGAGGAGCGTGTTGAGATCAAGGTTTTGAACGGGAATCTCGACGGCGGCGGTCGCGGCGGTGGTGGTGAAACCGCTCACGGGGGGCAGCAGCGGGCGCGCGATGGCCGCGATCGGAGTCGTGACCAGCAACTGCGGGCTGCCGCTGAACTGCAACCAAGCGGAAACCTGGGTTTGGGCGTGAACGCGGATGCCGCGGAACCGCAGGCCGATCCGCCCCGAGGCGTCGAAGTTGAGATCGAGGTTTTCGAACACCGCGGAGTTTCCCGCGCCCCGCGGAATGTATGGGGAAACCACGAACGTGTTGCCGGCCTCGACAGCCAGCGTGATTTCCGGAAGGCCGCCGTTCACCAGGCGGTTGCCGAGAGAGGTGTTGACTGTGAACTGAAGACTGCCGCGCAGCGGCTGGGCCGGCGCGGCGCCGCCGCAGCGCAGGTAAATGTCGCCCACGGGTTCTGCGAAGCCGTTCAGGATGACGTCGGCGGTGTCGCTTGTCAGAACGCAATTCACGAGACCCTGGGCGGAAGCGCCCGCAGCACTGAAAACCAGGAGCAGGCAGACCAACATGATCCGTGCCATGATTCCGATAATCCTCGACCTCATGCTCTCATAAATCGGACGATGGAGCCGCCGGCTTCACGACGACTGAACGCACCGCCGCCTGAGGTGTTTACAATACGAAAGCGAATTGGAGAATGCCATGAGATTTCGATCCTGCGTCTTTCTGCTTGCCGTCCTTGCCGCCGCGGCGGATGAGAAGCCCGTCTATCAAGGCCTGAAGTGGCGTTCCATCGGCCCGTACCGCGGCGGGCGCGCCATTGCGGTGGCGGGCGTCCCGTCGCAGCGCAATACCTTTTACTTCGGCGCGACGGGGGGCGGCGTGTGGAAGACCACGGACGCGGGGCGGACCTGGGTGAATGTCTCCGACGGTTTCTTCAAAACGGGAACCGTGGGGGCGATCGCGGTGAGCGAGTCTGATCCGAACGTGGTCTACGCGGGGATGGGGGAGTCCTGCGTGCGGGGCAATGTCAGCCACGGCGACGGCGTGTACCGCTCGGCCGACGGGGGCAAGACCTGGCGCCACATGGGCCTGGCGGCGACGCGGCACATCGGAAGAATTCGGGTGCATCCGCGGAATCCCGGCCTGGTCTACGTCGCGGCGCTGGGCCACATCTTCGGGCCGAACGACGAGCGCGGCGTGTTTCGCTCGAAGGACGGAGGCAAGTCGTGGGAGAGAATCCTGTTCAAAAGCCGCGACACCGGCGCGGTGGACCTGGCGATGGATCCAAACAACCCGGACGTTCTCTATGCGGCGTTCTGGCAGGCGAGGCGGAAGCCGTGGTCGTTCGACAGCGGCGGGCCCGAGGGCGGGCTCTGGAAATCTGTGGACGGCGGCGACACGTGGACCGAGATCACGCGGAACGCAGGGCTTCCGAAAGGGGTCGTCGGGCGCATCGGCGTGGCGGTGTCGCCGATGAACAGCGAACGGGTGTGGGCGGTGATTGAAGCCGAGGACGGCGGGGTCTTCCGGTCCGACGATGCCGGGAAGACGTGGCGGCGCACGAATGAGAACCGCAATCTGCGCCAGCGGGCGTGGTACTACACGCACGTTTACGCGGACACGCAGGATGCGGACCGGGTCTACGTGTTGAATGTCGGCCTGTGGCGCTCGGACGACGGCGGGCGAACATTCAGGTCGCTGCCGTCGCCGCATGGAGACGACCACGATCTCTGGATCTCTCCGCACGACAACAAGACAATGATTATCGGTGATGATGGAGGCGCATCGGTGTCCATGTCGGGCGGGACTACGTGGACCGCGCAGACACAGGCGACGGCGCAGTTCTATCGCGTGGCGCTGGACGGCGATTTCCCGTACAACGTCTACGGCGCGCAGCAGGATAACTCGACGGTGCGGATCGCGTCGCGCACGACGTCGTTCGGCATCACGGACAGGCACTGGTGGCCGGTGGGCGGCGGCGAGTCGGGGTGGATCGCGCCGCATCCGAAGGATTCCAACATCGTGTTCGCGGGATCGTACGGCGGATATCTGACGCGCTACGACCACCGCACCGGCCAGACTCGCGCAATCAACGTTTGGCCCGACAATCCGATGGGTTACGGCGCGGAGGGAATGAAGTTCCGTTTCCAGTGGAATTTCCCCATCCTGTTCTCGCCGCACGACCCGAATACGCTGTACACGGCCGGCAACCTGCTGTTCAAGACGAACACCGAAGGCCAGTCCTGGCAGGCGATCAGCGGCGACCTGACGCGCAACGACCCTTCGAAGCTGGGCCCTTCAGGCGGCCCGATCACGAAGGACAACACAGGAGTGGAATACTACTCGACCATCTTCACCGTGGCCGAATCGCCAAAGAAGAAGGGCGTCATCTGGACGGGTTCCGACGACGGGCTGGTGCACGTGACACAGGACGGCGGCCAGAATTGGGTGAATGTCACCCCGAAGGAGATGCCGGAGTGGATCCAGATCAACTCGATCGAAGCGTCGCCGCACGACCCCGCGGCGGCATACTTCGCCGGCACGATGTACAAGAGCGACGATTTCCGGCCGTACCTGTACAAAACCGCCGACTACGGCAAGACGTGGACGAAGATCACGGCCGGCCTGCCTGAGGATTCATTCACGCGCGTTATCCGCGAGGATCCCGCGCGGCGAGGACTGCTGTACGCGGGGACTGAAACGGGCCTGTGGGTGTCGTTCGACGACGGCGCGAGGTGGGAGACGCTGCAAATGAACCTGCCTGTCGTGCCGATCACAGACCTCGCAGTGCATGCGCGCGAAAGGGACCTGGTTGCCGCAACGCAAGGCCGCTCGTTCTGGATTCTGGACGATCTCACGGTGCTGCACCAGTACATGGACAAGCGGGAGGCGGTGAAGACCGCCGCGCAGCTTTTCGAGCCCGAGCCGGCCTACCGCATGGCGGGAGGGCGTTTCCGCGCGCAGCCTGGCGGCACGGCGGGAGAGAATCCGCCGGCCGGTGTCGTCCTCACCTACTCTCTGCCGGAGAAACCGAAGGAGGAAGTAACGATCGAGATCCTCGATGCCGCGGGGAAGCAGATCCGCAAGTTCTCGAGCAAGCAGGAGCCGCGTCCTGCCGCTGGCGCGGGCGATTCCGGCGCGGGCGAGGAAGGTCCGCAGCGCGGCGCGCCCGCGCCGTCCGCCGTGCCGGTGGAAAAGGGACTGAACCAGTTTGTCTGGGACATGCGCTATCCCGACGCGGTGTCGTTCCCGGGCCTGATTCTGTGGGCGGGCTCGACGCGGGGCCCGCTGGCGCCGCCCGGCAAGTATGAGGCCAGGCTGGCCGTGGACGGCAAGACCCTGGACACGGCGTTCGAGATCCGCAAGGATCCGCGCGTTCCCGCCACGCAGCAGGAGTTCGAGAAGCAGCTCACGCTGCTGCTCCAGATACGCGACAAGCTCAGCGAAACTCACGAGGCGATCATTCAGATTCGCGACTTGCGGCGGCAGATCAACGATCTTGCCGATCGTTACAAGGACCTGCCCGACGGCAAGACGATCGGCGAGGCGGCGAAGGAGCTGGTGAAGAAGCTCACCGCAGTGGAGGAAGAGCTTTACCAGACGAAGCTGCAATCGAACCAGGATCCCTTGAACTACCCGATCAAGCTCAACAACAAGCTGGCCGCACTGGCTGGCATCGTCGCCAGCGCCGACGCTGCGCCCACCGACCAGAGCTACCAGTTGCACGAGGAGCTGACATCGAAGATCAACGCGCAGCTCCGAACTCTGCAAGGATTGGTGGAGAAAGACCTGGCCGGCTTCAACAAGCTGGTTCGGGACAAGAATGTCCCGGCAGTCGCGCCGAAGAAGCCGTCTCCAAGGAGCTGACATGAGATTCGCGCTGCTCGCGGCGGCGCTGCCCGCGCTGATCGCCGCGCAAGACCCGTTCATCGAGAAGCAAGACGTTTTTCCACTGGACGCCAGGCACAACCACTCGTCGTCGCTGGTCGAGTTGCCGAACGGCGATCTGCTCGTGTGCTGGTATCGTGGATCGGGCGAGCGCACCGCCGACGACGTGATTGTCATGGGCGCACGGAAGAAGAAAGGGGCCAGAGAGTGGACAGCGCCTTTTCTGCTCGCCGATACGGCGGACTTTCCCGACACCAATCCCACGCTGTTCGTGGACAACAGCCGCAGCCTCTGGCTGTTCTGGCAGGCCATCGTGGCCAACCAATGGGAAACGGCGATCACGCGCTACCAGGTGAGTTCGCGCTGGAGAGGCGGCGGCGCTCCGCAGTGGACCGGCGGCGGGATCGTTCTGATCAAGCCGGCCAATCTCGAGGCGCGGGTGAACGCTTGGGTGGAGGCCAACCCGGCCATCAAGGACCACCCACAGTTTCCGGAACTGGCCGCGCGGATCAAGGACAACTACTTCATCCGCATGGGGTGGATGAACCGTATCCATCCGCTTCAACTCGCCTCGGGGCGAATCCTGATGCCGCTGTACTCCGACGGCCTGGATTTCTCGCTGGTGGCCATCAGCGACGACGGCGGCAAGACCTGGAAGGGCAGTGAGCCGATCGTCGGTGCGGGCGCGGTGCAGCCGGCGTTTACCGTGCGGCGCAACGGCGGCATCGTCGCATGGATGCGCGACAACGGCCCCGCGCCGAAACGGGTGCTGAAGGCGGAGTCGGCCGACAACGGAGAGACGTGGACCTTCGCCGAGGACACCGATATTCCCAACCCCGGCTCGAGCGTTGACGCCGTGACGCTTCCCGACGGGCGCTGGCTGCTGGTCTACAACGATACCGAGGGCGGGCGGAATTCGCTGGCCGCGGCGATTTCGGACGACGAGGGGCGGTCGTGGAAATGGAAGCGGCACATCGAACTCGACCCGCGCGCTCAACGGCCGGACACCTTCCACTATCCATCGGTGATCGTCGCGCGGGACGGCAACATCATGCTGACCTACAGCTTTTTCCGCAACGAGATCCCCGAGGGCCAGCCGCGCAAAACGATCCGCTTCGCCCGCTTCAACGCGGCCTGGGTGCAGGCGGGGAACAAGTAGGGGCTTGCATTCTCCGCCGCGCGCGCTATCCTCTTCATCAGAAAAGCTCTCGAGGAGGCCCCCGATGATGGATATGCTCGCTTTCTTGATTCAGGCAGCCCCCGAAGACCCGGTGACCCATGATCCCATGTTTGGGATCATCGATATGCGCGTCGTCGTGGTCTACAGCGTCGCCCTGGCGCTTGCGATTTTCCTCGACTGGCGATTCGGCAAGATCCGGTGGTATTGGCACGTGGCCGCGATCGCGCTGGCGCTGACGCTCGGATTCATGCGGCCGCTGGAAGGCCTGGCAGGACCGAAGTGGGACATTGCCGTCGGCGCGCTCTTCACGTTCCTTTTCGTGTGGGGAATCAGCGAGTTCTTCTTCAAAGTTCTGAGGATTCCTCACCACCGGTGAGATCGCGGCAGCGCTTACCCGTAGCAGCGGATCTCGAAGACGCGCGCGAACTCGGTTCCGTTAGTCGCTGAGATCTCAAGGCGGAGCCGTTTCGCCTCGACCGCCGGAAGTTTGTGGCGGTTGAGGCGCTGGTAGTTGCCTCTTACTGTCGCGACTTCGCGCCCGTCGGCGAGGAGTCTGTAGTCTTTCACGGTTTCCGGTTGGGGCGCGCGGACAATTCCTTTGTTGGCGGAGTCGGAGGACGTCAGTGTGAGCTCGCGCGAAAAGCCGGTGTCGAAGGTGATTTGGACCTCGCTGATGCGCACAGGCTTGTCCCACTCGAGTTCGATCCATGCGCCGCCCGCATCGAGACGGCCCATCCACTGATGGACTTCCTTGCCGGGGATGTCGCGCACCCAGCCGTCCAGGACGTTAGAGGCGGGTGCGTGCGGCTCCTGTGCGGAGGCCGTGACTCTGGCTTTGCGGGCGAGGTCGGCCTCGTCTTCGTTCTTCAGGCCGCGGATGGTCTGGTCGTCGCGCAGCAGGGTCTGTTGGAGCGCCCGGAGACATTTCTTGTCCGCGGCGAGCTGCCGCGGCGTGAGTTTTTCCTTCACGCACTGCGCAGCCGCGGTCCCGGCGGCCTGGCCCACGGCGGCGCAGGTGGCCATCACGCGCGAAGATGTGAACGCCGCGTGGGTGGCGCTGATGTTGCGGCCGGCGAGCATCAAGTTGGGAACGTTCTTGCTGTAGAGTGCGCGGAGCGGGATGTTGTAGACCTCAGGCGTTCGCAGGACTGTGTTCGGCGGCAGGTCTTCCCGGTCGAAGCCGCCGGGCGGGTGGTCGTCCATCGGCCAGCCGCCGATGGCGACGGCGTCGTCCCAAGTCCCGCGCATGAGGTCGTGCTGCGTCATGATGACGTCGCCCACCACGCGCCGGCTGCCGCGCTTGCCGGGCATCATGCCGATCCAGTCCAGCGCCCAGTTGCCAGAAGAGGGATGGTCGCCCGAGTTCTTGATGTAGTCCCACACGCCGAGCGCGATGGCGAGCAGTTCAAAACGGATGCGCTCGTTGTCGTGGATAGTGGAGAGGTTGCCGCCCCACTCAATCCACCAGTAGCCGTACTCCCAACTGTTGGTCGGGCGGAAGCGCAGATGCTCCTTGGTCACCTTGCGCGCCCACGGCGGGGGTTTGAAAGGCATGGGCCGGTTGTGCTGCCGCGAAGTGAACAGGATGCTGGAGCCGAGCGTCTCGCTATCGGGCTTTTCTGGCGCGAGCGACTCGCCGAATTCGGCGCGCGCTTCGCGTCCGGCGCGCATCGCCGCGCCGGCCTCCAGCGCGAGGCGGGAGTCGCCCGTGCAATCGAGAAAGACCGGCGCGCGGACGCGATAGATGTGCTCGCTCTTGTCGCAGCGCGCCAGCACGTGGTCGATGCGGCCGTCTCTCATGGCGGCGGAGTAGAGTGCGGTTTCGAGCAGCAGGGTGATATTGGGCTCCGACATCACCTTGTCGTAGAGCAGCAGGTCCCACATTTCCCAACAACGCTGGGGGTTGTTGGCGGCATCTTCAAGGCGCAGTTCTTCAATGATTCCACCCTCGCGCCAGCCGGGCCGTGACTTGTGCGAGTTCGCGCCGACGACGTGCATTTTCACTTCGCTCGACGAATTGCCGCCGAGCCGTGAGCGGTCCTGCACGAGCACGACCTTCGCACCGTGGCGCGCGGCGGAGAGCGCGCCGCAGACTCCGGCGAGTCCTCCCCCCGCGACGAAGACGTCGCAATTGAGGTCCACGAGCGTCATGTGCGGCTCGTTCGGGGAGGGGCGGCGTTTCCCGCGCGGCGGCGAGATGATCTCGAACTGCGGTTTCGAGGGCGGCGGCGGCGCAGTGGCGGGATAGAGCGCGTCCTGCGCGCGCACGATGACGGAGTAGCCGGTGAACGGCAGGGCTTTGAGAAGATGGCGGCGATTCATGCTCTTTCCTCAGGGTGTCATGATGCAGACGTCTTTGAGATTGCGATAGCGCTGGTTGAAGTCCAGGCCGTAGCCCATCACGAACCGGTCCTCGATGGTGAAGCCCACGTAATCGCCCTCCACCTTGATGCGGCGGCGGGAGGGCTTGTCGAGGAAGGCGACCGTCTTGAGCGAGCGCGGGCCGCGTTGGCGCAGCGAGTTGAGGAGATAGTTGAGGGTGATGCCGGTGTCGATGATGTCCTCCACCAGCAGCACGTCTTCGCCTTCGATGGGGCGGTCGAGGTCCTTGGTCAACTGGACTTCGCCGGTTGTCGATTCGTCCTCATAGCTTTTTGTGCCGATGAAGTCGATGCGCGTCGGGCAGTGGATGTGACGAACGAGATCCGCCAAGAACATGAAGCTGCCCTTCAGAACCCCGACCATCACGATGGGGCGGTCGCCGTAGTCGGCCGTAATTTGAGCGCCCATTTCGGCGACGCGCTGCTGGATCTTTTCGGCGGAGATGTAGACCTCGACGTTGGGCGCAGGCATAGGCTTATTCTATTGTGCGGGCGCCGGTATGGGGGGCGAGGGCTTAAGCAGCGTTCACTATGCGCACATGCAGGCGTTTTCCGGGCGCGTCGAGGGGCGCCTCGATTCGCGGGAGCTTGCGGCGCTGGCGCGGGTCGAGCAAAAGGCCTCCGGCTGCCGGAGGCTCCCGGCCGGGAGCAATGTGGATCTTGGCCCGCAGCAAAAGGGCGGCAGGCCGATCCTGGCTTGAAGCGGCGTGATGCTCAGTCCGCGGCTTGCAGGCGCAGGCTCGGCGGGCCGATATGGATGTGCGGGGCGGTCGCCTTCCCGGGAACCATGGCGCGGAAGGCGTAGTAAGGGATGCGCGCCTGTTCGAGGAAGCGGCGAAGCCAGACGCCCTCGGGGTGGTCGGGGTTCAGGGCGATATCGACGCGGCCGCGGTGGTCGAACCCCAGGGCGCGGTGGATGGCCGTATCGCCGTTCGCGCTGACCGGAAGCGGCTTCTCAAACTCCTTCTCGAACGCCAGGAGTACCTTCTTGAAATGCTCCGTAGTAAACAAGCCGTTGCCGTCGAATCGTTCGCGCACCGGCTTGGACTCGTAGCTCAGGCTTTCCGCGATCTGCTCTTCGGCGCGGGCCATCTCGGCCATCTCTTTGAGGAACTTCGCCCGGGACAGCGCCAGCTCGAGGGTCTGCCGGCGCTCTTCGAGCTCCAGCGTCAGCGGCTTGAGCGCCGCGGGGGCCATCACGCCTTCCTCAACGAGCGGCTTCAGCTCATCGACGCGCTTCAGCTTGCGCTCCAGGCGGCGCTCGGCGGCGGCGACCATCTCGGCGGTCTGCTCTTCCGTAATCTCTTCGACCCGGAGAGAGCCGTACAAGGTCCGGCGCAGGATCGCGTCGTCGCGCTGGTCGTCGATCTCCGCCTGGGCCTTATCGAGGGCCGCGCGCGGCGCCGCGCCCGCCTCGACGAGGATCTTCAACCGTTCGAGTTCGTTGGAGGGAGCGGGTTGCGCGTGCGCTGAAGATAACCAGGCTGTCACTAAACAGAAAAGAACAAAAGACTTGCGCACTGTTCTAATTGTAGTACGATACTGAATCAGGAGACGTTCCATCAAAAACCTTTGAGGACCGAATCTAGAACCGGGGCGATTGAAACGCTCACCATTGCCGCGGACAGCCCCACGTGGCGCATTGCTCTTCGGGCCGCCGAAGAGAAAAAAGCGACCGACATCAGAGTGCTGGACCTTCGTGAAGTGACGTCGCTCGCAGACTTCTTCCTGATCTGCACGGGCTCGAACCAGCGCCAGATTCAGGCGATCTGGGACGAGATCGAAAAGCAGATGAAACTGCTGGCGGGCGAACGCCCGAACAGCGTCGAGGGCTACGGTAACGCCGAGTGGATCCTTGGAGATTTCGGGGATCTCGTGGTGCATGTATTCGATGAAGAGAAGCGGCGCTACTACGACCTCGAGCGCCTTTGGCGCCACGCTAAAGAGGTGCCGCTGCCTTCGGCCTAGGTTACTTTCGCCTGATCAGGCCAGGCAGATTTCCTCCGTCGTCGCCAGCGTTCCGCCGGCGGCGGTGAAGCGGCGGAGCGTTTTCTCTGCCTCTTCGCTGTTCAGTTCCTTGATCGCGTCGGTCACAATCGTCACGGGTCTGCCCGTCTTCAGCAACCCCATGGCCGCGATCTTCACACAATACTCGGTGACGAAACCGTAGACGACATAGCGGTCGGCGGCAAGCTTTTCGAGGATCGCATAGGCGTTCGCATTTGTGAAGCAGTCGAGCGACTGTTTCTCCAGGATGATCTGTTCCGCGCCTTCGACATCGATCGCCGCCGGGGCGGCGGGCGCCGTGACCCTTTTCGCCAACAATGTCGATTCGAGTTTGCGTTGCCCCAAGGCGCCGGCAACGCAGTGGGCCGGCCAAACCGCAAACTCCGGATCGTTCTCCGCGTGGGCATCCATCGTTGAAATCACCGGCACGCCATGGGCGGCCGCCCAGCGGTTGAGCCGCGCGACCTTTTCGACGATGCGCTCCGCGCCCGGCGCATAGAGCGCGCCGGCCGGCGTCACGAAGTCGTACTGCGAGTCGACGTCGAAGCAGATGGTCTTCATTCCGCGTTCTTTCGCACCCCTTCCTGGAGATGCTTGAGGCCGGGCGTAAGATCCACGCGCCAGGGGGGGTCGCACTCGAAGAGGCTGTGGTACTTTTTCGGCAGACGTTCGAGCGACCGGCGCGCGTGTTCGCGGGCCTCGGCGGCCGAAGGCAGCGGTTCCAGCAACTCCCCGCGATAGATCACCGGGCGCAGAAGAGCCTCGCAGTCGGCCTGCGGGCACTCAGCGGCAAGTCCCAACATGTCGCGGTCCGCGTATCGAAACACCTGCTTGGCCCCCGGCAGGGTCGACTTGTCGGCGCTGAATTTCGCCGTGTAGCGCTTCTCGCCCGCGACGTCGAGCTCCACCATCTTATAGACCGCGCCATGACTTGGCGCGTCGGACGAGGTCGCCAGCTCGGTGCCTACTCCAAAGGCGTCGATCGGCGCGCCGGCGGCGACAATCTCGAGAATCTTGTACTCGTTCAAATCGCCCGTGGCCATGATCCTGGCGTCATGCCGGCCGGCCTGGTCGAGGATGGCGCGGACGGCTTTGGACAACTCCACGAGGTTGCCGCTGTCGAGACGAACGCCCCAGAAGCGGCCTTCGATGGAGGCCGCGCGGCGGGCGCCCTCAATCGTATCGTAGGTGTCGATCAGGTGCGTCGTGTAAGGTCCCAAAAGCTCCTGCAAGCGCCGGAACGACTCGATCTCCGATGGGAACGAGAGGACCCAGGAGTGCGCAGCCGTGCCGAACACCGGAATCCCGTAGCGATAGCCCGTGAGCGTGTTCGACGTTCCGGTGCAGCCGCCGATGTAGGCGGCGCGTCCGGCCAGCACCCCGGCCTCGGGAGAGTGAGCGCGGCGGGTGCCGAATTCGACCACCGCGCGTCCGCCGGCGGCTTCCACGACGCGCGCGGCCTTCGTCGCCACGAGCGTTTGGAAACCGACCGTGGCGAGCAGGTAAGTTTCGGGGATCTGTGCTTCGATCAGCGGCGCGCGCACCGTGAGCAGCGGCTCGCCCGCGAAGAGCGGCGTCCCTTCCGGCGCGGCGTAGAGGTCGCCCGTGAAGCGGAAGCTTCGCAGGGCGTCAAAGAAGCCCTCGGGCGCCCGGGAGAACTGCGGGAGGCTCTTCAGGTAGCGGATTTCCTCCTCGCAGAAGCGCACGTTCAACAGGTAATCGACAGCCTGCCGGAGCCCGGCGGCGAGGATGAAATTACGATTGGGAGGCAGGCGGCGGACGAACAACTCGAATACCGCGACCTCTTCGCTCTTGCCGGCCTGCCAGTAGCCGGCAGCCATCGTGAGCTGATAGAGGTCGGTGAGCAGTCCGGTCACGCGGGCCTACTTCTTTTTGTCCGCTTCTTTCTTCGCGGGCTCCTCAGGCTTGACGTCCGCAGCCGCCTTCTCCAAATCGGCGACAGCCGTTCCGGGGATCTCATACAGAGCCGGCTCGCCTTCACGGCGCGCGATCCATTTGTCGCCCGCCTTGGAGAGAGTCGCCGTTTCCGTACGCTTGCCCTCATTGGACACCACGGTCAACTGCATGTCGCTGGTGGACGGGCCCGACGGCGGGAACTTCTCGGCCTTCAGATCGCGAATCTTGTCGATCAGCGTCTGCACTCCGACAGAGTCCATGGGCTTGCCGTTGTCGAGCCACTTGTCGCCCGATTTCGCCAGGGCCAACGTCTTCGCGGCGCTCTTGTATTGGACCTTCGTCGGATCGCTGAAGCCGAAATCGAACACCTTCTTGTTGCGGAAGTCGTCGGTGGACTTGTCGAGTCCTTCGCCGATGTCGCTGGTGATCGAATGCACTCCCTCGACGACGCTGCTCTTCGCGAGGTACTTGTTGTCCTTGGTCTTGCGGACCTCGAGAGTCTGCGTGCCGGCGGCATCGGTGACCGACGCCAGCGCGACGCGCGTTGCGGAAGCGAAGGCGGAGACGTTCTTCTTCGCGTCTTCGTCGCTGATGGCCGGATCGAGCTTCGCATCGCGCAGCCGGCGGATCAATTCTTCCACCTGGAAATTCTCGGCGCGCATGGGGCTCGGCTTGACGATTTGCCACTCGTTCTGGTTGTTCTTGCCGAACTCGGTTTGCGTGTTTTTGGCGGCCAGCTCGACCCGCAGGATCTTGTCCTGCTCGAAGGTTAGGAGGCGCTTGTCACGCAGGTCGCCGGAGTTCTTATCGATCGAAGTCTTCGTCCACGAGGCGATGGTGAGCACGCGCGCGTCACCCTCGGCCTGCGCATACGTCCCGCCTCCGGCCGGCACGTCGTCGCCGATCTTCAGCTTCCTGAACTGGCCGTCCTTCAGCGTGATGTTGACCGTGGCCAGCGGCTCGTGAAGATGGAACGGCTTCAGATCGGCTGCTTTCTCCTCAACCAGCTTGTCGGCGTTCAACGAGGCGAGAGCGGAAACCATGCTGGAAACCGCGTCCTTATCCGCGCGATACTCTTTGGGCGACGTGACCTTCCACGTCCCGTCCTGCGCCTTCTCCACGACAGTAGTCTCGCCGTCACGGCGGTAGACGGCGACTTTCGTGATGTCGTCCTCGGCGACTTTCCAGATCGAGGGTGAAGTTTCGGCCGCCGGTTTCGCCTCTTCCTTTTCCTTGGCTTTGTTCGACCACCAGACCGCGCCGCCCAGCAGTGCGAGAGTGACGGCGGCGATCAGCAACCCGCGGATCCGCATGGGACTATCTCCTCCGCCACCAGACCAGGACGCCAGCCGCGATGACGGCCAGCGGAATCAGGAACTGGCTCGTGGTGCGCAACATCATCATTTGCGAGCGGCTCACGGTGATGCGCCGGTCCTCCGTGTCCTTCGGGCGGATCGAGATGAGATCCTCGTCGCTCGAAAGCCAGTTCATCATGTTGAGGAAGAGGTCGCGGTTGCCGGCGAAGCGGAAGATGTAGTTCGCCGCCCAATCCGCGCTGCCCACCACGACGAAGCGGCCATTGTTGTTCGGCTGGCCGGTGCGGTACTCGCCGGCGGCGGCGACGGGATAGGACTTCACCTCGCCTTTCGACGTGTCGATCTTGCGCGCGGCGCCGGTCAACTGGGTGGTGGCGAAGCTGTTGTCCGATGTGGAGACGATCTTCTCGACGCTCGTCTTGTCTCCAGGCTTGGCCTCGAGCGAGCGCACGATGGCGAACGCCGACGCCGTACCCTTCATCTCGCGGACGATGGGGTGCGTCTCGTATTTGCTGGCCAGGGCGACTTCGGGGCCCAGCCCGTAGAGCCCGCCGATGCCGGAGGTGTCGAGCACCTGGTCCTTGTTCAGAGTCACGCCCCATTCGGCGAGGACCTTCAGCAGCCCCTCGTTCGGCGCGATCTTGTCCTTGCCCGCATCGAGCGGCGGCGGCAGCATGAGCAGCGCGCGCCCGCCGCCTTCCACATGCTTCTTCAGGGCGTCGACGACCGGCTGGGGATAGTCGTAGCGCGGGCCGGCGACCGTCACGATCGTGCAGTCCTTCGGGATCTCGGGCTTCTCCAGCAGGTTGACGGTCTGAGTCCTGTAGTTGTTTTTTTCGAGGGCGTCCTTCACGCCGGAATAGCCCGTAGGGCCGGATTCATCGAGCGACGCCTCGCCCGCGCCGGCGGCGAAACAGACCGTGCTCTGCCCGGATTTGAGCGCTCGCACCAATGCGCTGGTGAGTTCCTCCTCCGATACGCTGCGCGCTTCTTCGCGCTTGTCGCCGCGCTGCACGATCACAGTGCCCATCGTGCGCACGCCCATCTGGCGCGCGAGCTGCGGCTTCTTCAGCGGGTCGATGTACTGGACCGACAGCTTTGTCGAGAGGTTGTCGTAGCGGTCCAGTAGGTCTTTGGCTTGCTGGTAGTTCCGCGTCTCGTCGAAGAGCATGATCGTGACGTCTTCCTTGAGGTTCTTCACGATCTTGATGGTCTGGTCGGAGAGCGAGAAACGCTTGTTGCTGGTGGTGTCCACGCTCTTGTTGTGGCGGTTGGCCAGCCAGTTCGCGGTGACAAGAGCCGCCAGCACGATCAGGATATAGGCCGAAGCGTACGCGCCGTACTTGGTCTGCCGGGTTTTCAACCACTTGGCTTCCATCGTTTACGCCCTCCAGCGGAGCGTCTCGAGGCTCCGCGCCGACAGGAACAGTCCGAAAAACATCAGGGACACGAAGTAGATCGCGTCCTTGGTGTCGATCACGCCCTTGGAAAAGGGCTCAAAGTGACCGATCACCGACATGTAGGACATCACCTTCGCCCAGGTGGCGGTCTCGTAGCCGCCCACCCACTCGAAGACCCACAGCAGCAGGCAGACGCCGAAGGTGACGCCGCCGGCGATGATCTGATTCTTCGTCGTAGTCGAAATGAATGTGCCGATGGCGAGCAGCGCCCCGGCCTGCAACAGCAGACCTAAATAGCCGGCGGCCAGCGGCTTCCAATCGGGGTTGCCCCAGGCGAACAGGAAGGCGAAGTTGAGGGCGCTCAACAGAAGCAGGATGGCGTAGAGCGCCATCGCGGCGAGCCACTTGCCGATGATGATCTCCAGGTCGCGCACGGGCGAGGTCAACAGCAGCTCGATGGTCATGTTGCGCTTCTCTTCGGCGAACAGGCGCATCGAGATCATGGGAATCAGGAACAGCCCGATGACGCTGACGTTGGCCAGCAGCGGACGGATCACCATCTCGTTGACGTCCATCGGCGTGAAGCGGCCCATCATCTGCGACTGCATGCCGTAGGAGACGAAGAAGCCCACGGCGTTCCAGAAGAAGAAGCCGAAGATCACGGTGAACATCGCCATCAGCAGATAAGCGATGGGCGAGGCGAAATAACTCTTGAGTTCTTTGCGCGCGATCGTCAGAACGTTTCTCATTGCTGTCCTCCCGCCTTTTCGGGTTTCTCCGCTGCCGTCAGCTCAAGGAACACGTCTTCGAGGCTTGCCGCCGCGGCGCGCAGCTCGTTCAGGTTCCAACCCGCCTCGACTACGGCGCGAGCCAGGTCGCCGCGGATGTGCTTGCCCGGCAAACTCTCGACATCGAAAAGATGCCGGCCGTTGCGCGAGTCCTTCGCCACGACGCGGCTGACTCCCGCCACTTGCTCGAGCCGCTGGCGGACGGCGCCCGGGTCGACCGCCGAACCGCGGCCCTCCACTTCCACTGCCACGGACTCCTGGCCGCGGAGGCGGCTTGTGAGGTTTTCCACGGTGTCCTTGGCCACCAGCAGACCTTTGTTGATGATGATGACGTGGTCGCAGGTCTGCTCGACTTCGCTCAGGATGTGCGTGCTGAGGATGATCGTGTGCTCGCCGGCGAGCGAACGAATCAGCTCGCGTGTTTCGTGGATCTGCTTCGGGTCCAGGCCGGCCGTGGGCTCGTCGAGCACAAGCACCTCAGGGTTATGGATGATCGCCTGAGCCAGGCCCACGCGCTGCCGGTAGCCCTTGGAGAGCTTGGAGATCAGCTTTTTCTTGACGTCCGCGATCGCGCAGCGGTCGGAAACCTCCGCGATTCGCTTGGGCAACTCGGAGGCTGGAATCCCCTTGAGGCGTCCCACAAAGGCGAGGTACTCCTCCACCTCCATTTCCGGGTAGACCGGCGGCGCCTCGGGCAGGTATCCGATTCGCTTCTTCACCTCCATCGGCGCCTTCATGACGTCGAATCCGGCCACTTCAGCCGACCCTTCCGTCGGCGGCATGAAGCACGTCAGGATGCGCATCGTGGTGGTCTTGCCGGCGCCGTTCGGCCCGAGAAAGCCCACAATTTGGCCCTTCTCGACTTCGAAGTCGATGCCACGCACGGCCACGAAGCGGTCGTAGCGCTTGGTGAGTCCTTCGACCTTGATCATAGATTTCTTCCTTGGAATTGCGGGGCGCAGAGCACAAAGCCCCGCTGCCGTCGCAGGGGGCGCGGCCCCTTCCGCATACGGCTCAACGATAGTCAGGATAATTAGCGCCCCGATCGCATGTCAAACTTCGACTGCTCAGGCTCAGAGCGCCGGAGCGGACTGTCTTTCCGGGCGTGAGCCTCTTCAGGGGGCTGAGCATGTCAAACACCCGGCGCGAATGCCTGTCCCTGGAAGAGGCGCCCGCGGCCGCCGCGCCTGCAATAATGGTCCCGGCCTGCGTTGAAGGAGAAAGGTGGCATGGAGGAGCGCGCAATCCTCTATCCCGAGGACAGGATCCCCTGGTTCCGGCTGGTTCCTATGGGCGTGCAGCACGTCCTGGCCATGTTCGGCGCCACCGTGCTGGCGCCGCTGTTGATGGGATTCAATCCACAGGCCGCGCTCTTCTTCTCCGGCATCGGGACTCTGATCTTTGTGGCGGCGACTGGCTTCAAGGTGCCGAGTTATCTGGGCTCCAGCTTCGCCTTCGTGGGTCCCGTGATCGCGGTAACGGGCGGCGATCCGGCAAAAGCCCCGCTCGCCTTGTCTGGAATCGCCGGAGCCGCGGCGCTCTACCTGGCCGCGGCGTTGATCACCATCAGATACGGCTCCCGCTGGATCGACCGGCTCATGCCGCCGGTTGTCACGGGTACTGTTGTGACATTGATCGGTCTGAACCTCGCCTCCTCGGCGATCGCCAACGCTGTCAACGCCGACCTGGCGATCCGCGGCGCGGCGGACCTGCCGGGCCTGGCCGTTGCGGTTGCGACGTTCATCACCGCGGCATTGGTCCCGCTGCGCGTGAAGGGATTCTTGCGGCTGCTGCCAATCCTCGCGGGAGTAATCGCCGGATACTGCCTTGCCGTAATGCTGGGCGTTCTGGACGGCGCCAGCATCGAGCGGATCCGCGAAGCCCCGTGGCTCGGCCTGCCTCCGTTTCAATTCCCGGCATGGAGCCCGCAAGCGCTCGCCGTGATCGCGCCGGTGTTTATTGTGCTGGTGGCCGAGAACAAGGGCCACATCGCCGCGATTTCGAGCTACATGGGCCGCGACTTGAACCCCCAACTGGGGCGCGCCTACCTGGGCGACGCGGTTGCGACCCTGGTCTCTTCACTCGGAGGCGGCACGCCACAGACAACATACGCCGAGAACATGGGCGTGATGGCGATCACGCGCGTCTTCAGCACATACAATTTCGTGATGGCGGGCTCGATCGCGATCCTGCTCGGGCTTTGTCCGAAGTTCGGCGCGGTGATTCAGTCCATTCCTCCGCCCGTGCTGGGCGGCATCTGCCTGATTCTTTATGGGCTCATCGCGCTGATGGGGGTGCGCATCTGGATCGATGCGAAGGTGGATTTCGCGGATCCGCACAACCTGGTCGTGGCCGGGGCATCGCTCGTCGCGGCGACGGGCTTGGGTGTGAAAGGCCTGACTATATCCGGCGTGAACATCGCTGGAATCGCGTTTGGAACGCTGCTCGCCATCGTGCTGAATGCGGGGCTTGCGGTCGGCGGCGGCAATCGCCGATCAAATGCGGGCTCCGCGTCCGGGCAGGTTTGAGGGATCGATACGGCCGTTCCGAGGATACCACCGCGGCGCCGCTTTTCGGCGCTTTCAGACACTCGTCATACCAGCGCAGCACATGCTCGTGGACGTTCTTGCAGTCTGCGGGCGAATCCATGGGCACGCCGTGGCCGCCGTCAACGTGGTTCACCCACTCGACACGCTTGCCCAGCCGGCGCCGCGCGTAGTCCATCTCCCTCGCCTGGCGGGGGGCACGTTGCGGTCTTGCTCGCCGGTGATGAGCAGCAGCGGCGTCTGGATGCGACCGGCGTCGCGGATCGCGGAATGCTTTATGTAGTTGAGCGGCTGCCGCCAGAGCGCGGGTCGAGGGAGTCGTCGAGGGTGAACGGCTTCTTTTGCCCGGCCGCGCCCGGCGCCAGAACCAACAGCGGAACAACCGTGCGCGCCATGACGGGAGATTCCACCACCCGCCGCGCGCGGCGCTACAATTCAATCCATGTCCAGCGCAATTCTCATCGCCGCCCTGTCCGCCCTCGCCTTCGCCCAGCGGCCCGTCGAGCAGTTCGACACCAAGGCCGGCGCGGTGAAGATCACCATCATCCGCCACGCCAGCCTGATGATCGAGGCGGGAGGCCAGGTGATCCACATCGATCCCTGGAGTCAGGCCAACTACGACGGGCTACCGAAGGCCGATCTGATTCTGATCACCGACATCCACGGCGATCATCTCGATCCGAAGGCCATCGCGACGCTCAAGAAGGACGGCACGAAGATCATGGGGCCGGCGGCGGTCTCCCAGACGGTCCCCGAGACGATCATCATCGGGAACGGCGAATCGCAGAGATGGGGCGCCTGGACGATTGAGGCGATCCCGATGTACAACATCACTCGCGGCCCCGCGCCCGGCCGTGTTTTCCATGAGAAGGGCCGCGGCAATGGATACGTTCTCACCTACGGCGGCAAGCGCTTCTATCTCTCCGGCGACACCGAGGGCATCCCCGAAATGCGCGCGCTCAAGAACATCGACGTCGCGTTCGTGTGCATGAACCTGCCGTACACGATGACGCCGGAAGAGGCCGCCGACGCGGCTCGCAGCTTCGCCCCGAAGATCGTTTACCCCTACCATTACCGCCAGAGCGAGACGAGCCTTTTCGCGGAGAAGTTGAAAGGCGCGCCGATTGAGGTGCGGTTGCGCGACTGGTACTACCAATAGCGTGGCTGACCGGCCGCTCCATGCTTGACCCCACCCGAAAGATTTGTTAGATACTCTATCAGTCGATAGTTGGGCGCCGATAGCCAGCCTGAGCTAGCTATCGGCTGCGCGGTTGTAGTAGGGGAGGTTGGTCATGTTACAGAAGATCGCGGTGCTGGCGCTCTTGTTGGCGCTGGCATCAGGCATCGCGTCCGCGCAAGAAGCGCGCGGCGCAATCACAGGCAGGGTGACGGATCCGAGCGGCGCGGTGATTCCGAACGCGACGATCGTTGTCACGAACACGAAAACGAACGAGACCCGGCGTACGGCGACGAACGAGACGGGTTACTACGAAGCGAACTTTCTCGAGCCCTCCTCCTACACAGTGATGGCGGAGGCGCAGGGCTTCAAGCGGGCGTTGCGGAGCGGGCTTACGGTGAACGTCAGCGCGCGGTTGGAGATCAACCTCACGCTGGAGATCGGGCAGGTGGCTGAGACTGTTGAAGTGACGGCGGAAGCTCCGCTGCTGGAGACGACGACTGCGTCGGGGGGGCGGATTCTCGACAACAAGCAGTTGATCAATCTGCCGTTTTCGGACATGAACCCGTTCGCGTTGTCGGCGCTCGCGCCGGGCATGCAGTGGACGGGGCAGCCGGAGTACCGGCGGCCGTTCGACAACGCGGGCACGTCCTCGTTCAACACGATGGGAGGTGTCGGGCAGAACGAATACACCATCGACGGCATGACGGTGGTCGGCTCGGGCCGGCGCGTGGCGTTCGTCCCGCCGTCGGGCTCGATCACGGAGTTCAAGCTGGAGACATCGAACTTCGACGCTTCGCAGGGCTTCACTTCGGGAGCATCGATCAACGTGGTGTCGAAATCCGGGACGAACCGTCTGACGGGCGCGGTGTACAACCAGCACTGGCAGCAGCGCTGGAACGCGACGGGATTCTTCCGTCGTGAGCAGTTTCTTGCAGCCGAGCGAGCCGGAACGCTGAAGCCGGGCGAGCAGCGGCAGGCGACGGGGCGGTCGAATAACTACGAGATGACGGCATCGGGCCCGGTTTGGATTCCGAAGCTGTTCAACGGCAAGGACAAGCTGTTCTGGACGATCACCTGGAACGGGATCAAACAGTCCAAGGCTGAGTCGACCTCGTCGGTGAACCGTACGGTGCCGACAGCGGCCATGCGGCAGGGCGATTTCTCCGAACTGCTGAATGCCCCTAATGGAGCGGCGCGGTTTACGATCTTCGATCCGCGCTCGGCGCGGCTCGATGGCAACACTGTGGTGCGGACGCCGTTTCCCGGCAACAAGGGCGTCCCGATCCTGAACCCCATGTATGCGTCTTACGTGAAGCTGTACCCCACGCCGAACAACGTTCCGGGGCTGGTGACGCCGGAGCAGACGCTCAACTATCTGGCGTTCGCAATGCCCAAGGATGAGAAGTTCAACTCGATCGTGAATCGCTACGACTGGGTGATCGGCCAGAACCACCGCCTGAACGCCCGGTGGCAGTGGAACGACCGTCTGGCCGACGAGTACGACTGGACCTATGAGACCGAGCGCGGCTTGCACACCAACGGGCTGACGCGCATAAATCGCGGGGGCAACGTAGGCTACCTGTGGACGCTGAGCGCGTCCAACATCCTCGATCTCAACTACGGGATTTCGCGTTGGGAAGAGGGCAGCCGGGCGTTCGCGCAGACCAAGTACAAGCCGAGCCAGGTCGGGCTGCCCAGTTATCTCGACCAGCGTGCGGGTGCATACCATACCCTGCCGCGCCTGGATTTCAGCGACAACAATTACGAGGATGTCAGTGGCGGCTATCCGGCGATCGGGACCAAGTTGACGACGCATGAGCTGCGCGCCACGATGACCACGATCCGGGGAAGCCACTCCTTCAAGTACGGATGGCAGGAGCGCAGGCACTTTTTCGCGCAATCGGGGCCGGGCTATAGCGCTGGATCGTTCTCCTGGCGCAACAGTTGGACCAGGTCGACGAACGTAGACAACGTCGCCGGCATTCAAGGGCACGAGTGGGCTGCGTTCATGATGGGCCTTGCGAGCGGGATGTCCATCGACACGAACGACACCTTCTACTGGCGGACGCCGCGGCGCGCGCTGTTCTTCCAGGACGACTGGCGCCTGACATCGCGCTTCCGCCTGTCGCTCGGCTTGCGCTACGAGCGCGAAGCCGGAACAGACGAGAGCTTCAACCGCGGCATCTCGCGCGTGTTCCTGGCCGACGCCCGATCGCCGATCTCTGACATGGTGGAGCGGGCGTACGCTGCAAACCCCCTGCCTGAGGTCCCGGCGGCGCAGTTCAAGGTCAACGGGATGACTACGTATCTGGGGCAGAACGGGTATGACACGGCGACCAAGGGCACGCACATTCTCCTGCCGAAGTTCGGCGCCACATACTCTCTCAACAACAAGACAGTGATTCGCGGCGGGTGGGCAATGTACATGGACACGTACAACGTCTCGAACGACCGCCTCGACACCAATGGCTATAACCAGGCCACGAGCACACCGGTCTCGAACGACGCGGGCATCACCTTCTGCTGCGGCGTGGGCGCCGCGGCCAACATCGCTCAGGGCAAGACGCCGGTGAACGATCCCTTCCCCGTTCGGGCTGACGGATCGCGATTCGACGAGCCTTACCAGAACCGGCTCGGAGGGATTGCGCGCTTCGGGCAGGACTTCGGGTCGCTGCCCTGGAATGCACGCCCGGCCTTGCAGCATCGCTGGAGGATAGGCTTCCAGCGTGAGCTTGCGCACAACCTTGTCCTGGACGTCTCCTACAATGGCGCATACTCGTACCTGCCCGTGGGGCGCCGCATCAATTTCCTGCCGGAGCAGTATTGGACAAAAGGCATGGCGCGCGACCAGGCGAAGGACAACTACCTGAATGCGAACGTGCCGAATCCGTTCAACCTGAGGAACCTCTCAGGGCTTCAATCCTCCGATGCGACCCTGTACCGCTACATCAGCGGCCAAGGGTTCTTCACAAACGCGAACATCGCGCGGCACAGGATCCTGCGCGGCTACCCGCAGTACAACAATCTCACCGGGCTGAGCCGGCCGGGGGAGACCGATTGGAAGGCCAACCAGGGCTACGTGAGCTATCACGACCTCCAGATCCTGCTGGAGCGCCGCTTCACGCGAGGGTTCACTGGCACGTTCATGTACACGCGCGCCCAGAGCTACGAGGCGGACTTCATGTACAACGAGTTCGATACACTCCCATCGGAGCGGCCAGCAGACCAGGTCCGGCCGCACCGCATCGCGCTGTCGTCCGTCTGGGAGACGCCGTTCGGCAAGGGCCGGACATACATTCGAGAAGGTCTCGGCGCATGGCTGCTGGGGAACTGGAACCTGTCGGGCGTGCTGCAAATGCAAAGCGGGCCGGCGCTCAACTGGGGCAACCGGTTCTTCTACGGTGATATCAACCAACTCGGGAGCCTCTTCAAATCGTCAGAGACGCGCAGCAAGGATCTTCTGCAATGGTTCGATCCATCGATCGCCTGGCGCGGATCCACGGCTCCGCCGTCGGGCTTCGTCGGATTTGAAGGACGCGCGGCGGCGCAGCCGGGCTCCTATCATGTCCGGATGTTCCCGACGCGGACCGACTCGCTCCGCGAAGACGGGATCTTCACGATCGATCTCAAAGTGGAACGGGTGTTCCCGATCGTGCCGGACCGCGGCATCCAAGCGCGGTTCTCCGTCGACTTCCTGAATGCGACGAATCACACCAACTTCGGCGGTCCGAATACAGATCCGACCAGCGGCAACTTCGGCCGCGTGACCAGCCAGCGCGGCTTCGGGCGCGTGATCCAGTTCAACCTGCGCGTGGAGTTCTGAGTAGCCCAGGCTTCAGCCCGTGCCGGCGCGCCGTGTGAGACACAGGCTGAAGCCTATGCTACCCCTGGAAGCATGATGCGGTTAATGGCGCTATTGCTGTGCGCCTGCATTTCGAAGGCGGCCCTGACTCCCGAACAGAAGGTCAACGACCTGCGGCAGATCGCTGCGCTGTACGCCAAAAGCTACGCGCCCTACGAGTGGAAGCGGGACGCGTTGGGGTTCGATCTCATGGACCTGCGGCCGTGGATCGAGCGCGCACTGGCGACGGAGAACGATCTCGACTTCCTCGACTTGCTGGTGGAGTACGTCGCCAGCCTGAACGACGCCCACGACCGGATCACGTTCCCCTTCAGCTTTACGGCGACGCTGGGCTTTTCGGTTGACATCTTCGACGGCAGGCTGCTGGTGGACAGCATCTCGAGGTCACGGCTGCCATTGGACAAGTATCCGTTCACGATCGGGGATGAACTGGTGTCGCTCGACGGCGTTCCGGGGGAAGAGTGGGTGGTGCGGCTCGCCAAGTACGCTGTGTCCGCGAATCCGAGGAGCACGGCGCGCGCGGCGGCGGCGTTCATCACGTCACGCCAGCAATCGCGGATTCCCAGGGCGCACGAGATCGGCGATGAGGCCGCGGTCGTGATCCGCAGGGCGAGCGGAGCAGAAGAGAGCTACACGATCCCATGGTTGAAGACGGGCTATCCGATCACGGAAATCGGATCAATTCCGCTGCCGTTGGAGCGGGTGAAGAAGGGGCGTGCGGCGGACGACGCGGAAAGCGACGACGGCCTGGCCCCCTGGCAGAAGCCGCTCAAGCCGTGGCTGTATGCCGGGTTGCCCGAAGATGCGCTGCCGGCGGTGCAGGGCATCGGGCAGAGGAGTCCGCTGTTCAGCCTGCCGCCCGGCTTTGAGACGCGGCTGGGTCGGAATCCGTCCGACGTGTTCTACAGCGGGATCTTCCAGGCTGAAGGGTTCAGCATCGGCTACATCCGCATTCCGAGTATGAACCCAAGCCTGGGCGTCAGCGTCGCATTGCAGCAGTTCGATTCCGAGATCGCCTGGATGCAGGCGAACACCGACGGGCTGATTATCGACGTGATGCGCAACCCCGGCGGCCTGGTGTCGTACGTGGAAGATCTCTGCCGCCGGCTGATTCCGCGCACGTTCCGCGCGCTTGGATTTGAGGTGCGCGTGACGGCGAGCTTTCTGAACCGGTTCGGCAACTTGCTGTTTTTCGCGCGGCAGGCGAATCAGCCGGAGAGCGTGATCAGGGGATATGAGGCGGCGTATGAGCAGGTGCTGGCCGCCTACCAGAACCGCGGCAGAACGGGGCCGCTGTCTTTGACCGGGCCGGCGTTGGAGCTCGAGCCGGTCAGAGGTCGCGATGGGAACGTGACCGCCTACTGCAAGCCGATCATGGTGCTGATGGATGAGTTCTCGGCCTCCGGCGGCGACGCGTTCCCGGCGACGCTCCAGGATAACGGGCGCGCGCTGCTGTTCGGATGGCGCACGATGGGCGCGGGAGGCAGCGTGGTGGACGCCAAGGGTTCGAACTGGGCCGAGGCGAATACGCGCGTCACTGAAACACTGATGAATCGCAAGAGCGAAGTCGTCACGGCGGAGTATCCCGCGGCGCCATACGTGGAGAACATCGGCGTGAGGCCGGATATCCTCGAAGATTTCATGACGCGCGAGAACCTCGTGACTGGGGGCAGACCGTACGTGGCTGCATTCACGCGCGCCATCGTGGAGCACATCCGCAGCAATCCATAGGGCCGCTCAATCGAGCCGCTTGTGGAAGCGCAACGCGCTCGAGGCCAGGATCAGGACACCGAAAAGAGCCAGCGCCGCCATCTGGCCCCAGAGCTCGTGAAAGCCGCTGCCTTTGAGAAAGACGCCGCGGACAATCTCCATGAAGTAGCGCAGCGGATTGAGAAACGTCAGCCACTGCACCGGCTCGGGCATGTTGCGGATGGGGAAGTTGAAACCGCTCAGCATGAAAGCGGGGATGAAGAAGAAGAACGCAGCCATCATGGCCTGCTGCTGGGTGTGCGAGATCGTTGAGAGGAACAGGCCGGCGCCGAGCGTCGAAAGCAGGAAGAGGGCGGAGGCGGCGAGCAACAACAGGACGCTGCCACGCAAGGGGACATGAAAGACGCCCAGAGCGACGCCGATCACCAGGAAGAGATCAAGGAAACCGACCAGCGCGAAAGGAATCGTTTTGCCGAGCATGAGCTCGATGGACCGCAAGGGCGTCACCATGAGCTGCTCCATCGTGCCGATCTCCTTTTCGCGCACGATGGACATGGCGGTGAGCATCAGCGTGACGAGCAGGATGATGTTGACGACGACGCCGGGGACGAAATAATTCCGGCTGCGCAGCTCGGCGTTGAACCAGACGCGAGTCTCGGAGCGCAGGCCGGGGATGCTGAGTTTGACGGGCCCGCCGCGCGTGCGCTCGACCAGCTTCTGGCGCTGCTGTTCGCGGAGCAATTGCAGGTTGTATTGCGCGATGACGGCGTTGGCGTAGTTGGCGACAATCGACGCGGTGTTGGAGTTGGAGCCGTCGACGAGGATCTGGACGTCGGCCTGCCTGCCGCGCACGACGCCGGCGCCGAAGCCTGCGGGAATGCGGACGGTGGCGCGAATCAGGCCGCGGTCGAGCTGATCCTGCGCTTCGCGCTCGCTGCGAGCTTCGGCGAGCAGGTCGAAATAGGGCGACGAGCGGAAGCGCTCCTTGAGCTCGCGGCTCTGGACGGTCTGGTCGAGGTCCATGAACGCAAGGCGCACGTGCTCGACGTCGAGGTTCACCGCGAAGCCGAAGATGATCATTTGCAGCAGCGGCGGTCCGATGAGGACCATCCTCATGCGTCTCTCGCGCAGGGTCTGGCGGAATTCCTTGCGCACGATCTCGCGGATTCTGTCGCGGTTCCACATGGTTCAAGCGATTTTCTGCCGCATTTTGCGCGCGGCGAGCGCGAAAATCAGCGCGGCGTAGATCAACAGAAAGAGAGCCTCCGTCCAGAGGATCTCCATCCCCACGCCCTTCAAGAAGATCCCCTGTAAGATCGCGACGAAGTAGCGCGCCGGAATGATGCGCGTGAACTGCTGGATGACGAAAGGCATGTTCTCGATGGCGAAGACGAATCCAGACAGCAGAAACGCCGGCAGGAACGAGCTCACCAGGCTCAACTGGTAGGCGAGAAGCTGCGACCGCGTGATTGCCGAGAGGAAGATGCCCCAGCAAAGGGCGCCGAACAGGAACAGCCCGCTCAGGCTCATCAGCAGCAGTACGTTGCCGCGCAGCGGCACGTCGAAGATGACGACGCCGGCGACGAGCGCAATGAGCATGTCGATCATGCCGAGGACGAAATAGGCGCCGAGCTTGCCGAGCAGCAGCTCGGCGGGACGGACGGGCGTGGAAAGAAGCTGCTCCATCGAGCCCGACTCCCACTCCCGGGCGATGGTGAGCGAGGTGAGCAGCGCGGCAATGATCATGAGGATGACCGCGATCAGGCCGGGGACGATGAAGTTCCGCGACTTGAGCTCGTCGTTGTAGAGGACGCGCACGCGCGCGTCGATGGGCGGCTTGAGCTCGCCCGCCCCGCGGCGCTTCATCGAGGCGTTGCGCAGCTCGAAGGCGTAGGAACGGATGAGGACTTCGGCGTAGCCCGCCGTGATGGACGCGGTGTTCGAATCGCTGCCGTCGACGATCAACTGCACCTGGGCCTCCTCGTTGGCGGCGAGCTTTTCGGAGAAGTCCCTGGGAATCACGACGCCGAGCAGGATGCGATTGCGGTCGAGGCCGTCGACGATGGCGCGGTAGCCGCCCTCGACCGCCGTAATGGAGAAGTAGCGAGATCCGCGGAAGCGCTCCGCCAGCTCGCGGCTCTGCGGCGTGCGGTCCTGGTCGTAGATCAAGGTCGGAATGCGATCGACATCGAGCGTGAGCGCGTAGCCGAACAGCATCAGCAGCAGCATGGGAACGGCCAGCGCCATGAGCAGGCTGCGCCAGTCGCGCACGATGTGCAGGGCCTCCTTGCGGAAAATGGCGGAGAGGCGGCGGAAGCTCATGCGACGCGCGCCTCCTCGCGCTCGATGCTCGCGACGAAGACGTCGTCCATGGCGGCGCCCGCGCCGTGCCGCGCCTTGAGCTCATCCGGCGTGCCGAGCGCAATCACGCGTCCGCGGTACATGAGCGCCAGCCGGTGGCAGTATTCGGCCTCCTCCATGTAGTGCGTCGTGACGAAGATGGTGGAGCCGGCGGCGGCCATCTCGTAAATGAGGTCCCAGAACTGGCGGCGCGCGATGGGGTCGACGCCCGAGGTGGGCTCGTCGAGGAACAGAATCGGCGGCTCGTGAAGGATGGCGGAGCCGAGCGCGAGACGCTGCTTCCAGCCGCCGGCCAGCAGACGCGTCATTCGGTCGCGCTGCTCTTCTAGGCCGGCCATCTTCAGGGCGTAAGCTTTGCGTTCTTCGCGCCTGTCGCGGGGGACGCCGTAGATGCCGCAGAAGAATTCGAGGTTCTCTTCCACCGTAAGGTCGTCGTAGAGCGAAAAGCGCTGCGACATGTAACCGATGCTCTGCTTCACCATCTCGCTCTGCGTTGCTACATCGAAACCGCCGACCGTCGCGCGGCCGGACGTGGGCGCCAGCAGTCCGCAGAGGATCCGGATCGTGGTGGACTTGCCCGCGCCATTGGGGCCCAGGAAGCCGAGAATCTCGCCGCGCGCGACGCCGAGCGTGACGTTGTCCACCGCGGTGAAATCGCCGAAGCGCTTCACGAGGTTTTCGATGACGACGGCTTTGCCGTTATTGAGAGACACGGCGTTCCTCCGTGTTGATGGCAGCGATGAAGGCGTCTTCGAGCGTGGGGTCGAGGTTGACAAGCGTCGCGGGGCCGAGCCCGGCGCGATCAAGCGCCGCGCCGAGCGGTCCGGGCTGGGCGCGGCCGTCGAGAAACACATGCAGCGCATCACCGGCGGGGACCGCGCCGAGGACTCCGGCCTGCGCATTGAGAAAGGTGCGCGCGGCGCGCGGATCCGGTGCGTGCGCTTCGTAGCAATAAGGCCGCCAGCGCGCGCGCAGCGCGGCGGGAGAGTCGCAGGCGATCAGCCGGCCGCGGTGCATCAGGCCGACGCGATTGGCGCGCTCGGCTTCATCGAGATATGCCGTGGTGACGAAGATCGTCATGCCTTCGCCCGCGAGGCGATAGAGGATCCGCCAGAAGTCGCGCCGCGACAGCGGATCGACGCCGTTGGTGGGCTCGTCGAGGAACAGGATCTTCGGCTTGTGCAGCAGCGTGCACATCAGCGCCAGCTTTTGTTTCATGCCGCCGGAGAGCTTCGCGGCCGGCCGCGCGGTGAAGGGCGCCATGCGAGTCATCGCGAGAAGCTCCGTGGAGAGCTGCGCGCGTTCTTCGCCGACGACGCCGAACAAATCGGCGTAGAAGTTCATGTTCTCCTTGACGGTGAGATCGCCGTACAAGCCGAACTTCTGGGCCATGTAGCCGATGCGGTCCTTCACCTGGTCGGGGTGGCGCGAGACGTCGAGGCCGTCCACCGTGACGCTGCCTTCGGTGGGGTCGAGCAGGCCGCAGAGCAGGCGCAGGGTCGTGGTCTTGCCCGCGCCGTCGGGACCGACGAGTCCAAAGATCTCCCCCGCCGCGACTTCAAGCGAGAAGTCCTTCACGGCTTCGAGCTTGCCGAAACGGCGCGTGACTTTGTCGAGCAGGATCATCGCTGGCATCTACTTCAGGCGGATCTCGGCGTCCACGGGCATGTTGGATTTCAGCTCGCGGTGCGGGTTGGGCACATCGATTTTGATGCGATAGACGAGCTTGACGCGCTCTTGCTGAGTTTGAATCTGCTTCGGAGTGAACTCCGCTTCGGAGCTGATGAAGGTGATCTTGCCCTCGTATGCTTTGCCGGGGTAAGAGTCCGTGGAGATCCGCGCGGTCATGCCGAGCTTGACGCGGCCGAGGTCGGACTCGGCGATGTAGCCGCGCACCCACGGGCGCTCGATGTCTCCGAGCGTGAGTACGGTAGCGCCGGCGGGCAGAACCTCGCCGGGCTCGGCGCTCCTGGTAAGAACGACGCCGTCCACGGGGCTGGCGAGCGTGCGGTCGGCGAGCTGCGCCTCGAGGACGCCGGCCTGCGCGGCGGCGCGGCGGATGTCGGCCTGGCGGATCGGGATCTCCTGCTCACGCCGCCGGAGATCGATGCTGTTCGCCTCGGCGAGCCGCAGCGCGGCCCTCGCGCGCTCGACCGCGGCCCGCGCCTGATCGATCTGCTCCTTGCGCGGGCCCTCTTCGACGAGCTTCAGCGTCTCGGCGGCGCGCTTCAGCGTGGCGGCCGTTGCGTCATGGCGCGCCTTGAACTGGTCGTACTGCGCGGCGGAGATGTCGTCGTCCTTGAAGAGTTTCTGCGCCCGCTCGAAATCGCGGCGCGCCTGCTCGTGCTGCACCTGGGCTTCGGCGCGGACGGCGCGCGCCTGCTCGATCTCCTGCGCGCGGCTGCCGGCGAGCAATTCAGCGAGGCGCGCTTCGGCCTGCCGCAAGTCGGCGCTCCGCAATTGGAGATCCCCGCTGACAGTCTCGCGCTGGAAGGTGATGGCGGTGCGAAGCTGCACCAGGCCGGACTCCGCGGCGGAAACCGTGGCGCGCTCGCGCTCGAGTTGGCGCTCCCATTCGGCGCGGTCCATCGCGGCGATGATCTGGCCGCGCTTGACGGGATCGCCTTCATCGACCGCCAGCTCGACGAGCCTGCCCGGGTATTTGAAGGAAATGTCCACTTCGGTGAGCTCGATATTGCCGCTGATGCGCAGCACATCGGGGTCGGAGCCGTTCGAGAGTTTGCGGGTGACGGCGATGGCCGCGGCAATCACGACGATGACGACGATAATGATCAATCGCTTCTTCTTCACGGTGCGTGCTCCTTAGTCGAGAAACTGATCGAGCGCCCCGATGGCGACTCCGAGGTTGATGCGCGCCAGGCGCTGGCGGTGCAGCGCGGCGACGTTCGATTCGCGGGCGCGGGCGAGGCGGGTCTGCGCGTCGGTGACTTCAAGGCCGGGCGCGACGCCGTTCAGATAGCGCCGCTCGGCCTGCGCCATCTCCTTCTCGGAGAGGGCGAGCGTCTCGAGCGAAACCTTCACCTGGTTTTCCGCGGCTGTGAGCTGGTCGAGCGCGAGGCGGATTTCCAGCTCCACCTGCTGAGCGACTTCGCGCGCGCGGATCTCTTCCTGCCGCACAAGCGATGCGCTCTCGGCGCGCGCGGCGTCGCGCCGTCCGCCGTCGAAGATCGGGATGCGTACGGAGACGCCGGCCACGCGGGTCGCGCGCTGCGCGTCCAGCCCGGTGCCGATGGAGCCATAGTCGCCAAACGCGGCGACAGAAGGCAGACGCTGCCACTTCGCGGCGTCATAACCGAGCCGCGCAACACGCTTTCGCTCATCCTGGGCTTTCAGTTCGGGCCGCTGGGCGCGGGCGAGGTCAATCGCGGCCGCGAGTTCGGGGATAATGGCCGGTCTGTAGACGAGGGCGTCGGTTAATTCGAAGTCGGTCCCCAATGGGAGATTCAGAACGCGCAGGAATTCAAGGCGCGCCGCGGTGAGCTCTTCCTCCGCGGCGATGAGCCGCTGCTTTTCCGAGGAGAGCGCCGTCTCGGCGCGCGTGACATCGATGCCCGTGGCCGTGCCGGCCTCCTTCTGCGAGCGAGCCATTCGCAGGAGCCGTTCGGCAAGAGCGATGTTCGCCTTCGCCGTTTCGACCGTGGCGGCCGATCGCTGAACACCCGAATAGGCGCGGGCGGCCGCCGCGGCGGCCAGGTTGCGCGCGGCGTTGCTCTCCTGCTTCGCGGCAGAAATCGCAGCCTTGGACGACTGGTAGCGTTTGATGGAGCTCAGATCGAAGAGGCTCTGCGACGCAGTGGCGCGCAGATCGAAGACATCGATGGGACCGACAAACTCCGGGATGGCCACGCCGGGCAACGGCACCGTCACGCGCACGCCAAACGCGGCGAGGTTGCGCGTGAAGTTCTGATACGACCACGCGCCGTCGACGTTCGGCAGCAGCGCGCCGCGGGCCTGGGCCGAGCGCGCTTCCGCCTGCCGGACGAGTTCGGCGGCGAGCTGAGCGCGCGTGTTGCCATCGGGCGCAAGAGCGATCTCGATGGCTTTGTCGAGAGAGATGGCCATCTTCGCCGGTTGCTGCGCCTCAAGGACGCCGCAGAATGCGAGGCCGGCGAGAAGCGGTGCGGCTTTCATGCGTGCATCTCCTTGGCGACGAGCGCCCGCATGCCGGCGGACGCGTAGCTCACAAGCCGCCGCAGAGCGGCGCGCGTGTCCCGCACATCGGCCCGGCCCTGGGAGATGAATTCCAGCATCGCCGATGCCCCCAGGAAGTGGAGCATTGCGCCGATGGTCAGATGCAACCCCCAGGCGACGTCAATCTCGGAGGCGGTCCCAAGAGAGCGCGCGAGCGCGGGGCGGAAGCGCTCGCCGATGGGCGCCATGAGCGGGCCGATCACCCTGGCGAAGAGGTCCCCCGGCTCGACGTAGGTGCGCGCCATGAGCTTGGGGAATGAGGAGGCCGCGCTCTCGCGTTCCATCATCTCCATCACGGGCTCCAGGAGGGCGGTAAGGAGTTCTTCGATCGGGATGGGCGCGCCCCCGGCGGCTGATTCGAGGGCGTCGAGCCGAGCCAGCCGTTGCTCATTGAGCGGCTTGATGCGGCGCAGCAGGACCGCACGCACGAGGGCGTCTTTGGATTGGAAGTGATAGTTAACGGCGGCAAGGTTGACGCCGGCTTCGGAGGTAATCCGGCGGAGCGAAGTCTGGGCGTAGCCGTGCCGGGCGAAGAGACGTTCGGCGACATCGAGGATTCGCTCCTTGGTGTCGGCTCGCACATCTCGCTGAACGTCCGTTTCAATCATACGAATGATTAAATCGTACGAACGTTTGAATCGTTTGTCAAGCCCCCCACCGCAAAGAAATGGTTTTTGGACGCCGGGCGATGTAGAGTACTCCTTATGCAGCACGTTGGTTTTGTTGGACTTGGCAGCATGGGAGCGCCGATGGCGCGTTGCCTTCAGAAGGCGGGCTTCGAGTTGATTGTGTGCGACAACCGGGAGGCCAACCTCGCTCCTTTTGCGTCCGCCGGCGCGGCGACGTCGGTGCGCGCCTCGGACTGCGCCCGGGCCGAGATCGTCCTGGTGATGGTCGCCACCGATGAGCAGGTCTGTGAGGTCGTCTTGGGTTCGAATGGCATTCTGGCCGCCGCTGCCGGACGAACCCGCCTGGTTGCGATCATGAGCACAATCCTGCCCCGCACGATCGCCGGCATTGGAGAGGCCTGCCGGGCGCGCGGAGTTCGTCTTGTCGATGCTCCGGTGAGCGGATTCCCGGTGCTGGCCGAAACGGGCAAGCTGACGGTCATGGCGGGAGGGGACGCAGCCGACATCGAGGTTGTTCGGCCAGTGTTTGCGGCGATGGCCGAGACGATCCTGCACACAGGACCTCTGGGGACCGGCGTGACGGTGAAGCTGCTGAACAACATGGTTGGTCTGCCCGCTCTTCTGCTGATGCCGTTGGCGGTCAGCATGGCGCGGGCGGCGGGCCTCGATCCCGCCCTGGTTGCGGAGGCGATGGAGAAGAGCTCAGGGCGGAACTTTCTTAGCGCGAGCTGGGATCGTGCGCGGGCAGTGGCGCGGATCTTCTCAGCCAGCCGGGAGGCATCGGAGTCGACTCTGGACATCGCGCGGAAGGATCTCGAGCACGCGCTGCGTCTGGCCGAGTCGCTGGGCGTAGAGCACCACTTTCTGCGGTCAGTCGTGCAAGGCGTGAGCCAGGCGCCGGCGGAGGAATTCCACCGGGACCTGAGAGCCTTAGAGTGAAAGTCAGGCAGTGACCGAGGCCGCCGCGCGGCCGTTGAGGCGCTGCTCAATCTCGATCTCGCGAATGCGGAACTTCTGGATCTTGCCGGAAGTGGTCGTGGGAAACGAGTCAACGAAGCGGATGATCTCGGGGATCTTGAAGTAGGCGATCTTGCCGCGGCAGAATTCACGGATTTCGTCCGCGGATGCGGTCTCGCCGGGTTTGAGCCGGATCCAACCCAGCACGATCTCCCCCAGGCGGTCGTCCGGGAAGCCGACGATCTGGGCCTCGGCCACCTTGGGATGCGTGTAGAGGAACTCCTCGATCTCGCGCGGATAGATATTCTCGCCGCCGCGGATGATCATGTCCTTCGAGCGGCCGGTGATGCGGAAGCAGCCGTCCTCGCGCATCACGGCGAGATCGCCCGTGCGCAGCCAGCCGTCCTCGACGATGGCTTCCGCCGTTGCCACGGGATCGCCGTCGTAGCCCTTCATCACCTGATAGCCGCGGGTCAGCAGCTCGCCCTGCCGGCCGAGCGGAACGGTTTCCAACGTCAGGGAATCCGCGAGGCGGACTTCGGTAGCGGGCAGCACTCGTCCGACGGTGGTGCACCGCGTTTCGAGGTCATCGTCCACGCTGGACATGGTTACGACGGGCGAAGCTTCGGTCAGCCCGTAAGCGATGGTGATCTCGCGGCAGTGCATCTCGTGCACGACGCGGCGCATTACTTCGATGGGGCAGGGCGCTCCGGCCATGACGCCGGTGCGCAGGCTGCGATAGTCATAGCGATTGAAATCGGGATGCTGAAGTTCGGAGATGAACATCGTGGGCACGCCGTAGATGGCAGTGGCGCGCTCCTCGTGGACGGCGCGCAAAGCGGCTCCGGCGTCGAAAGTGGCGGCGGGCAGAATCATCGCGGCGCCGGCGGCCGCGGCGGTGAGCGTCCCGATGACGCAGCCGAAGCAGTGGTACAGAGGAACCGGGATGCAGATGCGGTCGGAGGCCGTGGCCCCCAGGCGGCGCGCGATGAAGCGCCCGTTGTTGATCAGGTTGCGATGCGTGAGAAGAACGCCCTTCGGCACGCCGGTGGTCCCGGAGGTGTATTGAATGTTGGCGACATCTCCGGCGCGGATCGCGGGCGGGCGGAAGCGGTGCGGCCGATCGGTGAAGCGGCCCCAATCGTCGCCGGCGAGCCCGATGCTGTGGGCGAGCGCGCAGTCGAGTCCGCGCAACGAATCGTCTAAAATCGCGCGGTAGTCGGCACGCTGGTCGCTGTCGTGGAGGAAGAGCGCTTTCATGCGCGAGCTGCGGAGGACGAAAGACAGCTCGTGCGACCGGTACGCCGGATTGACGTTGATCAGCACGACGCCGGCGAGCGCGCATCCGTATTGCAGCAGCACCCATTCCGCGCAATTGGTGGACCAGACTCCCACGCGATCTCCGGCGCCGAGACCGAGCGATTGCAGACCCGCGGCGACCCCCATCGCTCCATCCAGGACCTCGCTCCAGGTGAGGCGCACGCCCTGGTGCTTGGAAACAAGGGCTTCACGGGAGCCGAATCGCAGCGCAGTCTCGTGGAGGACGTCGCCGATGGTGCAGTTGCGGACTTCGGCAACCGGGCCGCAGGCATGGCTCAACATTATCGCCATCATATCCCGCGCCAGGCTGATGGCCCGGCGCAGGCGGATGGCCGCGCTCCGCTTGGCCAGTGCTATTTGGACGCGCGGGCGATGAGGCCGCGGACGTAAGCGAGACTGGGCTCGACGAGATCCCAGGCGCGCGCGCAGTAACAGGGATCGATGCACCACCACTCGATGTGCGGAACGGCGAGCAACCGCGGCGCGAGGAAGTCGAAAGGGATATGGCCGGTTTCGAATGCCGAGTGCATGCTGGTCTCGTCGCCGACGAGCGTGCCGTCGCAGTCGATGATGTGAATGGCTCCGATGGCGCCGTGCAGCATCTCCAGAAACTCGGCGACGCCGCCTTCGAGGGTCTCGCGCTTGCCGTGCTGGCGTGCGCCGACCACCGAGCTCATATAAGCGTGAGCGGTATCGAACAGGATCTGAAACCACGGGTGGCCGATGCGCGCGTGGAGCTCGGAGACTTCGGAAGGTTTGTTGTAGACGAAGCCGGGCTCGAATTCCCACACCATGCGCACGTGCGCGGCGCGCGCGATATCGGCGCAATCGCGCCAGAGGTCGGCCAGGCGGTAGAAGGTGGTGTGGTACTCAGTGTCTGGGATCACGCCGGGGGCGCTGCCCGTGTCCACGCGAATCGAGGGGGACCCGACGTCAGAGCAGAACTCAACCTGGCGCTTGAACAGGTCGAGGTAGCGCTGCCGGTTCGCGGGGTTGGTCGGATTGACGGAGGTGAAGTCGGCGGAATAGCCGGAGATGCCAAGCCCGAGCGAGCCCAGCATGGAGCGCAGGGCGGCGCGCGATTCTGCCGTGGCGAACCAATCCAGGGTGATGTGCGGCGGGTATCCGCAGAGCTCGATGCCGTCGTATCCGGCGGCGGAGAGTTTGTGCGCGACCTCTTCAAGGCTTTTCGGCCGGGCCGCCGCCGGACCGAAAGTGAAGGCCCACGCTCCCATGGAGAGCTTCATAGATGACGCACCCTATACAATCTTGGCATGGACTCGACATTCCGATTGGACGGGAAGCGCGCTTTGGTGACAGGCGGCGCGAGCGGCATCGGCGAACAGACGTGCCGGCTTTTCGTTGCAGCCGGCGCCGAAGTGGTGATCGCCGACATCGACGAGCCGCGCGCTGCATCGCTGGCGGCGGAGGTGGGCAACGCGCGCGCGGCGCATGTGGACCTCACGGTTGAAGAACAGGTGTGCAGCCTGTTTGCTGGCCTGGATCGCCTCGACATCCTGGTGAACAACGCCGGTATCGGACTTGTCGGCGGCGTGGAGGAGACCGAGCTCGCCGATTTCGACAGATTGATGAAGCTGAATGTCCAGGGCGTCTTCCTGAGCACCAAGTATGCCATGCCGCTGCTGAGGGCGTCTCACGGCAACATCGTGAACATCGGGTCCGTGGCGGGGCTGATCGGCGTGAAAAAGCGTTTCGCCTATTGCGCGACGAAGGGCGCTGTGGTGGCGATGACGCGGCAGCTCGCGGTGGACTATCCGACGGAGATTCGCGTGAACTGCATCTGTCCGGGGACGGTGGATACGCCGTTCGTCGAAGCGTACCTGGAGAAGTACCACAAGCACGAGAAGGCCGAGATGCGGCAGCAGCTCAACGCGAGGCAGCCCATCGGCAGGCTGGGCAAGCCGGAGGAGATCGCGGCGCTGGCGCTGTACCTGGCCAGCGACGCGGCGTCGTTCACGACGGGATCGGTGATCACGATCGATGGCGGGTGGACCGCGGCGTAGGATCGGCGCCGCAAGATCGGGGACTGGACCGGCGGGTAAACATTGCCATCCCAGGAGACTCAAGCTTGACGAAAGCCCAGCCGATACAACAGAATGGGGTGAGTTTGACCGGCCGCCGCGCGGGGGAGGTTTGGGAGCGTGCGGGCGGGATGTAGGATGTTATTGGTGGAACAGAAGGTGCGATGAAGCGGTATCTCCTGGTGTTGGTTTGGCTCTTGGGCGCAGCCTCGATCGGGGCGTTCGCGGCAGCGAAGATTCCGGCGCGAAAGCCGGGCGGCGCCCCCGCCGGGAAGAAGATCTCCGCTGCAAGTCCAACACAGAAGAAGACGGTGGCGAAAAAGCGTTCCGTCCGGACAACACGCAAATACACACCGAGCCGCAAACGACGCGTCTACAGCCCTTGGGATACCCCGACCTATGCGGACTCTACCTGGGGTGACAGCATCGACGGAGAAGACCTGGCGGTTCGCCGCGCCGCGGTGGATGCACTGGGTCCGTTCAACGGAAGCGTCGTCGTCGCCGATCCCACGACGGGCCGGATTCTCACGATGGTGAACCAGCGGGTGGCGCTCACCGGCGCTTACCAGCCTTGCTCCACCATCAAGCTCGTGGCGGGCCTGGCGGCCTTGACCGAGGGGTTGATCGATCGCCAGACCAAGCTGCGATTAGGGCGGCGCACCTCCATGAACCTCACCGAAGCTCTGGCGGTATCGAACAACCCGTATTTCGCGAATCTCGGCGAGAAGCTCGGCTTTGAGAAGGTTCAGCACTACGCCAAGCTGCTCGGCCTGGGCGAGCGGGCGGGCTGGAACATCGAGGGCGAAAGCCCCGGTATCTTCCCTGAAACGAAGCCGCGCGAAGTCCCGGTGGGGCTGATGACGAGCTTCGGCGAGGCGATCGGGCTGACGCCGCTGCAACTGACGGCGCTGGTGTCGGCGATCGCGAACGGCGGGACGCTGTACCACTTGCAGTACCCGCGCAGTCTCGAAGAGGCGATGAATCTCCAGCCCAAAGTGAAGAGGTATCTCGATATCCAGTCCGCGATTCCGGAGATGAGACCGGGCATGCTGGGTGCAGTCGACTTTGGCACGGCGCGCCGCGCGCTCTACGACGGGAATGAACCCATCTTCGGCAAGACCGGTACATGCACGGACGCGCGTACGCACCTCGGCTGGTTCAGCAGCTTCAACGAAGTGCAGGGCAAGCGTCTCGTAGTGACGGTGCTGCTTACGGGCGGGCGCGGAGTGGGCGGACCTGTGGCGGCAGGCATTGCCGGGCAGGTCTACAAAAACCTGTCGCAGCAGCAGTACTTCGCGCAGCTTGCACAGGCTCCGGCGGCTGCCTCTGAAGCGCCTGTGATTTCCAACAACGATCACCAGTAGCTCAGCCCCAGGCGCAGGGCCCTTGTCCAACGCGAATCTTGACGGTACCCATCGTACTTGGCATCGAAAGCGCCTGCGTTTGAGCCTTGACTTCCGGATGAAATAGTCCCAATTTACTATTGGCCGCAACCTCGCGGCCGGAGGAATGGCCCCGGCGGCCGCCGGGGCTCGCAGCAGCTCATCCCGGAGGTAATCTTATGAGTCGAACGTTCGCGTTCCTCGTCGTCCTTCTTCTGTGCGCCCTTCCAGCGGGCGCGCAAGTCAGCAATGCAGTCCCGCCCCCCGCCGCTTCCATCCAGCAGGTTGCGCCTTGTCACATTCTCCTGGACGGCGTCGGGTTGGGCGGCAAGATCAGGGCGTGCGTCGGGTGCAACGGCGCACTCGGTTCAGGCACCTGCCTGGATCTGCCCGGCCGCCCCGGGCTTTACTACGACCCCGATGGGGCCGCCGGTCCGCTTTGGGGGACCGAGGATTCGAACATCGGGTACTACGAGGAGCGGTGGTGCATCAAATATAGCCCGGTCGCTGGACCGCTGGTCCACCTGTGCAATTCCGTCAACAACGACTACCGCCCGCCGATCCCTGGTTTCACACAGGTGAACACCAGCGTTCCCGGATTGCTGCAATCGAAGGGCTTTGTAGGCACCCCCGATGGTCTCCTCGCGATCGACCAGATCGTCTCGCTGAAGACGCCCAATGCGTGTCTGAACATCGACGTCACTCTCACCAACGTTGGCGGCGTCGCTCTCAGCAACCTGGGCTATTCGAGGAACCATGATCCCGACTTCGGAGCGCAACTGGGTGAAGGCACAGTCACGACCAACCAGACATTGAATCGGCCACTGCCAGGCCCGCTCCCCGAGGTCGTCGCCGCAACCGTGTACGACAACGTTCCCGGAATCGGCATCGTCGAAACCAGGACTATCGGCCTGGGCACCAAGGTTCAGCCGCCAGCCGGTTTCGTCTCCGATATCGGCATCAGCACCAACGATCTCGTGATTTGGGACCCCGACGCAGTGATCAACGGAGGGCCGGACATCACGCGCGGCCCGTCGGTGCAGGATGTCGGCGAGGCGATCGCCTGGCGCACGCCCGCTCTCATGCCCGGGGCTTCGGCGCGCTTGAATTTCTGCTACTGCGGGCTTTCGCAGCCAGGGAATGTCCCTCCCACGGGAGTGGCTCCCGCCATCGTTGGGGTATTCAACAGCACCTGCGGCTTCCTGCCGGTGAAGATCGACGTGAAGTTTTGCAGCAACCCCAACGGATACACTTGCGGGAAGAGCGGCAAATTGCCGGTTACCATCTTTGGCGACTCCGTGTTCCACGTGGCGGACATCGATGTCTCCACGCTCCGGCTTTGCCTCGCATCCAATCCTGCCATCTGCACGGGCCCGCCACCTGCTTACTCGATCGCCGATCGCGGCAATCCCCGCACCGACCTGGGGGCCTCTTCGTGCCTCGTTGTGGACACCGTCGAAATGCACTACCTCCATCCCGACGGCTACAACGACCTGGACGCGGCGTTCGATGCGGCGCAAGTCTCGACGATCATCGGGTGCGCCGGTCTGGACAAAAACGACATTTCGGGCACCCTGATTGTCAAGGGCATGCTCTACAACGGAATCGAATTCCAGTCGGTTCCGTACAACACCGTGGGGATCGACCAACTGAAGATCGTCAAGTAGCCTCAACCTCAACTGCGCGGCGGTTCCTGGAGTCCAGGACCGCCGCCGCAACCGCTTGCAACAACTCCTCGATTCCCTTGCCTGTCACCGCGGAGATTTTGAGGAACGGCATGCCGTGCTTCTTCGCGCGGCGTTGGACCTTGCGCACCAGGTTCGGGTCCTGAGCGGCGTCCATCTTGGTGGCGACGACGAACATCGGCTTTTTCGGCAATTCGTCGCTGAAGCTTGCGAGCTCGTCGAGGATCACGTCGAAATCGTGGCCCGGATCGCGGCCGCTGGCGCCGCTGACATCGACGAGATGCAGTAGCAGGCGGGTGCGTTCGATGTGGCGCAGGAACTGAATGCCGAGGCCGTGGCCGAGATGTGCGCCCTCGATCAGACCGGGGATGTCGGCGACAACAAACGTCCGCTGATCGCCGGTTTGCACGACGCCGAGGTTGGGCTCCAGGGTGGTGAACGGGTAATCGGCGATCTTTGGCCTCGCGGCCGAGATCCGCGAGATTAAGGTGGACTTGCCAACGTTGGGGAAGCCCACGAGGCCGACATCGGCCAGCAGCTTGAGTTCGAGACGCACGCGCCTCTCCTGGCCGGGCCGGCCGGGCTCGTGGTGGGTCGGCGCCTGGTTTGTCGAAGTGGCGAAGTGCTGGTTGCCACGACCGCCGCGTCCGCCGCGGGCCACGGTGAAAGTGTCTCCGTGCGCCGTGAAGTCGTGCAACATTTCGCCGGTGTCGGCGTCCCAGGCCACGGTTCCGACAGGCACCGGCAGTTCGACACTCATGCCGTGGCGGCCGGTGCGGTTGCTGCCCTCACCGTGACGCCCCCGCTGCGCTTTGTGCTCGGGATTGAAGCGGAAGTGGAGCAGCGTGTTGTAGTGCTGATTGGCGATCAGGACGACGTCGCCGCCGCGGCCTCCGTCGCCGCCGCTGGGCCCGCCCTTGGGGACGAACTTCTCGCGGCGGAAGGCCATGCAGCCGTTGCCGCCGTCTCCGGCTTTGACTCGGATGATTACTTCGTCGACGAACATCAGGAATCGCTTTCAGGCAAGAGAAAGGGCCGCAACTGGAGATGCCTCCAGGCGGCCCCGGGGATTGAGTTCGGTAGTTAGTTCCGGCTCTCGACCGGGTGGACGAACACGTACTTGCCCATCCGGCCGCGGTCACGCCATTCCACTTTGCCGGGGATGGCCGCGAACAGCGTATCGTCCTTGCCGATGCCGACATTCTCGCCTGCCTTGTACCGGGTGCCGCGCTGCCGCACGAGGATCGATCCGCCGGTCACGATCTGGCCGCTGAAGACCTTGATGCCGAGCCGCTGCGCGTTGGAATCGCGCCCGTTCTTTGAACTGCCGAGGCCTTTCTTATGTGCCATTTGAATTTCTCCTAGGACACGATCTCGTTGATCCGGACCGTGGTGAGGTCCTGCCGGTGGCCGATGGTCCGCTTATACTGCTTCTTGCGCTTGAACTTGAAGACGATCACCTTATCGCCGCGGCCTTGCTTCTCGATCGCGGCGGTCACTTTGGCGGCGGACGCCGCTTGGCCGGTTACGATCTCGCCGGAGTCGGTGCCGATGGCGAGGACCTTATTGAATTCAACGACGGAGCCCGGCTCTCCGGCCAGCTTCTCCACCTGTAATGTGTCGCCGGGAGCGACGCGATACTGCTTGCCGCCAGTTTCGATCACTGCGTACATTGTCTGTTCCTCTTGTCGTTACCGGGGCTTTGAAAGCGGTCCGGAAGGATTCGACCCGCGCTGTCGAGGCAGTGCGCGCTTCCGGCGCTGGGGTCGCAACTCTTTATCCTACAGGATTGGGGGGCGGACTGGCAAATCAGGCCGAGGCCGCAGTCTTCATGAAACGCTTCCGTCCGGCCCAGTAGAGGCTGATCTCGTGGCCGTCGGGGTCCTTGAGGTAGGCGTGCTTCCAACCCCAGGGCATGAGCGCCGGCTCCTGGTCGAACTTCACCCCCTGTTGTTTGAGTGACTTGCAGAACTTCTCCAATGGCTTGACCTCGAAGTAGAGGCGGACGCCCTCCATTGCTGGTCTCATTCTCTGTCCCGCATCGAGAAGGTGGAGCGCGATCGTAGTCCTCCCGCCCGGACTTCTCAAGCGCGCGTAAACGCCCGGGTGCTCATCGATCGCTTTGAACCCGAGCGCCCCCTCATAGAAGGCCCTCGATGCGGCCATGTCGGCGGTGTAGATCATGGCGTGGTTGAATTCCAGAGTCTGATTCCGCGGCTGCCGCTGCTTCATTGTCGCCATGGCGATGTTTTCCTACGAGCACCGCCGCCGGCCAAGGCGCGCTATGCTGGCCTCGTGTCTCCGCGCCGCATTTTGGTTCCCGCCGCAATCCTCGTGGCGCTCTCGATTGGGGCGGCTCAAACGCCACTGTTTCCCGTCCTGCTGAACGTCGTGCTGGCCGGGAAACAGCCAGAGGGCTTTACGCTGGTTGTCACCAACCAGCTCATCCGGCCCTGGGGCGACCAGGTCCCGCTTGCGGGCAGACCCGTGGACCTCGCGCTCGATCCCTCGGGGAGGCACCTGGCGGTCCTGAATTCCAGAGGCGTGGAGTTTCTTGACACGGCGACGGGGGCGAGGCTGGCGGCGGCGGCATCGCGGTCCACTTCCTACACCGGGCTGGCGTACCGGCCCCATGTAAGCGAAGTTTGGGCGAGCGAAGCCACACGGAACGGCCCGGACAGCCTTCTGATCGTGCCTCTGAAGGAAAACGGGCTGCCGGGCGAGGCTTCGCGAATCGCCCTGGCCGGCCACCCGGTTCCTGCCGGCATCACATTCACTCCGGACGGCGAGACGGCTTTTGTTGCTTTCACCGCGAACAACACGGTGGCTGTGATCGACGCGACCGCGCGGAAGGTTTTCCGGGAGATCCCCGCGGGGATGGTCCCTTTTTCCCTTGTTTACGCCGCGAAGTCACGGCGGCTGTTCGTCACCAATCGCGGCGGGCGGCGTCCGGCGGAAGGCAGCGCGTCTTCGTATTCGAGCACTTCGCGCGTGGGAAGCGACAGCCAGACCGGGGCGACGGTGTCGGGCACAGTGAGCGTCATCGACACCGGGGACTGGAGCGAGACGCAACTGGATGTCGGCCTGGCCCCGTCAGGCCTCGCGCTGAGCACGGACGAGAAGACCATGGCGGTGGCGAACGCACATTCCGATTCCGTATCCATCATCGATACCAGGAGCCTCGGCGTGAGCGAGGTGAAGATCCCGGCCTTCCCCGAAGGGACGTTCGGTTCGCAGCCGATCGCACTGGCTTTCTCGCGCAACGGCAAGAAGTTGTTCGTCGCTTGCGGAGGCATCAATGCGGTGGGGGCGCTGGAGCGGGACGGGCGCGCGTGGCGGTTCACGGGCGCGCTGCCGGTGGGGTGGTTCCCGACAGCTCTCGCCATCGACCGCCACGACAACCTGCGCGTCGTGAGCGTGAAGGGAACGGGGAACACGGCCAATGCCAAAGGCCTGCATAACTCCCGCAATTTCGAAGGCTCGCTGGTGACGATCCCGCCCGCGGCCGTGGCGCGGCTCGAAGCGGGGCTGCGCGAAGTCCGCGAGGCGAACGCCCCACAGTTTGAGCGCGCGAGCGACGGCGTCAGCGACCTCTCTTCACTTGGCATCGAGCATGTTGTGCTGATCATTAAAGAGAACCGCACCTACGACCAGGTCCTCTCCGACATCCCGCGCGGCCGGCGCGATCCGCGACTGCTCATGTACGGGCGCGACGTCACTCCGAACCATCACGCGCTGGCGGAGCGGTACGTCTTGCTCGACAATTTCTACACGTCGGGCGCAATCAGCTTCGACGGGCACCACTGGCTGATGCAGGCTTTCGTCTCGGATTACGTGGAGCGGGCTTTCGCGGCGTCCCCGCGCGGCTACGCGTGGAATCTCGCCGATGCACTCACGGTCTCGCCCGCCGGCTTCTTCTGGCAAGGCGCGCCGAGGCCGCTTGATGTGCGGCTTTACGGCGCGGCCACTGAGCCGGCGACGTTCGATCCCACGACGCAGCGCGTCACCGACATCAACGAGCACGATCTTATGCCCTGGCCAGTCTATTGGGAAAAGTACAAGCAGGGTCAATGGCGGGCCGTGGTTGGCTCGCGGCCGGGCGTGCCCGCGCTGCGGCCGGTGACCGAGCAGCGGTTTCCGACGCCGACAATGAACATCCCGGATGCGATCCGCGCGGAAGCATGGCTCGAAGAGATGGCGCGGCACGAGCAGTCGGGGCGTTTCCCCAACCTCTCGGTGATCACGCTGACCGCGGATCACACCATGGGCACGCGGCCTCAATTCCCCACCCCGCGGGCGATGGTGGCCGACAACGATCTCGCCATGGGGCGCATCGTCGAGAGCATCTCAAAAAGCCGCTTCTGGCCGCGCACTTTGATCCTGGTGACCGAGGACGACGCGCAGGACGGCATCGATCATGTCAGCGGATACCGCACGATCGGGCTGGCGATCGGGCCTCACGTGCGGCGCGGCGTGCTGGACTCGACGCACTACAACCACACGAGCATGATCCGCACGATCCAGGAGATCTTCAGGATTCCGCAGCGGACCCGCGCGCTGGCTGCGGCGCGGGCGATGAGCACGGTCTTTCAGCGGGAGTCTCGGCCCGAGCCTTACACGGCGGCGGCACCGGAGATCCCCCTGGACGAGATGAACCCTCCACTAAAGGCGCTCTCCGGTCCGGCGCTGCGGGCGGCTCGACAGTCGTTGTCGTTCAACTCGCATGAAGTCGACGACGTTCCGCACGACGTGATGAACCGCATTCTGTGGGGCGCGGCGAAGGGTTGGTACACGCCGTATCCAAACCTGCGGCGGCGCTGAGGCGTGGCAGGCAGGATGGCCGTTTTGGTGATAATCTGAGCGGGCTAGGGACTTCGCCATGGACCTCGGCCGCTACCTCATCTCAATCTGCATTTCGCTCGTGATCGGGCTGTGCGGCTTCATCGCCGCGTACAAGATCTTCGACTGGCTCACACCGGGAGTTGAATTTCACAAGCAACTGAACGAGGGCAACATGGCGGTGGGACTGTTCCTTGCCGGCCTGTTCATCGGCCTGGGACTGCTCCTGGGCAGCGCGGTCAAATGAGAAGGCTGGTCATTGTCTCGGTTCTGGCGGCGGCCTCGCTGCGGGCCGGACCGCAGCCTGCACTCCTCGAGCGCGTCAGGGAGACGATCAGACACTATTTGGGTTTGCCCTACGTGTGGGGCTCCAGCGGGCTGAAGAGCTTCGACTGCTCGGGGTTCGTGTGGCGCGTTTACACCGACAACGGGATTTACTTCAAGCGCACCACGGCCCGGAAGTTGTATTTCTCAACGCCGCCGGCTACAAGTACGCAGAAGCGGGAATTCGGAACGCTGATCTTCTTCGACAACCTGAAGCACATCGGAATCGTTAACGACGGAGATTCGTTTTACCACGCGCAGTTGTCGAAGGGGACGAACCTGTCGCCGCTCAATCCCTATTGGAGCCGGCTGGTCTGCGGACACCGCCGGATGAGCAATTGAGCGCACTGGCCGCAGCCGCCGCCCCCGTTGCGCCAGGCTTGCGGTCCGTGATCGGCACTCGATCCTTGCGCCGCGGGAGATTCAACGGCACGGCAAACGACTTGCAGGAATCGGGGCACCGGGTTGATATCGCATCGTATTGATTGCAAGCGATTTGCGCGCGTTGAAAGCTTGACTTTCGATGCTACAATTCGGGTGTCGTTGACGACCAATCCGTTCAGGAGGGAAAAAAGATGAAGGGTGATCCGAAGGTGATGGAGTACCTGCAAGAGGTGCTTACTGCCGAGCTGACCGCGATCAATCAGTATTTTCTGCACGCGGAGATGATGGAGAACTGGGGCTACAAGAGGCTGGCCGCCAAGACGAAGCGGGAGTCCATCGAGGAGATGCAGCACGCCGAGAAGCTGTTGGAGCGGATGCTTTACTTCGACGGGGCGCCGGCGATGGACAAACTCTTCCCGCTACGGATCGGCCAGACGGTGAAGGAGCAGATCGAGAACGACCTCCAGTTGGAATACGAAGCCGTGCCGCGTCTGAACAAGGCGATCAACGCGGCGGTGGCGGCGGGCGATAATGGGTCTCGCGACCTCTTTGAGGACATACTGAAGGACGAGGAAGAGCACGTCGACTATCTCGAGGCCCAGCTTCACATGATCAAGGAGATGGGCTACGAGAACTACCTTGCTCAGCACATGCATGAGGAAGAGAAATAGTTTTCGCTTGAAGGGAACGCATACGCGGCGGACGGCCTTGCGGCTTTCCGCCGCGCTTGTTTTGATGGGGCTCGGTTGCGGCGCCGCGGCAGCGCAGGTGAGGCGGCTGAGCGGCGCGGCGGGGCTGAAGCAGCAGCTCGAGCGGCTGCGCGTGGTGGGCAGCGTCCTGATGATCGCGGCTCATCCGGACGATGAGAACACGGCTTTGCTGGCGTACTGCGCGCAGGGGCGGAAGTTGCGTACCGGGTATCTGTCGCTGACCCGCGGCGAGGGCGGGCAGAACCTGATCGGGAGCGAGCAGGGAGACCTGCTCGGGCTGCTCCGCACACAGGAGCTGCTGGCGGCGCGGCGCGTGGACGGCGCGGAGCAGTTCTTCACGCGCGCGATCGACTTCGGTTTCTCGAAGACCGCCGGCGAGACGCTTCAGAAGTGGGGCCGGGAGCAGGTGCTGGGCGACGTCGTCTGGGTGATCCGGAAGTTCCGCCCGGATGTGATCATCCTGCGGTTCTCGGGGACGCCGCGCGACGGACACGGGCATCATCAGAGCTCGGCGATCCTGGGCAAGGAGGCTTTCCGCGCGGCGGCGGATCCGAACCGGTTCCCGGAGCAACTGAAATCCGTGAAGCCGTGGCAGGCGAAGCGGATCATGTGGAACGGCTTCTCGTTCACGCGGCAGCAGGAGCAGGAGCTGGAGAAGACACCGGCGCGCGTGGTGGTGGACACGGGCGAGTACGATCCGGTGCTCGGCTCGTCCTATGGGGAACTGGCGGGGCTGAGCCGGAGCCAGCACCGCAGCCAGGGGTTCGGATCGGCGGAGCGGCGCGGAAGCGCGCCGAACTATCTCTTCACGGTGGATGGCGACCCGGCGAAGGTCGATTTCTTGGAGGCAGTTGATGTGAGCTGGAATCGCGTTCCGGGCGGCGTCGCGGTGGACGCGCTGCTGAAAGACGCCATTGCCTCGTATCGCATCGACGCGCCGGAGCGGATCATCCCGCTGCTCAATGAGGCGCGGAAGAAGATTGCCGCAATCGACAACCCCGACGCGCGGCGGAAGGTCGAAGAGATCGACGAGGCGATCCTCATGGCGTCGGGATTGTGGCTCGACGTCAGCGTCAATCGCGCCCAGGCGACTCCGGGGAGCGAGATTGCTCTGGCGTTGACGGCCGTGGCGCGAGGGAAGGCGAGATCGCGGCTGGCGGGCGTGGTGCTGGAGGGGATGCAAGGCGCTCCCTCATTCGAGGCCGCGGATCTGGCGCCCAACAAGCCGCACACGGCGAATGCGAAGTTCCGCCTTCCGGCGGATCAGCCCTGCACCATGCCCTTCTGGCTGCGCGAACCGAAGCAAGGCGTGCTGTATGGAATCAAGAATCAGGAAGACATCGGACGGGCGAATGGCGAGGCGGCACTGAAGGCGCGCTTCCGCGTGGAGGTGGAAGGCGGGGCGATCGAGATCACTCGGCCGGTGGAGCATCGCTATGTGGACCGGGTGCGGGGAGAGTTGACGCGGCCGTTCGTGGTTGTGCCGCCGGTCTCGCTGCGCCTGGATGCGGCGGCGCCGCTGTTTCCGGAGGCGCGGGCGAAGACCATCGGGGTCATTGCGCGCGCGACCGCGGGTCCGGCGACGGGGCGACTGACGCTCGACGCGCCGGCGGGTTGGAAGGTTGAACCGCAGAGTGTGCCGTTCGATCTGGCGGAGGCGGGCCAGCAGGCGACGGCTGAATTCCTGGTGACCCCTCCGAAAGATCCGGGCCGGGCGGAGTTGCGGGCTTGGGCGGAAACCGGAGGCGTCAGAACCGGCGAGGAGGTGATCACGATCGAGTACGAGCACATTCCGCCGCAGACGCTGCTTGCGCCGGCGGCGGCTGCCGCGGTCCGGACCGACGTGCTGATGCCGGCGAAGAAGATCGGTTATGTGATGGGCGCAGGGGATGAAATCGCTGACGCGCTCCGTCAGTTGGGCGCCGAAGTCGTGATGCTGGAGGATGCGGATCTCGCGCGCGGGGATCTCGCGAAGTTCGATGCGATTGTGACAGGCGTTCGCGCGTGGAACGTGCGCGCGGGGTTGCGCGCGGCGGCGAGCCGGCTGTGGGGATACGTGGAGAACGGCGGCCGCGTCGTCGTGCAGTATAACGTCCTGGAGGGCGGGTTCCTGGGGGGCGATCCCAGCCTGCTGAAGCACATCGGGCCGTACCCGTTGAAGTTATCGCGGGACCGCGTGACGGTAGAAGAGGCTCCGGTGAGGCTGCTGAAACCCGAGCATCCTCTGCTGACGGCGCCGAACAGGATTACGGCGGCCGATTTCGACGGGTGGATCCAGGAACGAGGGCTCTACTTCCCCGGCGAATGGGACCCGCGATATGAAACCGTGATCGAGACGCACGATCCCGGGGAGAAGCCGCTGGAATCGGGGATCCTCTTCGCGCGGCATGGACGAGGGACCTATGTCCTCACGGGAATCTCTTTCTTCAGGCAGTTGCCGGCGGGCGTCTCTGGGGCGTACCGGCTGTTCGCTAATCTGGTGAGCGGAGGACGGGTGCAGCGGGGAGGGAACTGATGGAGGAGCCCAGGTTCGGGCGCCTATATCTGGGCGTCGCGCTTTACTTGTGCGCGATGATTGCGCTGTTCGACTGGTTCGCGAGGAGCTACAACCGGTGAGGCCGCTCGACTGGGCGGTGCTCCTGCTTTCGCTGGCCGGCGTGGTTCTTTACGGGCTGTGGCGGGGGAGGGGCAGCGACACAACGCAGAAATACCTGCTGGCGGGCAAGAGCATGCCGTGGTACGCCATGGCGCTGTCGATTATGGCGACGCAGGCCAGCGCCATCACTTTCATCTCGACGACGGCGCAGGGGTACGCGGATGGTATGCGCTTCGTGCAGATGTACTTCGGGTTGCCGGTGGCGATGATCATCATCGCGGCATTCATCGCGCCGCGATTCCACTCGAGCGGCGTATACACGGCCTACGAGTATCTGGAGCGGCGTTTCGATTCCAGGGTGCGCGCGCTGGTGAGCGCGATCTTCCTGCTCCAGCGCGGGCTGGGCGTGGGAATTGCGTTGTCGGCTCCGGCGGTGGTGTTAACGGTAATTGTGGGATTGCCCGATCACCTGACCACGGTGCTGATGGGCGCGCTGGTCGTGTGGTACACGGTGTCGGGCGGCATCAAGGCGGTGACGTGGACGGATTTCGTGCAGATGCTGATCATGACTCTGGGACTCATGGCCGCGCTGGCGACGGTGATCTGGCTGTTGCCGGACGGCATCACGTTCGGGCGCGCTCTGGAGATCGCCGGCGCCACCGGCAAGCTGAACCCCGTGGTCTGGAGCTTCGATCCCAACGACCGCTACAACTTCTGGAGCGGGCTGATCGGCGGGACGTTTCTCGCGCTGGCTTATTTCGGGTGCGATCAGAGCCAGGTGCAGCGGTATCTGACGGGCAAGTCGATCGCCGAGAGCAAGCGCGGGCTGCTGTTTAATGCTGTGGCCAAGATCCCGATGCAGTTCTTCATTCTGCTGACAGGCGTGATGGTTTTCGTCTTTTTCGTGTTTATGAAGCCGCCCGTTGTGTTTCACGAGCGCGCGCTTCAGAGCGCCTCGAAGCAGCCGGGCTTCGGCGCCATCGTCGAGAAGCATGACCGGGCCTGGGAACAGCGCCGGGAGTTCGCGCTGGCGGGCAAGCTGGACGAGATCAAGGCGGCGCAGAAAGATATGGACGAGGCCCGAAAGGAGGCTCGCGCCGCGGCGGCGCGCGCCACGGGCGAGTCCGATTTCACCGACACGAATCACATCTTCCTGAGCTTTGTGACTCGCTACATGCCGGCGGGGATTGTGGGCCTGGTGATGGCGGCGATCTTCGCGGCGGCGATGTCCACCATATCCGCTGAGATCAACTCGCTGGCGACGGTGAGCGTGGTTGATGTTTATCAGCGGCACTTGCGGCGCGGCGCGACGGACGCGGAGTATTTGAAGGCCGCGCGATGGGCCACGGCGTTTTGGGGTCTGTACGCGGTGGTAACGGCGCAGTTCGGAAAAAATCTGGGGACTCTGGTTGAGGCGGTGAACATGCTGGGGTCGCTATTCTACGGCGGATTGCTGGGCGTTTTTCTGCTGGCGTTCTTTTTTCCGCGCGTGACGGCGGCGGGAGCATTCTACGGAGTTCTGCTGGGCGAGGCGGCCATCTTCGCCGTAAACGGGCTCACTAAGATTGGCTTCCTTTGGTACAACGTGATCGGTCCTGCGGTGGTGGTGCTGAGCGGTGTGGTGATCTCGGAGATCGCCCGGCGGCGGGCCGTTACTGCTGGATCATGAGTGGCCGAAAACCGCGGCGGCCATGCCGGCTTCGCCGGCGGGATTTACGCAGGGATCCTTGCCCTGCCCGTACCAGACCGCGGCTCCCGGCGGGAGTTTGCCAGCGAAGAAAAGCTCAACGGCATTGGGGTTCGCGGCGCTGATGCGCTGGAAGAAGACAAGAGGCAGGCAGGCGACCCTTGCGTTGCAGATCGTGAAGCCGTTCAGTCGGCCCGCGCTCCTCAACCTTCCGTTCGCTTCGTTGAATTCGTCGACGGTTGAGCCATCGATGCGCGCAGACACAGGGCGCGGACCGTGGCGCAGTTTGACTTGTCGGGGAACAGATCGTGGCAGGCGAGGTGGGCGAGGCGGCGGCCGAGCACCGGATAGTCGTCCGTGCCGATGTGGATTCCGTCGTCGAGGGTGCAGTCCGCGCAGGCGACCATCCCGGTACGCGGGATCTGCGACTCCAGGCGGGGCTGGACGTCCTGCACGAGATTCCATCCGGCGTTCTGCTGGTTCACAAAACCGCCGATCTGCACGTAATAGATGGGCAGTTCGGGCTGCTTGAAGTCGGCGCGGGCGGCGGCGATGAAGTCCTTGAACTTCTGTGCGAAGAGCGGGGCAGTCTTGGGGCCTGCATCTGATTCGCTTGATACCAGAGAACTCCGGCGACACGACCGCCCGAGGCGTTGAAGCGGCAGAGCATGGCGCCGTAGAGCGAATCGCCGCCCTGGTCCTTGAGCGCGGGCGACCACTGGTCAATTGAAGTTCCGCCGTGCGCGCAGGGGATGAGTCGGATGGGGACCCCGGTGCGGCAGACCATTTCAAGAGCGAATGAGAGCCCTACCCCCGCGCCCTTCTTGCGCGCCGCCATCTATTCGGCGAGCTCTTCGCCCTCGAGCTTGACGGGATTGCGTTGCGCGTCGCGGCGCCAAGGGACGCGGTCGGCGGCTTCGGGGAGGCGGTGCAGAGGCTCGGAGGCGAAAGCCCAGATGCCGGTCATGTCGAATGTATTCACAAGGGAGGAGGGGAGCGGGAGGTCCTCGAGATTGCCGTAGCCTTCCATGTTGGACTGGCCGCCGGGAATCCACGGAACGCCGGCGAGAAGGTGGCCGAGCGCGGTCACATTGCAGGCGCCGGGCGCGCGGAGCTCGAGGCGGCAGGGTTGGCCAACGGGGACGGATTTGACTTCGGCGGTTCAGGCGCCGCGGTTGATCGTGCCGGCATGCCTGAAGTCGAAACCCCTCACGGGGAGGCCGGCGTTCAGCAGGCGAGCTACGACGGCGCGGCCTGCTCCCTGGATTGTTCCTTCGAGGCGGATTGTGGCTGTATTCGTCCCATCGCGCTGGAACACCTGATAGAGCGCCCCGCCGCGAGTCACCTGGAGCGTCTGCGCGTGAGCGGCTGCCGCAACGGCGAGGGCTAAGACGAGGGTGCGCAGCGGGGAATTCCTCCGGGAACGTCCGATTCCAACGCGGATATAATTCAGCTATGTCTCCACATGCTCACGGGCGCCGGTCTTTCTTGCGGACGGCGGCGCAAGGACTCGCGGTCTGGACGGCCGCTTCGTATTCGAGGATCATGGGCGCCAACGACCGGGTGCAGCTCGGGCTGATCGGCGCCGGGGAGCGCGGGAGGCACGTCATGGGCCTGTTCCTGGAGACAGGCGCCGTGGATTTGGCCGCGGTCTGCGACGTCTACGCCGAGATGATCGACCGGGCGAAGCAGAAGGCGCCTAGCGCGAAATCGTTCACCGATCACCGCAAGCTGCTCGAGGAGAAAGGCCTGGACGCGGTGTTGATCGGGGTACCGGACCACTGGCACGCGGCGACGGCGATCGATGCGTTGAACGCCGGCAAGGATGTGTACGTCGAGAAACCTCTGACTCTGACGATCGAGGAGGGGCCGCGCATCGTCAAGGCCGCGCGGGTGAACAACCGCATCTGCCAGGTGGGGCTCCAGCAGCGGTCAGGCGCGCATTACATCGAGGCGAAGCAGAAGTACATCGACACGGGCGAGTTGGGCAAGATCACGCTGATTCGAACGTTCTGGCACGGCAACTTCTATCACCTGCGCAAGGCCCCGGCATCGCTCCAGCAACAGCCGTCGAATCTCGACTGGGCGCGTTTCCTGGGTCCGGTGAAATGGCGCGAGTGGGATCCTCAGCAGTACTGGAACTGGCGGGCGTACCTGGATTTCGGCGGCGGGCAGGTGACGGACCTGTTTACCCACTGGATCGACGTCGTGCACATGTTCATGGGGAAAGACATCCCCACTTCGGGCGTCGCGGCAGGAGGCGTCTACTACTACAAAGACGGGCGGACCGCTCCGGACACGATCAACGTCCTGCTCGAGTATGGCGACGACTACACGGTGACTTTCGAGGCTACGCTGGCGCCGGGCATACGCGGCTACGGCATAGAATTCTGCGGGACGAAAGGGAAACTCTTCATCGACCGTTCGCGCTACGAGTTCCTTTCCGCGGGGCGAGGGGCGGTTCCCGTCGAGGTGAAGGGACCGGCGTACGATTTCACGCTCGACCACGTGAAGAACTTCCTGGAGTGCTGCAAAACGCGCAAGCTGCCGAACTGCGATGTGCTCGCCGGGCACAGGTCGGCCCAGGCGTCGCATCTTGGCAACATCAGCTATGTTCAGAAGCGGCGGCTGAAATTTGATCCTGTCCGCGAGGAGATCCTGCCATTGTGAGAGCCTTCGCGCTCTGCATAGCGCTGACTGCTCTTGCCGCCGCGCCGCAGTACGACGTGCTGCTGCGCGGCGGTCTCGTTTATGATGGCAGCGGACGTGCGCCGAAGAAAGCGGATGTCGCGTTGCGGGGCGACAGGATCGCGCGCATCGGGAATCTGAAGCGCGCCCGGGCGAGGGTCGAGATCGATGTTGCGGGGCTGGCCGTGGCGCCGGGCTTTATCAACATGCTGAGTTGGGCTTCGGGGACGCTCGACCGCGACGGCCGGGCGCAGAGCGATGTCCGGCAGGGCGTGACTGTCGAGGTGTTCGGGGAAGGGTCGTCGCCGGGCCCGCTGAATGCCCGGGATGGCGGGATCGGCTTCGGTGCGGCCATGGAGCGGCTGGTGAAGCGCGGCGTCTCAGTGAATGTTGCGTCGTTCGTGGGCGCGACAACGATCCGGGTGCACGAGATTGGATGGGAGAACCGCGCTCCGACGCAAGCGGAGTTGGGGCGGATGAAGGCGCTGGTGCGGCGGGCGATGCGCGAGGGCGCGCTGGGCGTCGGGTCGGCTCTGATCTACGCTCCGGGCTTCTATGCGAAGACGGAAGAACTGATCGAGCTGTGCAGGGCCGCGGCGCCGTATCACGGGATGTACATTTCGCATTTGCGCAGCGAGGGGAACAGGTTGCTGGAGGCGCTCGACGAGCTGGTTCTGATTGCGCGAAGGGCGCGGGTTCCGGCCGAGGTCTACCATTTGAAGGCCGCCGGGAAAGAGAACTGGCCGAAGATGGACGAGGCGATCCGGAAGATCGAAGCGGCGCGGAGGGCGGGGCTGCGGATCACGGCGAACATGTACACGTATACGGCGGGGTCGACGGGTTTGAGCGCGGCGATGCCGCCCTGGGCGCAGGAGGGCGGTCCGGCGGAGTTTCGCAGGCGGCTGCTCGATCCTGGGATTCGTGCGCGGGTGCTGAAGGAGATGCGCACGCCGTCCAATGAATGGGAAAATCTGCTCGCGGCTGCGGGGGCTGAGGGGACTTTGCTGCTCGGTTTTCGCAACGAGGCGCTGCGGCAATACACGGGGAAAACGCTGGCGGAGGCGGCGAAGCTGCGGGGAACGTCGCCGGAGGAGGCGGCGATGGAACTGATTGTTGAGGACGACAGCCGCGTGAGTGCGGCCTACTTTCTGATGTTGGAGGAGAATGTTCGCAAGCAGATTCGCTTGCCGTGGATGAGTTTCGGCTCCGACGCGGGCGCGCCTTCGGCGGAGGGGGAGTTTCTGAAGACCAGCACGCATCCGCGGGCGTACGGCAACTTTGCGCGGCTGCTCGGCAAATATGTGCGTGACGAGAGGCTGATCCCGCTGGAGGAGGCGATTCACAGGCTGACCTGGCTGCCGGCATCGAATCTCGGATTGCGCGGGCGTGGGCGCTTGGCCAGGGGCTACTACGCCGATGTCGTGGTGTTCGATCCAGCGCGGATACAGGATCGCGCCACGTTCGAGCAGCCGCATCAGTACTCGACCGGGGTTGTGCACGTGTTCGTGAACGGGGTGCAGGCGTTGAAGGATGGTGAACACACCGGCGTGACGCCGGGGCGGTTTGTGCGCGGGCGCGGATACAGGCCGGGACGGTGAGATCACTCGCGGGCGAGAACGCGTGCGCGGTCGCGCGGCGTCATCTTTTCGGCGGCGTAGCGCAGTGTGAGCCGGGATGCTTCGGTGCGGTGCGATATGAGGAAGTCCACCGTCTCTTTGGGGCGCTTGGGGTAGGTTTCCTTCAACAGCCATCCGACGCCTTTCTCCACCATGTCGTCGCGGTCGGGCAGCAGGCGAGCGGCGATGTCGAAGATAAAGTCTGTGCGGCGGCCCTGCCTGGCTTCCTGGAGAAGAGCCACCGCCGCGGCGCGGCGCTTCCATCGGTTTCGTGATTCGGTCCAGCTTGTGAGCTCGAAGCGCAGCTCGGGCTCGTTGGCGATGCAGGCGGCGAGCAGCCAGGAGGCGACGCCGTCGGTGTGGGCCCAGTTGTTGACGTAGCGATCGATCCAGCGCTCGAAGAGGCGGAATTCGCAGGCGGCGCATCGCTTCGCGAAGCGGCGGTAGACGTAGCAGACGAGCGCGCCGGTTTCGATGCGGCCGTCTTCCCAGAGGCGCTTCATGAGCGCGTTCCGCTGGCTCAGGGGCCAGTCTTTGATTGCGCGATAGGTGTCGCGCGCGACGGCGTGCAAGACGGTTGAACGAACGCCGTAGGTGTTTGCTTCGTGCTGGAAGAAACGGCGCTGGCCCGCGGCGAACTTGGGATCCGCCGCTTCCCTGAATCGCTCGATGGTCGCGGCGGCGAGAGCGGCGGGAGTCATGATGATAACCTCAGAGTATGACGACTGGGACCCCCTTTCCGATCGTCGGACAGGGCTACTCCACCACCAGCGTTCCCGGTCAGGCGCCGCGCATCACCTCGCTGCTGATCAAGCCGGTTTCCGCGGTGTGCAATCTCGACTGCGAGTACTGCTTCTACCTCGACCGCGAGGCTGACCCTTACAAAGATCTGCCGGCGCGCAAGATGACCGATGAGCTGATCGAGCGGCTGGTGGACACGTGGATGTTTTACTCCTACCCCGCCGCGACGTTTGCGTTCCAGGGCGGCGAGCCGACGCTGGCCGGCGTCGACTTCTTCAGGCGGCTGGTGGAGTTGCAGAAGCGCTACGGGCGCGACGGGCAAATGGTGTCCAACGCCCTCCAGACCAACGGCGTGCTGCTCAACTCGGACTGGTGCCAGCTTTTCCACGAATACAATTTCCTGATCGGCCTCTCGCTCGACGGCCCGGAGGAGATCAACGATCACTACCGCTTCAATCGCGCCAGGCATGGAACATGGAAGCAGGTGATGCGAGGCCTCGAGTGTCTTCAGAAAGAGAAGGCCGAGTTCAACATTCTCTGCGTGCTGAACCCGATGAACGTGGAAAAGCCGAAGGAGATCTACAAGTTTTTCCGCGGCCTGGGCGTGGACAACATGCAGTTCATTCCGCTGGCGGAGTTTGACGGGCGCGGCAATCCGCTTCCGTTCACCATTACGGCGGAGCAGTACGGGCGATTCCTGTGCGAGATGTTCGACCTGTGGTGGCCGGACCGCAGGAGGGTGAGAATTCGTTTCTTCGATAATCTTGCCGAGGCGGTGGCGGGGATGAAGCCGGGAAGCTGCACGATGCACGAAACATGCGACAGCTACGTCGTTGTGGAGTTCAACGGCGACATCTACCCTTGCGACTTCTTCGTGGAGAAGGAGTGGCGGCTGGGCAACATCGAGATCGACAGTTGGCCGGAGATCGCGCGGCGGCAGCGGCGATACAACTTTGCGGCGAAGAAGACGCTGCCTCATCCTGAGTGCGTGGTTTGCGAGTTTCAGGCGATTTGCCATGGGGGATGTCCGAAGGGACGGCATGGCCCGAACCGGAACTTCGAGGAGCTGGACTGGTTCTGCGGGGCTTACAAGATGATCTTCGCGAAAGCTGTGGGGCCGCTGCGCAAAGAAGTGGAGAAGCTCACCGGGCGGAGCGCTGCGCTGGAGATGCAGCATATCAGTCCCTACTGACGCGGCCTACCGCCTGGGCTCCGCGCGGGGGGCGAGGCGGTCGATGCGGACTTCTGCGATGCGGTTAAAGTCCATCTCCTCCACTGTGAAGCGCAGTCCCTCGTATTCCACCGACTCGCCTGGCTGCGGGATTTTTCCGAGCCGGTAGAGCAGAAAGCCGGCCAAGGTTTCGAACTCGGCCTCGGCGGGAAGTACGATATCGTACTGCGTGGCGAGGTCGCGAATCGGCGTCGTGCCTTCGAGCCGCAGAGAGGTGCCGGCGATCTGCGGGCGCTGGTGGACGTCGAACTCGTCTTCGATTTCGCCGACGATCTGCTCGAAGATGTCTTCGATGGAGACGAGGCCGGCGATGTTTCCGAATTCGTCGACGACAAACGCGACGTGCGCGTGGGCGGCGCGCAGCTCTTCGAGAAGCTGGTGCAGCGGCTTCGTCTCGGGCACAACGGGCACCTGGCGCACGATGCGGCGGAGGCTGAAGGGTTCAACCGCTCGCCGCCGGAGATTGGAAAGGCGTCGTTCGGTCCAGAACTCCAACACATCTTTGACGTGGACGATCCCGAGGATGTTCTCGCGATCCTGCTCGTAGACAGGCAGCCGCGAGTAGCGGCTCTCGCTCATCACCTGAAGCACTTCGTCGATTCCGGAGTCGGCATCCACCATCACGAGGCTGTTGCGGGGAGTCATCACTTCGCGGGCGGCGAGCGTGCGCAGGTCAAGCAGGCGGTCGAGCGCGTCGCGCTCAAACTTCTCGAGGTGGCCCGATGCGCTGGAAGCGGAGACGATGAAGCGCAGTTCCTCCACGGAGTGGCCCGCGCCGTGATGCTCGCTGCGGACGCCGAGCGCGCGGGAGAGGAAGGCCGCGGTCCGCTCGATGGTCCAGACGAGCGGCTCGACGAACTTGTAGAAGACCAGCAGAATGGGCGCGGCGAGCACGGCGAGGCGGTCGGCCTTGCCGATGGCGACATTCTTGGGCACCACCTCGCCGGCGACAACGTGGGCGAATGTCATCAGAACGAACGCGACCACGAGCGCGGCAGTGTGCAGGACGACATTCATCGCCGGCGTCAGCACCGGTTCGAGCCAGTGGACAAACAGCGTGTAGAGCGTGTCTTCCCCGACCCAGCCCAGTCCCAGGCTGGTGAGAGTGACCCCCACCTGCACGACCGACAACAGCCTCTCGGGATTCGCAAGCAGACTCAGGGCCGCCTGCGCACCCACCTGGCCGCGCTCGGCGAGCTGGCGCAGGCGCGACGGCCGGACGGAGACCAACGCGGTTTCCGCTGATGCGAAGAAACCGTTGATGCCGATGATCAGGGCCATCAACAGAAGCCGGTAGCCGTAAGCGGGTTCCATTGCCGTGGGATTCTTCTCCGCAGCCTCTTACAATTGTATGGATGGCGGCGCGTCACGTCCTGCGGTTTCTCAATGGCATTGTTGTCGCGGTGGTTGTCCTCGCCGCCTTCGCGGCGTGGTGGTGGATCTGGCGGCCGACGCCGCAGACGAGGGGGGAACTCGACGCGCCGGTGAGTGCGCAGGTGCGGATCGTCCGGGACGCGCGCGGCATTCCTCATATCGAGGCGGAGTCGATCGCAGACGCGTTGTTCGCGCAGGGCTTCGCCGCGGCGCAAGACCGCATGTGGCAGATGGATATGGCGCGGCGCGCGCCGGCAGGCGAGCTGAGCGAGGTCGCGGGCCCCTTGACGCTGAAGCTCGACGCCGAGGCGCGGCGGATGCGGTTGCGGCGGATCGCGGAGGAACAGGCGCGCAATCTGGCCGCGGAAGAGAGAGCGGCGATTGCGGCGTATGCGCGCGGCGTCAATTACTACATCGAGGCGCACCGCTCGAAGCTGCCGCCCGAGTTTTCGGCGCTGGGTTATTCGCCGCGGCCTTGGGGCATCAAGGACACGCTACTGATCGGTTTGGAGATCAATAAGACGCTCACCAGCTTCTGGGAAGAAGAGGTCGCGAAGGCGAAGATGCTCGCGCGCGGCGACCCGGCCAAAGTGCAGGCGCTGTTCCCGGTGCGGAGCGGCGGCGAGATCGCGCCAGGGTCGAATGCCTGGGCGATTGGCGGCGGGAGGACCGCTTCAGGGAAACCGCTCCTGGCCAACGATCCGCATCTCGAGTTCTCGATGCCGCCGCCGTGGCACGCGGCGCACTTGAAGGCGCCCGGGCTCAATGTTATTGGGGTGACGTTGCCCGGCGTTCCAGGCATCCTGGTCGGACACAACGAACGCATCGCATGGGGCGTGACGAGTCTTCAGTTCGATACTCAGGACCTCTATGTGGAGGAGATCGACGTGCGCACGGGCCGCTACCGGTTCGCGGGCGAGAACCGGCAGGCAAGCCCGGAGCGGGAGTTCATCGCCGTGAGGAAAGCGCGCCCGGTTGAGATTGGGATTTGGGTGACAGTGCATGGTCCGATGGTGGCCGCCGAAGACGGCAGACAGCTTTCGATGCGCTGGGCGCCGATGGACGCACGGTCGGCGAGGTTCCCGCTGCTGAGCTTGAATCGCGCGCGGAACTGGACGGAGTTTCGCGAGGCGCTGAGAGCCTTTGCGGGGCCCGGCCTGAATTACGTCTATGCGGACATCGAGGGCAATGTGGGCTACCAGGCGGCCGGACTGCTGCCGCGGCGCGTCGGATTCTCCGGCGACATCCCATTGGATGGGACTTCGGGGAAGAACGAGTGGAGCGGGTTCCTCGACTTCGAGGAGTTGCCCTCGGCGTACAATCCTCCTTCCGGCGTAGTGGTGAGCGCAAACCAGAATCCCTTCCCGCCATCGACGAAGTTCAGCGTGGACGGGCAGTTCTTCCCGCATCACCGGCAGAAACAGATCATGCTGCGGCTGAAGTCCCGCACCCGGTGGAAGGCTTCCGAGATGGCCGTTGTGCAAAAGGACATCTACTCCGAGACGCTGCATTTTCTGGCGCGCCAGGCGGTTTCTGCCGCGGAACGCAAAAAGGAGATGGCCGCGCCGCTTGCTCCCGCGCTCGAGATGCTCAAGAGCTGGAACGGCCAGATGGAGGCGGACCAGGCCCCTCCGCTGGTGGCCGCCCTCCTGTTCCAGCACACGCGCCGCATGCTTGCCGAGAAGGCTTCCGAAAAAGAGGCGGCGCGCTACAAATCGTTTATGGACTTCGCCGCCGTCGAGAAGATCGTGCGAGAGCGGCCGGCCGGGTGGTCCGGCGACTGGGACGCCCTTCTGCTCGAAGCATTGAACGAAGCCGTGGAAGAGGGCCGGCGCATGCAAGGCCGCCGCATTGAGAAATGGCGCTACGGCAAGTGGAACGAGGTCCCGATGGTGCACCCGATCTTCAGCCGAGTGGCCATGCTGTCGTCCTGGTTCAGCATCGGAAACGTCCCGATGAGCGGCCACTCCACCACCGTCAAGCAGACGACGCGCCGGCTGGGGCCTTCGATGCGTTTCGTCGCAGACCTCGCCAACTGGGACAACAGCCTGCTCAATCTCACCACGGGCGAGAGCGGGCATCTGCTGAGCGGGCACTATAAAGATCAGTGGGATTCGTATCTCAACGGCGCCGGCTTCCCCCTGCCATTCAAGAAAGTGGAGGGCGATACGCTACTCCTGCGGCCGGCGCGGACCAAGGAAGTGAAGTGATGTTGACAAGAAGAGAGATGCTCAAGGCCGGTTGCGCCGCGGGCATGACGGCCGTGAGTTATCGGGCGCTGGGCGGCGTCGGCCCGAATGAACGCATCCGCTGCGGCTTTATCGGCGTCGGCGGGATGGGGATGGGACGGCTCCGCGAATTCATCGGGCAGGCGGATGTCGATGCGCCTGTGGTGTGCGACGTGGACGAAAGCCACGCCGCTGGCGCCGCCGCCGAGATCGAGAGGCGCCGCGGCAAGGCGCCCGAGACAATGAGCGATTTCCGCCGCGTTCTCGATCGCAAGGACATCGACGCAGTCGTTATCGCGACGCCCGATCACTGGCATGCACTACCCGCAATCCTCGCCTGCCGGGCGGGTAAGGACGTCTTCGTGGAGAAGCCGTTGAGCTACTCGGTGGGAGAGGGGCGCGCGATGGTGAAGGCGGCGCTGGCCAACAAGCGCATTACGCAGATGGGCAACCACATCCACAACGATCTGCCCAACTATCGCCGCGTGGTCGAGATGGTGCGGTCGGGAAAGCTCGGCAAGATCGACCGCGTGTACTGCTGGAAGAAGGCCGCCGAAAAGGGGATCGGCAGCCCGCCCGACGGGCCTCCGCCCAAGGGGCTCGACTACGATTTCTGGCTCGGCCCCGCGCCGAAGCGTCCGTATAATCCGAACCGCTGCCATCATACCTACCGCTACTTCTGGGACTATTCCGGCGGTGTGTTTGTCGACTTCTGGTGCCACATCACCGATGTCGTTTACTGGGCGCTCGATCTCCAGGCGCCGGTCAGCGTGATGGCCACGGGTCACCGGAGGCTCGATGACGACAACGGCGAAACGCCTAACGTCTTCGAAGCCACACTGGAGTACCCCAACGTGCTGATGACGTGGAGCCTGCATCCGAAGGGTTTTCCCGGTCTGGAGTTGTGGGACCCGGGCTGCGCATTTCAAGGAAGCGAAGCCACCCTGGTCACCAATTACTCGCGCCACGAGATCTACGTGAAGGGCAAGCCGGCGCCCGACTTCCCGAGGCCGGAGAAGTCCATTCCGGACTCGCCAGGCCACATCCGCGAATTCCTCGATTCCATCAAGTCGCGGCAGCGCACGACGTGCGACATCGAATACGGCCACAAGCTCAACAAGGCGGGCTTGCTGGCGAACATCTCACACCGCGTAGGCCGGCGAATCAGGTGGGACGACGCGCGTGAGACAATTCTGCGTGACGGCGAGGCCGCCCGCATGGTGACGCGCCGTTACAGAAAACCCTGGAGGTTGACAGCATGAAAGTCCGGCTCTGGCTGATCGCACTGTTGTCGATCCCGCTCGCCGCGGAGATCACCTATCAGAAACCGCCTAAAGAGATCCTCGACGTGCTGCACGCCCCGGCCACGCCGTCGGTGTCGGTGAATCCGTCGCGGACGCACATGCTGCTGCTGGAGCGGCGGATCTACCCCTCCATCGCCGACCTGGCGGCGCCGGTGCATCGCATCGCGGGGATTCGCATCAACCCCGCCAACAACGGGCCGCACAACCCGTTCGCGGTTTTCACCGGCATTAGTGTGAAAGAGATCGCGACGGGCAAAGAGACGAAAATCGCCGTGCCTGCGGGGGCGAAGCTCGATATGCCGGTGTGGAGTCCCGACGGCACGCGCTTCGCCGTGCTGAATTACGCCGCCGCCTCCACGGACCTCTACCTGGGTGCGGTCAACGCCACAGTTCTTCGCCGCGTTCCGGGTGTGCGCGTCAATGACACGATCGGCCAGGCAGTGTCGTGGTTCGCCGGAAGCAGGGAACTGCTCGTCCGGCTCGTGCCCGCCGGGCGCGGCGCCGCGCCGAAACCGCCCGCCGCGCCGTCCGGACCGAACGTGCAGGAGAGCGCCGGCAGAGCGGGACCGGTCCGCACTTACCAGGACATGCTCAAGAGCCCGTACGACGAGAGCTTGTTCGACTACTTCTGCACTTCGCAGCTCGCGGCGATTGATTTCGCAAGCGGCGCAGTGCAGCCGATCGGCAAGCCGGTCCTCGCCAGCGCGGCCGTCCCCGCGCCCGACGGCAAGCACCTGCTTGTGACGCGCATCGAAAAGCCGTACAGCTACCTGCATCCCTACAGCGCTTTTCCCAAAGAGGTCGGAGTCTGGGACCGAACGGGCAAAACGATTCATGTCGTGCACAAGGCGCCATTGGAGGACAAGGTTCCGATTGAGGGCGTGCCGACAGGACCGCGCAGCATCTTCTGGAGGCCGACCGAGCCCGCGACGCTCACCTGGTGGGAAGCGCTCGATGGCGGCGACCCGAAGAGAAAGGTCCCGCATCGCGACAGACTGATGATGCTCAAAGCGCCGTTCCAGGGCCAGGCAGTTGAGGTGGCGAAGACCGTTCACCGCGGCATGGGTCTTATGCACGGCGAGGGGGGAATGGCCTTTGTCTCCGATTTCGACCGCGACCGCCGTTGGGTGACCACCACGCGCATCTTCCTGGATGACCGGTCGGCCGAACCCAAGGTCATCTTCAGCCGCAACACGCAGGACCGCTACCGCAACCCTGGACAGCCCGTGATGAAACGGCTTGCGACCGGCGGGATGGTGCTCCACCAACAAGGTGATTTCATTTTCCTCGCCGGCCAGGGCGCGACACCGCAAGGCGACAGGCCGTTCCTGCGCCGGATGAACCTGCGCACCCTCGAGACGGAAGAGATCTTCCGCGCCGGCGAGACCGGCTTTGAGTCGGTGGAGGCGCTGCTCGCCGACGACGGTTCGAAGTTCCTCACCAGCTACGAGTCGCCCACCGTTCCGCCCAACTACTACGTCCGCACGCGCGGCAGCGATGAGCGGAAAGCGCTGACGAACTTCACCGACCCCACGCCGCAACTTCGCCAGATCAAACGGCAGCTTGTCACTTATAAGCGTGAGGATGGCGTGCAGCTCAGCTTCACGCTGTTCCTGCCGCCCGGCTATCAGGAAGGCACGCGCCTGCCGACAATCATCTGGGCCTACCCGCTCGAATACAACGACGCCGACACCGCAGGCCAGATCGGCGGGTCGACGCAGCGGTTCGTCTCCATGCGCGGGGCGTCGCACCTTTTCCTCTTACTGGCGGGCTACGCGATTCTGAACGACGCGACCATCCCGATCATCGGCGATCCGGAAACCGTGAATAACACCTACGTCGAACAGCTCGTCGCGAGCGCTAAGGCGGCCATCGACAAGGCCGTGGAGATGGGCGTCACCGACCGCAACCGCGTCGGTGTCAGCGGCCACAGCTACGGCGGTTTCATGACGGCCAACCTGCTCGCGCATTCTGACCTCTTCCGCGCCGGCGTCGCGCGGTCAGGCGCGTACAACCGCACCCTGACGCCCTTCGGCTTTCAGAGCGAGCGCCGCACGTTCTGGGAGGCGCGCGACGTCTATATGAAGATGTCACCGTTCACCTGGGCCGACAAGATCAACGAGCCGATTCTCCTCATTCACGGCGAGGCGGACAACAATCCGGGCACGTTCCCTGTTCAGAGCGAGCGGCTCTATCAGGCGGTGAGGGGCAACGGCGGCACGGTGCGGCTGGTCATGCTGCCGCACGAATCGCACGGCTACGCCGCGAAGGAGTCGATCGAACACACGCTGTACGAAATGGTCACGTGGTTCGACAAGTACGTAAAGAGCGCGCCGCCGCTGACCTCGCAGCGCTGACGCGCGTTATCCCTTGTATGCCGGGTTGGGCGTGGGCAGACCCGCGCCCACGCTTTTCAGCCACTCCTGCAAGTGCTGCCTGAGGGCTTTTGCACGCTCAGGCATCGCCTGCGCGAGATCGTTCCTCTCCGAAGGATCGCTGCGCAGGTTGTAAAGCTCGAGCCTGCCGTCTTCGTAGTATTCGAGCAGCTTCCAGTCGCCCGAGCGGATGGCGCTCACCGGGGTTGTCGTCGGGTAATAGTGCGGGTAGTGAAAGTACAGCGTGTCCCGCCGCAGCGCCGCGCGCGGGTTCCGCAACAGCGGCGTCAGGCTCTGCCCATCCTGCGGAATCCCGCCGGGCGCGCGGGCGCCGGCGCAATCGAGCATCGTGGCGAATAGGTCCTGAGACGACACGGGCGTGTGGCATACGGCATCGCGCGCGCTCACGCCCGGCACGCGCGCCATCAGCGGGATCCGGATTCCGCCCTCATACAGCGAGCCTTTGCCCGATCGCAGCGGCCAGTTATCCGTCACCGGCAGACCGTTGAATGGGTTAATGTAGCCGCCGTTGTCCGACGCAAAGATCACCGCGGTGCGGTCCGCGATGCCCAGCGTGTCGATCTCGCGGAGCACGCGCCCTACGCTCTCATCCAGGCTGTGCACCATCGCTGCATAGATCGCGTTCTTGTGCCTCAGGCCCGGCTTCAGTTTGCGCTTGTAGCGCTCAACCAGATCCTGCTTGCCCTCGATCGGAGTGTGGACCGCATGGTGCGCCAGCATCAGGAAGAACGGCTGGTCCTTCGCCTTGCGCATCACCGCCAGCGCTTCGTCCGTGAGCCGGTCCGTCAAATACTCGCCCGGGTGGCCCCATTCAAGGTGCGGGACGTAGCGAAACTCGCCGTTCGGCCGCAGCCCGCGATACGGGTGGAAGAAACTCACCGGCGCGCCCCAGTGGGTGCCGCCGATATTGATGTCGAAACCTTGGGTTTCGGGAAAATGCGAAGCGTCGCCCAGGTGCCACTTGCCGGCGATTGCCGTCAGGTAGCCGTGCTGCTTCAGCAACTCGGCCACCGTCTGCTCCTCCAGCGGCAGGCTATGCCGCGACGGAGGCGGCGCCAGCTTCTGCTTGGGCCCAGGAGTCGAAAGCGAGCCCTCCGACCAGATGGTCATCCCCAGGCGCGCCGGGTGCTTTCCCGTCATGATCGAAGCCCGCGTGGGTGAGCAGACCGGCGACGCCGAATAGGCGTTGGTGAAGCGGATGCCCGACCTCGCGAACGCGTCAAGGTTCGGAGTTTCATGCAGATCCGAACCGTAGCAGGCGATGTCAGCCCAGCCGAGATCGTCAGCCAGGATTAGTACCACGCTCATGGGGCGGTCCGCCGCCGCCCGCAACAGCCCGATTCCGCCGCCGAGCGTCGAAACAAGGAAGGTTCGCCGGTCCATCACGCTCCACGATACCTCCGGCCGCGCAAAGAGTCGTGAAAAAACATTCGCACATTGAAACTTTCATATATGCGAATACATCTACTCAGGTGTACGGAGGCGGCTGGGACTTACTTGGCCGCCCTCATCTCGAAAGAACCCTAGAAGAAGGAGAACCTCAATGAAACTCACCGCCACCGTGGTCCTACTCGGCGGCGTTCTCGCCCTCCGGGCGTTGGCAGCCGACCCAAACCCCACCACGGGAAATTCCGATGCCAGGTCATACCTGCAACAGTTGATCAGCGCAGCCCAAGCGGCGGAAGTGAAGGCCAAGGAAGTCGCGACGACCTTAAAGAACAAGAAGTCGGATCCAGCGAGCGTGACCACGCAGTTGGAGGAGATCTCGAAACAGGTCGAGCAGATCCAAGACCTTGTCTCCCAACTCGAAGGCCAAATCCCGACTCTCAACGCGGCTCAGCAGACCGAAGTCAAGCGGCTGAAGGACTTGGCGGGCTTGCTGAACATCTTCCTTGCCAACAAGAGGAATATCGCCGAGTCGGGTGAGCTGGCGGCGAAGCGTGAGGAACTGCGCGCCAACGCGATAAGTATTGCGGTTCGGGCGGAGTTGATCCGCAAGAACGCGGCGAAGCTGCGCATCTGACCCGCAAACCTTGAACTTCCCTCCTTCCTTGGCCGATCCTCCCTGAAGGGCGGCAACCGAGCCCCGGGAGACACCCGTGGCTCCAAGTTGCCGCCCCCTTTTTCTCTTTCGCCCCGCCGTGCGCATAGAATGGGCACGGAGCTTTGACATGACCATCCCGGAGATTCTGGAATCACTTGGTTTGAAGCCGCTCAACTCGGGCGCTTGCGGCGCAGCGTGGCTTGACGCGCCGTCGGGAGGAGAGCTGGAGAGCGTCAACCCCAGCACCGGCGAAACGATTGCGCGGGTCGCCATGGCGTCCGAAGCGGATTACGAGCGTGTCATGGAGGAGACCGCGGCGGTCTTTGAGCGCTGGCGCATGTTTCCCGCGCCCAAGCGCGGCGAGATCGTGCGCGAGATTGGCGAAGAGCTTCGCAACTCGAAAGACGCGCTGGGCGCGCTGGTGTCGCTCGAGATGGGCAAGATCCTTGCAGAGGGCAAGGGCGAGGTCCAGGAGATGATTGACATTGCCGCATTCGCCACGGGCCTGTCGCGACAGCTTGGCGGCCCGACGATGCCGAGCGAGCGCCCGCGGCACCGGATGTACGAGCAATGGCATCCCCTGGGGGTGGTCGGCGTCATCTCGGCCTTCAACTTCCCGGTGGCGGTGTGGAGCTGGAACGCCTTGATCGCCGCTGTGTGCGGGGACTGCGTGCTGTGGAAGCCTTCGTCGGAGACCGCGCTGACAGCCATCGCGGTTCAGCACATCGTGAACCGCGTGCTGGCCCGGCATGGATGGCAGGGAGTGTGCTCGCTCGTGATAGGGCGCGGCACCACCATCGGCGAGCGACTGCTGGCGGACCGGCGCATTCCGCTGGTCAGCGCCACGGGAAGCTGCCGGATGGGCTATCGCGTCGCGGAGACCGTGGGCCGGCGTCTGGGGCGAACGATCCTCGAACTCGGCGGAAATAACGGCGTCATCCTCACGCCCTCGGCGAATCTGGATCTTGCGTTGCGCGCGGTCCTGTTCGGCGCCGTCGGCACAGCCGGGCAGCGCTGCACGACGATCCGCCGGGTCATCGCGCACAAAAGCATCGCGGAAGACTTCACCGCGCGCCTGAAGACGGCGTATTCCCAGATCCGCATCGGCGACCCGCTCGACCCCTCCACGCTGATGGGGCCACTGGTGAACCAGGGAGCGGTCGATGACATGATGGACGGCCTGCGCCGCGTGCGCGAGCAGGGCGGCGAGGTCATTTGCGGAGGGCGGCGGCTGGATCGTCCGGGCTTCTTCGTCGAGCCCGCCATTGTGCGGGCGAAACCCTCGATGCCCATCGTGCAGGAGGAGATTTTCGCTCCGATCCTCTACATCACGGAGTACGACAGCCTCGACGAAGCCATCGCGATTCACAACGGGGTGCCTCAGGGCCTCTCCTCGGCGATGTTCACTCGAGACCTTATCGAGGCCGAGACCTTCCTGAGCGCGGAGGGCAGCGATTGCGGCATCGCCAATGTCAACATCGGCACCAGCGGCGCCGAGATCGGCGGCGCTTTCGGCGGAGAAAAGGAAACCGGCGGGGGCCGCGAGGCGGGCAGCGATTCCTGGAAAGCCTATATGCGGCGCCAGACCGTGACCATCAACTGGTCCTCTGAACTGCCGCTGGCGCAAGGAATCGAGTTCAACGTCTGAGAATCCTGGCGGCCGGAACCCACTCTTTTCCCAGAGACATGGTGAGGACGGCAATCGCGTTCCTGTCCGCCTGCTGCCTTCTGGCCGGCTCTCAGGCGCCGGCGGAGCTCGACAGGATCGAAAAGTCCATCCAATCCTTAACCGAGTTAAAGACCCGCGTCCAGGAGATCGAGACCGAAATCGACCGCCTGCTGACGGAGCTGAGCGAGCAAAAGGGTCTGCTACAGGCCCGGCCCTCACAGCCGGCCAAGGGCTGGGCCAACATCCCCGACATCGAGCCGGACCGCAAGCCGGTGGTCGGCCGCTGCGCGGCCATCACATCCAAGGGCGGGCGCTGCACGCGGCCCGCGGTGCAGGGCGGCCGCTACTGCAAGCAGCACCAGATAGCCCATTCCAAGTGAGCGCGGACTACTTCTTCTGAGCAGCCTGCGATCGCGCAGTCGATGGCGGCGTGATGCCCTTCGCCCGCAGATAGCCCACCATGTTGCCGTAGTGCGAGTTCAACTGCGCGAGCTGCCCGATCATGACGGAGAGCGGCGTCACCTTGCCGGCGCCCGCTTCGGACGTCGCCGCGCTGTCGGACATCGACTTGATCACCGAATCGCAATAGTTGAACGACGCTTCGATGTTCTTCACGAGGTCGGCCTTCGTCTTGCCGCCCGCCGGCGCCGCGGGCGGCTGCTCACCCTTCATCGTTGCGCACATCCGAAAGTTCATCCCGGCGGTGTGATCGATCCACTCGCCGAAGGCGCGCTGAGCCGGGCTCAGCTTGAAAGCGTACTCCGCCTCGGGCATGACCTCGGCCGCTTCCACCATGTTCTTCTTCGCCGTTTCATAGGCCGGAATCACCGCAGACATCACCGGCCCGGGCTGCGACATGGCAACGCCGGCAAACGCGACGGCAGACAGGAACAGCTTCATTCGGATTCCCCTCTCTATGAAGCAGATTGTCGCACGCGCGCGGAGAGGATTGAAAGAAGCGCCGGAGGGCCAGGCTCAGGTTGGCCCTCCGGCGTATTATGCGTTCGTCGCAAAGCCGCTAAAAATCCTCGTCCAGCCAGTCGGGCCGGCGCAGAACATCGCGCGGACGCGAGCCGTCCGGCGGGCTGATGACGCCTTCCTTCTGCATGCGGTCGAGAATGCGCGCCGCGCGGCCGTAGCCCAGCCTCAGCCGGCGCTGCAAGATCGACGTGGACGCCTTGCCCATCTCGCAGATCACGCGCACCGCGTCGCGGTACATCGGGTCCTCTTCGCCCTCGAACTCCTCGTCCTCCTCCTCTTCGCTCGGAGGGGTGAACAGGAAGCTCTGGTCGTATTCGGGCTGGGCCTGCTTCTTCCAGAAGTCGACCACTTCGTTGATCTCGCTCTCGGTGACGTACGCTCCGTGAACGCGCAACAAGCGCGACGTCCCCGGCGGCAGGAACAGCATGTCGCCCCTGCCCAGCAGGTGCTCGGCGCCCATGACGTCCAACACAGTCCGAGAATCCACCCGCGTTGCCACGCGGAAGGAGATGCGCGCCGGGAAGTTCGCCTTGATCAGGCCCGTGATCACGTCCACCGACGGACGCTGCGTCGCCAGAACGAGGTGGATGCCGACCGCGCGCGCCATCTGCGCCAGGCGGATCACCGACTCTTCGACGCCGGCGCGCTCCAGCATCATCAGGTCGGACAGCTCATCGATGATGATGACGATGTAGGGGAGCGGCTTCTCGCCCTGCTCTTCAGCCGCTTCCTCGTCATCCACGAACAGGCTGAGCGGCTTCTCCTGCATGGCGCGGATCTTCTTGTTGAACTGCTCGATGTTGCGCACCTGGTAGCCGGCGAGCAGCTTCAAGCGCCGCTCCATCTCCAGCACGGCGTTGCGCAGGGCGTTCACGGCCTTCTTCGGTTCGGTGATCACCGGCGTCAGCAGGTGCGGGATGCCATCATAGATTCCCAGTTCGACGCGCTTCGGATCCACCAGGATCATGCGCACTTCCTCCGGAGTGGACTTGAAGAGGATCGACATGATGAGCGTGTTGAGCATCACGCTCTTGCCCGATCCGGTGGAGCCCGCGATGAGCAGGTGCGGCATCTTCTCGAGCTCGGAGATGCGGATGCGGCCCGAGATGTCCTTCCCCATCGCCATGGTCAGCCGCGCGGGGGCGTCCTGGAAGTCCTCGGCCTCGAGGATCTGCCGCAGGCTGATCATCTCGCGCCGCGTGTTCGGAACCTCGATACCGACGGTGGGCTTGCCAGGGATGCGCTCGATCAGGATGCTCTCGGCTTGCAGGCCAAGGCAGAGGTCTTCTGCCAGCGTCGTGATCTTGGCGATTTTCACGCCCGCATCGGGCTTGAACTCGAAAGTAGTGACAACAGGGCCGGGGTTGATCTGCACGACATTGCCGGTGACGTTGAACTCCTCGAGTTTCGACTTGATGCGTGCGGCGATCTCTTTCAGTTCCTGCGAATCGTAGCCTTCGCGGTCCGGCGGAGGATTGAGCAACCGCGGCGAGGGGAGCCTGTAGGCCGCCTGTGGATGCGCGGCAGGCTTGCGCGCCGCCTTCTTGGGCTCGGGCGGAGGCGGTAGAATCTCGGGCGCCGGGGCCTCTTCGAGCGGCCGGATCGGAATGTCCTCCACGTCCCACGGCGGCGCGTCCTGGACCGCAGTCTGTCCGTTCGCCTTGGCGTACGCCTCCGAAGGCCGCGAAGCGCTAAGATACTGCGCCGCCTCCTGCTGCCGCACCTGGTCCTGGATCGGTCCGGCAGGGCTCTCTTCGAGCGCGGCAAGGTCCGCCTCGAGTCCGGGCGGCGTGAACAGCGCTCCCGTGGGTTCAGGCGCGTCCTGCTTACGCCGCGATCCCCGTTCAGGCGCCGGTTCCGGCAGGGCTTGGATTTCCGGACCGCCATCCGGGAGGTCCGGCTGGTCGCTCCGCCTGCGGAAGCGGATCCAGCGGCCGGGCGCCATTCCTTCGGCGAACGACCGGAGGGAAAACGTCGAAACCAGGTAAAGCGAGACGACGGCCAGCGCCAGCAGGAGGAGCAGCGTCCCCAGCGGATTCAAGTAGTGGGTGAGCGCGGAGGCGGCCAGGTGGCCCGCAACTCCTCCAATCTCAAATGCCCCGTGGTACGGCCGTGCGGGGTAAAGTATCGCAAGCGCGCAGCAAGCGCTCGCCGTCATGAGGGCATAGCCGGTGAGCTTTGCCAGCGGGGATCGCACCTCGCCGGAGAGAAGCCAGCGGAATCCCCACCACGCTATGAGCGCGGGCAGCAAGTAGGCTCCGAGCCCGAAAGTCTGGAAGCTGAGGTCTGCGAGATGCGAGCCGATGCGCCCGATGCGGTTGGCGGGAGGGTCAACCCACGTGGCGGTGTTAAACGACGGGTCGGAAGGGCTGTAGGTGAGAAGCGCGAGGAAATAGCCCGCAGAGGCGACCAGCAACAAAAATCCCGCCACCTCTTTGAGGCGGGGGAACCGGGTGAAGAATCGAATGCGCATTCCGCCTCAACGGCGGAGAATCGCAAGAGCGATTATCAGTATACCAAAGGCGATTCGATATGCAATAAAAAAGCGAAGAGTGTTGCTCCGCAGGTAACGGAGGAACAGCGCGATCACGGCAAATCCGACTGCGGCGCTCACGCCGATTCCCATGGCGAAGGGCGCTTTCATCTCCTCGGCCAGTCCGCCTGCCTTCTTCAGATCCCAGAAGTCAGCCAGGGCGGCTGCCAGTATCGCGGGAGTAGACAGCAGAAACGAGAAGCGCGCGGCGGAGGGCCGGTCGATCGACCTCAACATCGCGGCCGTGATGGTGATCCCGCTGCGCGAGGTCCCGGGGATTACGGACACAGCCTGCGCGCACCCGATCCAAAGCGCGTCCTTCAAGCCCACCTCCCCAAAACTGCGCCTGTGCTTTGACGTCACCTCGGCGTACCACATGAGCAGGCCCACTCCGACGAGCATTCCGCCCATGACGAACGGGCTGCGCAAGGTGGTCTCCACCGCGTCCTTGAGCAGGAGACCTGTGATTCCCACCGGCGCCGTGCCCGCGGCCAGGAACCACAGCATGCGGCTGTCCATGTCATGGTCCGCCGGACCGGGCTTGAGGAGGCCCAGGCCGCGGCCGAGAATCTGCACCCAGTCGCGAAAGAAGTACGCCATCACCGCAAGCAGCGTTCCGAAATGCAGGGCGATATCGAACGCCAGTCCCTGGTCGGGCCAGCCAAGCAGCCACGGCGCCAGCGCCAGGTGCGCAGACGACGAGATCGGAAGAAACTCGGTGAGAGCCTGAACGACCGCAAGAACCACAACTTGGTAAACGGGCATAATGTAAAGAGCCATCCTACCGCACGGTCTCAATCGCCCCTGATGACGAACACGAAAATTGTCGCGACGATGGGTCCCGCCTGTGCTTCCCCCGAGATGGTGAGACGCCTGATTGAAGCCGGCGTGGATGTTTTCCGCTTGAATGCCTCGCACAGCTCCTCCGAGGAGCGGGCGGAGCACGTGCGGCTTGTGCGCTGCATCGCCGGCGACCTCGGCGTTCACACGGGGGTCCTGCTGGACCTGCAAGGCCCCAAGATCCGCCTCGGCAAGTTCGAGGGCGGATCGGCCGTGCTCGAAAAGGGCGCGGAATTCAGCATCACGACGGAAGAGGTCTTGGGCAACCCGAAGATCGCCTCGACCACATACAAAGACTTCGCGCGCGACGTGAAGACGGGCGATCGCGTCCTGCTTGCCGACGGCAGCCTCGAGCTCCAGGTGGTCTCCTCCGACGGCACGACCGCTCGCTGCCGGGTGGTTACCGGCGGCCAGATCAGCGACAAGAAGGGCATCAATCTCCCGGGCGTTCAGCTTTCCACGCCGTCGCTGACGCGCAAGGACATGGCCGATCTGCTGGCCGGCATGGAGGTGGGCCTGGACTTCGTCGCGCTCTCGTTCGTGCGCAAGGCCAGCGATGTCCTGCGGCTGCGCCTGTTCCTCGAGGAGAAGGGCGCCAACCTGCCAATCATCAGCAAAATCGAGAAGCCGGAAGCGGTGGACGCGCTGAAAGAGATCCTCGATGAGAGCGACGGGGTCATGGTGGCGCGCGGGGATCTGGGCGTCGAGCTGCCGATGGAGCGGGTGCCGTTCATCCAGAAGTCGATCATCGAGCGCGCACGGCGCTCGGGCAAGTTCGTCATCACGGCCACTCAGATGCTGGAGACGATGATCGAGCACCCCTACCCGACGCGCGCCGAAGTGAGCGACATCGCGAATGCGATCTACGACGGCACCGATGCTGTCATGCTCTCCGCCGAAACGTCCACCGGGAAGTATCCTGTCGAGGCGGTGCGAATGATGGACCGCACCGCGCGGCAGGCCGAGGACTCGATTCGCAGCGAGGGCTTCCGAGAACTGCCCCGCCGCGAGTATCTCACTCACGCCGAGATCGTGGCCGACGCCGCGTATCATGCCGCCCGTCTGGCGAACGCCAGCGCCATTGTGGTCTTCACGGCGAGCGGATCGAGCGCGCGCCTGATCTCGAAATTCCGCCCGCCGGTACCGATCTTCGCCTTCACGCCGAACGCCACTGTCGCTCGTTCGCTCAGCATTGTGTACGGCATCCAGCCCATCATCGCCACCGACGTCACCTCCACCGACGAAATGATGATCCAGATGGACCGCGTTCTCGTGGAGCGGGGCTATCTCAAGCCGCGCGACAGCGTTGTCTTCGTGGCGGGGCAACCCATCGGGCGGCCCGGCACGACCAATCTTCTGAAACTGCACCGGGTGGGCGAAGGCCGCTAGGCTGCGGATATAATTCGAGCAGGCTGTCCGATTTTCCCGCGCGCAGCGGGAAGCAAGGCTGCCGTAGTCCGGAGGAAGGAATCATCCCATGCGAAAAAAAGTCACGGTCGTGGGCGCCGGAAACGTGGGCGCCAATTGTGCGTTGCGGATCGCCGGCAAGGAGCTGGCGGACGTCGTCCTCGTCGACGTGGTCGAGGGTGTGCCGCAGGGCAAAGGCCTCGACATCCTCCAGTCGGGCCCCGTCGAGGGTTACGACGTTATGATCACGGGCGCGAACGATTACGAGCCCACTGCGAACTCGGACATCGTCGTGATCACCGCGGGCTTCCCGCGCAAGCCGGGCATGAGCCGCGACGATCTGCTTCTAGCCAACTACGAGATCGTCAAGACCGCCACCGAGCAAGCGGTTAAGCACTCGCCAAACGCGTTTCTCATCCTGGTGACGAATCCGCTCGACGCGATGTGCTGGGTGGCGCACCAGGTTTCAAAGTTCTCGCGGAACCGCGTGATGGGCATGGCGGGCATTCTCGACACCGCGCGTTACCGCACGTTCCTGGCGCTGGAGCTGGGCGTTTCGGTGGAGAGCATCACGGCGCTCGTCCTGGGCGGCCACGGCGACACCATGGTTCCGATTGTGCGTCTGACCACAGTGGGGGGCATTCCCATTACGGAGCTGCTGCCCAAGGAGCGCATCGACGCGATCGTGCAGCGGACTCGCGACGGCGGCGCCGAGATCGTGAAGTATCTCAAGACCGGCAGCGCATATTATGCCCCGTCTGCGGCCACGGTCGAGATGGTCGAATCCATCCTCAAGGACAAGAAGAAGGTGCTCCCCTGTGCGGCGTGCCTCGAGGGCGAATACGGCTACCAGGGCATCTTCGTCGGAGTGCCGATCAAGATCGGCGCCAACGGCATCGAGAAGATCTACGAGGTGCAGTTGAACCCCGACGAAAAGGCGATGCTCGACAAGAGCGCCGCCGCGGTGCGTGAGCTGATCGACGTCCTCAAGCAGAAAGCGGGCATGTAAGCGCCTCTCGCCATCGCCGTGCGGATCGGATAAGATACGATATCCTGACACCGAGGCGGGATTGTGGGCCCGCGGGAGGATTTGTTTTGGACGCTCAAACTGTTGTCAGAATCGTCGCCGCCATCCTGGCGGTCCTGTGCCTGGTGATCATCGTGCTCAGGCGGAAGGCCAAGAAGAAGAAGGAGCAAGAGGAAGAGGAGTTCTGATCGGCCCGGCGCCGCGATCGGCTGCACCTTCTCATGAGTCACGGCAGCAAGGCCGCGGAGGAGCGCCCGCGAATCAACCCCCGGCACGCTCGCTTCAAGATCGCCGTGAAAGAATCAGCGATCCACAGGTGGGGTGTCTACGCCGAGGAATTCATTCCCAAAGGGCGCAAGATCATCGAGTACACCGGCGAGAAGATCAGCCGGCGCGAGACCGCCCGCCGCTCGAACAAGCCGCTGAATTACCTTTTTACGCTCGATGGCTACTGGACGATAGACGGCTCAGTGGGCGGCAGCGGGGCGGAGTACATCAACCATAGCTGCGATCCGAATGTCTATGCCTGGATCTTCAAGGGGCACATCCTCTACATGTCGGCCCGCGACATTCAACCCGGCGAAGAGCTGACGGTCGACTACCGGTTCGAGCCGGATGTCCCGAAAGTGATCTGCGCGTGCGGATCGCCCAAATGCCGCGGCACCATCAATCTCCCCGCGGAGAAGAAGCCGCGCAAGCGGTCGAGGAGGAAGACCGGCAAACGAAGGCGCACCGGCCTGGAGCGGGCGCGCCACGCCAGGAACGAGCCTTCGAGAACAGCTCAGGCCCCGGGCGGCAAGGGGTAACTCTCCGAGGCGCGCCATTCGAGGCCGCCGAAGCGCTCGAGTTCGAGCAGCCGGTTGTACTTGGCGAGACGTTCCGATCGCGTGACTGATCCCACCTTGATCTGTCCCGCGCCCGAGGCGACGGCGAGGTCGGCTAGAAAACTGTCTTCGGTTTCGCCGCTCCGTGCGGAGACGACGGCCTGGAAGCCTGCTTCGCGCGCCAGATCGAGTACTTCGAACGTCTCCGATAGCGTGCCGATCTGGTTCATCTTCACGAGCACGGCGTTGCCGGCTTTGCGCTCGATTCCCATGCGAACGCGGCGCGGATTGGTGGTGAAGAAGTCGTCGCCCAAGAGTTGCAGTCTGCCGCCGAGACGCGCTGTCAGCGCCACCCAGCCGTCCCAGTCGTCCTGATCCAATCCGTCTTCGAGCGAGCGCACAGGGTAGCGTGCCGCCCATTGCTCGTAAAGGGCAATGAGTTGCCCGGCTTCGAGACGCCGGCCTTCGGAAGCGAGGTGATACGAGCCGTCGCTGTAGAAGTGCGAGGATGCAGCGTCGATGGCGATGGAGACCTGCGCGCCCGGCTCGTAACCGGCGCGTTCGATAGCGCGTGTCAGGATGTCGAGCGCCTGCTCATTGGAATCCAGCACCGGCCCCCAACCGCCCTCGTCGGCCACGCCTGCCGCGGGACGGCCGATCTCGCTCAGTATCCGCGCTGCCTCGCGGTGAATGCCGGCGACGGCTCGCAGCGACTCAGCGTAGGACGCAACGCCATGCGCCACCGCCAGGAAGTCCTGAAACTCGATCTGCCGGCCGGCGTGTAATCCGCCGGAGAGGATATTGACCATCGGCACAGGCAGCAATGGTGTTCGATTCCCCCGTCCCATCGAGGCCAGGGTTCTCCAAAGCGGCTCCCGGCGCGAGCAAGACACGGCGCGGGCGACCGCGCAGCTCACTCCGAGGATGGCGTTGGCGCCGAGCCGCGTCTTGCCTTCCGTGCCGTCGGCCTCGATCATCCGCCGGTCAAGCGCAAGCTGGTCTTCGGCATTCATGCCGCGGACGGCGCGCGCGATCTCGCCTTCCACGTTTGCACATGCCCTGAGTACGCCCTTGCCGGCATAACGCGCGGGATCCCCGTCGCGCAACTCCACAGCTTCGTGTTTGCCGGTGGAAGCGCCGGAGGGCGTCTGCGCGGAGGCGGAGGCGCCGTCGGACAGGATCGCTTCCACCTGAATAGTCGGATTGCCCCGGGAGTCCAGGATCTCGAGCGCGCGCAGACGGGCGATGGTCAGAGGCATGGAAAGTGTCTCCTGAAGACGCCTTCGATGGAATCGGGAGGATGCAGAAGGATATCCGCGGCGGCCTCGCGCACGCGATTCTTGACCGCCTCGTCGCGGATGTACTCGGCCGGGGATTTGCCGTCGATCCGGGCCAGCAGCAGCCCGCCAAGATGTCCGATGGCGTCCCGTTCGAGCCGGGCCGCTCCGCCGCGAAGGCCGGCTCTCAGCTCGTCCCAGAACCAGTGCGCGGCCGCGGCATACCGATCCGCCCACCGGGAAAGATGAAAGGCCTTTAACAGCAGGTGGTTGGTGAGGAAAGCGGCATCGAAGCTGGGGTCGCCCCAATGCACTACTTCCCAGTCGATCACCACCAGCGTATCGCCGTCGACCAGCAAATTTTTCGGACTAAAATCGCCATGCACGAGAGAAATCCGCCGCTCGGCGCACTGTTCGATTAGAGCCTCAATCTGCCGTGATAGCGCCGGATGACGGTTGGCGACACTTCGGTAATACGGGTCCACTCTCAATTCCCAGAAAACTGTCAGGTCGCCAAACTCAAACCGCCATTCGGGGTGGTCGTCGCCGGCACGGATCCAGCCGGCCAGTTGGATTCCGGCCTGGCGAGCTGTCTCTTCGCGGACCTCACCCGCGAGCAGAGAGCTTTTCCAGGGGGTTGCGTTTCCGGAAGCAGCCCGCATGGCGAAAATGTGCTGCTCGCGGTCTTCGAAGAGTACTTCGGGGACCGCGCCTTCCGGCAGCACGCCGGCCATCGTCCTCAGCGCGGCGCACTCGCGCCAGATTCTGTCCCTGCGGCTGAGCCACTCTTCTGCGACCCGCAACCGCCCGAGCGACTGTTTCACGACGCTGCGCAGTCCCGGCGCTTCGGCCAGGTAGACGTGATTGGAGACGCCACCGCCGAGCGGGGTGAGCGCCAGCGTCTCCACAGCCACGCCCAGACGTTCCGCAACCCAGGGCAGAGCTTCCGGTGAATCGAGTTCCAGCAAGCTCCGTATTGTACCAACCCGGTCTGCGCGCTCTCCGTGGTGAGGGCATGCCTCGCACAACCTGGCCCGGGCCTCGCTCAGTGCTTTTGAACTCAACGGCTCAGGAAGCCGAAAAGACCCGCCAAGCCCGACTTCCTTTTCTTCTCCGATTCCGGCACGGGCACCTTGCCGCAGAACTTCTCGGCAAGCTGGCCCATCGCCTTGCCGGCCAATCCGTTGCTGGCGATCGGCTTGCCTTCCACAAGAGCGCGCTCAACACTTTCCGGATCGCTGGGGATCAAGTGGTAGACGCGGGTGTGCAAGGCGGCCTCAACCAGCTCATGAGTTAGCCCCTCCTCCTTGCGGTACCGGTTCAGCACCACGCGCAGATTGGATAAGTCGAGGTTCCGGCGCTCCAGATAGGAGATGGCTCGCTGAGCGCCCTGGAGCGCCGGCAGTTCGTTGGTGGTGACGAGCAGGATCTCATCGCTGCTGCGCGCCAGTTCCAGCGCCCACGCGCCATAGGCTCCGCCGCAGTCCGCCACCACGTAGTCATAATTCATCCGCGCGTATTCAATCAACGTCCGCGGCTCATGGATGTCGTCGATGCCGTGGACCGGGCTTTCGGGACTGAGAAGCACGTCCACGCCCTGGATTGTCTCGACGAGTCCCTTCCAGACATCGTCGTCGAGCGTCGCGCCGCGATTCAGCGCGTCGAGGAAGGAGTAAACCTGGCGAATCTTGAGTTGAAATGCGATCGTTCCGGTGAGCGGGTCGAGGTCCGCCAGCAGCACGCGCTTTTGAGAGAGCCTGCGGCAGTTGAAGGCGAGGCCGCAGGCGAGGGTGGAAGCTCCGCAGGCCCCCTTGGCCGGGATTACGCAGAAGACCTTGCCGTTCAGACCCGGCCGCTTGGAGCGGTTTAGAGATACCACGCGCTCCATGACCGGGATGAAGTCCTCGGGCGCAAACGGCCGAACGAGAAACTCCGTGGCGCCGGCGCGCAGAGTCCGTAGGATGAAATCCGGATCGTTGGCGCCGTGCAGTGCGATGACGGGCAGTTTCGGGTCCAAGACCGCGAGGTCGCCGAGCACAGCGGCTCCGCGCTCACGGCTCGATCCGACGTCGACAAAGCAGATCGTTGGCCCCTGCTCCTCCAATAGTTCGCCCAACGCCGCCCGGTTCGGATAGTTGCCGAGCTCGAACACAGGCGAGAACGGGAGCATCTCCCGGAACAGCGGCGCCAGCTCATTGCTGAGCGATCCGTCCAGCGCGATCAGCAGAATCTTCCATTGCCCGAAAGACTTCGCGACTGTCGGCGAACTCATTTTCCGTCCCGGCTCCAGTTCTCGGCTCCGTCTGGCTTATCGGCCGCGAACCCCAAAATTTTGAGAGGGTTGTCTCGTCCCGGTAACTACAGAAGTGAGCGGAAAACTCGTCTTCGTCCTCGGCCGCCCGCCGGCCAGTCAGACCCGGCCACGCTCCGCTCACGGTGCGACATGAAGAAAACCGTCGGAATCTGTGATTCACAGCCGGCCACGGCGGAAGGCATCCGCTCGTTGCTTTCCAACGGCAACGGTCTCGCTTGCGGCTGGGCCACGGGAAGCCTGGCCCTGGCTGCCGAGCTCCAGCGGCGCAGCCCGGTGGACGTCCTGCTCATCGACAAGTCGTTCGGCCTCCAGGCAGTCCTCGAAGCGCTGCCAGGTTTCACCCGCCTCTCCCCAGCCGCGCAAACCGTGGTTTGGGGCATCTCGATCACCGAGTCCGAAGCGTTGCGCCTTCTCCAGGCCGGGGCGCGCGGCATACTCCGCAAGACCGCCGACCTTCCGTCGATTCTCTCCTGCCTTTCAGCCGTGGCCGGTGGCCGCCTCTGGCTGGAGGAGAGCGCGTTCCGCGAGGCCGTACAGACAGCCCCTCCCATCCGGCCCGAGTTGACGCCCCGCGAACAGCAGGTGCTCGAGCTCGTCGAACAAGGCTTGAAGAATCGCGAGATCGCCCTGGAACTCGGTATCCGTCCGGGCACCGTGAAGATCCACCTCCGGCGCATCTTCGAAAAAACCGGCGTCCACGGGCGCTACGGCCTGGCCCTGAACGGGCTCAGGCAGAGGTGTTCGCAGCAGCTCTCCTACCCTTTCCAGTCCGCAAACTGATGGGTTCTGCACGGGCCGGGAACCCCCAGCCCGGACGGCCGGCGAGTGAGGAGCGCGCCGCCGCTCGTTCGGCAGCTCGAATCCGAAGTGATATGCGGAGAATTCGTTTGCGATTCCAGCGCATTTCGTCCATAATCTCTCAACAACCATACGGAGGAGCTTCCAACCTTGACCGATTACCTCGTCCGCTTCACCGATCACTTTCGCCCCGATGCCGCCGGGCTCTCAAAGCCCAACGCTTACCTGCTCGCACTCGCCGCCAAGCTCGCCTATGCGGGTGCGCCCGAAGCCCGCGCCATCACCACGCTATGGGGATTCGACAAGAACTGGTTTCATCCCTTCGACGTGCGGGACACCCAGGGCTTCATGACTGAAAACGATGCCACGCTGCTGATCGCTTTCCGCGGCACCACGTCAATCCGCGACTGGATCACCGATGCCCGGATACTCCAATTGGATGGCCCGACCGGCAAGGTCCACAAAGGATTCCTCGATGCCTGGCGTGATGTCGAAGCCGCCGTCCGCGGTAAGATCGCCGGCACGGGGCCGCGGCGCATCTGGATCTGCGGCCACAGTCTGGGCGGAGCGCTCGCCAAAGTCGCCGCGGCGAGCCTTCACTTCGGCAATCCGCCGGTCGCCGTCCAGGGCGTCGTCACCTTCGGCCAACCACGGGTCGGAAACGCCCGCTTTGCCGCAGCCTTCGATGCTGCCTTTGGCGGCCGGTCCTTCCGGTTCATCAATGACAGGGACATCGTTCCGCGTGTGCCCCCGGGCCTTGAGTACACCCACGACGGCGGCCGTCTCTTCATCAACTCGCAAGGCGAAATCACCCCCGAGGCCCAGTCCGACGGCCCGCTCGAGCGCCTCCATGCCGCCGCACTTGCGCTTCCCGGCAAGGGTGAGAACATCGCCGACCACTCCATGGATGAATACGTCCGCCTGATCCGCCAGGCGTGGGCCGCGGACCTGTCGCCGCTGCTCTAAACAGGCCCACTTGCTCCTGCTTTTGCAGGGTGATATCGGCCCAGGCGGAAGGAGTCCCCGTGCACCGCCGCGACTTCTTCACTCGTCCGGCTTGCTGCGCCGGCCTTGTGGCCGTCGCTCCCGCCCCACGGGGCGATCCCACACAGCCCAAGGTCATGCCCGTTGTCCCGCGCTTCGGCTTTGAGATCGAGGTCGTCGCTCCGGCAAAGTCAATCTGTCATGCGCACAAGACCGGCGATCGCTTCGCCTGTCCCCGCGACTTGGGCAGGATCTGCCCCGGGCTCCGCGATTCCATGTCGGGAACCCTCCGGGCCATGGAATGGGGCGTGACATTTCCCTGGGACTGCGGCGGCGCCCCTTTCGCAAAGGTGTCGGACCCGAAGGGGGTCAGCACTGAATTCGTGCGCTGCCCCGGACCCGCCGCGAACGGCGTCGTCGTCAGGATCACGCGCGGGGCGTTGAATGGGGAGCGGCAGTTCTCGCGTATGCTGAAGGGGAGGGTGAACTGTGTTGGTGATTCGAGTCGCAGCCAGCCTCTTGCTCCTGTTGCCGGCACTCGCGCCCGCGCAACCCCAGCCCGACTACTTTCCTCTCCAGGTCGGGAATCAATGGGTCTATCGAACCGGCGGAACATTCCCCGCGGCCACGGTGATTATGGAGGTTGCCGAAGCCCGCGAGTTCCAGAGGCAGACCTGGTACCTGGTCCGCGGCTTCCCCCTGCGCCGCTTTACGGACACCGTATGGCTCCGCGTGGATGAAAACGGCTGGCTCGTGTCCTACGACCCCGCCGAGGAGAGGCAGGCGCTATGGTATGCCTTCCATCGCGCCCTCGACGAGCCCTACGAGTCTGCTGTTCCCTCCTGCTGCGGCCGGGCCGTCAACGAATCGCGCAGCGCGGCCTACGAGGGCCCGATCGGCGTATTCAATTACGGACTTCAGATCCGCTTCCCCGGCGTGTTCCAGGTCGGCATCGAGCGCGACATCTTCCTCCCATCCGTGGGACTCGTCCACCGGATGGAAAACACGGGCGGGCCAGCGATGGTGACTTATGACCTGATCTACGCTCGCCTTGGCGCCACCACCATGATCTCCGGCCCGGAGGTTGCATTCTCGCTGACTCTCGACCGGGCCGCCTACCCCGGCGGGGCTCCCATCACCGCCCGCCTCACACTCCGCAATCCCGGCGACAAGCCGCTCCGCATCGTTTTCAATTCAGGCCAGACGTACGACTTCACCCTGGAAGACGAATCGGGAAAGATCGTCTATCGCTGGTCCGACGGCCAGTTCTTCACCCAGGCCCTCCGCGCGGAGTCCTTCGGACCGGGCGAGCGCAACTGGCCGCTGGCGATCCCCGCTCCTGCGCCCGGGCGGTATCGTGCCCGGGCCTGGCTCACCACGATCGACGGTCCCGTCTGGTCGGCGACTGTTCCCCTCGAGGTTTCAGGACGGTAAGCCCAAGAATAGTAAGGGCCCGTACGCGTGGGCGCCACGCACGGGCCCCTGCTCCGCTACTCCCCCGAAGGAGAGCGCGATGCCGGCGGAGGAGCGTTCCGGCACCGCACGCGGGCAGACTTCAGGACTGTCGGGTTAGCGGGAGCAGTCGAACCTGAGCACGTCGGGCGTATTCTCCTCCACTCGCCCTTCCCCGAACGAATAATAGTCTCGCTTTGGCCTAAATGCAAGCGAAATCCGCATCCCGCGG
>CAYYNC010000006.1:0-139815 GCA_964472745.1 uncultured Solibacteraceae bacterium
CAACATCGTCTCCCCCTCGCTCCAGCGCAGCCGGAGCAGCTATAGCCTATCACAGGGCGTTTCAGGCGAGACGAAGTGTTACACGCGGCCGAAGGGAACTCGGGTATCCTCGCCATATCGCCTGTGGCGTCAAAGAGGAGGGAAAGATGAATCGCGTTGGCCATTTCGAGATTCACGCGGAAAACCCCGAGCGCGCGGCGGGGTTCTACTCGTCGTTGTTCGGATGGGAGATCAAGAACTGGGGCGGGCCGGTGGAGTACTGGCTGGTGACGACCGGGCCGGACGGCACGCCCGGCATCAACGGCGGCATCTTGCGCCGCCGCGGCCCTGGGCCCGCCGACGGCGCGCCCGTGAACGCCTACGTGTGCACGATCATCGCCGGCGATCTGGATGCCATCATCAGCGGAGTGCCGGCCAAGGGCGGATCGATCGCGCTGCCGAAGATGCCGGTTCCGGGACTCGGCTGGCTGGCCTACTTCAAGGACACCGAGGGCAACATCTTCGGCGCGATGCAAAGCGATCCGGCCGCGGCCTGACCGCACCGTGCGCAGGCCCGAACGATCGCGAACGCGGCCGGCTTTTGGCGCCGCGCGTCATTCGACCGCTCATTCGCCAAAGAGGGCGCATTGGACCCCGACCTGTGATATATGTGGTGCGCCTGAGAGGACCCACGTGAATGGTCGACGAACTGCCGGAAGTGGAATATGAGCGATTCTGGCGCCGGTTGCAGCAGATCGGACTGAACGCCTACGAGGCTCGCAGCTACCTGGTGCTGGCGGGCCATCCGCGCTTCAAAGCCCTGGAGTTGGCGGCGCGCGCGCGCGTCCCGCGGCAGAAGATCTATGAAGTGCTCGACAGCCTGATGGAGAAGGGCTTCGCCTACGTCGTCCAGGAGAAGACGAAGCTGTTCTCCGCCGTCGAACCGGGCATTGCCATTCCCGCGTACCTCGAACGGCGCAAGGAAGAGCAGGAGCGGCAGGTGGAGGAACAGCGGCGCCATGCGCAATCGCTCGTGCACGACTTGAAGGCGACTTACGCCGAAGGACAGGGCGGCCGCGGCACGCTCGATTACTTGCGCATCGTCAACGAGCCCTCGCAGATCGCCATTCACTACCGCTCGATGCTCTCCAACGTCGAGCGCGAGTACGAAGAGTTCTCACGCCCGCCTTACGCGGTGGACCCGCTGGATGAGCAGCTTGTCAAGCAGGCCAGCCGCCGCGGCGTGCGCTGCCGCATTCTGCTCGAGCCCGCCGCGCTCGACGATGTCCACCGGGCGCGGCTTGAAGACTACAAGGCGCACGGCGTCGAGGTGCGGCTGATCTCGAAGCTGCCGATGAAGCTGGCCGTGTTCGACGGCACGCAGGGTCTGGTGGCGCTGCTGGACCCCGTGATCACGCGGCCCTCCTGGACCGCGGTGGTCTTCGACCACGCCGGTTTCGGCGAGGCGATGCGAGGGCTTTTCGAGCAGTGGTGGGCCAGGGCCGGCGATGCAGCAGGCGGCTGACGGATCGGCGCCGCCGACAGCCAGGGACTGCGTCATGTCGCCGGGCACGGCGTAGAACTCCGCCACCGTCGACGTGCAAACCACAAACTCCCCGAACTTGCGCAACTCCGGATCAATTGCCCGGAGGGCCTCTTGCCGCTTTCCGTCCAGCGCCAGTTGCAGCGCCGACAACATCCCCAGCCGGACATTCCGCGGCTCCAGGGTTCGGACCCGCTCCAGCCTCCGGCGGGCATTCATTGCGTCACCCTTGTTCATCCCAGCGTTGGCAATGTTGAGCAACGCAGGGACATGCCTCGGATCCTGCTCGAGAACCATCTCCTGCTGGCGGATGGAACCGGGGGGCTCCTGTGATCCGCAGGATCTCGCCGGCACTCCAGCGAGCCGGGAAAAACAACGAATCCACCTCCAGGACCTGCTTCCACAGCGCCTGGGCTGCTTGGAGATCTCGGTTGAATTAGTGGTCCAAGCCCGGATTCAATGGGCCGTCCCGCTCGTTGGGATCCAATTCGATGGTCCTTCTGCCTACATGCGGGTGGTGACGAATCCGGGTGTTTTCACGCGGCCGCGATCCGTCACCGCGGCATGGCGGCAGGTGGAAGAGTGGCTGGCCTGCGAACGCGTCTGGATTCCCGTTCCGGGCCCCGCTCACCGTTCAACTCTCGCCGGATTGATCGCCAATCTCGGTGGTGGGCCGAAGCTGATCCCGGATGCTCATCTGGCGGCGCTGGCGATTGAACACGGACTGACGCTCTGTTCCACCGATGGAGATTTCGCGCGATTCCGGGGAGTCCGCTGGATCAATCCACTTGCTTCTTGACGCCTGCAAGCCAGGCTGCAACCCTCACCGTCCGCTCTCGGCGGTCTTCGATTTCTGCTGGCTGCGGATCTCGCGCACGGCGTAGATGCGGCGGCCCTGGCTTTCGAAATAGGTACGCATCATCAATTCGCCCAGCAGCCCCGTGGTGAACATCAGCAGCCCTGCGAGCAGGAGCAATCCGCCCGTAAACAGCAGCGGGCCGTGCTGCATGATGATCTCCTGCCCCATCAACTTCTTCACGAAGAGGAAAGCCAGGATCAGGCCGCCGACGGTCGAGCTCGCCAGGCCGATCCGGCCGAAAAAATGCATCGGGCGCGTGAAGTATCTCAGCAGGAACCGAATCGTGATGATGTCGAGAAGGACGTTGAACGTGCGCCCGATGCCGTAGTGCGAAGCGCCGCCGGTACGCGGAGGATTCTGGATGGGAACCTCGGCGATGCGCGCTCCGTAAAAACTCGCCAGCGCGGGAATGAAGCGGTGCAGCTCGCCATACAGGTTGACGTCTTTGAGAACATCCGCGCGGTAGGCTTTGAACGTTGTGCCGAAGTCGTGCAGGTCGATGCCGGAGACCTTCGCCATCAGCCAGTTGGCGATGCGCGACGGCGCCTTGCGCAGGAACAGGTTGTCGTTGCGCTGCTTGCGCCAGCCGCTCGCGATGTCATAGCCCTCGTCGATTTTGGCGAGCAGCGCCGGAAGGTCCTCCGGCTCGTGCTGAAGGTCGCCGTCCATCGAGATAACGATGTCGCCCTTCGCCTGGTCGAAACCCGCCGACAGCGCCGCGGTCTGGCCGAAGTTGCGCCGCAGCCTCACCACTTTCAGGCGGCCGTCGGTTTCAACCAGGTTGGCCAACAGGTCGAACGTGCGGTCGGACGAGTTATCGTCGACGAAGATGATCTCGTAGGCGCGGCCGATTCCTTCAAGCACCGCCGTCAGACGGTCGTAGAGCCGCAGAATCGCGCGCTCTTCGTTGTGAACGGGAATGACGACGGAGATCATGCGAGCGTAATCTTCAGGATATCAGCAACTTCGCCGGCGCCTCGATCCATGTGGAGTGCTTTGACTTCAACGCCTCCCGCCCAACGCCCGGCCGCCACGAGGTGACGCGCAGGCCGGCGAAGCGCTCGCCCGGCCCTCCCGTCCACGCCATGCACTCCAGGACGCCGTCCACCTCCGCCCGGCGCCACCCCGCCTCGCGGCCGGTATTCACCAGCACCAGACCGAACTGCGCGATGTCCACGCCGAGCCAGTCGAACAGGCGGCCCGGGTGATGATCGAGCGGCTTGAGCCGGCTGAAATCGAACTGCGCGGGCCTCATCACGAGCGCCGTCGTTTTGTCGCGGCCCAAATGGTTGGCGACCTACTCGCGCCGGAGCGCACACGCCATCCGCCAGCCGGATTCGATATTCGCCATAGCTTCGTCCCCCGCCGGGCCATCGGGGAATCCGGATTGAACCAGCGTCAGGCGGCTGCCACCGTCCGCCGGCGCGATCCTGATTTCGACGGCGCCGCCGTCCATGGCCGGCACGAGCGTCCGGCCGGGTTCGCATTCGGCCGCCGCATACGCCCTCGCCCCCTCGAAATCGCCGCACCTCAGGGCAATCCGCGAACCTGTGCGGACCTGTCCCTCCACGCGGCCGCAAAACCACCTCGCCAGCTCCTCCGGCCGGGCCCACGTCCGCCCCGCAACCTCTGTGGAAACAGGCGCTTCCAGACCTGCCTCGAGGCGCCTTGCAGAGCGCTCCCAGGACATGCCTAAGCCCCTTTCTATCAACGATTTTTGGTAGAATAAAATTTTCCCGCAAAATGTCGAATCAGCAGCATCCAGAACCGCCTCAGGCCCCTCCTCCGCCGGGGGGCGGCGTGCAGCTTCCGCTGGGCGATCGCCGCAACATCACCCCCATCAATATCGAAGACGAGATGCGGCGCTCGTATCTCGATTATTCGATGTCGGTGATCATCGGGCGCGCCCTGCCGGACGTGCGCGACGGCCTGAAGCCGGTCCACCGGCGCATCCTTTACGGCATGAGCGAGATGGGGCTTACCCACAACCGCCCCACCCGCAAGTGCGCCAAGATCGTCGGCGAGGTCCTCGGCAAGTACCACCCGCACGGCGACACCGCGGTCTACGACGCGCTGGTGCGCATGGCGCAGCCGTTCTCGATGCGCTACCCGCTCATTCACGGCCAGGGCAACTTCGGTTCCGTCGACAACGATCCTCCCGCGGCGATGCGGTACACTGAGGCGCGGCTGTCGCGCATCGCGGCCACGCTGCTCGAAGACATCGACAAGGAGACGGTGGACTTCAGGGCGAACTATGACGACAGCGAAGTCGAGCCCGAAGTCCTGCCCACGCGCGCGCCGAATCTGCTCATCAACGGCAGCGAGGGCATCGCCGTCGGTATGGCGACGCGCATCCCGCCGCACAACCTCACCGAGATCATCCAGGCGACGATCGCGCTGATCCAGAACCCGAATCTCACCCTCGACAAGATTATCGAGATGGTCCCCGGCCCGGACTTCCCCACCGGCGGAATCATCCTCGGGCGCCAGGGCATCTACGATTACTTCGCGCGCGGCCGCGGCTCGATGAAGATCCGCGCCAAGGTGGCCACCGAGAAACTCGGCAAAGACCGGGAAGCGTTCGTCATCACCGAGATCCCCTACCAGGTGAACAAGGCGCGCCTGGTGGAGCAGATCGCCGGGCTGGTGAACGAGAAGAAGCTCGAAGGCATCAGCGACATCCGCGACGAAAGCGACCGCGAGGGCATGCGCGTCGTCATCGAGCTGAAGCGCGGCGAGCAGCCCGAGATCGTGCTGAACAACCTGTACAAGCAGACGCAGATGCAGGTGAACTTCGGCGTCATCATGCTGTCGATCGTCAACGGCCAGCCGCGCGAGTTGGGCCTGATCGACTGCATCAAGCGCTTCATCGACCACCGCGTGGACGTCGTGCGCCGGCGCACCGAGTACTTGCTGCGCAAGGCGCGCGAGCGCGAGCATATCCTGCTCGGCTTCCAGAAAGCGCTGCAAAATCTCGACGCCGTCATCGAGACCGTGCGCGCCGCGCGAACCCCGAAAGAGGCGCGGGAGGCGTTAACAGGCGTGATGGAGTTCCCCGAGAACCCGCGCCTGGCTGAGGTCCTCGCCAGGTGGTCGCCCACGATCAGGTTCAACGGCGAAGCGATCTCGCGCTTCGACTTCAGCGAGAAGCAGGCCCAGGCCATCATCGAATTGCAGCTCCAGCGCCTCACCGGCATGGAGCAGCAGAAGATCCTCGACGAGCTGGCCGAGATCCAGCGCATGATCGCCGAGTACCTCGAAATCCTCGGCTCGGACAAGGTGCTGCGCGGCGTCATCATCAAGGAGCTGAAGGAAGTCCAGAAGGACTTCGGCGACGAGCGGCGCACGGCCATCGTCGACGACGAGGGCGAGATCAACATCGAGGACCTCATTAAGAACGAAGAGGTCGTCGTGACGGTGACGCGCGGCGGCTACCTGAAGCGGACTTCGCTGGACACCTACCGGCGTCAGACGCGCGGCGGGAAGGGCCGCATCGGCATGGCCACGCGCTCCGAGGACGTGGTGGAGCACCTGATGGTGGCCAACACGCACAGCTACCTGCTGATCTTCACCTCGATGGGGCGGCTCTACTGGCTGAAGGTCTACAACATTCCCGACGCCGGCGCGGCGTCGAAGGGCAAGAACATCAACGGACTGATCAGCCTTCAGGAAGACGAGACCGTGCGCACGTTTCTGTCGGTGAAAGAGTTCACGGCCGACCGCTACATCGTGATGGGGACGAAGTACGGCGTCATCAAAAAGTGCGAGCTCACCGAGTTTGACAATCCGATGTCGCGCGGCATCATCGCCATCGGGTTGAAGGAGGGCGACGAGCTGATCGGCGCGCGCATCTCGACGGGCAAGGACTTGATCCTGATCGCCACGCGCGAGGGCATGGCGATCAAGTTCAGTGAACAGGACGTGCGCGCCATGGGCCGCCCGGCGGCGGGCGTGACATCGATGAGGCTCTCCGGCGGCGACTACATCATCGGCATGGAGGTGGTCGGTGAGGACGATTACATCCTGTCGGTGTCGGAGAACGGATACGGCAAGCGCACCCGCGTCAGCGAATACCGCTTGCAGTCGCGCGCCGGCAAGGGCGTCATCAACATGAAGGTGACGAACAAGACCGGCAAGGTGCTGGCCGTGCTCGCGGTGAAGGAAGACACCGACGTCATCCTGATCACGCGCGAGGGCAAGATCCTGCGCACGGAAGCGGAGTCGATCCGCAAGACCGGACGCTCGGCATCCGGAGTCAAGCTGGTGAGCATGGAGCCCGGCGACACCGTCGCCGCCGCGTGCACGGTGCAGGAGGCCGAAGGCGGCGGCGAAGAGCCCGGCGAAATCGCGGAGCAAGGCGACCTCCCGCTCCAGTAACATAGCCTTCAGGCTGTGTTCATCCGGGCGTCTATGTTCTCCAGGCTCCTCCGCCGCACGCACATGTACCTCGGGCTCTTTCTCGCCCCCTGGATGCTGATGTACGCGCTGAGCACGATGGCGATGAACCATCGCGCGTGGTTCCAGGCGAGCCAAGGCGAAGGCCCGCCGCGATTCAGCGAAGAGCGCTCCCTTACCTTCGAAGGAGCGCTCCCTGAAACCGGCGACCCGAAGGCTCAAGCCGCCGTACTGCTTCCAGCTCTTGGACTCGAAGGCGCCCACAACGCGTCGCGGCGCGGGAGCGACGGAGCGCTGGTGATCAACCGCTTCGACCTCGTCAACCCGCGCCGCATCACCTACACGCCCGCGGACCGGCGGCTCGTGATCGAAAAACAGGAGTTCCGCGCGAACCTCTTCCTCGAGCGCTTCCACCGGCGGCGCGGCTACCAGCAAGACTCCCTGATCGACGACGTCTGGGCCGTCTCCGTGGATCTCGTCATCGCGGCCATGGTCGTCTGGGCGCTCTCGGGCCTGTGGATGTGGTGGGAGATGAAGGCCGCGCGGAACTGGGGCGCGCTGGCCGCGGCAGGCGGCGCGCTTCTGTTCGCCGTGTATCTTCTGATGTTGTGAGGAGCACGATGACCTTCAACATCCTCAATCGCCGCACGCATCTCTACCTGGGTCTCGCGCTGCTCCCGTGGTTCGCGCTCTACGCGATCAGTTCGATCCCCTTCAGCCACAACCAGTACTTCGAGCAGCGCGACAAGGCCAGGGGCCTGCCCAACTGGACCACGCGCTTCGAGCGCACCTACGAGGTCCCCGTGCCCGAGGGCGCGGACTTACGCCCGCTGGGAGCGCGGATCCTCCACGACGCGGACATCGGCGGCGGCGCATGGGGGGCCTACCGGCAGAGTCGGAATCAAATCAACGTGTACGTCCACCGGCCCTTCACGGCTGTACAGGCGCAATACTTCATCAACGAGAAAAAGCTCGTCGTGATGGACAAGCGCTTCCGCTGGGACCACTTCTTCACCGGCATGCACGCCAAGGGCGGCTTCGAACAGGAGAGTTGGCTCCAGAACTCCTGGGGCGTCGTCGTCGACCTCGTCTGCATCGCGATCGTGCTCTGGATCGCCAGCGGCCTCTACATGTGGTGGTCTCTGCGCGGCGTCAGAGGCTGGGGCTGGCTGGCGCTCGGCGGCGGATGCCTCTCGTTCGCGTTCTTTGTGTGGCGGCTCTAACCCGGCGCTACTTCAGATCGCTGACGATCTCGCGCGCCGCGCGCTCGCCGCTTTCCACCGCGCCGTTCAAATAACCCTGCGAATCGAGCGACGTGTGCTCGCCGGCGAAGTGGCAGTGGCCCTCGCGCTCGCCTTCCACGCCCGCGAATTTCTGATACTGCCCCACCTTCCAGAACGAGTAGGAGCCGCGCGTCCACGGATTCGCCGGCCAGTCTTCGAGCCAGTTCTTGCCGTTCCACTTCGCCGTAATGCCCGGCATCACGGGTTCCACCTCGGCGAGAACCGTGGCCGGCGGCTTGATGTCCGCATCGAGCGCCGTGTTGCCGCCTGTGTAGTTCACCAGAATGCCCGGCGCGCCCTCCTGCGCGCGCGTGACCTCCCAGGTGAGCTGGTATCCGGTGTCGGAGTACGAATCGCCGTTGCCGCCGAGCGGGCGCCAGTGCCGGTCAGTGAACTGCAAGTGCTGCTTGGCGTTGTTGCCCATGCCCAGCTCGTTGATCGCCGTCATCTTCAGCGCGCGGAATCCGGCCTCCGTGAGGTCGACCGAAGCTCGCAGGATGGAGAAGGGAAGCGCGAGCACCACCTTGCCGGCGTTCACAATCAAAGGTCCGCCCGAAGTGCTGAACGTCAGGCTGAACGTGCCGTCCCAGTTCTGCTTCACTTTCGTGAGCGCGTGGCCGTAGCGGATCTGCCCGCTCAACTGCGCGGCCATGCCGGAGACGATCTGGTCGTTTCCGCCACGGACTTTGTACTTCTCGTTCGACGGGCCGAAGATGCGCAACTGCCCCTGTCCGCTGTAGCCGAGCAGATAAAGCAGATTCAGCGCGCTTTGTTCGGAGCACTCCGCGCCGTATTCGATGTTGTAGGCGACATCGAGCAACTGCCCGAGCCGCGAACCGATCCCGCCCGGCACGGTCTCGTTGATCCAGTCGATGATCGACATGTTGTCCAGCTCGCGCCCGCGCTCGGTCGACTGGAAGTAGGTGGTCGGATAGCTTGCTTCCGAGAGGTCGCGGTGCAGCTTCTGCCAGATCCGCTTGATGTCGCTCGTCGCTTCCTTGTAACTGTAGTGCGCTCCGTCGAAATAGAAAAAAGGCTCCGTGCCGTTCTGCTCCGCGGCCAGGACGTTGTCGAGCTTCAGGCGCAGCTCCTGGCAGAGCTGGCGGATCTCGGTGTGGCCCTGGTCGATCAGCTCGCCGCCGCGCTCGATCACCTGCCCGGCGTCGAAGTAGCCGCCCAGCGAGCGGCAGCGTCCGCCGGCGCCGGGCTGGGCTTCGTAAACCTCGGCGTCGAGGCCGTTTTGCTTCAGCCGGTAGGCGCAGGTGAGCCCGGCGAGTCCCGCGCCGACGATCGCAATCCTCGGCGAAGCGGCCTTCAAAGGCAGCGCCGCCGCCGTCATCGCCGCCAGGAACCCGCGGCGGCTGAAAGCGAGCTTCGCGCCGTCGTCCAGCGCCTGCCCGGAAACGGCTTCACGAACAAATTCCAGGAGTTGTGTACGTGGCAATTTGCATCCCCTCCGCTCAGGAGAGGATAGCAGATAACCCGCTATACTGGCGGTATGGCTGGGCTCGTCTCCATCGGCGCGAACGCACAGTTGGACCCCGCCGCCGTGCTCGAAAAGCAGGAGCGGTTGTTCGCAGTCCTGCGCTCGCTCGGCCGAGTGCTGGTGGCGTACTCCGGCGGCACGGACTCCGCCTACCTGGCGTGGGCCGCGAAAGAGGCCCTGGGCGAGAACGCAATCGCGGTGACCGCCGATTCTCCCTCGATCCCGCGTTCGCATATGCGCGACGCCATCGGCTTCGCGCGCGAGGCCGGGATTCGCCATGAAGTCATCGCGACCCGCGAATTTGAAAACCCCGCCTACGCCGCCAACAACCCCGACCGCTGCTTCCACTGCAAGGACGAGTTGTTCCGCGCGATGGAAGAGATCGCCCCGCGGTTCGGCGGCGCGGTCATCGTCTACGGCGTCAACTGCGATGACCTCGGCGATTACCGCCCCGGCCAGAACGCAGCCAGGATCCACGAAGTGAAGGCTCCGCTGGTGGAGGCCGGACTGTCGAAGGCCGAGATCCGCGAGTTGTCGCGCATGGCCGGGCTGCCTTTCTGGGACCGCCCCGCCGCCGCCTGCCTGAGCTCGCGCATTCCTTACGGGACCGAGGTGACTGTGGAGCGCATCGAAAAGGTCGAGACCGCCGAAGAGCGCCTGAAGGCGCTCGGTTTCCGCCAGTTCCGCGTCCGGTATCATGGCGAGTTGGCGCGAGTGGAGATCAGCCGTCAGGAGCTGCCCAATGCGCTCTCGCTCGAGATGTTCGACCGCATCTCCCGCGCCTTCAAGGACCTCGGCTTCACCTACGTGACGCTCGACCTTGAAGGCTACCGCCAGGGCGCGATGAACGAAGTCCTGCCGCTCAGCCGCTGAAGCCGCCGTCCGTTTCTGAGCCGCGCGCGTCAGGAAGCGGCGCCACGATCGCGCCGGATCTTCGCCGCGGCGCCCTTGCCGCCCCCATCGCCTTCACGGTCGGCTGGGGCGGATTCTCCAGCAGTTCCAGCGCGCGCAGGCTGTCGCGCTCCGAAAGCTCGATTCCGTGCGCCTTCCGGACCCCCGCTCCTGCCTTTCCGCGCATGTTTCCCAGCTTGTCACCTCCCCGGCCGCCCTGCATCCAGGAGATTGAGGTCCGATTATGAATCACTCAGGCCCCGGGATCGAGCGGCGAAAATTCCTACAGATTGCCGCCGGCGCCGCCTCGGCCGCGGGCGCCGGCGCGGCCGGATTCGCCGTCTGGCCCACGCCCGCCCCGGCCGCGCCCCAGATCCGAAAGGTCAGCACGTTCTGCGAGCTCTGCTTCTGGAAGTGCGGAGTCGTCGCCACGGTCGAGGACGGCCGCGTGACCAAGCTCGACGGCCATCCTTCGCACCCGCTCTCACTCGGACGGCTCTGCCCGCGAGGCAACGGCGGGACCGGCCTGCTCTACGACCCCGACCGCCTCAAGAAGCCGCTCCTGCGCACCGGCAGCCGCGGCTCGGAGAAGTTCCGCGAGGTCTCCTGGGACGAAGCGCTCGGCTTCATCGCCGGCCGCATGAATCGCATCAAAGCCCGGCACGGTCCCGAAGCGCTGGCGCTCTTCACTCACGGCTGGGGCGGTTCCTGGTTCACCCATCTGCTCAAGGCCTTCGGTTCGCCGAACGTCGCCGCGCCCAGCTACGCCCAGTGCCGCGGGCCGCGCGAGGTCGGCTTTCAACTCACCTACGGCACGGGCATCGGCTCGCCGGAAAACACCGACATCGCCAACACGCGCTTCCTCGTGCTGATCGGCTCGCATCTCGGCGAAAACATGCACAACACGCAGGTCCAGGAGTTCGCCGAAGCCATCCGCCGCGGCGCCAGGGTCTGCGTCGTCGATCCGCGCTACTCCGTCGCGGCGTCGAAGGCGCAGTGGTATCTGCCGATCAAGCCCGGCACGGACATCGCGCTGCTCAACGCGTGGATGAACGTGATCGTCAGCGAAGAGCTGTACGACAAAGAGTACGTCGAGAAGTACGGCGCGGGCTTCGCGGAGTTCAGGGAAGCGATCAAGGGCGACACCCCGGAGTGGGCCGAAGCGATCACGGAAATCCCCGCGGCGCGCATCCGCGAAACCGCGCGCGCCATGGCCGCCGAAAAACCCGCCGTGCTCATCCACCCCGGACGCCACGTCACCTGGTACGGCGACGACACCCAGCGCTGCCGCGCCATCGCGCTGCTCAACGCGCTGCTCGGAAGCTGGGGCCGCAAGGGCGGCTTCTTCCTTCCCGCCGGCGCGGAGGTTCCCAAATACCTGGCGCCGCCCTACCCGAAGCCCTCGCGCGAGGCGATCGACGGCGCCGGTACGCGCTATCCGCTCGCCGACGAAACACTCGCCTCCGGACTCTGCGACGCGACTCTGCCCGGCGCGCCCTTCCGCGCGAAGGGCTGGATCGTCTACGGCACGAACCTCATCCAGAGCCTGCCCGAGCCCCGGAAGACCCTGAAAGCGATCCAGGAACTCGACCTGCTTGTGGTGATCGACGTCCTTCCCGCCGAGATCGCGGGCTATGCCGATGTCGTCCTGCCTGAGTGCACATATCTCGAACGGCATGACGATCTTTACGCCGGTTCCTTCAAGCAGCCCTTTATCGCTCTGCGCCAGCCCGCAGTCGCGCCGATGTACGATTCGAAACCCGGCTGGTGGATTGCGCGCGAGCTCGGCATGCGGCTCGGCCTCCAGGAGTTCTTCCCGTGGAATCACGCCGAGGAGTACCTCGACGCACGGCTCACAAAGATGGGCGCGAGTCTCGCCGCGCTGCGCGATCAGGGCGTCATCGTTTACCCTGAAGACCCCGGCGCGCTCCCGCCCGATCACAAGTTCGACACGCCCAGCGGCAAGATCGAATTCCACTCCGGCCTGCTCGCGCAGATGGGTGTCGACCCCGTGCCGCGCTACCGCCCGCACCCCGAGCCCCCGCCCGGCCACTTCCGCCTGCTCTTCGGCCGCTCTCCGGTCCACACCTTCGGCCGCACGACAAACAACCGCGTGCTGGCGTCCGTCGTGCGCGAGAACGAGGTCTGGATCAACAACGCCGTCGCGCGCGAGATGGGCATCCGGCCGAACCAGCGCATCCGCCTTGTCAACGAGGACGGCGCGACCAGCAATCCCGTGCGGGCGCGCGTCACGAACCGCATTCGCCCCGACTGCGTCTACATGGTCCACGGCTTCGGCCACCGCGCGCCGCGCATGACGTGGACCCACGGACGAGGCGCGTCGGACTCCGAGCTCGTCACGCGCTCCGCAATCGATCCGCTGATGGGCGGCACCGGCATGTTCGTCAACTTCGTCCGCGTGGAGAAGGAGGCCTGACATGCCGCGCTACGGAATGGCGATCGACCTCCGAACCTGCATGGGCTGCGCCGCGTGCGTGGTCGCCTGCAAGGTGGAAAACAAGGTGGAAGGCGGCAACCGCTGCCGCGTGACGCAGCGCAGCACGGGCGATTTCCCCAACGTGCGCCTCGACATCTTCTCCGAACGCTGCAACCAGTGCTCGGATGCGCCGTGCGTCGACAACTGTCCCACGGGCGCGAGCCACTACGCCGCCGGCGGCGTCGTGCTGGTGGACGCCGCGAAGTGCACCGGCTGCAAGGCCTGCATGGCCGCCTGCCCCTACGACGCGCGATTCATCAACGAAGCCGGCGTCGCGGAGAAATGCACCTTCTGCCTGCACCGCGTCGAGAAGGGTTTGGAGCCCGCCTGCGTCTCCACCTGCCCCAGCCGCGCGATGATCTTCGGCGACCTGACGCCAATCCTCGGCGCGCGCAAGCACCGCGCGCTCATCCCCGAGGCCGGCACGAAGCCGAACCTCTTCTACCTGGAGTAACGCACGATGCCATACACCGACATCGACACAGTCGCCGCCAACGCCGCCACCGCCGCCGAGCTGCACGTCTGGGGGTGGGAGATCGCGCTCTACCTCTTCCTCGGAGGTCTGGTGGCGGGGCTCCTTGTGCTTTCAGGTTTCGCGCACCGCCGCGCCGAAAGCCCGCCTCCCGCCGCCGCCTTCTGGGGACCGCTGCTGGCCCCGCTCCTGCTCGGCGCCGGCATGTTCGCCCTCTTTCTCGATCTCGAAAACAAGCTGCACGTCTGGCGCTTCTATACGACGTTCCAGTGGAAGTCGCCGATGTCTTGGGGCTCGTGGATTCTCGTGCTCGTGTTCCCCGCGGCCGCGCTGTTCGCCTGGGCCGCGTGGTCGGAATTCCGTCCCGGGCGCGAGCGGGGGGAATTCTTCGGACGCCGCGCCATCGCGCGTTTGAACATCGTGCTCGGCGCGGCCTTGGGAGTATACACCGGCATTCTGCTTGGCGCGCTTGGCGCCAGGCCGCTGTGGAACACCCCGCTGCTCGGGCCGCTCTTCCTCGTCAGCGGAATGTCGGGCGCCGCCGCCTTGCTGATGCTGATCGAGAAGAGCGAAGCAGCCCGCGCGAACCTCGCCAGGCTCGACGCGAAACTGCTCGGCGTCGAGGCGTCGATCTTCGCGCTCATCTTCCTCGGACTCGCCACCGGCGGCGAAGCGCAGCGCGCGGCCGCGCACCTGTTCTTCGGCGGCCCGTACACCGCGGTGTTCTGGGTGGGCGTGGTCTTCCTCGGAATGATCGCGCCGATCGCGCTGGAGCGGCTCGCGCACTCGGGCCGCGCTCAGGCCACCGCGTGGCCGCAGGTTCTCATCCTGCTCGGCGGCATCACATTGCGCGCCGTCATCGTGCTCGCCGGACAGGCGAGCCGCTGGGAGGTCCTATGACAGGCAACAACACGGCCAGGCCCTACTGGTCGCCCTACGCCGCGGGGATCGGCATCGGACTGACGATGCTGGCTGCGTTCTACATTCTTGGCAACGGGCTCGGAGCGTCGGGCGCGTTCGCGCGCTTCGCGGCGAGCGCTACTCACGCCGTCGCGCCGCAATACGCGGAGTCGAACTCCTACTTCAGGCAATACTTCGGCACAGGCGCGTCGCCGCTCAAGGACTGGATGGTCTTCCAGGTCGCCGGCATCTTCATCGGCGGCCTCATCGGCGCGCTCACGGCGCGGCGCTTCGGCGCGACGGTGGAGAGGGGAAGCGGCGTCAGCGCGCGCACGCGGCTGCTTCTCGCCTTCGCCGGCGGCACGCTCACCGGCGTCGCGGCGCGGCTTGCGCGCGGCTGCACCAGCGGCCAGGCGCTCACCGGCGGCGCGCAGCTCTCGCTGGGAAGTTGGGCGTTTATGTTTTCCGTTTTCGCCGGCGGCTATCTGGCCGCGTGGTTTGTCAGGAGGCAGTGGCGGCAATGAGCGCACCGTTCTATCCCACCGGCGCGATCGGCGAAGAGGCCGGTTTCATCGCGATCTTCTTTCTCGGGCTATTGTTCGGATTCTTCCTCGAGCGCGCGGGCTTCGGCAGCTCGCGCAAGCTGGCGAGCATCTTCTACTTCCGCGACTGGGCCGTGCTGCGTGTTATGTTCACAGCCATCGTCGTCGGCATGATCGGCCTGCTCTACCTCGGCGGCATGGGCTGGATCGTCACCGAGGCCGTGACGCTGCCGCCCACCTTCCTCGGCGCGCAGATCGCCGGCGGACTCCTGCTCGGGATCGGCTTCATCATCGGCGGCTACTGCCCCGGCACGTCCGCCGTGGCCGCCGCCTCGGGCAAGCTCGATTCGTTCGCCTACATCGGCGGACTCGTGTTCGGCTCATTCCTCTTCGGCGCCGGTTACGACTGGCTGAAGCCGCTCTACATGTGGGGCGCGATGGGCGAGAAGACCTTGCCGCAGGTGTTCGGAGTTCACCCCGGCGTCATTGCAGCGGGCGTGATTCTGATGGCGCTGGCCGCGTTCGGCGCCACGCATCTGCCCGACCGCAAGAAAGCGACGGCCGGCTGGAACCTGCGCCTCAGCTTCGAGCGCGCCGCGGCGATGGCGCTCGCCGTGCTCGGCTTCGGACTGCTGGTCGGCTACGCGATGGCCTCGCGCGTTCAGCCGCGCGTCGTGCAGGCGGCCTCGCCGCAGCCGGTCGCGGCGAAACCCGCCTCATCCGGGCAGGCTGCGCCCGCGGCCCCGCTCCCGCTGCCCGGAGGCGCAATCAAGCGCTTCAAGAAAGGCAGCAGTTGCTCGTGAAGATGCGGGGCGGATCCGTGATCCGCCCCCCGATCTCCGACCGGCGCCCTCTACCGCGCCGCCGCGGCCTTCTTCGCCCGCATCTCCCCGGCGAGGTGCTTGATCTCGGTGAGATCGCGCCGCATCTCGCTCCACCCGTACCACAGCGCATAATCGGGATTCGCGTGGAAAGTCCCCTGGAAGGCTCTCATGCGATGTTCCAGGTGCATCACGAACAGCCGCTGCTCAATCGGAGTCGGAGCGTCGTGAAAGGTGAGCAGATCGGGATAGGGATACGCGTATGAAGCGGGCTTGGCGAGCGTCCCATCCTTGTAGAGCCCCGCCACGATCTCGATCGCCTCGGCCATCAGCCGGTCGGCCTCATTGATCATCTGATCGCCCTTGGCCAGCTCCGCCCTGGCGAAATTCAGGCTGTGGCACTGGTTGCACGCCTTCAGCATCTTGTCCCGCGGCGCCTGCCAATCCTCCTGTGTGAGCCGCGCGACTTTGCCCGCCTTCACCACCTCCAGCCGCGCCGTCGGCTTGCCGTCGGGATCGAGCACGCCGAGGCCCTTGAGAATGGTCGCGCGGTCCGAGGCCCACTGCTTGTCCTCGGGCATCGGCAGACGAACGGCGAGGAAGCCCCACGACGTGATCACAGCGTGATCGCCGCCCTGCATGTGGCACGTCTGGCACGACGGCGCGGCCGCGTTCGCGTCGAGCGTCCTGTTCTGCTTCAACAAAAACCGCACGCCGTGTTTCGACGCCGAGTACATCTCCCACTGCGGATGATCGAAGCCCATGTGGCACGTCTGGCACGCCTGGGGCTGCAACGCTTCGGTCCGCGAGAAGGTGTGCCGCGTGTGGCAGGCGTCGCACGAAGCGACTCCGAACCCCGCGCCCGCCTTCCTCAGCTCGGCCATCTCCGCCTCGGTCTTCAAACCGACCTTGTGGCATCCCCCGCAGCCTTTCAGCCCTTCCATCAGCGCCACGGGTTGTGCGTGCGCGGTCGGCATCGCCTTCATCGCCACCCACGCCGCGGCGTGCTTGCCTTGCTTGAACTGTTTCACGCGGTCTTCATGGCACAACGCGCAAGTGTCCGGCGTCGGAATCAGCGCCTTCGCGGCGTCTTTGGCGTCCTGATGCTGGTCGCCGTGGCACGTGTCGCATGCGTAGCCGTTTTGAGCGTGTTTCGAGAGCTGCCAGTCGGCGACGATCTGCGGCGTCGTCTTCTTGTGGCATTCGACGCAGCTCGCCGCCCAGGCCGCCGGAAGGAGAAGGAGCAAGATCAACAGATTTCGGATAAACATAGCAGGATCTCCGCATCAATAATATATCGCTGCGCTGCTCGTCTCGATATGATGCAGTCGATGAGACGCCGTCATTTCCTTCTCTCCCTCCCTGCGATCCCGATGGCCGTGGCGCAGCAAGGCCCGCCGCGTGTCGAGCGCGTCGAGAAGCTCACGCCCGCCGCGTCCGGACGCGTGCCCCTTGTCCACACCTGCCACCTCGGCTACCGGCCCGATGCGCGCAAGGTCGTCATCCATCGCTCCGCATCGGGTCCCGAGGAATGCACGCTGCGCGACATCGGCGGCTACCCGGAACCCTACCAGCAAACGATTCCGCTGAAGCCCTTCAACTGCGACTTCGGCGCGTGCCGCGTGGGCGATTTCTCCGCCATCACGCGCCCCGGCATGTACCAGATCACCGTTGCCGGCGAGCGCTCCGTTCCCTTCTTCATCGACGCCACAGTGTGGCGCCGCACTCTGCCGATGGCCTTCAGCTACTACCGCGCGCAGCGCTGCGGCACGGACGCGCCCAACGTCCATCCCGTGTGCCATCTCGACGACGCCCGCCGCCGCGACACCGGCGAGCGCCTCGACACAACGGGCGGCTGGCACGATGCAGGCGACCTGCGCAAGTGGATGAGCGCGACGATGACCAACGGCTTCGCCATCCTCGAGATGGCGCGCCTGCTCGGCAAGTGGTGGGACCTCGCGGGCTCGGGGCTCGATCCGCTGCTCGACGAGATGCGCTGGGGCAACCGCTACTTCCACAAGATGCAGGACCGCGACGGCCGCGTCTTCGACGACGTCGCCGGCGGCGTCAACGGCGACAACAGCGACAACCACTGGACCGACAACGAAATCGGCACCAGGGACGACCGCTATGTGAATCCCCGCAAGACGCCCGCGATTCAGGCGATGTTCACCGCCTTGCAGGCGATGTGCGCGAACGCCTGCGCGCCCACCGACGCCGCGTATGCAAAACGCTGCCTCGAAGCCGCCGAACGTTGCTGGCGCGCGAATCCGCACGAGGGCAATCCGCTGCTGCTGGCGTATTGGGCGCGCGCTGCCTCATTCCTCTTCACCGCCACGAAACGCAGCGAATACCGCGATTCCGCCGTCGCGCTCGGCGATCAACTGCTCGCCCTCCAGCAGGCTGAATTCGCGCTCGATCAGAAGAAGATCCGCGGCTACTGGCGGGAATCGCGCGAGAAAGATGATCCATTCCTCAGCCCCTTCGGAGGAGCGCAGCCCGCCGCCGCGCTGCTCGAGCTGCTCGCGACGTTCTCCACGCACCCCAACGCCTCGCGCTGGCGCGACGCGCTCGCGCTGCATCTCGAGGGCTACGTCCTGCCGATGTGCGCCCGCAACGCGTACGGCATTTTCCCCTACGGCCTCTACATCGGCTCGCCCACGCCCGAGCGCTTCCGCCCCATCGAAGGCCGCCTGACTTATCGCCACTTCCACCAGGTGCGCAAGCAGTTCTGGTGGCAGGGCCTCAACTGCCACTACGCCGGCTTCGCCGCCGTGCTCGCGCGCGCCGCCAAAGCGCTCAACCGCCCGGATTACCGGCTCGCCGCCTGCCGCCAGCTCGAATGGATCATCGGCGCCAATCCCTTCGGCGCGTCGATGATGACGGGCCAGGGCATTCGCCATCCCTATCCGCACTCGCGCTTCGTCGGCCTGCTGCCCGGCGGCATCATGAACGGCATCGCGGGCAACGCCGGCGACGAGCCCGTGCTCGACATGGAATACGGCTACGACTGGCGCACGACCGAATACTGGTCCCCGCACGTCGCCTGGTACATCTGGGCCGTCTCCGCGCTCGAAGCCGTGTAGGCGCAGGCGCGCCGTTTCGGAAGTCCGCACAGCGGGGGCCGTGTTGTCCACGGGCGTCTTGCCGATCGGGATGAACTGCTCCGGCGCAGGTTCCTGAGTACCTCCGCGGCCAAACAGATCACGCATCTTTGCACTATCGTGCTTGCAGAGATGTACATTTCGATGTACATTTAATGTATGGCATGGCGTTACTCTATTGCCGAAGCGCGGTCGCAGCTCCCCACCATCATCGACCAGGCCGAGTCGGGGCTCGAAGTAGAACTGACTCGCCGGGGTGAACCTGTTGCGGTGGTTGTCTCAACCCGCGAATTCGAGCGTCTCCGCGGCCGGCGCCTGCACTTCAGCGACGCGTATCAGCGGTTTATCGCGAAGTACGCGTTGAAGAGCATTGGTGTGGACCCCGAGTTCAGCACATCGGTTCGTGACCGGACGCCCGGACGCGACGTGGCTCTATGAGGCTTCGTTATGTGTTGGACACGAGCATCGTATCGGTACCGCTCTGGCGAGAACCCGATCCGCGGGTTGTGGACTGGCTAAACGCCGCCGGGTCCGAGTGCGCCATCGCGTCGCCTGTCTGGCACGAGCTCACTTACGGTTGTAGCCGACTCCCGAAGGGAAAGCGGCGAAGCGCTCTCGAAACCTATCTTCGCGATGTCGTACGCGTCTCGTTTCCGATCTTGCCGTACGATGAGGCCGCGGCGGCGTGGCATGGCGAGGAGAGAGCGCGTCTCGAATCGCTCGGCCGAACGGCGCCTTTCGTGGACGGTCAGATTGCGGCGATTGCGTTCGTTCGCGGACTCATCCTGGTCACTGCCAACCCGCGTGACTTCGGCGGCTTCAAGGGGTTGCGGGTCGAAACGTGTTCAACCCGGTTCCGGCGAAGCCCGAAGGACTGATCTCCCGCCAGATTGAAGGTTTAGACCTCCCTGATCACTCTCTCTGGTTCACTTCATGTGGCCCTTGTCGCTTGGAGCTGCCGCATTTCGGCTTTGCGTGACGGCGATCTGTGGGTGAAGCGGACCCTGGCGCAAATGGAGCGCGTGCGTTCAAATGGCCACATAGGTGCGTGCAGCATTCGGCGACCGGCTGCATAGAACCTTGCGTGAACCGGCAGCGGGAGGGGACCAGGTCCATGATAGTGTTTGAAGCGTTGCAGTCCGCTCGGATTTCGGACGCGCGGACGGCTGAAGGAGAGACGCATGCCACTCGCCCGATCAAGTGAAAGCGGCCGGCGAATGCCCGGGCGCCGCACGGGCGCCGGGCCGGAAAGTCCGGTCAGCCATTTCTGCCCGACACCTGCGCGCGCCAGCCGCAGCCGGCGGGAGTTTCTGTCTCTGGGCGGGGTCACTGCGATCGCCACTGCCCGCGCTCAAGGTCCCTCGCAGGCGGTGGACCCCGCGTCTCCTCAGATCGGCATTCTCCTCGCCACTTACAACACGGGGACGCTCGAAGAGCGGCTGGATGAAGCCAAAGCCCATGGCCTCGCATGCGTGCAAGTGAACATGATCTGCGCCGGTCTGCCCGAGATGCCCGATGAGTTGCCCGCGGGACTGCCGGAGAGAATCCGCCGCGAAGCAGCGGCGCGCGGCATCGGGATCGCCAGCGTGCAGGGCACGTTCAACATGTGCCATCCGGATGCGGAGCACCGCCGGACGGGTCTGCGGCGTCTCCGCGTCCTGGCCGAGGCGTGCCCGCGGATGGATACGTCCGCGATTCACATCTGCACCGGAACGCGTGACCCGAACAGCATGTGGAGGCGCCATCCGGAGAACAACTCTCCCGAGGCGTGGCGGGACATGGCCGCCTGCATTCGCGAGGCGGCCGAAATCGCCCGGCAGGCCAAGGTCGTATTAGCCTTCGAGCCGGAAATCAACAATGTCGTGGATTCAGCCCGCAAGGCGCGGCGGCTTCTGGATGAGATCGGCTCTCCGCACCTGAAAGTCACGATGGATCCCGCGAATCTCTTCCCCGCTGGGCAATTGCCCCGCATGAAGGAGATCCTCGAAGAGGCGTTCGCGCTGGTGGGCAAAGACATTGTGCTGGCGCACGCGAAGGATCTCGACCGCGACGGCGACGCCGGGCACAAGGCCGCGGGCGAAGGGCTCCTCGACTACGACCTGTACCTGCGCCTTCTGCGCCGCAACCGCTTCAACGGCCCGCTCCTGCTTCACGGCTTGAGCCGGGCCCAGGTGCCGGGCTGCGTGGCTTTCTTGCGCGCAAAGCTGGCGCGCGCAGCAGGCTAGCGGAATCCGGCAATCCAGGTTGGCCTCCTCGACGGGCCTCCCCTCACTGCTGCCGTTCGCTTCGACGAGGATGATGTGGGGAGGGCGCCGGATCAGGAACCCACGAGCCGGTCGTACTCGGCTTGCGTGCCAATCCAAACCCACGCGATCGAATCCGCCGTTGCCCTGCCGGCTTCACTTTGAGGGTGGCCAATCGCGGACCAACCCTAGCGCGGATTCACTCTCCGCTTCCGTGAACAGAAAGTCCAGCTTGCCGGCAGAGGAGTCTCGATCCATCTGGTCATCCCGGCGCGCTTGCTCCCGTGCACGGAACCAGTCGGCCAAACGATGGTACTCGTCCGGCGGCAGGCTCGCGATCGCAGCTTCGATCGCCTCGACCCTGTCCGTAGGTGTAGATCAGCAGACAGTGGCGCTGTTTCCGATGCAGCCGGCCCACCCCACATCGCCGGATCACGCCCGCGCCGGTAAACGGCAGTATGGAATCCTGCGTTACGCCGCCGGCTTCTCTTCCGCCCCCCCGCGCAGCAGCTTGATCGAAATCCCGCCGAGCACGGCCACCGCCGCGATCAGCACGGTCCACAGCAGCGCCGGGTGCTCTTCAGTCCACGGCTTCTTTTTCGGCGGAGGCGCGACGTAGTCGGGCGACTTCTCCTGCGCGCCCAGCACGGCCTTCGTCATCTTGACCTCGCCGGTCTTCAGCAGGATGCGCCCGAAGTCGTAATCCGGCGGCGTCGCGCCGGGGTTGCCGTAGTACACCCACGCCTCGCCCGGGCCTTCGCTTGGAAAGCGCACGCGGTAGGGAATCCCGCTCACGCGAATCCGGCGCACCTTGAGCGGCGGATTGTCGCCGTAATAAACGCGCACGCGCAGATAGCGGCGCCGCGATTCGTTGAACGTCAGCTCGAGTGAATCCTCGCCCGCGGCGCGGAAGATCGTACCGCCCGCCGCGCGCCACCAGTGCTCGTTGTCGGCGCTGGTGTGGATCTCGACGGCTCGGTGAAACATCGCGTCGGCGGCGTCGATGAACACTCGGTCCTGCGGGAGGTTCGGCAGGCCGAGATCGATCACGTACTCGGTCGCCGCGCGTTCGCGGTTCTCGACGCCGCGCGGATCGGCGACGTCGATGGCGGTCACCAGCGCCGGCGCCAGGTACTCCACCTGCGCGATGCTCGCGCCCGTGATGTCAGCCGGGTCCGTCCAGCCCTTCACCGTGAGGCGCAGGAAGCGCCGCGTCGAGAGCGGATACGTCAGGTCGCGCGCCGAGTAGCTGTGCTCTTCCGTCGTGAAATCGAAGATCGGAGCGGCGCCGCGCAGCACGGCCCATTTCTTCCCGTCGTCGGACGCCTCGATGCGCACTTCGCTGCGGTAGTTCTTGCGCTTCGTCTCCAGCCTGACGCGGTTGTGCGTGCGCTTGCCGTCGTACTTCAGCGTCAGCTCGAGTCCGGCGTCGGGCCGGTACGCCTTGTCCAGAACCTCGACCGCCGTCCAATCGAGCACCGGCGGCGGAGGCCGCAGTGTGTCCATCGTGAACGGGACCTCGATGCCGTTGCGCATCATGCGCAGGTCGGCGAGGTCCTCGCGCGAGGCGCCGAAGATCTCGCGGTCGATGATGTAGTGCGCCACCTTGGTGTCATCGCTGATGGTGACGCGCTTGCGGTATTGCCAGCGCTTCAGGTCCGGCGCCGCGGCGGCCAGCGGAAGCGCGGCCAGCGCCAGCCAGGCGGCGCTACGAAGCAGGTTCTGCATCTTTTCTCCAGAAACTCTCCACCTTGGAGCGGTAACGCGAATAGAAGTACGACGAGAGCACCAGCACCGCGCCCAGTCCGAGGAAGGCCGCGATGCGGAATGTGAGCCTGAGTTGCCAGACGTCGAACAGATAGAGTTTGACGACGACCAGCGCGAACAGGATCAGGCCCATGATGCGATTCAGCACCGTGCGCGTCGCGACGCCGGCGATCACCAGCACAAGCCCGTAGAACGCCATCACCGCCGACGCGCTGAGCGTCTCGGCGCTCAACCGGTTCTCCGCGGCGAACGCGCGGCCCGCCCAATCGAGCGCCTCCATGATGAGATTCCAAAGCATCACGAGGTGCGCCAGCGCGTAATACACGGCCGCGATGCGCTGTTTCCTGAGCCAGTACGCCGCGAGCGCGTAGCCCGCCGCCGCCGCGAGAAACGCCATGAACCGGCCGCTGGCGAACAGCAGCGGCTCGCTGCGCAGGCCGGCGAGGTCATACGCCCAAAGCCGCAGGAACACCAGCGCGCCCAGCGCGTGGACCGCGTAGACGAAGCGCGGCTCCGCGATTCTGGTCGAAATCCAAGCCAGCACCGCCATCTCCGCCGCCCACACCATCGTGATGCTGAAACCCTTGAGCTGCACAGGCACGGCCAGTGTGACGAAGGCCAGCGCGAGGGCGGCCGTGAACAGCACGGGCGTCCGCGTCGCCATCTTTTCCGTGATGTGCTCGCGCAGCTTGTACGCCGCCGCCAGGTGCAGCGCGGCCACCGCGAGGGCCAGCAGTCCCAGCCAGCCGCCGTACATGGTTTTGAGCAGCGCGTAACTGACGGCGTAGTAGGCCGCGGCGTTCGCGCCGGCCGTCACCAGTTCCTGCGGTTCGAGCAACCGCCTGCGCCCTGCTAGCACGATCCAGCCGAGCGCGATCACCACCTGGCCGCTCAGCGCCCAGAACGCTTGCGGCACGATGATCGCCAGTACGTCCGTCTGCGCGAACGCGTACGCCAGCCACCAGGAGCCAACAACAAAGGAGTATCCGGACGGCCAGCCCATCCACGCGGTGAATCCGAGCCCAACAGCGAGCAGTCCAAGCTCGCCGAGGAGCGCGTTGTCGTAAGTTCCGGAGATCGTTTTGACGAGCGCGAGCGCGGCGGCCGCCTGAGCCGCGGCGAAGAGCGGCCGGTAGCGCTGCGCGGCGAATTCCGCGTAGAACACAAACGCGAACAGCGTCGCGACAAGCGCTTTCTCGGGAGCGTAATGCCGGTCGTGCCAGCCGACGTACAGCAGCGCCGTCGCCGCGATCGAGAGTCCGGCGACGGCGTGCCATCTCTTCTTCCGCGCGATCCACGCCGCGCCGAGGTTCAACAGCGCGACGTAGCCGAACAGCACCCACGGCGCGTCGCGGCCCGTGCTGAGCAGCACAGGCGTCGCATAGCCGCCGAGCAATCCGAGCACGGCCACCGCCCGCGCGCCGTATCGGATGGAAAGAACGCCCGCGGCCGTCGTCGTCACCGCCATCAGCACGAATGCGGCCGCCTGCGGCAGCAGGTGATAGAACCCGAAACTCGCGAAGAACGAGAGATAGAGCAGCGCGATTCCGAGGCCCGTCATGCCCTGCGCGAACAGTTTCTGCGCGCGTTTCCACAGAACCTCGCCGATGCCGAGCGCCGCGAGTCCGGCCAGCACGCCCAGCGCGACGCGCCCGCCGGGTCCGATCCAATCGTTATCCACCGCGTATTTGAAAAAGAACGCCGCGCCCAGCAGCAGCGTCACGACGCCGATGCGGTTCACCCAGGTGAGCCCCATCCGCGTCTCCATAACGGGCTCGGGCTGCGCCTCAGCGGCGGCCGGTTCGGGTGGAGGCGCAGGGGGAGTGAAGGGCTGCGGCTCCGGCTCGGGCGGCGGAGGCTCGATGGCGATCGCGGGCGCCGCCGGCTCCGGCGCCGCCTCGACGGGCATCGCGGACACCTCGCGGCCCTCGAGCCGCGCCAGCCGAGCATCAATCGCGTCCAACCGCCGGTGGACCCGCCCGAGCGCCTCCGAAATCACGTCCATCCGCGCCCAAAGCAGGTCCGCCCGCTTCGAATCCGGAGGACCCGATGGTGAAGACATTAGCCGTAGTCTATCTCACGGCCGCCGCGGCATTCAGCCCTTAGCGGCTTGGGGCAGCCGTCCTCCGGCGGGCTCAGGATTGCAAGACGAGCCGCACCGGGCCCCGCTCGGACATCGATCGCCCCAACAGTTCGCCAGGCCGTCCAATCGGGCGGAAGCGTGTGCGTCTTGCATTCCGGTCGCAGTCCATCGCCGTCGCGGGCGGCCGGAGCGCCTCCGGCAAGCAATGCATCCGTCCTTCCGGCCTGTCACCACGAAGTGTATACTTGGATTTAGACACTCCATGGACGCTTCGATCGTCGATCTTCGCTATCACATGAAGGACGTGCTCCGCGCGATCGACCGCGGCGAAACGGTCACCGTCCTCTATCGCGGAAAAGCCAAAGCCAAACTCATGCCCATCAGCCGGACGCCCGGGTCCAAGGGCGAAGGCGAGGCTAAAACCGAAAACCAACCCATATTCGGTCTTTGGCGCGACCGCGACGATCTGGAGGACCCCGTTTCCTATGTCCGCAGGTTACGCCAATCCCGATTGAGGCTCTCACCAATTAGCGCGAAGAGGCGGCGGGGCGCCGGGAAGCCTGAATGATCTTCGATACCGACGTTCTCATCTGGGTGCTGCGAGGTCATTCGCGCGCCGCCCGAATGATCGACGCCGCCGCCGATCGCGCGCTGTCCATCGTCTCGTGGATGGAACTCCTCCAGGGCGCCCGCTCCAAGCTGGAAGTGCGCCGGATTCAGGAATCGCTCCGCCGGCTCGATTTCCGCATCTTCCCCCTCTCTGAGCCCATCGGCGCCAAGGCTGCCGCCCTGATCGAGGAGCATGCTCTCGCCCACGGCATTCAACTGGCTGATGCCCTCATCGCAGCCACGGCCATCGAATCGGGCCACCCGCTTTGCACGGGAAACGTCAAACGCTTCCGCCCGATCACCGCGCTTTCTCGAGTGGCCTTTCGCCCATAGCTCACCCCGCCGTCATCGTCGCCGGGTCCCAGGTGCAGATGCGGCCTTCGAAGTAGCTGGTGTTGCACAGCAGCGCCGGGCCGGTGGCGCGGAAGCTGAACTCGGCGTCCTCGAAGTGCGGCTTGCGCGTTCGGACCGCCTCGATGAAATTGCGCATATGCTCCTGGTGCGCGTCGACCGGCGACACGAACTTCCGCTCCTCGATCCCGTCGAGCGAATTGGCCGTCACCGGCTGCTTCGGGTGCTTCCTGCGGTACTCGCTCAGGAACTGCTCCTGCACCGCCTTCGGAAACGTCTCGATCGTGTAGCCCGGCTCCTTCTCGCGCGGCACCTTGTTGATCGTCACCGAACGCACGTCGGTGGTCAGCGTGCCGCCGCTGCCGATGAACTTGAAGCCGAAATCCTCCTGCGGCTTCGAGCTCTTGAAGTTCACGCGCAGCGCGAAGGTGAACTCCGGGTGCTCCGCGCTCTTCGGATACTCGAGGATGCCCAGCATCGTGTCCGGAACGTCGCGGCCGTCCTTCCAGTACCGCAGGCCGCCGGTCGAGTAGATCCGCCGCGGACCGAGCGACCGCGTCGCCGTGTGCAGCCCGGTGAGCAGGTGCACGTAGAGATCGCCGGCAAGCGCGGTGCCGTAATCCTGGTAGTTGCGCCAGCGGAACAGGCGAATCGGCTCGAACGGACGTTTCGGCGCGCGGCCGAGGAACGCGTCCCAGTCGATGTTCCGCGGGCTGGCCGACGGCGGGATCGAATACTGCCACGCGCCCACGGCCGTATTGCGGTCCAGCCACGCCTCGACGAGATTCAACTCCCCGATCGCACCCTGTGCGATCAACCGCCGGATCTTGTGGAACGAATGCGCGCTCGCGTATTGCGAGCCCATCTGGAAGATGCGCCCGCTCTTTTTCCACGCTTCGATCACCTGCTTGCCCTCTTCCACGTGCTGGACCATGGGCTTCTCGCAGTACACATCCTTGCCGGCGTTCAGCGCGTCGATGCTCATGCGGGCGTGCCAGTGGTCGGGCGTCGCGATAATCACCGCGTCGATGTCGGTGCGCTGGAGAAGCTCGCGGTAGTCGCGCGTGGCGGCGATGCCCGGATACAGCTCCTTCATCCGTTGCAGGCGATCGTCGTAGATGTCGGCCGCGGCGGCGATCTCGACGCCCGGGTTCATCGCGGCGTCGCGCGCGTCGCCCTGGCCCATGCCGCCCGCGCCGATCAGCGCGATCCGGATCTTGTCGTTCTGCATCATCGTCGTCGCCTCCCTCAGCCCTTCGCCACCTGCATCTTCTCGGGATCCCAACCCACGATGCGGCCCTCGTAAAAGCTGGTGTTCGACACCACCGCGGGACCGGCGGCGCGCAGCCCGAACGTCGCGTCCTCCACCACCGGCTTGCGGCTGCGCACCGCGGCGAAGAAGTTGGCGTGATGGTCCGCGTGATCGCTGTAGCCGCGCGGCGCGAGCCACCGCTCGTCGCCGGACTCCGTCATCGTTTCGAAGGTCTGCCGGCGCGGCGGGTGCTTCTTGCGATATTCACGGATGATCTCTTCCTGTGTGGCCTTCGAGAATCCGCCCGGCGTCATGCCCGGCTCTACGTCCCTGGGCGGGCGCGTCAGCGTCACTCCGTTGCCGATGGTCAGGATGCCCTCGCTGCCGATGAAGCGGAAGCCCGACGTCTCGCCCGCGCCGTTGGCGAAGTTCACGCGCAACGCGAGGTTGAATGCCGGGTGATTGGCGGTCTGCGGGTAGTCGTAGAGTCCCAGCATGATGTCGGGGACATCGCGGTCGCCTGTCCAGAAGCGCAGACCGCCGGAGGCGAAGACGCGCGCCGGCCCGGTCGCGCCGGTGACGAAGTGCAATCCGCTGAACAGGTGCACGAACAGGTCGCCCGCCACGCCCGTGCCGTAGTCCTTCCAGTTGCGCCACTGGAACAGGCGCTGCGCGTCGAAGGGCCGCTTCGGCGCGGGGCCGAGGAAGCGCTCCCAGTCCACGGTCTTCGGGCTCGCGTCAGGAGGGATGGAGTAACGCCACGCGCCGATCGCGGAGTTGCGGTCCCACCACGCCTCCACCATGTTCAGCTCGCCGATCGCGCCCGAGCGGAACAGGTCCTGCGCCTTCTTGTAGATCACCGAGCTGACGCGCTGGCTGCCCACCTGCAAGATGCGCCCTTGCTTTTTCGCCGTTTCAATGAGCAGATGGCCGTCTTCCCACTTCTGAATCATGGGCTTCTCGACGTAGACGTCCTTGCGCATCAGCATCGCCTCCTGCGCGATGCGCGCGTGCCAGTGATCCGGCGTGGCGACGATGACGGCGTCGACATCCTTGCGGTCGAGGATCTCGCGGTAGTCGCGCGTGACGGCGATGTCCTTGCCCCACACCTCACGGGCGCGCGTCAGGCGGCCGTCGTAGACGTCGCACACCGCCACCAGCTTCGTACCCGGCGTGGCAATGGCCGTCTCGGTGTCGCCCGTGCCCATGCCGCCCACGCCGATGGTGGCGAACTGGACGCGGTCGTTGGCGGACTTGCCGGCCGTCTGCGCCATCGCGGGCAGGCCCAATCCGGCCACACCGCCGGCCTTCAGGAAATGTCGTCGGGTTGCTCCCATGACTTCATTGTAGACTTGCGTTGTGAGGAGGAGCCCGCTGTTGCGCAGGGCCGAGATCCTGCTCTGCGTATTCTTCATCTACTCGTCGCTGATCGCGGCGCTGCGTCCGGTTTCGGGAGCGGTGCGCGCGCGCACGCTCATCGTGAACGCCGCCGTCATCGCGGCGGTCTTCGCCGTGGCGCGATTGGAGCAGACGCGCCTCATCGGGCACGTTCGTGATTGGTATCCCGCGCCGCTGATCCTGCTCGCATTCCGCGAGATGGGCTGGATGGCGCTGCCGCACGCCTCCACGGCGTTCGAAGACTACTGGGTCGTGTGGGACAGGCGGCTGCTGGACGAGTGGGGACTGCGCGCGTTGATCGAATCGCTGGGCCCTGCGCTCCCGAACCTTCTCGAACTTTCCTACCTGCTCGTCTACGCCGTGCCGTTCGCAATGATCGCGGCGTTCTATCTGGAACGGCGCCGCGATCGCATCGACGACGCATTCGTCGTGCTGCTCGCGGCGGCGCTCGGCAGCTACGCGCTCTATCCGTGGTTCCCCAGTGAACCGCCGCGCACGGTGTTCCCCGGCGCCGATCCGCCGCCGATGAGTCTCCTGCGGAGAATCAACCTCGCGATCGTCGGACGCTACGGCATCCACACCAGCGTTTTCCCCAGCGGACACTCCGCGGCGGCGTTCGGCGCGGCGTTCGCCGCCATGAAGTTCATGCCGGAGAAGGTGTGGCCGGGACGGATCTTTCTCCTGCTCGCCGTATTGATCGCCGTGGCGACGGTCTACGGCCGCTATCACTTCGCCGTGGATGCGGTCGCCGGACTGGCGATCGCATTGGCAGCGCTGGGACTGGCCTCTGTCTGGCGCCGGAGCTAGCCGCTCTTTTTCGAATCGCCGGCCGCGGCGGGCGCGGGCTTCTCGCTCTTGCTCTCGCTCGACGGCGGGGAGTCCTTCCCGTTCTTGTGTTTCGAGGTGTCATTCGAGCGCGCGTAGTCGGTGATGTACCAGCCGCTGCCCTTGAACTGAAGCGCCGGACTCGAGAGCAGCCTCTCCACTCCTCCGCCGCAGCTCTCATGAACCGTCAGCGGAGCGTCGGAGAACTTCTGCATCACCTCAAACACGTCGTTGCAGCGGTTGCATTTGTATTCGTACAGTGGCATGGCTAACAACTACCCATCAAGGATTGGGGCGCGGGACGGGGGGCGGTCCCGGCGCATCACCCAGAGTGAAGTAAGCCGGGCGGCTCTCGGCTTTCTGGACGTTGCCCGAGAGCACTTCGAGAGCCTTCTTCAGGATCAGATCCTCCTGCGGTCTCGCGGGCTGTTCGGTGGACCGGTCCTGCTCCTCGCCCGAGTCGGGCTCCATGTCGAGCACCGGATAGACCGGCGTCACCGAGTTGTCCTGGATGGCTTTGCCGGACGGACTGTAATATTTCGCGACCGCCAGCAGGACGGCGCCGCCATCCTCGGTGGCGACAGCCTTGCGGATCGCCGCGTCGCCATAAGTGCGCTCGCCCACGATCTCGGCGCGCTTGGAGTCGAGCAGCGCGGCGGCGGCGATCTCGGCGGCGCCCGTGGTTCCCCGGTTGGTCAGCACGGCCAGCGGACCGCGATAGATGACCTTGGACGGATCCGCATCGAAAGTCTGCTTGGGGAACTTCTGCCCGGCCACCCAGCCCAGCGTGCCTTTCGCGATGAACAGGTTCGCCAGCGCGATGCCCTCTTCCGGCGCGCTCGTTGCGCAATGACGCAGGTCCAGAACCAGTTTCTTCATGCCCTGTTTCTCGAGCGCCTGCACCATCCCGGCGAGCTCCTTCACCCGGCCGGGACCGAGGTCGTTCACCTGGATATAACCCACCTGGCCGTCGAGCATCTTCGACGCCGGCGCAGGCGGCTTGAGATTGGTGCGCGTCATCGTGATCTTGACAGGCTCGGGCCTGCGCAGCCGCAGCACGGTCAGCTCGACGGTGCTGCCCGGCTCGCCGTGAAGCAGAACGTCGGCGAACGCCAGCGGCATGTCGCGCGTGGAGATGCCGTTGATCGCTTCGATGATGTCGCCGGTGGCGAGGCCGGCCTTGTCGGCGGGCGAAGCGGGAATGGCGTCCACGATGCCGATCTCGTAGCCGTACTTGCGGCTCAGAATCAAGCCGACGCCGGCCTTGGGATTCTCGAGAACCTTCTTGTACTGCTTGTACTGGTCCGCGCTGAGGTAGCTGGCGAAGGGGTCGATCGAGACCAGCAGTCCGTTGATCGCTCCCAGCGTCACGCTGTTCATGTCGGGCTCTTCGACGTAATCGGACTTGATCTTGGCGAAGACCTCGGTGTAGACGTCGATGTGGCGGTAGGGGTCCGAAGACGGCGACGGAGTGCTCTGGCCCAGGACTGCTCCGACGAGCATCAGCGTGACCAGGATGGACGACAGTGTGACGACGATGTATTTGAAACGGCTGCTCATTGGCTGGATCCCTCCGGCTTGGCCGTGACGGGAACGCCCCCTTTTAGAAGTATACCAGCCGTTCCCGCGCGGGACGGCTCATTGCTTTAGACGCGCGGGAAACGCTTTTGGTCGCAAGCGCCATCGCCTTCAGGCAGCGGCATCTTACGACATCGAAGCGATTTCCGGATGCTCGAACGTCTCGGAAAAGTAGATTCCGGCGGCGCGGTCCACCTGGTCGTTGGACAGGCAAGGCTTGCGCTCTTCGTACTCGTCGATGGCGACGATGATATCCAGCAGGTCGCGCGGGTAGCAGGCGCGCAGCCAATGGCCGGCCTTCTCGCGGCAGCGCATGATCATGTGCTCGCAGATCGACATGTCCACTTGCAGACGCCGCTTGTCCGCTTCGCGCTTGAGGATGTCCCAGAACGTCTCTTCGCTTACCGGCGGCACGTAAATCTTGTTCGGCACGCGGCGCAGGAACGCGCGGTCGAGAAGCTTGGTCGGCTCGAGGTTCGTGGAAAACGCGATCATCACCTGGAACGGCACCTGGAACTTGAGGCCGTAGCTGAGGTTGAGGTAGTCCACCTTGCGGTCGAGCGGCACGATCCAGCGGTTGAGCATCTCCGCCGGCGTCATCACCTGCCGCCCGAAGTCGTCGATGACGAGCACGCCGTTGTTGGCCTTCACCTGGACCGGAGCGGTGTAAATGTTGGTCGTTGAATCCAGGCGGAGCTCCAGCATTTCGTGCGTCAGCTCGCCGCCGACCATCACCTCAGGCCGGCGGCAGACCACCCAGCGCTCGTCGAGCATCGGAGCGTCAATCGTCACGCGCTCGTGGACCACCGGGTCGTAGACCGAGATGACCTGGTTGTCCACCTCGATGGCGTGCGGGATGACGATCAGGTCGTCGTAGACGCGCGCCAGGCGTTCGGCGAGACTGGTCTTGCCGTTGCCGGTGGACCCGAACAGGAAGAGCGATTTCTGTGAAACAAGCGCGGGGCCGAGTTTATCGAGGATGTCGTCGGTGACGACGAGGTCGTCCATGGCGCGCTTCAACCGTTCGCGGCTGACCGTGGGCCGGGCCGCTTGCGCGTTCACCACCTGGTGGTAGGCGAAGAGAGGCACCGGCGCGGGCCCGGCGTAGTGGCAGGCGCGCATGCGCTCCAGGGCGAACTGCCGGCCTGCTCCGGTGAGCGCAACCTGAAAGTCCTGCCCCGAAAGGCCCTTGATCTCGGCCAGCTTCTCCTTCTGGAAGAAGCGGAAGACCGAGTCCACCACCGGCAGCGGCATCTTCAGCGACTCCTGGAGCATGTACAGGCTGCTCTGGCCGTCGTAGTGCAGCCGCCGCGCGACCAGGTCCACCATCAGCGACCAGGGAATGCCCAGCAGCTCCGCTGTCAGCGGCTTCTCCGGAAAGTAGGAAAGCTTATCTTGTGTGAGAGTTTCCATCGGTCACCCTCCTGATCGAACCAGCATACACAAAGCCCAAAGGCCCCAATAGAACATTCTCACCCGGATATGGAACAAATGAAAGCGAAATATACAGGGAGGCCGGGCGCGGCCGGTTCGCGTTGCCCTCCGCGGCCGGGCGCAGAGTACTCCGTCGGGCCCGGCCGGCGGCCCGTTGACGCCGAGATCTACGGGGTGTAGTGGTATTGAGAGAGAGTAGGAGCGGCAATGTTGACGGCGGACCAACTTACTATTCTCACTGCATACCTCGCGGCGTTGTCGGCCGTGACGGAACGGGGAGTGGAGATCATCAAGGGATTGTCAAGCTACCTCAAGGGCCCTCACCTGGACCCCAAGAAGGAGTGGCGGAGGCAGTGGTGGCTCCGCGTGATATCGATCATTGTAGGATTTGTTTCGGCCCTCCTGGCCGCTCCCGCCACTGAAGCGGTTCTCGGAGAGGTCGACGTGTATTCATTTCCTAGGGGGTTCGCGTGGTGCCTCGGTCTGGGCTTTCTGGCCAGCGCAGGCTCCAGCTTCTGGAATCCGATTCTCGGATATCTCAAGGCGATCAAAGACCTGAAGAAGAGTGTGGAGGTCAAGGCTCGCCTGGAGTTGCTCCAGCAATCGAAAGCTAGCGGCACGATTAGCGATGAAGAGCTCAGATTTCGGGCCCGCGGACTACTCGCCGCAGCAGGTCTGTAGGCCGAGCGCGGCGCATCTCGGGGAAGTGAGGTGGTACGCCCGGCACGATTCGAACGTGCGACCTTTTGCTCCGGAGGCAAACGCTCTATCCAGCTGAGCTACGGGCGCCCTTGGTGTTCAATTCGATTGTACTCTATCCCGCAACCGGCAGACGGCTGAAGCGGGCGGACATGAACTGCCGCCACTGGCCGCCTGCGTCGAGCATCTGCGAGCTCATCGTGCGGTGGTTGTCGTCCACCACCTCGATGATGTCGCGGTACTTGCAGATCCCGCCCGAGCCGCACATATCGGGACCTTCGGTTTCCAGGGTCAGGATGCGCTCCCCCGCGTCCAAGCTGCCTGCGTAGTGCCAGATCATCGTCATCATCGAGCCGATCCACGTGCCTACGAAGCCCTTGCGCCCGGGATCGTAGCCGATCGTCATGATGGTATTCGCGCCGCCGCCGCCGGGCATCTCTCCCACGCCTTCGGCCACGATCCAGAACGGGCCCAGTGCGCGCACTGTCTCCCGGCCGGCGGATTTCACCGGCGGCTGGTCCGGAGCCATGATCGCTTCGCTCTCGAATGTCCACTCGCCGACCAGCTTTTGAAGCCATGCGTGTTGCGCCAGAGGTTCAGGGATTGTCATGTGTACCAGTCTAGTTCGAAGTTGCGGCGGGCTTGTTCGGGGCGGCGCCCCGGCCTTCGGCCAGCAGCTTCTCGATGAGCGCGCGAAGGTTTTTCTCTTTCTGGCCCCACCAGGCGTACTCCATCGGATTGTGCTGCTCGCGGATCTGGCCTCTGCGGTCGATGATGGCAATTTGCGGCATCGTCATGCGAACCACGGCAGGCCACTGAAGGAACTCGACGGCGTAGTCGTGCTTCCTGATGCCGACAGGGAAGTTCACCGCGCCCTTCTGAAGAAACTCGCGCATGCCCAGCGCGGCGTTGTCGTTGGTGGCGACGCCCAGCGCCTGGAAGCCCTTCGGGCCGTATTCGGATTGCAGCTTGCTCAGCGTGCGCGCGCTCTCCTGGCAGGTTGAGCAATAGGTGAGCAGAAACTCGACGATCACGACCTTGCCGCGATAGCCGGCCAGGTTGATGCGCGCGCCTTCGTGCGAGATGAACTCGAGCGCCGGAGCGGGCCGGGGGAGGTCGGCGCACGGCGCCGCCACGGCGGCGCAGAGACCCAGCAGCGCAAGGCGAAGCTTCCGCATCGTTCAGCTCTTCCTGGCCGCGGATTTCCGCGCCGCCGGGGCGCCCTTCAATAACGCTTCCACTTCCCGGCGGATGTTATTCTCTTCGTCCTTGAAGAACTCGTTGTCGCCGCTGTATTGCGCGCGGATCATGCCGTTCTTGTCGATGAACACAAGCTGCGGCACATAGACCGGGCCTTGATGGTCGCGCAGTTGGAGAAATTCGTAGACGCTGTCGCGGCTCGCGACGCCGACGGGAAACTTCAGCCGCAGGCCGGCGATGTAGCCGGGCACCATGTAGTCGGCGCCCTCGTTGAACGCGGCGCCAAGGAACTGCACCTGCGAGCCGTATTCGTCCATCAGTTTCTGGAGGATCGAGCTGCACTTCTGGCAGTGCGGGCACGTGGTCATCAAGAATTCCATCACCACCGGCCTGCCGCGGAACCTGCTCAGCAGGACCAGCTCCTTGCTGGTTAAACGCATGACGAACTCGCCGGCGGGCCGCGGAACCTTGGGCGCGGCGCCGACCTTCAGAGACACGGCGGAAGCGAGTCCGAGGCCGATGAACTGTCTTCTCTGCATGGTGGGGTGATTACTCCAAATCTAACGCAATCCCTCGACGGCTTGCAGCCGCGCGCCGCTGCGGACGATGCGGAACCGGCCTTGCTTGCTCTCTCCTTCGATGACGTCCGGGTCGTTGCCGATGAAGCCGGCGCCATCGAGCTTTCCTTCCAGCACTTTGACATAGAGGCGCAGCGCCTCGCGGGCGGCTTCCTCGCCGGCCCAGTCGGCGCTCCAACGCAGCACGGGGTTCTTCGATGCGCGGCGCTCCCAGAGGTCGAACGTTCCGCCGCGCCATTTCTCCGCGGCGGGGCGCGCCTCGGCCTCCGACGCGTATTGCGTAAAGAGGATTCTGAAATCGAGCTCGCCCACGGTTCCATCGGTGAGACGCTCATACTCCTTGATGCGTTCCAGCGGCAGGAGCGGCGGCCGCGTGGGCGCGACGCCGGCGAAGTAGAGCTCGGGGTGCAGGATCTGCTGCGCCGACACAGGCGGCTTGCGGAGGACCTCGCTGAAGGCGTCCCTGCCCAGCTTGTCGACCGCCGCCTGCTGGAAGAGCAGGCCGGCGGTGTAGGGAAACAGCAGCGTCTCGCGCAGGTACAGCGGCGACTGTTCGAAGACCGGGTAAGATCCGGCCGCCATGCTGCGCATCGCGGGAAGCATCGCTTCGAGCGCGCCCTTGCGGTCCTTCAGCGATCCGCCGACGGCGCGCAACTGCGCTTCGATCATGATCCAGGTGGCCTGTCCCTCGACGACGGCGAGGCGCGCAGTCTGCGACTCGTCCGACTTCGGGCCTTTGTCGAGGAAGCGCTTCATGTCGAAGTGCTGGTCGGCGAGCGCGTGCGAGAGCTCGTGAACGAGGACCGCGTTGGCCATCAGCGCGGGCGAGGCGCCCTCGACGAACAGCATCTGCTTTTTGCGGTGATCGTAGACCGCGGCGGCCTGCTCGCCGAGCAGATCGACGGTGGCCCGGCGCAGATCGAAATCGCGGGGCACGAGGCCGAAGAGCTTGAGCGCGGTCTCTTCGGCGTAGATCTCGGAGGGCTTGACGTTCTCGCGGATCTGATCGTCCACCCACTTCTTCCACTCCTGGCGCGTAATGCCGGCAGAAGGCACGGGCCGTTTGAGCGTGAAGCCGGTGATCTCTGAGATCTGCTCGAGGGTCTTGCGGATCTCCTCTTGCGACGGCGCCTGGGCGCGAAGCGGGGAGACGAGGAGAAGAAGCAGAGTGAGGATGCGCATCATGACTCCCGGCGCTCGAGCCATGCGGACAGCCGGCGCCTGCGGGTGAAGGTGAAGAGTGCGGTGGAGAGGCTGAGCGCTCCTCCGAAAAAGACCGTCCAGCGCGAGCCGATGCGCGCGGCGAGCGCGCCCGCGAGGATGCTGCCGACGGGGATCATGCCGATGACCATCATTGAATAGACGCCCATAATGCGGCCGCGGAACTCGTCGGCGATGCGCGTCTGAATGGAGGTGTTTGTGGCGGCGTTCAGGCGGAAGATCGCCATGCCGGTGACGGGCATGAGCGCGACCGAGATCCAGAACGAAGGCGACGCGGCGAAGGCGATGAGGGCTGCGCCGGCAGTGGCTGAAGAAACGAAGATGACCTCGGTCAGGCCGTGAGTGGAGCGGCGGCGGGCGAGCCCGAGCGTGCCGAAGATCGCGCCTGCGCCGAACGCGCTGGTGAGAAGCCCGAGTCCTGTCGAGCCGCGGTGGAAGATGGCGTCGGCGAACATCGGAGCGAGCGCCATGGCGGGCGCGGACGAGATGGTGGTCAGCCCGCAGATCATGAGCAGGTTGCGCAGCGGCACGGTGTTGAGCGCGTAGCCGACGCCGGCCTTCAGCCGCGCGAGCGTGCCTTCCGCGGGCGGCGCGATGGTTTCTTCGACGCGCATCGCCATCAGCGAACCGAGCACGGCGAGGTAACTGAGGGCATTCAGCGAGAAGCATGCTCCCTCGCCCAGCCGCGCGACGATGAAGCCGCCGAGCGAGGGTCCGAGCACGCGCGCGGTGTTGAACATCGCCGAGTTCAGGCTGATGGCATTGAGCAGATCTTTCTTGCCGACGAGGTGGACGAAGAGGGCCTGGCGCCCGGGGATGTCGAACGCGCTCGAAAGGCCGAGCACGAGCGCGAGGCCGAGGATGTGCCAGACCTCGATTCTGCCGGTGAGCGTGAGCGCGGCGAGCGCGACGGCCTGGGCCATGGCGACGCTCTGCGTGACGATGACGATGCGGCGGCGCGCGAAGCGGTCGGCCAGCACGCCGGCGATGGGGCTGAGGAAGAGCACGGGGAGGTTCGCGCAAAAGGTCACCAGGCCGAGCATCCACTCCGAGCGCGTGAGGCGATAGACGAGCCAGCTTTGGGCGAGCTGCTGCATCCACGCTCCGGCCAGAGAGATCGTCATCCCGCCCAGGTAGAGCTGGAAGTTGCGGTAGCGCAGAGCGCGAAACGTGCCAAGTGCGGCGGCCTCCATCGCTTTTTCCAGATTAGCGGACTGCGCTACACTGGTGATTCATCCCAAACAAATTCTGGAGGCGCTGGTGGCTGAGAAGAAAAAAGAGAATCTGTATCAGGCGCAATATCTGGGCAGCGGCACGTTCATCATCACCAAGCCGAAGCGGAAAAGCCGCAAGCTGCGCCAGTTGCGTCTGAAGAGCCCGAACGCGGGCATGCGCAAGTAGCGCGCGTTTCGCCAGAGTTCCTCCTTTCGCGCGGCTTCAGAAAAGACGCACGGCCTGAAGGCCGCGCCACTGACACAGCCTGAAGGCTATGTTACTTTGACGACGTGCGGATTTCATCATTTGACATTCATCCGGTGGCCGTTGCGGACCCGCCTTTGCGGAGCTCGTATGGACGGCATGCGCCCTATGCGCTGAGAACGATCATCGTCCTCAAGACGACGGACGGGATCAGCGGCATCAGCGAAGCGCACGGGGGCGAAGGCTCCGTCGCGGCGCTCGAGGCGATCCGCGAGCGCGTGCTCGGCATGGACCCGTTCCGCCTGACGGAGCTGTGGCTGGGGTGGGGCAAGGGCGAGAGCGGCGGCGACCGCTCGCAGACGTGGCTGGTGCCGGGCGAAAACCCGCGCGATGCCCGGACGAGGGCGTTCGCGGCGGTGGAGGCGGCGTGCCTGGACATCATCGGCAAGGCCGTCAACCGGCCGGTGTGCGACCTGCCGGGCGGGCGGGCTCGCGACGCGGCGCCGTTTTCGGCGTACCTGTTCTACAAGCACGGCGGGGGCGGAGGAGAGGGCGCTGACGCGTGCGAGGACGAGTACGGCGAGTGCCTCGATCCGCAATCGATGGTGAGGCAGGCGCGTCAGATGGTCGCGAAGTACGGCTTCCGCGAGATCAAGCTGAAGGGCGGCGTGCTCGAGCCCGAGGTCGAGATCGAGACGATGAGGCAATTGCGCGCGGAGTTCGGGACCGGGTATCCGCTGCGCATCGATCCCAACTGCGCGTGGACGGTGGAGACGTCGGTGCACATCGGGCTGTCGCTGCGCGAGGAGCTGAGCGGCGGCGGATACCTGGAGGACCCGACTCCGGGGATGGACGGGATGGCCGAGGTCCGGAGGCGGCTGCTTGCATCGGGGGCGGACATTCCGCTGGCGTCGAACGTGGCGGTGACGGCGTTCGAGCATCTTGTTCCAGCGTGGAAGAGCGGCGCGGTGCAGGTGGTTCTGTCCGATCCGCACTATTGGGGCGGCGTGCGCGCGGTGCAGCGGCTGGGCGAGATCTGCGAGCAGTTGGGGCTGGGCGTTTCGATGCACTCGAACAACCACCTGGGCGTGAGCATGATGATCATGGCGCACACCTGCTGCGCGACGCCGCAGATGCTGTACGCGTGCGACACGCACTATCCGTGGCAGCACGAGCGGGACGAGGTGCTCGCCGGGGGGCGAGTGAAGTTCACGGAAGGCGCGATCCCCGTGCCGCCGAAGCCGGGATTGGGTGTGGAGCTGGACATGGACCAGGTGGCGCGGCTGGAGGAGCGGTACCGGCGGTTGCCGTATCGGAAGCGCGACGACCGGGCGGAGATGCGCAAACATGTGGACCCGAACTGGGAGCGGGTGATTCCGGGGTGGTAGGGGGGCCGCGGGCCGCCGGGTGAACCAGGGGGGGAGTTCGACTCTGGGGTAGGATATGGTTCCGGTTTGTCCGGAACCGGTGGGTTCGAACGAGGGTACCAAGGCGGGATGTCTAGGTGGGAACGTAGGAAGTCGAACTCCCTGGTTCGGAGAAAAGGATCGCGGGAGTCTGGGTGGGTGGTTTGCGCGCTGTTTTCGCAAGTTGTTGAAAAGAGAGGAAAAATAAATTTTAAAAGTCTGTGAACGGCTCATCCAGCACAGGGCGTTTTTTTGAGGCGGTGCTGAAAAGGGGTTGGAAGGAGTGCGGGCGCACGACGGCCTGGGCCGCGGGGTGTGGAAGCCCGACGATGTAGTTTGGCGCCGATCGGCGATCGGCGCGCGGATCTGGCGATCCGCCCCACGGAACAAGTCAGAACAGCTCATGATCGCCCCCGGGGGCCGGAGCCCCCGGGTATTTGAGCATTGCGGAAATTGTGACGACTTACACACTTCGCACGACAGCGCCCCGGAAACGAGTCCAGGGACCATTTAAGAAACGTCGATGTCCACCCTGCTGAATGAGGGGGTCCGCGTTATCAGCTATAGGCGAGAGTGGCTCAGCCGGCCGGACCTGGCCACCCGCAGAAGATGGTGGAGGAGCTGTCAAACGAATTTGCTCCGCGCGAGGCCGGGGTCCGGACGCCGGTGTTTTGAAATCAGTGATTTAGACCCGAACATTAAAATTACAAAATGTTGTGAACGGCCTGTTCGGCACATCGAAAAACCGAAAAAGCGGCGCCGGATGGGGTAGGATTGGCGCTTGATTGGAACTACAAAGCGGCCGGAACAGGCCGGCTTCCGAGTTCGATTTCCGAGTGCGCCTCGCGCGCGTGGCGTAGTGCGTGGGGCGGAGCGCCTGCGGCCGGGGGAGACTCTCGGGCAACCTGGCGAGGACGAAATCGGCGAAGCGTGAAGGCTGTGCTACCGAACGCCACAGCCTCTCGATTTTCAACAAAGGCTGCCGCCGACTTTCGGTTGGAGCGAATCGCGGAACGCGCCGCGTGATGCGGCTGAAGGCTATGTTACTCAGAAGATGAAGCTGACGCCGCCGCGGACGGTGCGGGGGAATTGGATGAGGTAGAGGGCGCGGTTGTCGCGGGTGGCGACGGGGATGTAGCCCTGGGCGAGGAGGTTGCGGAGGTCGGCTGTCATCTCGATGCGGCCTGGGACTCCGCCGAACGACGGCAGCGGTTGGCGGATCTGGAGGTTCAGACCCATCAGCGGCTGCCAGCGCTGGGTGAGGAAGGCGTGGCTTGGCGTCAGGCGGCCGGCTTGGGTCCAGGCGTAGGATGTCGCGATGCGCGTGCCGGCGCGCGGAATCTCGCCGGCGATTCTGGCGCCGGCCCACGGGCGGCGGGCCATGCGGATCTGGTTGCGCAGGCCGGCGGCGTCGCCGAACGGGGGGGCCATGCGGCCGGGCTCAATCGCGCCGCCCTCGCCGAAGGAGAGAGACGCCGTCCACTGGCCGAGCAGGTCGCGGCTCGCCGAGGCCATGTAGCCCCAGGTTCTGAAGCTGCCCATATTGAAGATCGAGGCGTTGGAGGCGATGTCGGGGAGCAGGTCGGCCGTGCTGAACAGGCCCGCGGGGGCGGCCACCGTCATCGCGAAGTTGCGCAACTGCTCAATGTAAGCGGAGCCCGAGAACTTGACGCCTGCGGCGACACGATGGTAGCCGAGCTCGTAATTGTCGCTCTGCTGCGGCCGCGCCCGGCCTTCGCTGAGCGAGATGCGCGGGAACAGCGCCAGTCCCATGAGATCCTGCTGCAACGGGTTCTCGGAGTTCTGCGGGCTGGCCATCAGGTCGAGCGCGGGCGCGCCGCTGGAGTAGCCGAATTCGACGACGCCGTTGTCACTCAAGTCATAGCTCAGGCGCGCGAAGGGGCTCAACAGATTCAGGCGCTCGAGAAAGACGACAGACTCGAGCAAGACTCCGTAGTCGATGCTCAGCTCGTCGGAGACCTGCTGGCGGTCCTGCAACTTCACCGACATCGTGCGCAGCGTGGGAAGCGCGGCGGGACTTCCCGGCCCGGACATCAGCGCCTGGCCGGCCTGCTGGCGCAGTCCGAGCTGGCGAACCGTCAACTCGACATCGGGAGGGCTCAACACCCCATCGCCCGTGCGCGTGTAGCGAGTGCGGAAGCCGGTGGCCGGCGTGCCCGTGCTGGTGGCGTAGCCGACATTGCCGCTCACGTGGAGCTGGTTGTCTCCGAAGATCGATGTGGCGAGAGCGAAGGCCGTGCCCAGGTCCGGTTCGGCGCCGAGAGACGAGGTGACTCCGTGGTCGCCCGCCGAGACGCGCACCAGGCCGCGCGTGATCTCAAACGCCGACGAGGAGCGGCTCGTGTTGCCGGGGAGGTTGGGATCGAGACGCGGCAGGTAACGCAGGACGGGCCGTGTGGCGCTCGAGCTGCGGAGCACCCATTTCCAGTCCTCGCTCAGCACCCCGGTCTGGCCGGGCGCGGTGTAGACGAGCTCGATCGAGCTGAAGAGGTTGGCGAGCTGGATGTTCAGGAAGCTCTCCATGCCCGCGCGCACCTGGATGCCGGAGCGGGAAGCCGGCACGAACGTGCTGAGGTTGACGCGGATCGTGTAAGTGTCCGGGAGCAGGGAATCGAAGCGGAAGCCGCCGTTCGGATTGGTCAGAGTCTTCTGGACCACCTTCTCGTAACGGTTGACGAGGGTGACGGTGGCGCCCATCTGGGGAACGCCGGCGGCGTTACGGACGCGGCCCTGGAGCGCGCCGAGCCACTGGATGTCACCGGCCACACAAACCCCGCTGCCGCCCAGCAGTGCGGCCAGGATGGCGAGTCGGTGCGCGCGGCTCATGCCTTCCGTGGGGGCCCTCCAGCGGCCCTTCATCCACACCTAAGTTATAGAAAACTGCGCCTGCTGCGTCAAGGTCTGATTCTTGATTTTGTCGGTGACCTTAATGCGCAGCGTATACTGGCCCGGCTGGAGCGACTGGAGAGGCAGAAGCTTCTCGATCGTCATCTGCGAGGCCGAACCTTCCAATGCGGAGACGTCCTCGGAAAACTCAAGCACCTTGGAACTGTCCGAGGCTTTGAGGATCTCGTATTCCACCTGACCCTGAGGCTTATTGGTTTTCTCGTCGGCGCCGAAGTTATAGAGCTTCATGTAGATGCCCATCTTCTCGCTCTGCTTGAAGCTGTCGCCGAGGCGCGGGCGGACCTTCGACGTCCCGATGACGAACTGACCCGTTCCGATGCTGCGCGTGGGGACCTTTTCGAGCAGATCGGCGAGGATGAGCGAGCTGGCGAACAGCGTGTCCTCGTCCATGCGCGGGACGTTCAGGGCCATCTCGTAGTTGTTCATGTTGCCGCCGACGATGTCCTTGGCGACGACGTTCAGGCGATACATGCCGGGCGGCAGCGGGATGGACTTCTGATAGATCGAGGCGCCCTGGCTGGCCTCCTGCAACAGCGGCGTGGCGACATCGACGGAGACAACGTCCTCGAAGACGTTCACCACGCGGCGCGACATGGATGTGATGCGCGCATAGATGTTGACGATGGCCTTCGAGATCTCGCCTTCCTGCTTGAACTGGAGGTCCTTGCGATTGAACTGGAGCGTGATGTTGGCCAGCACCGTCGAAGTGGTGGCGGGGAAGAAGTCGGCGCGCGCCAGCATGGGGAGGACGTTGAAGGTGATCTTGGAGGTGACCTGGGCCTCGAGGTCCTTGAACTTGATGGACGGCGCCTTCTGGAGCAGCGCGAACTGCTGGAGGCGCTCGAACTGCTGCATGCGCGCGGGCAGGGGCTGGTTGCCGGTGCCGAGGCGCGTGCCGTCGGTGCGGCTGAAGCGGTCGGCCTTGCTGGCCATGCCCATCTGCTCCATCAGCGTCAGGCCCGCGTTGGGCACGTAGAGCAGCGCGTCCTTTTCGGACGGATCCATCGTCATGCGGTATTCGCCGGTCATCGTCTTGTCGACGAACTCGATGATGATGTCGGTGCCGATGCCCTCGATGTAGCGGTAGCGCCATTTCTCGAAGGGGAAGGTGGAGGTGGTGCCGCCGCCTTCCTCCCAGGGGCGCTCATAGGTGCCGCCGGAGGGCCGGGACTCGATTTCGTCGGGCGGGCCGAAGGTGATGTAGATGCGGCCGCGGTCCGACTTCCAGCCGGGGATGCCGGAGGCGTAGCGCTCGTTGGCGTAGGCGATGCGGCGGTAGTGCTCTTCCTTGTACTCGTTCTCCTGCGAGTCGGGCGTGGGGTCGCGGCGCAGCCAGAACTGCTCGATGAACTGCTCGCGCTCCTCGTCGGTGTTCAGGCGCTGGAAGGCTTTGCGCTCTTCGTCGGTGATGATGTAAGTGACGTCCTCGTTGAGCCATTTGCGGTAGGGCGTCATCAGCTCGCGGCGCAGCCGCTCTTCACGGCGGCGGCGCTCTTTTTCGCTCATGGGCTTGGCGACGGTTTCGCGCTGGCCTTGAGCCGGCTTGCTCTGGTTCTGGGCGGCGGCCGGAACGAAGCAACCCGCGGCGACGATCGCGGCCGTGAAAAAGGAAACCAAGTGTCTCGTGGTCATATGGTTAACCCTTCCGCTTCCCAGGGAGGGCGCCAGTCTCAGTGTAACTCAACTTTGGGACTCCCCGGCGGCGCATTCGAGAACAAATTTCCCGCGTCTATCAACTGTGCGATGCGCGGGGCGGGGGCGGGGTTACAGCGGAGGTGGCGGGCGCCCCTCCCGGGGGGGACGCCGTTTTCGGCGGTGCGCGAGGGTTGGGAGAGGGCTGACAGCGGGAATCCGCCGGAAGCCGCCCTCGCCCGAGGCTGAAGACGGCGTGGGTGGGCGTCTGGGCGCGGCGCGGCCCGCCGCGGCGTGCGGCAGGCCGCGAATTGGAGAATCAATCTCCCTTCGTGGTGGGCATGCGGCCCGTGCGGTTGGCCGGGGCCGACCCTGTATCCACGCAGTGCGTCTTGAACTGAAGTCCTTCGAAGTCTCCTCCGCCGTGTGCGGCGCCGTGGTGTCCGCCCGTGAAATGAATCGCGTCGAAGCCGCCGGCCCAGGCCCCTTCCTATGAGGGCCTCCATTCACGGCGCTGAAGGTCCCCCACATGGGGCGCTTCATGTCCTTGTCCAAGTTGAAGTTCAACACGACCTCGGCTGTCCTGTCGACGCGGGGATCGCAAGCAACCCAGATGAATCGACGGACGCGATCGCGGATGTGTGTTTTGCCCTCAGGGTATGTTGCGGTCCCTGGGGCGAGGATCGGTCCAGGGGCCTCGATCGCAGAGCGACCGGTGTGGTGGTTGCCGTGGCCAGCGGAATGCCCGCCGCCAACGGCGGGCATGCTGACAAAACCAGGGCTCTGCGTGGAAAGCCGCACTCCCGGATCATAAGCGCCTCGTGCAACTGTGTGTGCTGTTCCGGATAGGGTTGACGCGCTGGTTCGGCCGCGAGCAACCGTATGATTGGACTCGTGAGGGCGGCCATGGATGGGGGAGCGAGGTTTTCCGGGGCGCCGCCCGGTGGCCGGGCGCTGCTGCGGTCAGTTCTCCTCGACTTGAAGCGCACCTCGCTCCTCCGCACGCCCGTGGTCTTATGGGCGTGCTGCATCAGGATGTCAAGGGGGCCGCGTTTCGCGGAAGGCTGTTACAGAGAGCGATCCTCGGATGCGGGCTGGCGGCGCCGGCTGGCGTCCAGAGCGACAAACTCCTCGCCGGCGGCGCCGCGTGCGAAGGGGCTGAAGTCGGTGGCGACGTCGTAGACATCGACGCCTTCGGCGCGCTTCAGCGCGTTGACGACGGCGTAGGTGAGGGGCGTGGCGGCGGCTTCATAGAGCACCTTGCCGAAATAGCCGGAAAGGATGAGGTTCACGATGGTGGCCCAGGACTCGCGGCCGCCGAACAGGAGGACCATCACAAGGATCGAGTCGACCAACTGTCCGACGGCGGTGGAGCCGATCGTGCGCGCCCAGAGCATGCGGCCGCTGGTCCAGACCTTCATCTTGGCGAGGACATAGGAATTGGCGAATTCCCCGGCCCAGTAAGCGATCAGGCTGGCCGCGACGGCGCGCGGGACCATGCCGAGAACGGCTTCAAAAGCAGCCTGGTTTTTCCACTCGGGGGCGGCAGGGAGGGCCACCACCAACATGCACATGAGGGCCATCAGCAGGGAGGCGAAGAATCCGAGCCAGATGGCGCGGCGTGAGCCGGCGTAGCCGTAGACCTCGGTGAAGATGTCGCCGAAGATATAGGTGATCGGAAACAGCACCTGGGCGGCGCTGATGCGGAACGGGCCGATGGCGCAGATCTTCTGCGAGATCAGGTTGGAGATCAGCAGGACGACGACGAAGACGACGATGAAGGTTTCGAGGAAGCGGAACTGGTGGTTCTGGCGTTCGAGGCCGGCGAGGGCGCGGGAGGTTGGGGTCATGGGCTGATTGATGCCTTCCACAGCCTGAAGGCCATGTTACTTCGCTGGTCCAACTTCGGGCTTCGCGCCAGGGACGACCTTTTCAAAGATGAGCTTCAGCGTGATGACGCCGTTGGGGGAATCGATGGTTGAATCCTGGGTGAGCGTCTTGCCGTCGGGGGAGAGGGTCCACCTCTCTTCCGCCGATAAGGTCGTGCCTCGAACATCGCGTTTCCAGTTCACGACGAGGACGCCGCCGTCCCATTTCAAAACGGATTTGACATCGCCTCCGCGCAGGGCGTTGGTCCACTCTTTGCCGTCGATGGCGTATTTGGCTTCCGCGGTAGTTTCGCCGCTGCGGTCCGCCTGATACGTGGTGATGGCGAGGTCCTGGCCCTCGTGGACCACCTTGCGGGTCATCTTGGCGGGAAACGAGAGGCCGCCGAAGTTGCTCTTTTCGGCGTTGAGGCGCCAGTTGCCGGAGAAGTCGGGCCTGGATTGAGCCTGGAGGCCGAATGAGGGAAAAAAGCTCAGAATAAGGACAGCGCGGGTGAATCGCATAGGGCGGGCGGCAAAGCGCCGGAGTTCCAAATCAGGATAGCGCAGCCGGGGCCGAATGAATGGCGGGGGGCGTGGGCGGAGCGGGCGATCCGTCCCACACCCAACACGCTGTTACTGCGCTTTGGCGATCTCGTCGAGAATGACGCGGGTGAACGCCTCGACGAAGGGCCGGCCCTGGTTGAGGAGGTTCTCGCGCGTCATGTAGTCGAGGTGGATGTCGGCGCGGGCGCCGATGTTCTCGATGAAGGGGGCGCTGGGATACTCGTCCGTTGTGACGGAGTTCTTGCGGATCACGAGCGTATTTGTATTGGACGCAGAGACCTCGCTGTAGAATCCGACGGGCCAACCGCTGACGGAGCCGCCGGCGCCGCTGGTGCGCGTGCCGACCAGCGGACCGCGGCGGTTGTCCTGGAGCATGGCGGGGAAGATGTCGCCGGCCGAGATCGAGAACTCATCGATGAGGATGATCATGGGCTTGGTGTAGGCCGCGACGTTGCCGAGCGCGTCGCGCGCGGGCTCGTTTTCGAAGCTGACGCTGCAAGCCGGGATGGCGCCGGTCATGCCGCGAACCTCGCGGTAGGCCGCTTCGATCTGACCGAGGTAAGCCTGGTAGAGGGCGATGATCCAGCCGTCCGCGCGGCCCGCCTTGAGAGCGTTGATTGCGGCCGCCATGCTCTGGATGCGGTCGAAGGTCGGACGGACGTATTCGCCAAAGAAATAGAACTGTTGGGGGATCAGGTAGCTGGCGGCGTTGAGCATATAGCAGCCGCCGCCGGGGTTGCGCATCACGTCGACCACGAGACCGTCGGTGTTGGCCTGCATGTAGGCGATCTCCTGAGCCAGCTCGGCGACGGTGTTGGCGAGATTACTGGGGGAGAAACCAGGGAAGCGCAGGTAGCCGATGCGCTTTCCGCCGGACGTGTAGACGCCCGAAAAATGGAAGTCGGTGCTGCGAAGGCCGAGGCGAATCTGAAAGCCCGCGGGGGGGGACCAAACCGGAAAGCGCGAGCCGAGTCCGAGGAGATAGCGGCGCGGAACCTGTTCGCCGGTGACGTCGTGAATTGTGGCGCCCTGGAAGAGCGGGTCGTCGACCGGGACGGCCCAGTTCCAGTGCTCCCACATCGGCCGCTGCGCGGGATCGAGATCCTCGGGAGGCGCGGGGTAGACGGGTCCGGGCGCGGCCGCAGACGGCGCCGCCCCGGCCGAACGGGCGGTGAGTGTGGGCCCGATCTCGAGCAGCGGGACTCCGTTCTTCAGCCAGGGGATGTCGTAAGCCTCGATGTCGCCGGAAGCGCGGCGGAATTCGAAGCGCGAAGTCTCTCCGACCAGCGGAGCGATGGGAAGCAGGCTTTGCGGCCGGAAGGAGATCCAGTCCGCCGCGTTGCGCCGTGTGGTGAGCGGATTGCCCATGCGGCGGTATTTCGAAACCATCGCGATGAACTCATCCGCGGGCATGCCGTCGACGCTCACCACCTCATCGCCGATCTGGAAGGGAAATAGAGCCTGCGGCAGACGCGCCCGGTTGATGGACTCGACAAGCGGCTTTCCATCGTAGATGTCCACGTAGAAGCCGGCGTCGGCGCTGAAGCCGGAGCCCGTGCGGAAGGACGAGTGGACATCGTCGAGGCGGGCGACGTATTCGGCGCAGAGACTGAGGAATTCGATGTCGGTTTGCGCCCGCTCAACGCGCGTGAGCCAGGGCGAGAGCTCGAAAAGGTCAAAGCCTGAGACCTGTTTTTTCCAGTCGTAAGGGGCGTAACGCTTCGCATAAAGCGCGGCGAGGTTGCGGAAGTCGTGCAGCCGTTGAACGGCGGCAAGCTGCGCGAATGCGTTCGCGCCGAGGAGCAGGGAGAGAATTGGGACGGCAAGTTTCATCAACGGTACTCCTGACGAAGCGCCTGGCTCCTGGATTGCTCAGGCTTCCGATATTCTATTGCAGACCGGGCGCGGCCAGTCCGCCGCCAGGAGAGTCTCGGGGGCAAGCAGGTAAGGCGGGACGATGCCGCAGAGGTTGGAGAGCGGCAGGACATCAGGGCTCAGAGGGAGGCCGAGGGTCATTTGCATCCAGGCGCGGCGGGATTCGCAGCGGGCGATGAGGGCGGGGAAGCGGGTGCGCAGCTCCGACTGCAATGTTTCATCCGCCAGAACATAGCCGTCCTCCATGCGGGAGGAGTAGTACAACGGATGCGAAGGGATGACGTCCGCCTGCATCACCATCCCGCTGCGCAACGGAATTTGCGAGTTCGCGTACGCCGGCGAGGAGACCCACTCGTCGAGATGAATCAGGTGGCCGGCGTTCAGGAACACGTGGAATTTCTCGAACGGCAGACGCGCGTGGATGGCATCGTGCAGCGCGCCGCCGGTTGAGCCGATGCGGAGCGCCGCGAACCAGGCCGCCATCGCATCGAAGTACGGTCCGGCGAAGGCTTCGACGTAGTCGCGGGCTTCCGGCGGGAGGTCCGCTTCCGATTCGGCCACCCAGCCGCAGCGGCACACGTTGGCGCCCCAGTAACAGATGCCGCAGGAAAAGCGGCCTCCGCGCTCGGCGCGCTCGCCGCGGGCGCTGGCGAGCGAGACGCGGTTGGCGCCGCATTTCAGCGTCATGTGGCAGCCGAGCGGGACGCCGTTGTAGCGCGCCTCTTCGAGCAACTCGAAATCGAGCGCGCCGGGACGGATCGCGCGGAGCACGCGCTTCATCCCCTCGCTGGCCAGCGTGTTGGTCCACTCGAAGAATGCGATGTCGGTGGCCGAAGCCGTTGCGCGGAGGCCCCTCTCGGGGTCCTGGAAAAGGTGCGCGGCGTTCGCGACGTTTTCCCAACCCGCGGCGAAGCGCAGGGCGTCGACGATGTAGGAGGGAACGTCGGTCTTCCAGGCGTGATCGTACGACTTCCAGCCGGCGACCCCGACGCGGGAGTGCGCGCCGATGCCTTCCTCGCGCAGGATCCGCTCGAGCGGGCGCGAGGCGTCTCTCGGCTGATCCGGCGGCGAAAAGTGCTGATACCGCTCGCTGCGCAGCAGCCGCTGCTGGACGAGCGGGCTCGCGGGCAGGTAGTTCATGCACTCGTTGCCGGCGAGGACGAGCGGGTCGGCGTTGTCGCGCAGGATCAGCAGCGCCTCTTCGAAACGCGGATCGAAGCCGGTGAGCCAGGCAAGGTTGGCGAAGTGCTCGCGGTCGCCGTAGACGGCGAGGTGGGTGAATCCCTCGCTGCGCATCGCGGCGCGCAATGACTCGACGCGCTCGGCATACTCGCGGCCGTCAGGGCGCGGGGGCGGTTGGTCTTCGCCGCCGAATTCGGGCCAGGAGGCGTGGATCAGTCGTGCCATGAAAGAACCGCTCGTTACGGTTGCGGCCCGGTAATGAGCAAGTCGACGAGTGCGAGCCACGGCGACGCGGGATCGAGCAGCCTGCGCTGGGCGCGGACCCATTCGGTGCGCTTCAAGCCCATGCCGGCGAGGCCGAGCAGGTACGAGTGTTGGGGGTTGAACGGGGTGATCTGGGGCTTGGTCCAGCGCGCCGGCTCGAGGATGAAGGGCGCGAGGTACTCGACGGACCTGGCGAGGCCCGCGCCCTGGGGCGTGCTGAAGCTCCACAGGTCGTGGCCGCGGCGCTGGGCGATGTGGCAGATCATCGAGAACGCTTCGAGATTCATCACGGAGTAGCCCAGGGACTTTGTGCGAGCCTCCTCGCGCGGGGCGCTTCCATCGGGCTTCAGTTGAGTGGGGACGAGGACTTCGCGGTAGTGCCGGTAGGCATCCATTTCGGCCGCTTCGTTGCCGCAGAAGACGGAGTACGAGGCCACCTGCGCGGTCCACCACGTGGCGTGGTTGTTGCCGTTATTGCGCTCCTCGATTCCTTTCCTGCTCGCCGTCAGCCACTCGACGTATCGGGCGAACCAGTTGCGCAGCCCCGCGTTTTCGGGCAAGCCGCCGCCATTGGCGCGCTCGAGCAAACGGATGCCCGCGACGCACCACTGGAACGGCCGCGAATCGATGATGCCGATGCCGCGTCCCCAGTTGATCCCGCGGATCGCCTGGCCGAATTCGAGATTGGGGTTCATGTACGTCTTTTCGTCGAGGAACCAGACGCGCAGAATCTCGCGGGCGCGCTCGATGGCCGCGCGGTCGTTGAGCAGCCAGGCGGCGAGGCCGAGCCACATCACCGCTTCGGACATCTGTTCGAGGTCGCGGTCGTTTTCGATGAAGCGGCCGGGATTCACGACGCCGTCGCGGCGGATGTAAGGTCCATCGGGGTTCTTGGGGTCAGGCCACCAGTAGGGGCCTTCGCTAAAGAAGTCGTGAGGTCCGGCGGGCGGTCCCTTGGGACGGTGGAAGGTGACGCTCCAGGGGCCGCGCGACATCGCGCGCCGCGCGGCGGCGCGGATTCGCTCGAGCTGCGCGGGCGCGGCTGACTTCGCGATGCGGACGGCTTCTTCCTCAGACAGAAGAATCAGGGGACGCCCCGCCGCCGCACGCGACAGCGCCGGCAGGGCGAGGAACAGATCTCTGCGGGTCACGCAGGCGATTCTACTTCTTCGCGGCGAGCGAATGCTGCAAGTGGCTGCGCGAGCGGCTGTAGCTGAAGTAGACCAGCAGCCCGGCCGCCATCCAGATGACGAAGGCGATCTTGGTGAGACGGTCGAGGCTGACCATGAGCAGGAGATTGAAGCCCACGCCGAGGATGGGAACGAGAGGCACAAGCGGCGTCCGGAAGGGCCGCGGCAGCTCGGGGTGCGTGCGGCGCATGATGATGATGCCGATGCAGACGAGCACGAAGGCCCACAACGTTCCGATGGATGTCAGGTTGCCCAACTGCTGGATGGGCGTGAACGCGCCCAGCAGCGCCACGAAGATCATCAGCAGGATATTGGATTTCCACGGCGTCAGGAACTTGCGGTGCAGCACGGAGAACACCCCCGGCAGGAGGCCGTCGCGCGACATGGAGAAGAAGACGCGGGACTGGCCGAGCAGCATGACGAGCATGACGGAGGTGAGTCCGGCGAGCGCTCCGAGCTTCATGAGGAAGCCAAGCCAGGGCAGGTTCTTCATGCGGTCCACCGCGACGGCGAGCGGCGCGGCGACGTTGAGGTCCTTGTAGTTCACCACGCCGGTGAGGACCAGCGCGTAGAGGATATAGAGGACGGTGCAGATGATGAGCGAGCCGACGATGCCGATGGGCATGTCGCGCTTGGGATTCCTGGCCTCCTGCGCGGCGGTGGATACGGCGTCGAATCCGATATACGCGAAAAAGATCTGGCCGGCCGCGGCCATGATTCCGGTGACGCCGAACTTGCCGAAATCGCCGGTGGTGTTCTCGGGGATGAAGGGCACGTAGTTGGCGCGGTTGATGTAGAAGTAGCCGAGGCCGATGAAGATGATGACGACGGCGAGCTTGACGGCGACGATCAGCGCGTTGAAGCGGGCCGACTCCTGAATGCCGATGATCAGGATCGTCGAGATGACGCAGATGATGAAGACCGAGGGGAGGTTGATGAGGCCGGGCGTGGGGTCCCAGGGCGAGTGGATGAGGTTCTGCGGCAAGCGGATGTTGAAGGATTCGAGGATGGAGACCGCGTAGCCGGACCAGCTCACCGAGACGGTGGCCGCGCCGATGGCGTATTCGAGCACCAGCGCCCAGCCGATGATCCAGGCCAGAATCTCGCCCATGGTGGCGTAGGCGTAGGTGTAGGCGCTGCCGGCGATGGGGATCATCGTCGAGAACTCGCTGTAGCAGAGGCCGGCGAAAGCGCATCCGATGGCGGCAAGGATGAAGCTGTAAACGACGGCGGGGCCGGCGTGCTGCGCGGCGGCGACGCCGGTGAGGGAGAAGATGCCCGCGCCGATGATGGCGCCGATGCCGAGCGCGACAAGCTCTCCCGCGCCCAGCGTCTTCTTGAGCGAAACGCCGTGGACGTCGCCGCTCATGTCGGCGAGGATTTTCTCAAGCGGTTTCCTTGCAAAAAGACTCATGAGTGAACCTCAGTCCTTTCCCTGCGGCCGCGCCAGATCATGTACACCGGAACGCCGAGCACGACGAGGATCAGCCCCGGCCAAGTGTAGTTCGGCTTGTAAACCAGTAACAACCCCTCGATGAGGCCGGCCGCGGCAATGTACAGCGCCGGCAGAACGGGGTAACCGAAGGCTTTGTAGGGCCGCTCCATCGAGGGCCGGCGGCGGCGAAGCACGAACAGCCCGGCGATCGTCAAAATGTAGAAAAGCAAAACAGCGAAGATAACATAGTCGAGCAGGTCGCTGTAGCGCCCGGTGAGGGTGAGGGCGCAGGCCCAGAGGCACTGGAGCCAGAGGGAGCGGACCGGCGCGTGGGTGACGGGGTCGAGCTTTTTCAGCCCCTTGAAAAAGAGGCCGTCGAGCGCCATGGCATAGTAGACGCGGGGCCCGGCGAGGATGATTCCATTGTTGCAGCCGAAGGTGGAGATCATGACGGCGATGGCCATCACCTGGGTGGCCGCGGGGCCGAAGATCTGGGCGATGACGGCCGTGGCGACGCGATCCTCCGCGGCGTTTTGAATCGCGGGCAGCGGCAGCGCGAGCAGGTAGATGAGATTGCTGAGGATGTAGAGGACGCTGACGGCGCCGACGCCGAGGGCGAGCGAGAGCGGGAGGTCGCGCCTGGGGTTGCGGATCTCGCCGGCGGTGAAGGTGACATTGTTCCAGGAGTCGGAGGAGAACAGCGCGCCGACCATCGCCACTCCGACCAGCCGGACCGAGTCCCAGCCGAGGCTTGCGCCTTGCCAGAAGTCGCCGAAGTTGGCGGCGATGGCGTCGGGGCGGCGTCCGGCGATGAGGCCGAGCAGAATGAGCCCGGCCAGCGCGCCTACCTTGGCGACCGTGAAAATGTTCTGCACGATCGCGCCGGTGCGGATGCCGCGCGTGTTCACCCACGTCAGAAAGACGATGACTGCGATGGCGACGGCTTGCTGGGTGGTGAGCCCCACCGGGCCCAGCCGGACAATCCACGATTGCGCCGAAACCGCGGGGAGGAAGACGCCGAGGAATTTCGCGAAAGCCACGGCGACGGCGGCGATGGTGCCGGTCTGGATGACGGCGAACAGCGTCCAGCCGTAGAGGAAACCGCTCAGGGGGCCGAGGGATTCGCGGAGGTAGACGTACTGCCCGCCGGCGTGAGGCATGGCGGCGGCGAGCTCGCCGTAGCTGAGCGCGGCGATGAGCGTGAGGAGCGCGGTGACGACCCACGTCATCATGAACAGGCCGGGCGAGTTCACCTGCCGGCCGATGTCGGCGGCCACGATGAAGACGCCGGAGCCGATCATCGAGCCCATGACGATCGTGGTGGCGTCGAAGAGGCCGAGTCCCTTGACGAGGCCGGTTTGATTCAGCGTGTTAGAGCCAGCCATTCTTCCATCCGTAAGCGGGCGGCGGTGTAGGAGGTCACTTCGGGCAGAATGTCGCCGATGACGGCGACCGAATCGACGCCGGCGGCGAGGATCGCGGGGGCGGTCTTGCGGTTGATGCCGCCGATGGCGACGAGAGGTTTCTTAGCGAGAGCGCGCAGGGCGGGGAGGCTTTCGAGGCCGAGGGCGGGGTCCGGTTTCTCCTTGGAGGGGGTGGCGAAGACGGGGCCGATGGCGAGGTAGGACACCGGCTCGGCGTCCGCGGCTTCGAGCTGGCGCGCGTTATGGGTGGAGTAGCCGATGAGTGCGGCTTCGCCAGCGACGCGGCGGGCGAGGGCGGGGGGGAGGTCGTCCTGTCCGAGGTGCAGTCCGGCGCCGAGCAGGGCGGCGAGGTCGGCGCGGTCGTTGACGACGAAGGCGGCGCCGGCGCCGCGGGCGAGAGCGGCGATGGAGGTCATGGTTTCAAACAAGGCCCGCGAGAAATGTCCTTTGTGCCGGAACTGGAGGATCTTCGCCCCGCCGTCGAGGAGCGCGCGCGCAAAGGGGACGATCTCGAAGCCGCGGCGCGAGAGGGCGGCGGTGTCGAGAATCGGGTAGACGCGGGGCAGGGCGGGAACGGGCAACCCGTCCATGATACGGGGCAGCGGGAACGAAACACAACCGGGAGGTTGTGTTATCCTTAAAGACCCCTCGTTGGCGCCTCTTCGTCGAGATTTTCCCGTCCTGAAACGCAATCGTCATTCCCGAAAGCGAGCCTGAAAGGAGAGATTATGCGACACGGCTACCTGATCGACATGGATGGTGTGATCTACCGCGGCTCGGCGGCGATCCCCGGAGCGGCTGAGTTCATCGGCCACCTTCAAGAGCGCGGGATTCCGTATCTGTTTCTGACGAACAATTCGACCTACACGCCGCTGGATGTGGTGGTGAAGCTGCGCAAGCTGGGCATCGAGACGACGGTGGACCACGTCTACACGTCGGCGATGGCGACGGCGGAGTTCGTCCACCGGCAAAAGCCGGACGGCACCGCGTTTATCATCGGCGAAGGCGGACTGCTCACCGCGCTGAATGAAGTGGGCTACGCCATCACGGCGGAATCGCCGGATTTCGTAATCGTCGGCGAGGGCCGCGTTCTGAATTTTGAGATGGCGGAAAAGGCCCATCGCTCGATTGCGGGCGGGGCGCGGCTGATCTCGACCAACGCCGACACGTGGTGCCCGACCGACAACGGTCCGCGGCCGGGCTGCGGGGCGATCGCAGCGATGCTGGAGGCGGCGACAGGGCGCAAGGCGTATCACGTGGGCAAGCCGAATCCGTTCATGATGCGGGCTGCTCGCAAGCGGATCGGGCTGGCGACGGACGAGGTGGTGATGGTCGGGGACACCATGGAGACCGATATCCGCGGCGCCACGGACCTGGGGTTTCAGTCCATCCTGGTGCTGACCGGCTCGACCACGCCCGAGGAGCTCGGCGCCTACCCCTTCCGCCCGACGCACGTTGTGAGCTCGATCGCGGAGCTATTACCTGTCTTGCGCTGAACGCGGTGCAGCCTGTGCGTCATACTGGTGCGGATGCTGCGAGCAGGCGCGATGGTGGCCGGGGCGATCGGAATCGGACTGGTGGGCGTGTCGCTCGGCTTTCTCGGGGCGGGCGGAACGGCGATCGCTCTGCCGGTTCTCGTCTATATCGTCGGTCTGGAGGCGCACCGGGCGGTGGCGTTTTCGATTCTCCTGGTGGGCGGCGTCAGCGCGTACGGCGCGTGGTTGCACTCGCGAAAGGGTCTGGTCCGCTGGCGGGCGGCGGCGGCATTCGCGCCGTCTGGAATCGCGGGGGCGATGCTGGGGTCGCAGTGGAGTTACAGGCTGAGCGGACGCGTTCTTCTTCTGGCGTTCAGCTCGCTGCTGGCCGTGATTGCGGCGAAGATGATGTTCGAGCGCGAGGCGGATCGAGGCGCGCTCAAATCGCCGCGATGGCACTGGATCGCGATTTCGGGATTCGGCATCGGCGTTCTCACGGGGCTGCTCGGCGTGGGCGGGGGGTTTGTCGTCGTTCCGGCGATGATCTACTTCGCGGGGCTCGGCATGAAAGAGGCGGTGGCGACTTCGCTCGTCGTGATCGCCGTGAATTCAGCGGCGGCCTTCGCGGGCCACGCTGCGCACAAGCCGCCTGAGCCCGGCCTCGCGCTGCTGCTGGCGGTTGCGGCATTGGCGGGCATGACCGGCGGCGTCAAGCTGGCGCACCACACTCATCCGCGCAAGATCCGGCACGTTTTTGCGATCGTGCTGTTCTGCCTCGCGGCGTTCATGTTCGCGAAGAATCTCTGATCGCCGCGGAGATCTCCTCCGCCGCGGGCGCGCCGCGCCGCGCGAACCGGATCACGCCGTCCGCGCCGATGACATAGACCGTGCGGCGCACGATGCGGCCGCCCGCGTTGTAAGCCTTCGCGACGCGGCCCCCGGAGTCGACGAGCAGAGGGAAGGGGAACGAGAACTTCGCAGCGAAGCGGCGGTGGCTCTCCGCGCCGAATGGATTCACGCCGTAGACCGCGGCGCCGGACCAGGCGAGATCGGCCCACGAATCCCGCAGCGCGCAGAGCTGCTTTGTGCAGGCGGGGGTGTCGTCGCCGGGATAGAAGACGAGCACGACGGGACGGCCGCGCAGCGCGGAGAGCTTCACTTCGGCGCCGGTGTGATCGCGCGCCGTGAAATCGGGCGCGGGCGTGCCCGGCGCCAGCGGAGCGGAGAAGTAAGAGTCGAACATGCTACTGGTTCAGATACGCCATCAGACGTTCCTGAACCGTTTTTGCGCGCTGATTGTCCCAACAGGCGACGAAGACGGTGTCGTCTCCGGCGACCGTTCCGGCGACTTCGGCCCAGTCTTCCTGGTCGAGCGCCACGGCGAGGGAGTTGGCGTTGCCCGCCGAGGTCTTCAGCACGACGATGTTCTGCGCCATCCGCACGTCGAGCAGGAACTCGGACATGACGGTGGCCAGGTCGGGGCCTGTGGCGTCGGGCAGGATTTCGCGGTAGCCGTCGGCGGTTTTCGCGAGCCCGAGCTCGCGGATGTCGCGCGACAGCGTGACCTGCGTGGTTTCGATGTCCAACGCCCGCAGCTCGCGCGCGAGCTCCTCTTGCGTGTTGATGCGCTTGGAGCGGATGATCTTGAGGATTTGACCCTGGCGGTAGTTCTTCGTCATGACTCCATCGATTCCAGGCGCCGGCGCGCGGCGCTGAGTGCGGCGCGAACAGACTCGGGCGCCGTGCCCCCGGGGGCGGTGCGTGTCTTCATGCCTTCGGCGGGGTCCATCAGCCGGATCATGTCCGGAGTGAATCGCGCGTCGAAGGCGGTGAGCTCCTCGGCGGTCCAGTCGCCGGGTTTGCGGCCGGTGCGGATGCTTTCGAGCACCAGACGCCCGACGAGCTGGTGAGCCTGGTGAAACGGGACGCCGGAGCGGGCGAGCGCCTCGGCCAGATCGGTGGCCACCAGCCAGCCTTCGGCCGCGGCCTGGGCGGGAGGACCGGGGCGCAGCGTGGTGGTCTCGACCACATTGCGCGCCATTTCAAGCGACATCGCAAGCTGATCCGCGGCGTCGAACAGCGGCTCCTTGTCCTCCTGCATGTCGCGGTTGTAGGTCATGGGGAGACCTTTCATCGTGATAAACAGCGAGGTGAGGCTGGCGAAGACGCGCCCGGATTTTCCGCGGATCAATTCGAGCGAATCGGGGTTCTTCTTCTGCGGCATGAGGCTGGAGCCGCTGGTGACAGCGTCGCCCAGATCGAGCCAGCCGAACTCGTCGCTCGAATAGAGGATCCAATCCTCGGCCAGACGGCTCAAGTGCAGCATGATGACGCTGGCCGCGTAGAGGAAGTCGAGCGCCCAATCGCGGTCGGCCGAGACATCCATCGAGTTGCGCGTGATCGTGTCGAAACCGAGCTCGCGGGCGAGCGCCTCGCGGTCGACCGGGAAGCCCGACCCCGCGAGCGCGCCGGAGCCGAGCGGCATGACGTTGACGCGGCGGCGCGCGTCCATCAGCCGCTCGTGATCCCGCGCGAACATCTCGAAGTAGGCGAGCAGGTAGTGCGCCCAGGTGACAGGCTGAGCGCGGCGCATGTGCGTGTAGCCGGGGACGACGGCGTCGGGGTGGCGCTCCGCGAAATCGAGCAGCGCAGACATCAGCCCGCGCAGCAGGGAAGAGGCAATGCCGATCTGGCCGCACAACCAGAGCCGCGTGTCGAGCGAGACTTGCTCGTTGCGGCTGCGGCCGGTGTGGATCTTGTCGGCAAGCGAGCCCACGCGCCGCTTCAGCTCGCGGATGACGTAGGTGTGGATGTCCTCGTCCGGCGCTCCGGCGGCCGCTTCCTGCGGGATCGAGGCCAGCGCGTCAGAGATGATCCTGGCCTCATCCGCGGTGAGGATGCCGACTCGCGCCAGCGCTCTCGCATAGGCTTGCGAGCCAAGAATGTCGGCCGCGAACAGGCGGCGGTCGAAATGAAGCGACCAACTGAACTTCTGGAAAACTTCGGAAGGGCCGCCTTCAAAGCGGCCGCCCCAGAGCTTTTCCTCCCCGCTCATCTTACGTCCCCCACGAGCATCAACATCAGCGCTTTCTGCGCGTGCAGGCGGTTTTCGGCCTGGTCGAAGACCACCGACGTTGCCGATTCGATGACGTCGTTGGTGACCTCCTCGTCGCGGTGCGCGGGCAGGCAGTGCATGAACAGCGCGCCGGGCGCGGCCAGACGCATGAGCCCGCTGTTCACCTGGTAGGGCGCGAACGCGCGCAACCGCTCCGCAGCTTCGTGCTCCCAGCCCATCGAGGCCCAGACGTCGGTGTAGACGGCCCCGGCGCCGAGCAATCCCTCTTCGAGGTCGTTGGTGATGGTGATGGCGCAGCCGGACTGCGCCGCGAATTCGCGCGCCTGCGCGACGATGTGCGGCTTCGGGTCGTAGCCCGGCGGCGTGACCACGGCGACGTCCATGCCCAGCCGCGAACCGTCGAGAAGCAGCGAGTGGGCGACATTATTGCCGTCGCCAACAAAGGCCAGCTTGTGGCCGCGCCACGCGCCCCAGCGTTCTTTCAGCGTCTGCATGTCGGCCAGCGCCTGGCACGGATGATAGAGATCGGTGAGCGCGTTGACCACCGGCGCTTCGGCCCAGCGGGCGAGCTCTTCGACGGTCTCCTGTGAAAAGGTGCGGGCCACAATGAGGTCGGTCCAACGCTCGAGGTTGCGCGCGACGTCCTTGACGGGTTCGCGTCCGCCGACCGGACCTGTGTTCAGGATCGCGTCGCCGCCGAGCTGCTTTGCCGCGACTTCGAAAGTGATGCGCGTGCGCAGCGAGGGCTTCTCAAACAGCAGGCTGACAATGCGTCCCGCGAGGGATTTGCGGTAGGCCGATGGGCGGCGCTTCACATCCGCGGCGAGGTCGAGCAGCGTGACAAGTTCTTCGCTCGTCAGGTCGAGGTCGCACGTCAGGTTGCCCGCCGCGATCCGGCCGGAGACCGGCACGGGGACGGGGGTGGTCATCTCGGTGCTCCCGGGGGTGGTGTCCATGAATACTTATTCAGTACTATGAATATTTACACAATCTGGGCATCGCGGTCAATCAGCGCAGAAATGCGGCCAGAAAGTCGGTTTCCGGCTGCTGATAGAAGCGAAACCGATAGTCTCCAGGGTACTTGGCGGGGCGTCGCATGGGATTGACGGGGTCGGTCCAGAGGATTTCGCGCGGGGCGATCGCGGCGCGCGCGTCGTCGAGATCGAACCGGGCGGCGAAGCCGGGGAGAGCGATCTCGTGGAGGTGCTGGTGCAGCGGCGCGCGGATGGCTTCGCGGAACGAGAGCGGGGTTTCGTGGACCCACACCGCCTCGATTCGCGGATCAACGGCGGCGGCGAGCAACAGCCAGACTCCGGCGCTGCCGCGAGCGTATGCGCGGACCTTGGCGTGGCCGCGGCTGGCGAGATCGTCGACGCCGCGGAGGAGATCGAGCACGCGCCAGCCGGTGAGCGAATGACCGATGAGGGCGGCGCGGGTGACGGCCAGCCAGTCGCCGGCGAGCCCGTCAGCGCCCGAACGCGCGGGCATGGGCGTGCCGCGGGGCCGAACGGTGAGGACGGTGCGGCCTTTTGCGATGGCGGCTTGGGCGATGGGATCGGGGTCCGCGGATGTCTGGACAACAAGCAGCGGGGTTCCGCTGCCGAGGTGATAGTTCATCTGAGTGGGCCAGGGTTCCAGGCCATCGGGCTCGCGCGTCCAGCGGCGGATCTCGGCCGCGACGTCGCCCCCGGCTTTGCGCGGCATCCGCTGCGCGATCACGTTGCGCAGCTCCAGGCCTCCGGAGGCCGCCGGGAGGGTGGGCGAGAGCGTGACGTTGAGATCGAGGCCGGGTACAAGATCGACTGCGGCCTCCTTCGGATCACCCTTGCCGTCCTTCAAATGTTGGATGAACCAGTTGTAGATGCCCTCGCGGACTTCGAGCGGAGTGCCGTGGCCGCCGGGTCCGACGACGTGCGCCACTCGCGATTCGGCGTCGAAGAGGCGATAGAAGGCGCGCGCGGAGTGATAGGCGCGGCGGGCGCCGGCGATGGGGAAGAAGTCCTGCTCGGTGGAAGCGATGATGAGCGCGCGCGGGGCGAACAGCGCGAGCCAGTCGGCCTGGTCGAGACCGGAGGAGAGGAAGCCGAGGATCGACTGCTCGGAGTCGCCGACCGAGCCGGTGAACAGCTCGTGGAACGAGGTGATGTAGCAGGCCGGCGCGGCGGCTTTCACGCGTTCATCGAGCGCGGCGATGTAGGCGGTCTGTGTGCCGCCGCCAGAGCAGCCGCTGGCGCCGATGCGGTGCTCATCGACTTCGGGGCGCGAGACGAGATAGTCGATGGCGCGCATGCCGTCCCAGATGAAGTAGCGCGCCACTGATTCGCCGAGGAGGAATGCGCGCGCGCCGTCCTGGAAGTGCTGATCGGTGGCGCCGCCGGCGAGCGAAGCGCCCGTTGCGAGCGAGTAGGCCTGAAGCCGCTCGCCCTGACCCACGGGATCGTACACGAGCACGACGAAGCCCTTCAGGGCGAGGTTGGAGGCGATGGACTGCGCCTGGGTCTTGCCCTCGAGCCAGTGGCCCATCGAGTAGAGCACGGCGGGGTGCGGCCCGGGCGCGTCGGGAACGTAGAGATTCGCGGTGACACGGTAGCCGGGCAGCGATTCGAACCCCACCTTTTCGATGCGGAAGCCGTTGCGTTGGAGCTTGCCTGTGATGTGCGGGCTGAGCGGGGTGCGCGGACCGGGGAGCCCGCCGATCAGACGCAAGATCGTCTCTCGGATCTCAGCCTGCCGGCGGCGGGCGCCGTCCGCGGTGCGCAACGCCGCGACCTTGGCGTCGCGCGCGTCGAGAAAGCGTTGCGCGGCGCGGTCCATCCATTGCAGGAAGGGGCCGGCCTGGAGGAGCGCGAGCAGGAGAGTGAATGCCAGCGTCATGAGTGCCTCTCGAGAATGCGCTGAAGGATGCCGGGGATTTCGAAGATGGCGCGGTTCTGAAGCCTGGCGGTGTTCGCGCGCATCGCGGCGAGGCGGCCGCCGGAGAGCATCTCCCGCACTGCCTGGTCCACTTTGTTGAAATCGCGCAGAACAAGGCCGAAGCCGTTTTCGACGAGCCAGGCGGCGTTGTACCGCTCCTGCGGCAGCGTCCAGGCGTTGCGCACCGTGATGCAGGGCAGCCCCATGTGAACAGCTTCGCTCAAACTGCCGGGACCGGGCTTGCCGATGAAGAGATCGGCGAGCTGCATGAAGCGCGGGACCTCGGCCGTGAATCCGGCGACGTGCTTCGCGATGCGCGTGCGTTGCGCTTCGAGCTGCGCGCGCAGCTTCTCGTTGCGGCCGGCGATGAGGATGAGCTGCACGTCGAGATCGCTGGCGTCGATCCGTTCGAGGATGCGCGCAATCACCGATGTCCCGTAGCCGCCGAACAGCACAAGTCCGGCGGGCTTCGCGGGATCGAGGCCGATCGCGGCGCGCCCGGCGGCGCGGTCGATTGGCTTCGTTTCGTAAAAACGCGGGTTGAGAATCATGCCCGGGACCTCGAACACGCGGTCCTTCGGGTGGCCCATCGCGTAAGCCTGCGCGACGGCCTTGGGCGTGCCGCAGATGAAGTACTGCGGTTGGCGCTCCATCCAGAAGCGTGGCGGATAGTCCGCGAGGTCGGTGAGGATGGTGACGTAGGGCCTTCCCGGCGCCACCTGCGCGTAAGCGTCAAAGAGCGCGCGGTTGAAGTTCGGGATGAGGCTGACGGCCATATCAGGAGGGCTTTTCGCCCACCAATCGCGGAGCAGCCGGACTTCGCTGTTGTGGTACAAGCGAATCACCTGCTGCATGAAGCGCAGGCCCTGCACGGAGCCGAGCGTCCAGCCGCGGCGCAGCATCGTATTGTAGATCTCCTGCAAGTCGATGCGCAGGAACTTGCGGAACACGTCGACGGGATCGAGAACGTCGCGCAGGTGCATCATGCGCGGCTGCCAGCCGGGCTTCTCGCGTTCGAGGATGAGCTTCAGCGCGGCGGCGGCGGCGCGGTGGCCTCCGCCGGCGTCGAAGTAGACGAGATCGATGAGGGGCAAGCCGCCATTTTAGCGTCCGGCGGCGAGCACCAGCGTCATGTCGTCGAATTGAAGCGCGTGGCCGGAGGCAAGGGTTGTGGTGATCTCTTCGGCGGAAGGCGGAGGGCGGCGGAGAAGAAGCGCGAGAAGCGCCTGCTCGTCGGATTCGCCGGACTCCGCAAGCGGCGCGTCAATCAGGCCGTCGGAGTAAACAGCGAGCAGGTCGCCTTGGCCGATCTCGACCTCGCGCACGCCGGGCTCGAAGCGCTTGAATGCGCCAAGGACGAGCGCCGTGGGCTGCAACCGCTCGACATCGCCCGCGCCGCGGATGAGGAACGGAGGGTTGTGGCCGCAATTCACGTAGCGCAGCAGCCGCGTGTGGTCGTCGTACAGGCCGTAGAAGACAGTGGCGAAGCGCTCCGGCGGGGTGGAGTCGTAGAACTGGCGGTTGATCGCGCGGCAGAATTCCGCGAGATCGTGGATCGAATCGCCGGCCAGGCTGCGCAGCATGGCCTGGAGATTGGCCATCAGCAGCGCGGCCGCGATGCCTTTCCCGGAAACGTCGGCGAGCACAAGCGCGGCGCGGCCGGGCTCGAGGTCGATGTAATCGTAATAGTCGCCGCCGATCAGGCCGGCCTGGCGGCAGTGGCCGTCGCAGGCGAGCGTGGCAAGCTCGGGAGGATGCTTGGGGAAGAGCTCGGCTTGCACCTGGCGTGCGATTTCGAGATCCTCGGCGGGTTTTCTGCGTTCCTCGGGAGGAACTTGAAGATGCTTCCTGATCGTATTGATCAGACTCGCGTTATCCCACGGCTTGAGAACGAAATCACGGGCCCCGCGGCGCATCGCTTCCACTGCGACCTCGATGCTGCCCCAGGCGGTCATGACGACGACGGGCGGCGCGCATTCGAGCGAATGGATGCGCGTCAGCAGATCCAGGCCCTCCTCGCCCGAGGTCGTGTCGCGCGTGTAGTTCAGGTCCATGAGGACAAGGTCGGGCCGTACGCGCCGCAGATAGTCGTCGACGGCTGGCGGGCTATCTGCCGTATCCACGCCAAATCCTTCACCTTTCAGGAGAAAGCGCAAGGCGAAGCGGACGTCGGGCTGATCGTCCGCCACGAGAATCCTGATTTGAGATGACCTGGGCAAACCGCCGTCCAGAATTGGAGGATACGACAACGGCGGAGGGGGAGTCACGGACCGTCGGGCACGCAGGCGCGGATGTTACATTCCGGGGCTGGAATGTTTTCACGGATCATTGTCGAAGCGTTCATCCGGCTGTGATCATCTCCTGAGATAGATGGGGCAGGAGCCTCAATGATCGGAATCGTGAGGAGCTTGCTCGCATACGTCGAAGCCCGGGACCACGGCGTGATGCGGCGGGTGCATTCCTGGTCCGCGCCGAAGTGGGTGCGGATGTGGATGATCTGCGCCACGCGGGGCGGTGATGGGTGGTTGTGGTACGCGCTGGGCGCGGCGGCGGTGCTCTTCGGAGGAAGAGCCGGGCTCGCCGCGGCGGCGCAGGCGGGGATGGCCGCGGGATCGGGCATCGTTCTGTTTCTCTGGTTGAAGCGCGCGGCGGGACGGCGCCGCCCCTGCGCTCTGGAGCCGCACTGCTGGTCGACGCTGCTTCCCCCGGACCGGTTCTCTTTCCCGTCGGGACACACGATCACGGCGTTCGCGACCGTGGTCCCGATGGCGGCGCAGTTCCCGGACATGTCCGCCGGGATCTACTTCTGCGCAGTGAGCGTTGCGGCGTCGCGCGTCCTGTTGGGGATGCATTTCCTGAGCGATGTCGTGGCCGGCGCGGTGTTGGGCGCGCTGCTGGGCGCACTCGCGCGCGCGATCATCTGATCAACGGATCGCCTGGCCGCAGATGTGAGGCCGGACCACCGGCAAGTCCACATCGAAGCATTCCATCTCGAGCGAAGCGAATCCCGCCGCACGCAGAATCGCGCCGGTCTCGAGATCCGTTGCGCAGCCGAAAGCGCGGAAGACCGGCCGCCAGCGGCGCTGTTTACGGAGCAACGCCGACCCAGGCGGCGCGGCGACGTGTTCCATGAACAACAGATTTCCGCCCTTCTTCAGCACCCGCTTCACTTCCTCCAGCGCGCGGCGGGGATCGCGCACGGAGCAAAGCGCGAGTGTGGCGACGACCGTGTCGAATGCGCCGCCGCCGGCCGGCAGCTCCTCCGCGACGCCGCGCAAAAGCCGGGCTTCGATTCCACGCGACCGGGCCGCGCGGGCGATGTAGCGCCAGCCGTGCGGATTGGGATCGACGCCAGTCCACTGAGCGCCTTTCGGCAGCCAGGGGATGTTGGCGCCCGTGCCGGCGCAGATCTCGAGGATCCGCCGGCCGGCGAGCGACAGCAGCCGTTGTTTCCGCTCCGCGGTGAGGGGCGCGTAGCGAAGGTGGAATCCGTCGAGAGCCCACGCATGAATGCGGCCGAGCATTTGTGCTTTTGTCAGGTTCGCACGGCGCGACACCCACTTGCCGCTGGGTTATAAGTGAAGTGGTAGAACCGCTCATGTTCCGGCACTTGTTCCTGTTTCTCTCGCGGCGGCGTGCGCTGCGGCGCTGGATGGAGACTTCCTCGATCTCGGGCAAGTTTACGCGGCGTTTCGTGGCGGGCCAGACGCTGGAAGACGCAATCAAGGTGGGCCGGCGCCTGGAGCGCGACCGCTACCTGTTCACGCTCGATCACCTGGGCGAGAACGTCACCAACGCCGCCGAGGCGGAGGCCTCACGGCGCGATCTCGAGAGAGGTTTGCAGTCGATCCGCGAGGCCGGACTGCGCGCGACGATCTCGGTGAAGCTGACGCAACTGGGCCTGGACCTGTCGGTGGAGACCTGCCGGGGCCACCTCGAAATTCTCACCGCCCTGGCGCGCGACACGGGCAGCCGCGTGGAGATCGACATGGAATCGAGCGAGTACGTCGACCGGACGCTGAACCTGGTGGAGTGGTTGCACCGCGAGTTCGGCTGCGTCAGAGCGGTTCTCCAGGCGTACCTCTACAGGACGGAAAAGGACCTCGATCGGCTGAACGGGCTGGGTATTCCTGTCCGGCTGTGCAAGGGGGCCTATCAGGAGCCGCCCGAGATCGCTTTTCCGAAAAAATCCGACGTCGACGCCAACTATCTCAAGTTGACGGAGATGCTGATGCGGAGCGGAACCGACCCGGCGATCGCCACGCACGACCCGAAGATGGTGCAGGGCGCGCTGAGTCTGGCGAGGGCGAACGGCAAGTCCGCGCGGGATTTTGAATTCCAGATGCTCTACGGAGTGCGGCGCGATCTTCAGAAGAGATTGGTGGATCAGGGCTTTCGTGTCCGGCTGTACGTGCCCTACGGCGACGCCTGGTATCCGTATTTCATGCGGCGGCTGGCCGAGCGGCCGGCTAATGTGTTCTTCATCGTGAGGAACCTGGTTCGAGCCTGAGCGCCCCAGGCTGAAGCCCATTTGACGGGCTGGCGCTCGAGCGACGATTTTGGGGAACTGCGGGGCGTTAGAGAGAGTCTAAAGAAAGGGATGGGTGCAAGTCTTCGCTATTGGGCGTATCTGGCCGCAAAATCCGCGGTTGCGGTGCTGCTGCTGTATGGGATTTGGAGCGGCATCAACTTCCTGCTGCCCGAGCCGCAGACCTTCATGCGGCAGCGTGTTTCGCGGTTTCCGCAGGACCTGCCCTGGACGATGGCAATGCTCGCCTTCTGGCTGCTCTGCATCGGAGTCGCCTATTTGATCGCTTGGGACCAACAGCGGCGTTGCCGGATCTGCCTCAGCCGGTTGAGGATGCCGGTCGAGAAAGGCTCCTGGAGCCTGGCCGTGCTGCTCAGCCCGCCGAAACTGGAATCTATCTGTCCTTTCGGCCACGGGACGCTGGCGGAGCCGGAAGTCCACAGCAGCGGAAGCCCCCCTACGCAGTGGCGGGAGCACGAGGACATGTGGAAGGAGCTCGAGCACTTCGAAGAGGAGAAGCGCTGAGCGCCGCTGCCGGACGAATCCGGTTTCTCCTGCGCATGCGAAAATAGATGGTCAGAGAGTTCAAGTGCGCATCCACATTCCGAGCCGCGCCCGCCTGGTCCGATTCTTCCTCCACCCCGCGGGCAAGGTCTGCCTGGCGCTTATCACCATCGCCCTGATCACGGGCGTCACCGTTTTCACCTACTATTGGGTGCACTACTCCCGCCTGATCGACGAGAAGCTGAAGCAAGGGCCGTTCGCGCAGACGGCGATGCTGTTCGCGGCGCCGGAGCCGGTGAGCGTCGGCGACCGGATGAGCATCGAGGAACTGGAGCAGGCGCTCCGGCGGCGCGGTTACACCGAAGCGCGCAGCAACCGCATCGGCTGGTTCAATACGCGCGCCGACGGCGTCGAGATCTTTCCCGGCGTGGACGCGTGGGCGGGGAGCGAGCCGGGCGTCATCTTTGTGAAGGATGACCTCGTTACGCGCATCGTCTCCAACCGCGACAATACCGAGCGGACGCAGTATCTGCTCGACCCGGAGCTGATCACCAACCTCTACGACAGCAACCGCCAGAAGCGGCGGCTGGTTCAGTTCAGGGACATCCCGAAAGTGCTCATCAACGCCGTTCTTTCCGCCGAGGACAAGCGGTTCTTCCAACACGCGGGCTTCGACCCCATCCGGCTCATGCGCACGATCTGGGTGGACTTGAGCCAGGGAAAACGATACGGCGCTTCGACGCTCAGCATGCAGCTTGCCCGCGGATTCTGGCTGACGCAGGAGAAGACCTGGTCGCGCAAGGCGGCCGAGGCGCTCATCACGCTGCAAATCGAGCAGAAGCTCACGAAAGAGCAGATCTTCGAATACTACGCCAACCAGGTGGACCTTGGGCGCCGGCGGAGCTTTGCGATACACGGCTTCGGCGAGGCCGCGCAGGTCTACTTCGGCAAAGACATCCGCGAGCTCAGAGTGGAGGAAGCGGCCCTGCTCGCGGGCTTGATTCAGCGGCCGAACTTCCTGAACCCGTACCGGCACCCCGAGCGCGCGGTGCAGCGCAGGAACACCATCCTGCAATTGATGAAAGAGAACGGCTTCATCACCGACTTGCAGTACATCGAGGCGGTGAAAGCCCCGCTACGGCTGGCCGAAGGCGGAATCGAATCGACCGATGCGCCGTACTTCGTGGACCTCGTCTACGACTATTTGCAGGACCAGTTCGCCGACATCGACTTTCAAAAATCCTCCTACCGCATCTACACAACGCTGGACATGAAGCTCCAGCGCGACGCAGTGGAAGCGATCCGCATCGGGCTGAAGGAAGTGGACGAGCTGCTGGCCAAGAAGAAGCGCAAGTACCCTGAAGCGCAGGTGGCGCTGGTAGCGGTCGATCCCACGACAGCGGAAGTGAAGTGCCTGGTAGGCGGGCGCAACTACGGCATGAGCCAGTTGAACCGCGCGCTGGCGAGGCGGCAGCCCGGGTCGGCGTTCAAGCCGTTCGTCTATGCGGCTGCATTGAGCTCGGCGGTGAACGGGGGCGTCTCGGTGATTACCCCGGTAACGCAGGTGATGGACGAGCCGACGGTGTTCGAATACGACGGCAAGGAGTACACTCCGAACAACTTCCACGAGCAGTGGCACGGGATGGTGTCGCTGCGGCAGGCGCTGGCGAAGTCGATGAACGTGCCCACGGTGAAGTTCGCCGAGATGGCGGGCTACGAACAGGTGAAGGAGATCGCGCGGAGCGCGGGGCTGGATTCGGTGAAGGCGACGCCGTCGCTGGCGCTGGGCGCGTACGAAGTGACGCCGCTGCAAATGGCCGGAGCTTACACGATCTTCTCCAACGGCGGAGTTTACGTTCGTGAAAACTTTATTCGGGAGATCCGCAGCGAGACGGGCGCGCTGGTGCACGAAGCCAAACCCGAGAAGCGCGAGGCGCTCGATCCGCGGGTGGCCTACATGGTCGTCGACCTGATGCAGGAGGTTTTGCGCAGCGGGACGGGCGCCGGCGTCCGGAGCCGGGGATTCACACTGCCCGCGGCGGGCAAGACAGGCACCTCGCACGACGCCTGGTTCGCGGGGTTCACTTCGAAGCTGTTGTGCGTCGTCTGGGTGGGCTTCGACGACAATCAGGAACTGCCTCTGGAGGGCGCCAAGGCGGCGCTTCCGATCTGGACGGAGTTCATGAAGCGCGCCCACAAGTACCGCGAATACCGCGGGGTGCGGCCATTCGAGCCCCCCGACGGAACCGTCACCGTGGAGATCGATCCGCTGAGCGGCAAGCTGGCGAATTCGGCCTGCCCGAAGGCGTCGGCGGAGGTGTTTGTCGCCGGGACGCAGCCGATGGACATGTGCCCGCTTCATGCGGGAGGCTCCAGAACGCAGATCGCAAGCTGGGACGCGGAGGCGCCGGCTCAGGCCGCGCTGCCGGCGGCCTCGAAGACGCCCGCCGGGGCCGTTGCGCGAGCCCGCCCGGTTCAGCGGGCCGAAGCGCGGCAATCGGCGCAGACGCCGCCGGGACCGGCGCCGGACCAGCCGAAGAGAAGAGGTTTCTGGGGCCGAATTCGGGATATATTCAGGTAGGAGAATGTATCGCTCCGGAAAGGAGGCGCGTATGCGTGCTCTGGTCCTCCTCTTCACCGTAATCATTCCGTTTTCGGGCCTTTGCCAGGAACAGCAAAGTCCGCAGCAATTGAGCGCCGGCGCCCGCCCGGCCCAGCCCGGCGTGCCGCCGCAGGAACAGGCGCCGCTGAGCCTCGAGTCGCGGGCCGACATCTTCATGGCCCGCAAGATGTACCGCGAGGCCATCGAGACCTATCTGCAAATCAAGCCGGCGACCGCTGTCGTCCTCAACAAGGTGGGCATCGCGTATCACCAGATGGGAGATCTGGATAGCGCGAAGAAATATTACCAGCGCGCCGTCAAGATGCACTCGAAGTACGCCGAGGCGATCAACAACCTCGGCACCGTCGAGTACGCCAGGCGCAGCTACCGGAAGGCGATCTCTTACTACAAGAAAGCCCTCCAGATCGCCCCGAATTCGGCCTCGATGTACTCGAACCTGGGCACCGCCTGGTTCGCCAGGAAGCGATACAAGGAGGCGATCGAGAACTACGAGAAGGCTCTGGCGCTGGACCCCGAGGTCTTCGAGCGGCGCAGCACTCAGGGCGTGCTCTTGCAGGAGCGCAACATCCAGGAGCGGGCCAAATTCCACTACTACCTGGCGAAGATGTACGCGAAGGCGGGCATGACGGATCTTGCGCTGCAATACATTCGCAAGGCGCTGGAAGGCGGCTTCAAGGACAAGACGAAGTTCATGGAGGAGGAGGAGTTCGCCAGCGTGCGCGCGTTGCCGGAGTTCGAGCTGCTGATGAAGATGGAGACGCGTGTCCTCTAGCCGCTGGGTGGCGGCCGTGGCGGCCGCGGCGCTGGCTGCCGCCGCCGGTTGGTTCTGGGTCCAGGAGCGTTCCGCCCGCTCGCGCGATGAGCGCGCGCGCAAGGTGATCGCCTTCATCCCCTTCGAGAACATCAGCGGCGACGCGGCGTGGGATTGGCTTGCCGCGGAGCTGTCGCCGCTGGCTGCGCGTCAAATCGAGGCCATCCGCGAATGCAAGGTGTTTGTCGCCGCTTCAGCCAGTGAGGCCGTGGCGCGGGGCGCCAGCCATCTCTTCTACGGTTACATCGACGCCGGTTCGAAGCTGCGCTTTTTCATCGAAAGCGCCGCGCGGCGCAAGGTGCTGGAGAGCGGCACGCTCGCGCTGGACGCGGGGCGCAAGCCCGAGGCGCCGCGGCGGCTGGCCGTGGCGGCGCGCGACGCCTTGAGGCTGAAAGGCGATCCCGCGCCGTTCGAGATCCACAACGAAGCGGCGCTGAAGGCGTGGTCGCAAAGGCGTTTCGAGGAGGCCGCGCGAGCGGATCCGGCGTGCGGCTGGTGCTGGCAGGCCTGGGCGGAAACCGCGGCGCGCGAAGCCGGCCCGGAAACGGCCGCCGGAATCGCCGCGCGGAGCCGCGAACACTTCTCGCAGATGCCTCCGAACACGCGCGCGCGCCTGGAGCTGCTCGAGGGGACTTTGCGCAACGACGGCGCCATGCAGCGCAATGCTCTGGAGCGGTTGGTGGACCTCGGCGAAACGGATCCGCGGATTCTGGTCCGCATGGCCGAGACGTTCACGCGCGAGCGCAAGTTCGCCCGCTCCATCGCCGTCCTCAAGAAGGCCTTGGAGCGGGATCGCGGACAGGCCGAGATCTGGAACGCGCTCGGCTACGCGTACGCGTGGAACGGCGAATTCGCCGAAGCAAGGAAGGCTCTCAGCGAGTACCAGCGGCTGGCGCCCGAATCGGCGAATCCGCTCGATTCGCAGGGCGAGGTCGAGCTGATGGCCGGCAACTTCGCGGCGGCGGCCAAAGCTTTGCAGGCGAGCTTTGAGAAGGACAACAGCTTCAACCAGGGCGCGGCGATGGAGAAGGCCGCGCTGGCGCACTGGCTGCACGGCGACTTCGCGGCGGCGGGCCAGGCGCTGAATCAATACCTCGCCGCACGGCGGCGCGCGGCCGATCCGTTCACCGGCTATCACCAGGCGCGCTGGCTGCTGTTGATCGGGCAGACGCGCGAGGCCCGCGCCCAGTTCGAGGACATCGCCTCGGCGCAGGGAGTTCCGGCAGCATTCGCGGCGATCCGGCTGTCGCTGTGGGCGGCGTTGGATTCCAACGCCGCGGAGTCGCGGCGGTGGGCGCAGATCGCCTTGGCGCGGCTTCCCCGGGATCAGCGCACCACGCTCACGCGCGTCGCCGCGTTTCTCGCGAAGCCCGATGCGCATGCGGCCGGCGATCCTGGCGACGCGCTGCTCCGCGCGGTGCGAAGCTTCCACCAAACGTTCAGCGCCAGGCCGGAGGATGCGGCCAGTGTGTGGGGCAAGGCGCGCGAGACAGGCGCCGGCGGCGAGGACTCGCTGGAGACGGAGATGCTCGCGGCCAGCCTCGTGGCTGCCGGCCGGATCGCCGATGCGGCCAGGCTCATCGGCAAGACGTGGCCGCTCTTCAACCAGGCGCAGATGGGCTTGTTCGATTTCATCGTGTTGCCGGAGGCGGTCTTCACGAGAGCCGAGATCGCGCGCTTCGAGAAGCGTGAGGCGGAGGCGATGAGGTTCTACGACCTGTTCCTGAAATCCATGGGCAAGCGAAAGGATAGCGCGGCGCGAATGGAGCGGGCGCGGGCCTCGGCCAGGTTGTAGCTTTATGCAGCCTTGCGCGCCAGATAATTGCTGCGGCAGCCGCGCGTGATCGGCATGCCGCCCTTAAAGAACCGAGCCGCATCCCATTCCCGAACCTGATCGAAGCCCGCGGCGTGGAGCGCCTCTTCAATCTCGCCGCGGCTCCAACAGACTTCCTCGACGCGCTCGCGGCGGCGTCTCCAGAGCCGGCCCTCGCGGATGAACCACTCGACGTCGCTCCACGCACGGTCGTTCGCCGCGTCGTTGCCGTTGCGCATCACCATGACCACGCCGAGCTTCTCATGCCACCAGGCGCCATTCCAGTAGCTCGCGAATCCGCCCCGATTGTTGACATCGAAGAAGAAGTAGCCGCCCGGACGCAGAGCGCGCGAGACAGATTTCGCCACGGCCGCGAGATCCGCCTTCCGCGGGACATGATTCAGGGCGTCGCCCTCGCGGATGACGAGGTCAGCCGGCTCCGGCAGGCGGAACCTCCCCATGGGGGCCTCAATCACCACCAGCGGCAGACGCGCGCGCCGGGCCTTCTCGCGGGCGGCCCGCCACATCCGGGGAGAGAGGTCCACGCCGTACATCCTGATGCCCTGGCGGGCGAGCGCCAGCGCCGTCGTGCCGGCGCCGCAGGCGAGGACGCACGCCGTCTTCACGCGCGGCATGATGCGGCCGAGGATCTTGAGCCGGGCCGCGTCGAGCGGCCCGCGGAAGTCGCCGAAGAGTTGATCGTAGTACTGCGCCAGCCACTTGCAGGGCGGGTTCTTCGTCGTATGCGCCATCGAATTGGCTACGCTTTCTCGAGCCACAGGCCGCCGCCGGCGTTGCGGGCGCACAGGGGAGCGTGGATCGCCGTCTCGCGAGGGTACTTACGATACACCAGGCTGTTGAAAAAGAGGATGCGGAAGGCGCGGTTGTATTGGAGGAAAGCGCGCAGGGCATAGACCTCGTTCCACGAGCGGTTCTCGCGGCGGATCCATTCCGGCGGATACTCGAACGGATACACGACGTCGTGGAAATGGACGATCACGCCCGGCGCGAGGGCGGGGAGGACGCGGAAGAGGGCGTCGCAGACGTCGCTGCCGGTTTTCAGCACATGCGAGGAGTCGATGAAGACTATGTCGCCGGCTTCGAGTTCAGTGAACCAGTCGAGCGGCACGTCCTGGAGGGCGAGTGGGCGGATGTGCTGGCGGTAGGGGTCGGCTTCATCAAGCAGCTTTTCGAGAGTTTCGGGGAAAGGATCGACGTAGAGCGTATCCATTGTTCCCCCGAGAAACAGATCGTTCACGTCCATGCTGGCGAGAGACGAGTAGCCGCAGCCGATCTCGAGGAAGCGCCGGGGTTTGTTCAGCCGCAGGAGGCCGTAAAGAGTGATTGCGTCCCCCTCGGCGAAGTTCGGATTGTCGAAGAGGAAGCGGACGCCCGGGCGGCGCTCGCGGGCCCAGGGCAGATCGGCATAAAACTCGCCCATGCGCTCCAGCAACTCGATCATGCGCGGTTCGTCGATTTCGAGATCCTGGCGCCCGTCGAGGGCGTTGAGATCATCGATTGAGATGCCGGCGACGCGCGGGTCCGAGGGGTTGACGATGGGCGAGTAGAAGTGGCCGGGCGGGGCGTAGAGCCAGGAGTTCAGCTCGGCGAGGCGAGCTTCGGCGCTGACCATGCGCGCCTCCCGCTCAGCTTTTTCATGTTCGATCCGCGCGAGGTGGTCGCGCAGCTCGTCGCGCTCTTTCTGAAGCGCGTCACGCTGGTCATAAAGGCGGGCGATGTGATCGGCGGCGTCGGCGAGCTCCGCCGTCATCTGCCGTTCGCGAGCCAGACCTTCGGCGAGTTCGCGGTCAAGGCGCAAGGCGTGGTTGTGCATCTCATCGCGCTCGGCCGCGAGCGCTGCGGCCGCCTGCCGATGTTGGGTGACGGCCGCTCTCAAGCGCTCCAACTCGGCTTCGATGCGGCGAAAAGCAGGCAGGCGCCGGAGCAGATTCACCTCACCAGCATGGCATGACGCCCAGGCGCCGCAGACATCCCCTGCAAACAGGCCCAGCGGCCGGTTGTCCCCGGCGGCGCAAGCCGGACAAAGCAGACTGCACTCAACGAGCAGCTCATGCCGGCCGCGGGAGCTTTTCGGGATCGGCGCGACTCCCGACTGGAACCCGGTCCGCTCCAGCCTGACACGCCCGGCGAACCCGCCCTGAATCCGCACGGCCAGCTCATTGGCGCCCCGTGTCAGCGTGGCAGGGTGAACATAGATCTCGAGAATCAGCCGTTCGCTCCCGCCAGGCTGCGCCGGAACCACCGGCGCGACCAGGTATGCAGGCGGCGCGGTGGTTTTGCCAAAGATCCTTCCCGGGATCTTTGTCAGAATTCGGGTGCTGAGGAGGCGGTAATGACTTTGCCTGTCGAGTTGCTCCAGGACGAGCAGCGGGTTCTTCAGATGATAAGGCAGACCCGGGCACAGGGCGATTCCGAACTCTCCCGGCGGCAAACCGCAGCCGCTGTCAAGGTCGAGCTGATGCAATCGCACCCTTGAATCGAAGTACTCGAGCAACCGCCGGGCTCCGGGCAGCGCATTGTAGATGGTCCTTGCGCAGTCCACCGCGTTTACGCGGAAGCCCGCCCGCTCGAGGAAGAGGGACAGGCCGCCTTCGCCGCAACCGGGATCGATCGCCGCGCGCCGCGGCATCCGGTCCGTGATGTCAGGTGCGAGGGGATGCTGGAGTTCGGAGACCTGGCCGAGGTTGGCGATCGATTCGCAGGGATGCCGAGGGAATCCCGGATCGCTGGGCGGCTTCGCTCCAGCCGGTTCCGCCTGAAGCTTGTGGCCGTAATCGAGCAACTCCTTGAGAGTCGTCCCCCCATGCACTGAGTGCATGGGGTTTTGCGCCGTTGTCTCTCATCTTGTGCGGTTATGGCGGCTTCCGCGTGCCGTCATCTGCTCCTGGCGTAACTCAAGCCGCCTTTCAAAGACCGAATGATTGTCATTACCCAAAACAACGCAATTCAAATCAGCCAGCAGGGTCGCGCGATTCGAACGGCCGTCTCCTCTAAACCGCGGCTCAGAACTCGATCTTGGCGGCGACTTGCAGGATACGCGGATCGAAGACCGCCGTCGGGAAAAAGAAGTTGGAAAGCGGGCTGAATGTGCGCGTTGCCGCCGCGAAGCCGTAGGGGCTACGGTTCACGTTCGACACGTTCACTCGATTGGTGAGGTTGAACGCTTCCCCGATCAGCCGCATGCGGATCTTCTCGCTGCCCAGCGGGATCTGTTTCGAGACGCGCAGATCGACGGTGTGGACGTTTGGCAGCACGTAGGTGTTGCGGCCCAGGATCGGGGCGCGGTCCGTGCGCGAGTTGGCGTCGCCGTTGATGTCGGCGCCGACGGTGCCCGAGAAAGGTTGGCCGGTGCGCGAATTCCAGATGGCGCTGAGCTGCCAGCCGTTGACGGCGAGCTTCGCCGGGGCGCTGTCGCCGCGATAGTAGTTGATGTCCCAGACGCCGCTCAGCACGAAGCGATGGGAGACATCGGCGTCGCCGCGGCCGCGGTCGAGGTTGGGCAGCAGCGTGTCCTGCGCGACCTTGGCGTCGTCGCCGGTGCCGACCACGACGCTGGTGGCGTCGGGGACGGTGTCGATCACCTTCGACCAGGTGTAGTTGGCGAGTAGCTGGAAGCCCTGCGCGAAGCGGCGCGTCACCTGGATGAAGCCGCCGTGATAGACGGAGTCCGCGCCTGAGTCGAACAGGCTGATGCGGCCGAATGCGCGGTTGGGGCGCGTCGTGGCGAGCCGGCCCCAATAGGTCGCCGCGGTTCCGTCGGCAAAACGGCCCTGGATCGGTTCAGCCGGGAACAGATTGATGTCGCGGGTCCGGCTGAGATGGTAGCCGCGCACTCCGAGATAGCCCAGAGTCACGCCCCAGTCATTGCCGAGCTGCATCTCGTAGTTGAAGTTCCACTGCGCCGTCAGAGGCTGAACGTAGTCCGGGGCCACGACGTAGATATCGGGAGTCCGCGATGCGCCGCTGGGCGGGGCGGAGAGAACGTTCGGATACTGCGGGATCTGGTCGCCGCGCAGCGTGTACGTCTGCACCTGGATGCCGTTCTGCGAGTGCGCTGTGCCGATCAGGATCGAGGGCGTGCGCGCATAGAAGATGCCATAGCCGCCGCGCACGAGCCGGCGGCCCGCGTTGTCGAGCCGGTAGGCGAAGCCGAAGCGGGCGCCGTGGTTGTTGTTGTCCGTGTTGATCCGGTTCGTGCGCAGATTCAGGTTGGCGAGGCCGGCATCGGGATTGAGCACCGGCGGCTGCGCGTAGCTCATGCGGTCGTACCGCCAGCCATAGTTGAGCGTGAGCTTGCTGGCGGCGCGCCAGGAATCCTGCACGAACAGCGCGAGCTCATTGATATTGGGCCGCGTGAGGGGACCGTTTGTGCCGGCGCCCGCGAAGCCCTGCGTGAAGGCGAACGGGCGGCGCTGGGCGAACTCGGCCAGGCTGTTGAACTGGTAGGAGCCGGAGAAGTTGCCGGGGAAGAAATTGTCGATGCGTTCGAAGTTGAGGTCGCCGCCGATCTTGTAGGTGTGCGACCCGCGCAGGTAGCTCAGGGTCTGAATGGTCTGGTAGCGTTTGCTGTTGGTGTAGCGCGGGGAGAAGTTATTGCGGCCGAAGGTCATGTAGCCCGTGTTGTTCTGCCGCACCTGCACTTCGACGGCGTCGGTGTTGGCGAAGCCGGGCTCGTCGTCCTTGAGGAAATTGAAGCGCGCGTCCCAGACCACATTGGAGCCGAAGACGCGGCTATAGTTCAGCGCGAGGTGATCGGTGAATACGTTCGAGTTGCCGGTGTGCTCGCGCGCGCTCTGGCTGCCCGAGTTTTCGAAGTTCTCGCCGCGAAAGCGGTGCGCGTTGTAGCGGATGCTGAGGCGATCGGTGTTGGAGATGTTCCAATCCGCTTTGGCGAGGCCGATGTCGTTGTTGTAGCCGGTCGTGTAAGAGACCAGATACTTGGACAGTTCCTGGACGGCCTGCTGCGAAGCTGCGTCGGAGGGCGCGGCAAACGGGAAGAAGACGGGGTTGGGGTTCCTGTTGCGCTGCCCGTCGTAGCTCAGGAAGTAGAAGAACTTGTCCTTGACGACGGGGCCGCCCACGGTGCCGCCGAACTGGTTGTAGTGATACGGCGGGCGCGCGATGTTGCGCGCCTTGTTCAGCGCGGAGTTCGCGTTCATCGCCCGGTCGCGGAAAAACCAGAACGCGTTTCCGTGCACCTGGTTGGTTCCCGACTTGGTGACGACGTTGATGACGCCGCCGCCGGCGCGGCCGATCTCCGGCGCGTAGCCGTTCGTGTTCACCTGGAACTCCTCGACCGCGTCCTGGCTGAAGCTGTAGGGGTTGCGGCCCGAGCCGGCGCGCCCGGCGGACTGGCCGAAGAACAGGTTGTTCGAGTCGATGCCGTCGACAAGCAGGCTGTTGGCGGTGCCGCGCTGGCCGCCGAAGCTGAGGTCGCCACCGCGCGGGTCGCGCACGACGCCGGGGGTGAGCAGCGTGAAGTCGAGGAAGTTGCGGCCGTTGATGGGGAGGTCCTTCACCGCGCGCTCGTTTACATTGGTGGAGGTTTGTGAGCGGGTGCTCTCGACGAGAGGCACCTCACCGGTCACCGTGATGCTCTCGCTCGTCGCGCCGACGGTCAGTTGGACGTCCAGCGTCAGGACCGCGCCGACCGCGAGATCGATATCAGTGCGCCGGACCTGCTTGAACCCCGATTTGTCCACAGTCAGGGAATAGCGCCCGATGGGGATGCGGACAAAGGCGTAAAGGCCGCTATCGGTGCTCGTCGCCTCGCGGGTGAAACCGGTCTGATCGCTTGAAATCGTGACTTTGGCGCCGGCCACCACGGCCCCGGTCGGGTCGGTGACCGCACCGGTGACGGTGGCGCCTCCGGCTTCGGATTGAGCCGCGAGGCTGAGGGTCAAGGCAGGCAGGCAGAGGACGGCAAGAAGAACTCTGAACATAATCATGATGCTAGCGCAGTGGGATTAGCCGGCGGGGAGATCGTGGCCGGGACTTTCCGCCCATCCAAAGATGAGGGCAGGCTCAGCGGAGATCGAACTTCTTGATCTTGTAGCGCAGCGTGTCGCGGGTGATTCGCAACAGGCGGGCGGCTTGGGTCTGGTTGCCGCCGGTCTTCTCCAGGGCGCTGATGAGCAGCCGCTTTTCGTTCTCTTCGAGCGAGATCCCGTCGTCAGGAAAGGCGGCGGGGGGCGGGGCCGGCTCCGCGGCCGCTGCGACGGCAACGCGATGGTTCAGCGTCAAGGGGAGGCTCGCCGGCGTGATCCAGCTTGAATCCTCCAGGATCATGGCGCGCTCGAGGGCGTTGCGGAGCTCGCGGACGTTTCCGGGCCAGTCGTGCATCTTGAGCAGCCGCATCGCTTCCGGGCTGACGCCGGAGATCTGGCGTTTGAACTTCCTGTTGTAGTGCTGAACGAAGAACTCGGCGAGCAGAGGGATGTCCTCGGGGCGATCGCGTAAAGGCGGGATGGTGATGTGGATGACGTTGAGGCGAAAGTAGAGATCCTGGCGGAACGCGCCCTCGCGCACGGCCTCGCGCAAGTTCTTGTTGGTGGCCGCGATCACACGCAGGTCGAGCCGGATGTCCTTTAATCCGCCCAGCCTGCGGAAGGACTGTTCCTCGAGCACGCGCAGCAGTTTCGCCTGGAGCATCAGCGGGATTTCGCCGATTTCGTCGAGAAAGAGCGTCCCTTTGTCGGCGAGCTCGAAGATGCCCTTCTTCTGCGCGCGGGCGTCGGTGAAGGCGCCCTTTTCGTAGCCGAACAGCTCGCTTTCGAGCAGCGTTTCCGGGATGGCGGCGCAGTTGATCGCGATGAACGGCTCCGCCTGGCGCGTGCTTTGATAATGCAGCGTTTTGGCGACGAGGTCCTTGCCGGTTCCGTTCTCGCCCTCGATCAGGATGGTGGTGGCCTCGCTGATCGCCACGCGCTTGACGAAGTGCAGGATCTCGCGCATGGAGGGAGATTCGGCGATAATCTCGCGCTTTTGCGGCTCCATTTCCGCGGTGACGTCCTTGATGGTGGCGACAGCGCCCTCCACGTCGCCGTCTTCGTCGAACAACTGCGAGGTGCGGATGACGACGAGGCGCTCCATGCCGTTGTCGGTGCGCAGCCTGACCGTGGAGTTGTGGCCCGCGGGCTGAGTGAGTCCGGTGTGCATTCCGCAGCCGGGCTCGCAGCTCTGGCAACGGAACATCTCGTGGCAGTCCTTGCCGATCAGCTCTTCGGCCGACATGCCGAAGAGGCGTTCAGCCGCGGCGTTCACTCCGGTGATGATGTGGGTGGAGTCATAAACGACAAGGGCGTCGGAAATCTGGTCGAAGACCTGCTCCAGAACACTCGACTTCTGCAAGCTTGGACTCAGTTTCGCCATATCACCCAGAAACTTCTATTGTATGCCCTGGAGACCCGCCTCGTCAGGGTGGTTTGAGCGTAAAGTTGGGGGAATTGCCCCAAGGATGCGGCCCGATCTCTCGATCTGCGGCTTTCAGAGTGCCGTATCCGATTGAATCCAAACGTCATTACCGCTCAGCGGACGGATTCTTGGGACTGGAACTCCGATTGCTTGGGTTCATTGTGGCGTGCAGATTCGCGCCGCGAAGACCAGACCGGCTTGGCTCGGGCGAAAGGCCGACACAGGAGAAAGGAGCAGGACGCCGGAAGTGAAAGACCCTGGGCGGCGGAAGAGATGAGTCCTGGGAGCATGAATACGATCCAGGTGGCGCTGAGCGATGCGGCGAAAGCCTCTTCCCTCAGGGGACTGCTGGCTCGCAGCACTGAGATGGAGGTGCGTTGCGTGGAGCGGCCGGATCTCGGAGAAGCCTGCGTCGTCGTGGTCGATGCCGCGCACCTCGAGCGCCTGCCCAATCCGCTGCTGGACCCGGAGCGAGTCGTGTTGATCACGCGCAACGATCCGGCGCACCTCAAAGCGGCGTGGGAGGCGGGCGTGAACTCGGTTGTGTCCGACCAGGACTCCTTGAACACGGTTGTGCTGGCCGTGCTCTCGGCCTGCCTGCGCGCGGGCTGCGTCAAACCAAAGCCGGGGAAAGCCACTTGAAGGGCGTTCGGGGAACGAGCCAGGATATGGATAGAAAAGTTCAGAAGGAGACTCGATTATGAATTTGTTGCCTTATGCTATCGCGTGGGGCGTGCTTGCGGTCATCGTGTTGGTGCTGGCGATCATGCGCTGGCAGATCGCCGAGAAGGAGGAGGACTCGATTCACCTCAGCGCGGCCGAGGCCGCCCTCCTCCAGCAGCAGGTGCAGATCACCCAGAAGCTGGAAAAGATCGAGAAATGGCTCAAGAGCCTGACGATCGTGCTGATCGTCACCGGCGTCGGTCTGGCCGGCGCCTACGGGTGGCAGATCTGGGAAGCCAGCGCGACGGCGGGACTGAAGTAAACCCACCGCCGGCGCGAGATCCGTCTCGCCCCGGACATCAGATTCAAAACACAGGCCGGCGCCCGACGTGTTCGCATCGCGCCGGCGGGAAGGGATGGAGTGGTGCGCGTTTCTTGTGCCGTCGCGCTGTTTGCGATTCTTCTCGCGACATCGCCGGCCGCTTTTGCTCAAGCGCAGAACGTTCCGGCGCCGTCAGCGCCGGACGCCAAGTGCGCCGATTGTCACGACAGCGCGGCGAAGGTCTCGAAATCGGCGCACGCGAAGGTGGCCTGCGCGAGCTGCCATCTCCAGCGGGAAGAGTATCCGCACCCGGAAAAGGCGCCCAAGGCGAATTGCGCGCAGTGCCACGCGGCGCAGGTTTCGCAGTTCAAGACGAGCGTGCATCAGTCGGAGCTGAGCAAAGGCAACGCCGCGGCGCCGAACTGCGACACATGCCACGGCGCGCCGCACGAAGTGACTACGACGCGCACGCCCGAAGCGAGAAAAGCCGTCTCCGGCAATTGCGGAATGTGCCACGACAAAGAGGCGGGCGACTTCAAAGCCAGCGTCCATGGGACGGCCGTCGAACGCGGGATTCCGCAGGCGCCGGTCTGCACCGATTGTCACGGCGAGCACTCGGTCCTGCGGCCCGACAACCCGCAATCCACCGTCTTCGCCGACAAGGTGCCCGAAACCTGCGGCCGCTGTCACGGCGACGTGCGCCTGATGCGGAAGTTTGGATTGCCGGCCGATCGCATCACCTCCTTCGAATCGAGCTTTCACGGGCTGGCATTGAAATCGGGAGTGCAGAGCGTGGCCGACTGCGCAAGCTGCCACGGTTACCACAAGATCCTGCCCTCCGCCGATCCCCAGTCGATGACGCACAAATCGAACCTCGCGGCGACGTGCGGGAAGTGCCACCCCGGCGCGGGCACGCGGTTCACGATCGGGCCGATGCACGAGGTGGAAGGGCGAAACGTTCCGCGAGCGGTGGAGTGGGTGAAGAGGTTCTACCTGCTGATCATCCCCGGGACTCTGGGAATCATGCTGTTGCACCACCTGGGCGACTTCATCCGCAAGCTGACCCAGATCCGGTTCCAGGGGCAGACCTTTTCAGCGCGCATGCTGCGGCCGCAGCCCAGGCTGGTGCATCGCATGCATCGAATGGAGCGAATCCAGCACGGCCTGCTGGTGGTGAGCTTCATCGTGCTCGCTCACAGCGGTTTCGCTCTGCATTATCCGGACGAGTGGTGGTCGCGGCCGTTCCTGGCTTGGGAGACCCGCTATCCTGTGCGCGGGGTGGTGCACCGCACCGCGGCGGGGATTCTCGTCGCCACGTCGGTGATGCACATTGTGACGATCGTTTTGAACAAGAAGCTGCGCCAGCACTGGATCGAGCTGATGCCGCGGGTTTCGGACTTGCGCGAGGCGGTCGAAGGCACGCTCTACAGGCTTGGCCTGAAGAAGGACAAGCCGTACCAGTCTGCGCATTCTTACATCGAAAAGGCCGAGTATTGGGCGCTGGTGTGGGGCACCGCGGTGATGGCGCTCTCCGGCGCGCTGCTGTGGTTCAACAACTGGACGCTGTCCGTTCTGCCGAAAGTCTGGATCGACCTGGCGCGGGCCGTGCACTTCTATGAAGCCATCCTGGCCACGGGCGCGATCGTCATCTGGCACTTCTACAGCGTAATCTTCGATCCCGACGTCTACCCGATGGATCCTGCCTGGCTCACCGGATGGAGCCCGCGTCCCATCGAAGACCATGCTCATCCGAAGGGCGCGCACGCGGATTGATGCGGTGAATCGACGGCGGACTGCTGCCCGCGCCATCACCTCAAGGGAGTAGCTTAGAAACATGTGGAATCGACTGAAGGCCTGGATTGCGCCGGTTGTCTACCTCTCGACGAACTGGATCAGCTTGACGGGAGTAGTGCTGGTGACCACCGCCGCGATCCTGTGGCTGTTCCTGTTGCCGAGCATGTTGCGCGGCGACGCGCGCCATGCATATCTGGGCATCTTGCAGTTTCTGGTCCTGCCCGGCGTTTTCTTTCTGGGCCTCGCGCTCATCCCGCTCGGGGAGTGGTTTTATCGCTGGCGCCATCGCGGCGAATTGCCGCGCCTCTATCCGCCTGTAGATCTCCAGAATCCTCACTTCCGCAGGCTGCTGGCCTTTGTCGCCGCGACGACCGTCATCAACCTCGCGATCGGCAGCCAGTTCACCTATCGCGCCATCCACTACATGGATTCCCCGATGTTCTGCGGCCAGACCTGCCACACGGTGATGAAGCCCGAGTTCACGGCCTATCAGAACTCTCCGCACTCGCGCGTGCCCTGCGTGGATTGCCACATCGGTCCGGGCGCCGACTGGTTCGTGCAGAGCAAGCTGTCCGGCTCCTGGCAGGTTGTCTCCGTGACGTTCGATCTGTATCCGCGGCCCATTCCGACGCCCGTCCACAACCTGCGGCCGGCGCGCGAGACATGCGAAGTTTGCCACTGGCCGCAGAAGTTCGGCGGCAATCGCATTCGTGTGGTCGAGACTTTCAGCGACGACGAGCGGACCAAGTCAACCAAGACGGTGCTGATGATGCGGATCGGCGGCGGGTCAAGTTACGAGGGGATTCACGGCGCCCACATGGGTCCGGGCGTGGTCATCCGCTACGCGCACTCAGACGAGAAACGGCTGAAGATTCCGTGGGTGGAGTACTCACGAAATGAGCAAACGGCGGTCTTCAGGGCCGAGGGCTATCGGGACGAAGGCCCGGGACAGATGCCCGTTCGCGTGATGGACTGCATGGATTGCCACACGCGACCGTCGCACGCGTTTGACCTGCCCGGGCGCAGCGTCGACCACGCGCTGACCGAAGGCCGGCTCGACCGGTCGCTGCCGTTCATCAAGAAGAAGGCCGTGGAGATCATCACGCAGAAATACGAGACGACGGCGCAGGCCGAGCGCGAGATCCCGCAGGCGTTCATCGGCTACTACCAAAAGAACTACCCGCAGCTTTGGGCGGCCAAGCGCGCGGTCGTGGAGCAAAACGCGCGATCGGTGCTGGACATCTTCAGCCGCAATGTCTTCCCGGAGATGCGCGTTACATGGGGAACCTACCCGAACAACATCGGACACACCGACTACGACGGCTGCTTCCGCTGCCACGACGGCCGGACTTCGATCAAGGGCGACAAGACGATCACCCAGGACTGCGACACCTGCCATCAAATGCTGGCGATGGACGAGGAGAACCCCAAGGTGCTGACGGATCTGGGCATCGCGCCGAAAACCGAGTCCAGCGGCGGCGGCTGACCGGCGCGGCGTTGAAAGGGCTTGACATTCCCGCCCGGGAGGGCATTTGATGGGAGCCGGGGAGAGGATATGCCAGTCAGCAAAATCGTCGTTCCGGTGGATTTTTCGGAGCGAAGCACGGGCGCGGCCTTGTACGCCGAGGCGCTCCAAAAGCGATTCGGGAGCAAGATCACGTTGTTGCACGTCTTGCCGCCGCCGCACTATGAGTTCGGCGCGATGGAGGTGGGCGGCTCGGTTCTCGAAGATCTCTTCCGCAACAGGACGGAACAGGCGCGGCGGGATCTCGACGCCTTCATGGCCGACGAGCTGCCGCCGGACAAAGCGGACCGCGTGTTGCAGGAAGGCGACCCGGCGGGGCGCATCGTCGACTATGCGCACGAGGCCGGCGCCAGCCTCATCGTCATGCCCACCCATGGCTACGGCCCGTTCCGCCGCTTCATCCTGGGCTCAACGACGGCGAAGGTGTTGCATGACGCCGACTGCCCGATCTGGACCGGCGTCCATCTGGAAGCGCACTCAGTCGAGGAGATCCACTTCAACCACGTCGCCGCGGCCCTGGACCTGGGCCCGCAGAGCGAGCGGACGCTAATGTGGGCTTCGCGGTTCGCCGCGGAGTGCGGCGCGCGGATTTCCATCGTTCACGCGATGCCGAATCTGGAGGGGCGGGCCGGCGAGTACTTCGATCCCGACTGGCGCAAGCACGTCGAGACCGCGGCCCGCGAGGAGATCGCCGCGCTCCAGTTGCGGCTGGGCGCTTCGGCTCCGATTTATGTCGACGCGGGCGACGCCGCGGAGACGGTCTGCGCGCTTTCGAAGGAGCTGGGCGCCGATTTGCTGGTCATCGGCCGCGGTTCGGCCGCGGGCGTTTTCGGCCGGCTGCGCGCCAACGCGTATTCGATCATCCGGCAGTCGGCGACGCCGGTGGTCAGCGTCTGACGCCCGAACCCGTCCGTCAGGACGCGGCGGGTTTCTTCAGCATGCGCGGGAGCAGCACGAGCGCTCCACCGTAGAGCAGCATCGACACAAAGAGCGTCGCGGTGTGGCCGTGGCGGAGGTCGTGCGCCAACAGGCGGTATCCGGCCACCAACATGAAGACGGGAACGAGCCAGGAGATGTTCAGGCGCGTCCAGCGCCTGCCGGCCCAGCAGATGGCGATGGCCAGCAGAGTCAGCGCGCCTGTGCGCAGAGTGGCCGCGACGGCGGGGCTTCCCGCGCCTCCAGTCCCCAGGTGCAATGCGAACAGCAAGGCCATCGATACGAATCCGGCGGCGGTCCAGGCGGCCAGCGCGCCCACCACGAGCGCCGGGACGTGATCGGCCCACTTCATGTCCGGCTCAGGCCGCGCACTCACGATGATCGCGTAGCACGCGAAGACCGCAAGCGCGCAGAGCCAGGCCGGGCTGTCGAAGAATGCAGCCGTGGCGGCGGGCGCGAACAGCGCCGTCGCCGACTGGGCGATCAGGCCGGAGGCGAGGGAAGTCAGAGCGAGATACAGCGTGCCGTGCCAGCGGACCGTCGTTCTCCGGGCGCGGGCGCCGATCCACAGGCAGATGGTGGCGAGACAGGCGCCGGCCAGCGCCAGCGGCACGCCGGAGAGCATTAATCCGCTGCCGGCGAGAACGAGCAGCAGGCCGTAGGTGGAATAGGTGTACAGATTCCGGCTGTTGAGTTTGCGTCTCTCGAGGAATACGAACGCAACCACATAGCAGAAGACGCCGCCGAGCAGCGCGGTGGACCCGATGGCGGCCGCGGCGGCGGGCTTGCCCGCTACAATGCGCAGCGCGCCGCTCAGGGCCACGAGAAAGGCCACGACAGTCTGCACGGTCTCAAATGGGGTGAAGCTGAGATTGCGGAGCAGCGTGCGGCCCGCTGTGCTGCCGAGGTACACGGCCAGCAACGCCCCCTGCACGAAGAGCGCCGTTCCCAGCGAAATCGGGATGTAGCCTTCGGGCAGGCCCGTCCTTCGAGTCACCAGGAAGGCGACGAAAAACGCGGAGAAGTCCGCAGCCAGCGCCACCACCCAGCGCTCGCCAAGCCAGTGGTCCCAACAAGCCGAGAACTCCACCACCGCGGCAATGGTCAGCAGAGCGAGGGTGAAGGGGATGACATCCTTGGTCGCGATCAGCAGGGCAAAGGCGGCGGCCAGTCCGGAAAGCGTCGTGATCCAGGCGATGCTCACGATGTTCTTGCGCCAGGACAGCGCCAGGCCCGCCGCGGAGAACAATGTCAGCGTGACGGCGGCCGCCCAAGGCGGCATCGTCTTGAAGCGGATGGTGGTTTCCCAGATCATCGGGATCAGCACGAGCACCGAAGTCAGGCCGTAGATCACCACCTGAAGCTTTCGCTCCGCGGCCGTGCGCGCGGCCAGATAAAGCCAGAGGATCGCGTAGAGCACGCCGAGCAGCACGCCGGCGCTTCTCGGCAGCGTGCCGAACTCCGCGAGAGCGCGCAGCAGGTAAGCCCCGGCGATTCCCAGCAGCGCCGTGCCGAGCACCGGCAGCGCGTTCGCTGTTTCACTGAACGGCGGCGGCGCATGGAGAGCGGCGCTCTCTCTGGCCGCGATGGGGATGGGTTCGGGCGCTGCCGGGGGCGCGTCGCGAGTCTCTCCCAGCCGCTGCTCGAGCATCCGCACGCGGCGCTCCAGACCGGTCACCTGCCGGAGCAGGTCCTCCCACTCGGACGGGGAAAAGTGAGGATTGGCCATGGCGCAGACCTCATGATGCGGCGCTCTCCTCGCTCCACGGCGGAAGGAGTTTGACGAGAGCCCACAGAATCACGAATGGCAGGATCATGAGCACGACCGCGGGAAGAAGACCCTCCCGCGTCGCGAATTCCATCTTGTAGGTCGTGTAACCGAGAAAGCTCTTGGAGAAGAGCTGCCCGCCGATCACCACGTTCCAGCGCATCGTAAAGATGCCGACCAGCGTGAGGACGCCGGCCGCGGCGTACACTTTGCGCCGCGTTGCGTCGCGCATGCGGAACACCTGCGTCGCGCCAAGCAGGGCGAGCGGGAGGATGGTCCCGAGGTAGATTTGCATCAGCACCTGGGAGGTGAACAGCTTGGTCTGAACCATGAAGTCCAGGGCGCGGAACGATTCGTCCGCCTCGTAGATGCGATGGACAAGGTCGAGCATCTCGAGGGAGAAGTCGATGAGGAACGCGTAAAAGAGGTAGCGCGCCACGGTGTCCACGCAGCGCATGTCGATGGGCCGGTTCTTGAAAACCATGACCGCCATGTAGAGCAGCAGGACGGCGGCGATGCCGGAAACCATCGCGGAGAAGAGAAACACGATCGGCATCAACGGCGTGGACCACCACGGGTTGGCCTTCACCGATCCGAAGATGAAGCCCACATAACCGTGCAAAAGGAACGCCGAGGGGATGCCGATGATGGTGACGGCCCACCCCACCTTGTCGTCGATGCGCCGCGAGGTTTCGCTGACGTTGTATGAGCCCAGCGTGAGGAGCTTGTACACCCACCCGGTCAGGCCGCGCCGGGTTTGCGCCAGGCGCACGATGTCGGCCCGGTAATCGAGCCAGATCTCGAGCAGAAGGACGACCATGAGGTACCACAGGTAGACGAACCCGAACATCGCCATGGCCGACGAGCGATGCGGGGTGAGGTACATCTCGAGCGACCGCTCCGGATGCCCCAGGTGCAACTGGAGCGGCAGCGGCGCGACGAGCAGAAAAGCCAGCGCCGTCAGCAGCGCCAGCCGGTAGGTGGGCTTGACGGCCTCCACCTTGAACACGCGTTCGAGCGACGCCAGGATGAATGCGCCCGCCACCAGTCCGGTGATGAACGGGTAGAGAACGATGAGCACGCTCCACTGGAGCTCGATCTCGTTGGGATACATGAAACCTTCAACGCCGGGATGCATCGAATCGAGCCTCCGTCATCGCACCGAACCGTCCAGGTTCTTGTAGTAGACCTTCGATCGCGTCGCCATGTGCGGCTTGAGCACCTGGACGCTGTTTGTTCGCAGGAACTCGTGAACCGGGTCCTTCGGATCTTTGAGGTCCACGAGCGTTCTCGCGCCCGTCGGGCACGCTTCGCAACACGCCGTGGTGAGCCCCTTGGTGATGCGGTGATAGCAGAGCGAGCACTTGTCCACCGTCTGCTTCTCCGGGTGGATGTAGCGGCAGCCGTACGGGCAGGCCTGCACGCAATAGCGGCAGCCCAGGCAGTACTGCTCGTCCACCAGGACCACGCCGTCCGGGCTGTCGAAGGTCGCGCCGACCGGGCAGACCTGGACGCAGGGCGATTGCGAACAGTGGTTGCACAGTTTGGGGACGAAGAAGTTCTTGCCGGCCATCCCGGTGCGGGCGGGGAAGCCATCGTAGGCGCCGTCGGGCGAGTCCACCTGCGGGTGCTCGGCGTCCCAGCCCTCCACGTGATAGCGCTCCACCCACGTTCTGAAGAAGCCCTTCGGGATGCCGTTCTCCTTCGCGCACGCCTGCACGCAGTTGCCGCAGCCGATGCACTTGTCCACGTCGATGATCATGCCCCACCAGTGGTTCTTCATCTGGTAGCTGGACTCGGGCGCCGTGGGTGCGCCGAGCATGGCGTCCAGGGCCGCCTGGGCCGCCGAGGTCAAGACCAGGAGCTTGCTGGCTTGCGTGAGCATCTCCCGGCGAGTCATCGTCATGTTCTTTTCTTCGGCCTCCCTCATGGTTTCGGTTGGTGGGGCTGATGGCAGGACTTGCAGGCTTCGCCCATCGAGTGTTCCTTCGACACCACCTGGGGAAAGCCGCGGGGCTTGGCGGAATCGCTCTCGTGGCAGCGCACGCAGAGCGCGGAGGCGTCGGGAAGTTGAGGCCTGGCCGAATAGGGGTCCTCGGCATGGCGGCCTTGCGGGCCGTGGCAGGCCTCGCACTTTATGCCCTGGTGCTTGCCTCCCTTGCGTGCGGTCTCCACGTCCTCGTGGCAGCCGAGACAAGCCTCCTGGCCGGCGTAGAACAGCGGCCGGTTCCGGTTGTCGTCAAGCGCCCCGGGGCGGTAGTGCCCATACTTGCCGAACTCCTCCGGGACGACCGCGCCACGGAGGAGGAGGAAGATGCCGAGGGCTGCGAGGATCACAATCGCCAGCCGCACGAGATGCCCCGCCTCGCGAAGAGTCTTCCGAACACCATCCTGGGTGGCCATCCTTCACAACTCCTGCGTCGAAAAACCCGACAGTTGAAAAACTCGACAGAGCGCGACTTTGGACTGCCGAATTGCAGTATATACCAAACTGTCGATTTTCGCACCTCTTTTTCTCAAACCTGCCAACGAACTGATTCCTGGGCGGTTACCAGGCGCTGGCACCACGCTGTTGAGGAATTCGGCAGGCGCTCCCCGCAACCCTTGACGCGGGAATCAGGACACAATAGGATAAAAGGGTCTGGTAGTGCGTGAACATCCAACGGCCCGCCGCCCCGCGCTCTCGATCCTTGATCCTTGTGTGCTCTTTGGCGTGAAGGCGAATCCCTTCGCCGGGAGGCCGCAAGAAAGGACGCCATGGTAATCCGTTTTCTCGTCCTGATGGGGCTCCTTGCCGCCGCCGCTTGCGCCCAGCAGCAGAAACCGCTCCCGGGAGCGGAGAAGTGCTCCGATTGCCACGATACCGGCCGCCGGACGGGCAAGCGCGAGGCGGGTATGCCTCCGCCCTTCGATGAAGCCGCGCTCCGCGCCTCGCCGCACTCCGGCCAGGAATGCGACGCCTGCCACGACGACCTGGCCAAGAAGGAGATGCCGCACGAGGAGAAGCTGAAGAAGGTCGATTGCGCCGGCTGCCACGCGGATGTTCAGGAAAAGTACGGCGCCAGCCTCCACGGCAGGGCCGCGGCCCGCGGCGACCGCCTCGCGCCTGGCTGCAAGGCCTGCCACGGCACGCACAACGTCCTGGCATCCTCGAATCCCCGGTCCCCGACGTCGACGATGCAGATCCCAAGGCTCTGCGGAGGGTGCCACCGCGAGGGCACGCCCGTCAGCGTGACGCGCAATATCCCCCAGACCAACATCCTCGAGAACTACCAGGACAGCATCCACGGCGAAGGGCTGTTCAAGCGCGGGCTCACCGTGACCGCGGTGTGCACGAGCTGCCATACGTCCCACTTTGTGCTTCCGCACACCGATTCGCGTTCCTCGATTTCGCAGCGCAACATCGCGGCCACCTGCACGAAATGCCACGCCCAAATCGAGGCCGTCCACCAAAAAGTAATCCGCGGGGAATTGTGGGAGAAAAGCCCGCACGCGATCCCGGCCTGCGTGGACTGCCATGAGCCGCACAAGGTCCGCCGCGTATTTTATGCGCAGGGCATGGCCGATCGCGACTGCCTGCGTTGCCACCAGGAGAAGGGGCTGAAGGTAACCCGCGGAGGCAAACAGGTTTCGCTCTACACGGACCCGGCCGAGTTGGCGCGGTCGCGGCATGCCAAAACGGCCTGCGTCCAGTGCCACACAGGTGGAACTCCCGCCGATCCCATACGGCCCTGCCGGACGATCACCGCCAAAGTGGACTGCTCCCCCTGTCACACCGAGGTGGTCGCGCAATACGGGGAGAGCACCCATGGCCGGCTGGCTGCGCAAGGAAGCCCGGACGCGCCGGCATGCGCGGATTGCCACAGCCCCCATGGAACGTTGGGCAAGAACGATTCCAACTCGCCGACGTTCTCGCGCAACGTGCCTGCGCTCTGCGCCAAGTGCCACCGGACGGGCAGGAAGGCCGCTCTGCGCTACAACGGCGCTCAGACTCAGGTCGTCGAGTCCTACACCGAGAGCATCCACGGGAAAGGGCTTTTGCAGAGCGGGCTCACTGTCACGGCTGACTGCGCGGATTGCCACACGGCGCACCACGAGCTGCCGAGCAGCGACCCGCGTTCGAGCGTCAACCGCGCCAACGTCACGCGCACCTGCGCCCAGTGCCACCGGGGGATCTACGAGTCCTTCGTCAAAAGCGTGCACAGCCCGCGCGTCACCAGGACATCGAAGAAACAGCCCGAGTGCGCCGACTGCCACTCGGCCCACAGCATCCAGCGCACGGACTTGAGGGATTTCCGGCTGCACATCATGGATCAGTGCGGCAACTGCCACAAGGAGATCACCGAGCGCTACTTCGACACCTTCCACGGCAAAGTCTCTACGCTCGGCTATCTGAAAACGGCGAAGTGCTACGACTGCCACGGGGCGCACGATATCCTGCCGACCGACCACCCCGACTCCCGCCTGAGCCGCGCGAACATCGTCAAGACCTGCGCCAAGTGCCACAGCGGTTCGCACCGCCAGTTCGCCGGATACCTGACGCATGCCACACACCACGACCCGCAGAAGTATCCATTCCTCTTCTATACGTTCTGGGGCATGACGGCGCTACTGGTGGGGACGATGGTGATCTCGGGCGGCCACACGCTGATGTGGCTGCCCCGTTCGCTCGAATACCGGCGGCAGCTCGATGCCGAGCACGTGGCGACCGGAATGTATGTGCGGCGCTTCGATGCGTTGCAGCGCAACCTGCACCTGATGGTGATCTCGAGCTTTCTCGGCCTGGCTCTGACCGGCATGATCCTGAAGTTCTCCTACACGCAGTGGGCGAGGTTCATGGCGCCGCTTCTGGGCGGATTCGAGGCCGCCGGCCTGATCCACCGGTTTTGCGCTCTGCTGACCTTCGCCTACTTCGGATTGCACATCCGCGATCTCATCCGGAAGCGGAGGGAGAGCGGGAAGAGCTGGAAGGAGTTCATCGCCGGGGCCGAGAGCATGATGTTCACGAAGCGCGACTGGCACGAGTTCGTCGGTTCGCTGAAGTGGTTCCTCAAGCGTGGCCCGCGGCCCGCCTATGGCCGCTGGACGTATTGGGAGAAGTTCGACTACTTCGCCGTGTTCTGGGGCGTGGCGGTGATCGGCGGGACGGGCCTCATCCTGTGGTTCCCCACGGTTTTCACACGCGTGATGCCGGGTTGGGTGATCAACGTCGCCACAACCATCCATAGCGACGAAGCGCTGCTGGCGACGAGCTTCATCTTCGTCGTCCACTTTTTCAACACGCACTTCCGGCCGGAGAAGTTCCCCATCGACACGGTGATCTTCACGGGCGGGATGCCGCTCGAGGAGTTCAAGCGCGACCGCCCGCGCGAGTACCAGCAGTTGCTTGAAAGCGGGCAACTGGAGCGGAAGCTGATGCCCGAACCATCGCCGCTCGCACTGAAGATCTGGCGCCGGCTGGGCTTCACCGCGCTGGGGATCGGGCTGGCGTTGATCGCTCTGATCATCTACGGGATGCTGATCGCCTACCGCTGACGATCCCAAATCCCGCTCCCGTTGGGCCGCGGCCCGGTCGCCGCACTCGCGGCCCGCGCGCCCCGGCGAGCGGTTCTGCGATGATATCTTGTTGCCTTTCGGGGGTGGCGTCCGGTGAAGATCACGGCTGTCGAAACCATTTATCTATCGAAGGGGATCACTGTCCATGCGGGAGCCATCCAGTGGCTCTGGGTGCGCATCCACACCGATGAGGGAATCACGGGCCTGGGAGAGACCTACCCTTTTCCCGAGGCGGAAGCGGCCGTGGTGCATCGGAGCCTGCCGCCCGCGCTGCTGGGCGAGAACCCAGCCTCCATCGACAGGCTGTGGGCGAACATGCTGCTGGCGGTCTCCTACGCGGGATGGGCCGGGGCGGAAATGCGCGCCATCAGCGCGGCCGACATGGCGCTTTGGGACCTCGCCGGTAAAGCGTGCGGCCGGCCGGTCTACGATCTGCTCGGCGGACCTTCGCGGACGCGCATCCCGACCTACAACACCTGCTACGACCGGATGGATTTCCTCGCTCAGCCTGTCGAGCTCGCCGAGTCGCTCTTCGAAAGCGGCATCCGAGCGATGAAGATCTGGCCCTTCGATCCGATCGCGCGCGCCGGCGGCGGGCATCGCATCACGACCGACGAGATCCGGCGCGGCGCGGCGCCGCTGCGCAAGATCCGCGACCGCTTCAGCGACAAGATGGACGTGGCGATGGAATTCCACGGATTCTGGTCGCTGGAAGCCGCGGTTCGCATCGCGCGCGCCCTGGAGCCGCTGGAGCCGATGTGGCTTGAAGAGATGCTGCCACAGGACAACCTCGCGGCATATCGCGAGCTGGCCCTGTCGACAACGTTGCCGCTGACTCTCAGTGAGCGCCTGATGACGCGCTGGGGCTTCCGCGAGCTGCTCGAGAACCGCGCCGCGCGCATCATCATGCCGGACATCTCCTGGTGCGGCGGCATCTCCGAGGCGAAGAAGATCGCCAGCGCGGCCGAGACCCACTATCTGCCCGTCGCTCCGCACAACTGCGGCGGGCCGGTGCTGCACGCGGCGTCTCTGCACCTGGCCGCGAACATCCCCAACCTCTACATCCTTGAAAGCGTGCGCAGGCACTACGCCGAAGAGTATCGGGGCATTGTGATGGAGAGTGTGCAACCGGCGCAGGGCGAATTCCCGCTGCCCCCCGGGCCGGGTCTGGGCGTGGATCTCGATCCCGCAGTCCTGCGGCGCGAGGATGCCGTCATCAGGACAACTTCGCTCTGAGGCGCGATGCTCAGTCGCCCGCGGGCTGGGGAGCGGGCATCGTGCGCCACGCATGCCAGCGCTGGCGCAGGACCACCGGCAGGCCGGGGAAGGACTTCCATCCCGTGCGCGCCACCGAGAGGCCGATCATGGAGAGGATGACGAACAGCGCCATCAGTCCGGCGTGCGGGATGGTCAGGTTCTCCTTGAACTTCCAGAACAGCGTCCCGTAGACCATCTCGGTGTGCACCCAGTACACGAGCAGCGAAGTGGCGCCAAGCTGCCGGACGAAACTCCAGCCGTGCGGATTCACGTGGCGCGTCCAGAGGAAGGCGAAGCAGGCGATGAGCAGGATGATGCCGGTCTTGATCAGCGTCAGCGCCGGGCTATTCAGCCAGAAATCCGACTTCGGATATAGCGAGTAGGGCAGATCGGCGAAGTAGCGGCCGCCGATAATCAGAACCGCGCCCAGCCCGGCCGCCCACTGCATGACGCGGTGCATGTCGGCGTCCTGGACCAGCCGCAGGATCGAACCCGCGCTCAGGCCGAACGCCACGAAAGCCGCATAAGGGAAGAACGCGAAGGCGTTGGGATCGGGCACGAACCACGCGCGCACGAAGGGGTGCAGGTGCGACCAGTCAGCCGCGCTGATAATGGGCGCGGCAGCCGCGATCGCCAGCCCCGTAATCGCGCCGAAGCGAATGCGCTCTCTCGTGGTGAACAGCGCCAGCGGGCTCAGGAACGCGATCCCGAGCGCCATGGCGTTCAGGATGTCCACCTTGAAGAGATCCGTCCACGGACTCTTGCCCGCGGCGAAGGCCCACATCTGAAGCCTGAACAAGTACGCGATCCCGAGCAGGAAACCCGCGCGCTTCAGCACCGTGATCACCCGCAGCGCGTTGCCGAGCCCCTTCTTCATGCTCGAGTCCATCAGGAAGGCGAGAGTGACGCCCGTGAGGAAAAGGAAGACGTTGGCGGTGATGCCGCCGATGAATTGCGAAAGGACGTACGGGCCCTCGTTGCGCAGGTCCTTGTGGACAAAGGAGTGAAGGGTGTGCCCCTGGAGCATGATCAATGCCGCGAAACCGCGGGTCCAGTCCAGGAAAGCAAGACGCTGCGTATTCTTCGATGAATGGGCCATTACTTCTGCGGGTATTCCTTTTTGACGCCTTTCGGCAATTTCAATCTCACCGACTCCGCTGTCAGCGCGGGGTTCAGTTGCATTGCGGAGTAGGTGATCAGCACGTAATCCTTCGACGGTTGATACACCTTCTGCTGCACCGGCACGCCGTCGGAATCCGAAATCCACATCTCGATATGCCGCACGTGCTGGCGCGCCTCTTCCGACTTGGGCGCGAGATCCAGCTTCTGCGCCTTCACGCCCCCGACTCCATCCGCACCTGCATATTTGATGTCGTAGCTCTTCAAAAGTTCCCGCCCGGATGTGCCAAAACCCAGAAGGAGGAACTGGTCCACCAGCGCCCCCTGCTTGCCGAGGTCGTACTCCTGCACGGTCAGAATCTTGGGGTAGAAGATCTGAACCTTGCGGTTCGCGAACGCCACTGCTCTTTCATCGGGTTTTTTGAACTCCACCAACATGCGCAGGTCCTTGGGCTTGGGCCGGAACAGCGTGATCTTTCCCGACTCTTCGCTGTTGTCCTGGATCACATGGGTATAGGAGACCTTCTTGACGTCGGCGACAAGACCCTGGAAGCCCGCTGCCGACTGATCGAGCCTGCTCAGCACCGCCTCCAGGTTTTGCGCGGCAGCGGCCGGGCACAGCGCAATGGCGGCCAGGATCAGGGTCTGGAGTGGGTGGTGGGTCATTTGGCGGCGTTCGTCCCAGCCGGCTTGGCGAATGCCATGAAGCCTCTGCTCTCGCCTTCCGAGCCGACAATCTGCTCGACGCGGACCACTGTGACCTTGCGGCGCATGCGGGAGGCGATCAGTTCCGCGGATCTGGAGGGCTGTTCCGACGACGGGGTGGCGCTGAGAAGATCCTCTTCCAGCCAATAGATCTCCGCACCGGCCTCGCCTGGAAGCTGGACGATGCTCGAGATGCGCGGCTGGTCCTGAAACCAGGTGCGCGGGGTCAGGAAGATGAAGGCGAGTATGAGCGCGACAACCAGGTCGTACTGCCAGCTTGCGCGCGGGAACTCCCAGAAGAGCAGCCGCTTCATCGCTCAGCCTTAAGTTTACCACTGATACGGCGCTCAAAGTGCGGGCCTCGGGGCGTCCCCCACCTCGTTGGATGGACGCCGGCCGCGCGGCTTTCAGACAACTGCGGGCCGTTTGGCTTTGTTTTGCCGCACCGGCGCCGGCTCAATTGATCGCGCGGACTCCACCTCCTGCGCCCTCAGAACCTGGCAATGGGAGCAGTAGCCGCCGATTTCAGTGCGGACGATCAGGATTTGAAACCCGAAATGGGACTCCACCTGCCGGCGGAGCTTTTGCAGCGGTTCGCCGAAGAACTCCTCCACCTTGCCGCAGCGCAGGCAGATGACGTGGGCGTGCTCCTGCTTGGTGCGGGTTTCGTAGTAGTGCTGGTCCCCGCCGTAGTGCATGAGGTCGAGTTCGTCCACCAAGCCGCCCTCTTTCAACAACTTGAGGGTTCTGTAGACGGTGACGCGGTTCAGCTTGGGGTCCTTTTGGTGGGCCAGGCGATAGAGGCTCTCCGCATCCAGGTGCTGGCCCGTCTTGTCGATCAGATCGAGCAGCAATTGCCTTTGTCGCGTGAGCCGGATGCCCCGCTTTTTCAACGATTCACGCGCCAGCTCGGGAGTCATGGAACGTCCTTCTGACTTTACCATGGCCGCCAGGGAGTTTATGCTGCAAGAGGGCCGTCTCCGTGCAGCGCGACGAAATACTGGCACGCCTCCGGGAAAGGATTCTCGAGTTCGCGGCATCCCGTATAGGAAGGGAGGCTGCGGAAGACGTGGCGCAGGAAACTCTGCTGCTGCTCCACGAGAAGTACCCGCACGTGGAGGCGGTGGAGGAGCTTGTGCCCTTGTCCTTTCAAATCGTCCGCTTCAAGATGGCGGGCGCGCTGCGCAAGTCGGTCCGGCGGGGCGAGATGACGGCCATCCCGGTGGACGACCTTCCGCTGCCTTCGACTGAGCTCGATCCCGAGCGCGCTGCTGCGATGCGCGAGATGCGCGGCCGGCTGCTGGCCGCGGTCGGACGCCTGGGCGAGCGCTGCCGCGAGATCTTCCGGATGAAGCTGGAGGGACGCACATTCGAAGAAATCCGGCGCCACTTCGGCGTGGACGCCATCAATACGATTTACACCTGGGACCTCAGGTGCCGGAAGAAGCTACTCGAGGAGATGGGAGGAAACTGGGAGGTGAAGCCATGAACGGCGATGGGAAGAAACCCGTGCGGCCGGGCGAGCCGGACCCTGCCAGTCTGCTCGGCGGGTGGGCCGCGGGCAACCTCAGCGCGGAAGAGAAGCGCCGCCTCCTCGAAGGCGCGCTGGAGGACCAGAGGCTCTTCGATGCACTGTTGACCGAAGAAGCTCTGCGAGAGACTCTCGCAGACCCGGCGACGCGAGCGCAGATGATCGACGCTCTCCAGCCCGCGCCATCGTATTGGCGAAAGATCTTCAGGCCGTGGGCCTGGGTGCCTGCGGCCGCGGCGGCGGGCGCGATGGCCGGATTCGTGATCTGGATGATGCAGCCGCAGGCCGGCCGAGAGTCTTCCGTGGAATTGGCTGAAACGAAACCGCCTCGCGTTCTGACGCAGCAGGAGGCCCCGCCGGCCTCTGGGGCGATCCCGGTTTCCCCGATCGAGCCGTCGCGCATCAAGATCGTTCCGCGTCCGTCGACGGAGGAGAAGGCACAGGACAAACCGGCTCCCGTCCCGCCGCCCCCGCCGGCCCTGGAGTCGCGATTGGATCGCAGAGAGGCGGAGGAGAAGGCCGGCGTTCTGGCCGCCTCGAAGGCCGTCCCCGCGGGGGATCAGGCCGTGGGAGGCCGTGCCAGGCCCGCCACGCCTGCGCCGAAAGTGGAGTCAGCCGGCGCCGTGCAACTGGAAGCGGCGGCGAACCTGACCGAAGGCCGTACCTTCCGCGCCACGCCGGTCTCCCAGCCAGCCGCCGCGCTTGAAAAAGAGAGAGACCTGGCCAATGTGAATGCCGCGGATCCCATGCCCGTCGCCGTTTCATGGCGCGACGCAGCCGGCAACTGGCAGGTCCTCGGCCGCGACGGGGATGTCCCGCGCGGAGCGCCCGTCCGCGTATCGCTGACCGCGCCCTTGGCCGGGACGGTCGTTTTACAGGAAAGGACGCGGCGAGCCGCACCTGCGGTGGCGAGCGAAACGGTCTCCTTCGAGCTGCCGCCGTTCGAGCCCGGGGAGTACGACATCGTTGTGGCGATCGTTCCTCAGGGCGCTGCTGTGTCGCCCGGTGTCGCGTTTCAGATGACGGACGCCGCCTCGTCGGACCGTCGCAAAGTAGCGGGCGCTGCGCGGCAGGAGAGGTCCCGCACCGCGGCTGCGCCGGCCGAACAGGCGGACTCCGAAGGGGCCGCGAAGAAAGCGGAGGCAGTCAACGTGGTCCTCCCCTCCGCTCCTCCGAAATCAATTCGAATCCGCGTGAAATAATCCCCTGGATTGTTGAAAGTCCGGCGCGCCTCGCGGCATTCCCTCAGCGAGGAACGGCAAAACCGGCGGCAGATTGAAAGCCGGAACAAGGCCGGGTCCAGCAGAAGGAGAATGCCATGTTGAAGACCGCCCTGCCCGTTGCTGCGCTCGGCCTGTTGGCCGGCGCCCTGTTCACCACCGTCCCGACCGTCGATGCCGCTCGCATCCCGCCCGGCGCGCGGCCCGGCGACGTCACCGAGGGATCGCTCATCCGCGTCGATCCATACAGCAAGAACACCGGCGAGCTGTGCCCGCTGAGGCACACCTCGGTCGAGGCCGAGATCAGCGGCCAGCTTGCGCGGGTCAACGTCACGCAGGAGTTCGTCAACCCGACGCAGGACAAGATTGAAGCGGTCTACAAGTTCCCGTTGCCGCCGATGTCGGCTGTGGACCAGATGATGATGACGATCGGAGACCGCAAGATCAAGGCCGTCATTAAGAAGCGCGACGAGGCGCGCAAGATCTTTGAAGACGCCCGCAATCGCGGCAACACAGCGGCGCTGCTCGAACAGCAGCGGCCAAACGTCTTCACGCAATCGGTGACCAACATCGAGCCCGGCGCGAAGGTGCTGATCAGCATCAGCTACGTGGAGACGCTGAAGTACGAAGAAGGAGGGTACGAATTCAGCTTCCCAATGACCGTCGGCCCGCGCTATATCCCGCTCCACGCCCGGCAGACCGCCGTCGTGAACCCCAAGTACGCGCCGCCCGCCACGCGCGCGGGGCATGATCTGTCGATGAAAGTGTCGATCGACGCCGGGGTGCCGGTGAGATCGATCCGCTCCACTTCCCACGAGATCGACTCCGCCGAGACGGGCGCGGGCAAAGCGACTGTCGCGCTGCGCGCCAAAGCTGTGATCCCGAACAAGGACTTCATCCTGCGTTACGACGTCGCGGGCGCCACTGTGTCCGACGCCGTCCTCACGCATCACCCCAAGGAAGGGAAGGACGGGTGGTTTACGCTGATTCTCCAACCGCCAAAGCGGGTCACGGTGGAGGACGTCACGCCGAAAGAGCTGGTGTTTGTGCTGGACACGTCAGGCTCGATGAGCGGCTTCCCCATTGAGAAAGCGAAGGAGACGATGAAGCTGGCGCTGGAAGGGCTTTACCCGCGCGACACCTTCAACCTGATTACATTCGCCGGCGACACGCACATCCTCTTCCCGCAGCCCGTGCCCGCCACGCGCGAGAACCTCGACCGCGCCCAGGCGTTCCTCGCCGGACGTTCGGGCGGCGGGGGCACCGAGATGATGAAAGCGATCCGCGCGGCGCTCGCGCCGTCCGGCTCGCGCGACTCGGTCCGCATCGTGTGCTTCATGACCGACGGCTTTGTCGGCAACGACATGGAGATCATCGAAGAGGTGAAGCGCTACGCCGGAGCGCGCGTGTTCAGCTTCGGAATCGGCAGCTCCGTCAACCGCTTCCTGCTCGACAAGATGGCGGAAGCGGGCCGCGGCGAAGTCGAATACGTGAGCCTCGACGACGACGGCTCGGAGGCCGCGCGCCGGTTCCACGAGCGTGTCCGCAATCCGCTGCTCACCGACGTCTGGGTGGACTGGCACGGCCTGCCCGTCACCGACATCTATCCGAAGCGCATCTCCGACCTGTTCAGCGCCAAGCCGCTGATCATCCACGGCCGCTACACCTGGAATCGCGGCGGCAAGATTACGATTCACGGGCGCATGTCGGGCAAGCCGTGGTCGCGCGACGTCGCCCTGAACCTGCCCGAGTACGAGCCGCGCCACGACGTGCTCGCCACGCTCTGGGCGCGCACTAAAATCGACGACCTGATGAACCGCGAGATGGGCGCTTTCCAAAACGGCGCGGTGTCGAAGGAGATCGAGGACGAGATCACCTCTCTTGGACTGCGTCACCGCCTGATGACCCAGTTCACCAGCTTCGTTGCGGTCGAAGAGAAGACGGTCACGCGCGGCGGCAAGCCCGTCGTGATCGAGGTTCCTTCGGAGATGCCCGACGGCGTGAGCCATCAGGGCGTTTTCGGAGATGTGGCCGCTCGCGAGATGGCCTTCGCGCCCAACTCGATGGTGAAGACGGCCGTCGCTCAGCCCACATTTCAGGTGGGGAGCGGCGGACGGGCGGACGAGTCTCGCGTCCGGGGCAATTTTCCGGTTGCCTTGCCGCGAACGATGCCGCTTCCGCGCGAGGAAAAGAAAGACCGCCGCGAATCGGCCGTGCTCGATGCCGCGCTGCAAAACCTGTTGGCCGCCTCGGCGGACAAATCCGCGGAAGTGACCGTCGAGGTCTGGCTGAACGACGCCGCACCGGAGCTGTTGGCCCAGCTCAAGGCCGCGGGCTTCGCCGAGCTGCGCGAGCCCCGCGTGGCCAAGATCCGCACGGGCAAGATCCGCCTGTCGCAACTCGAGGCGCTCTCGCGCATCGCTGGAGTGACGCACGTCAGGCTGGTGCGCGGGCAGGTGTGATGGCGGCGGGCGGGGCCGGATGTGCGCCGGCCTCGCCCGCTATCCGCCGAAGGCTTTCTGCACGCGGCGCGTTTGGAGCTCGTTCAGCAGGCGCATGATGTTGTAGGCGCTCAGCTCCACCAGCAGCCGCGTCACCTTCTCATGCTGCTCATCGGTGAGATCGCTCTCCACGGCCCGCATCGCCGCGGCAAGGCTCTCCTGCTGCTTCTCCAGCTCCTGCTTCTCGATGACGCCGTCCGCCATCGCCTGCGTGAAGGATTCGAGTTTCTGGACCTGCTCGTCGATCACGGGCAGGTCGGCGTCGTCAAACCAGCTTGTGCGCGCCACGTGTGTCTCCTCGCTATCAACTGTAAAGCTCGACCATGCGCCTCAGCGCGGCCAGCCGCTCCTGCAACTTCATCCGCCCGCCGGCGGCTTCCATCTTCGCGACGATCTCGGCGGGCAGGAACTGCCTGTCCGTGCATTCCAGAATCGCCGCGGTCTCTTGAAGCTCTTTCTCCATGCCCTCCGTCGAGGGCATGAACGAAGCCACGACGTCTTCCAGCGCCGCCCGCGTCACCTGCGGCGAGCCTGCCAGCAGCGACTGCCTCAACGCCCGGCCCACCATGCCTTCGATGTCCGCCCCCGACAACCGCCCGCGCTGCGGGACCTCGGGCACGTCCGCGGGGTCCACTTGCGCGCCCATCTTCCGGCCCATGGCGACGAACATCCCGCGGATCTCTTCCTGGTCCGACGGATAGAACAGCGGGATATGCACCTCGGCGCGGCCCTGCCGCTTGAGATCGATCGGCAGCAGATCGGGCCGGCACGTGAGCAGCATCCACAGGATCCTGCCGCGATACCGCGTGTCGCCCATCTGCGCGGCGATCATGGAAAACACGCGGCTTGATGTGCCGGAGTCGCCTTCCTGCCCGCGATCGCCCAGCGCCGCGTCGGCCTCGTCGATGATCACGACCACCGGCCCCATCGCGCGGAGCACGCCCAGCACGCGCTCGAGATTGCCTTCGGTCTCGCCGACGTATTTCGAGCGGAAGTTCCTGAGCGTGAGGCACGGCACGCCGATCTCTCCCGCCATGCACTGCGCCATGAACGTCTTTCCCGTGCCCACCGGACCGCAGACGAGATACCCCATGGGAAGCGGCTCAAGCTGGCCGCGCTTGAGCAACTCCGCATCCTCGCGCAGCCGCTGCTTCACCGGCTCGTGGCCCACCACCATGTCGAGCGTCCACTTCGGCTCGACGAACTCGAGCAGGCCCTGGCACTGGCGCTCGATGAGCTGCTTCTTGAGTGTGCGCATCAGCTTCGAGTCCAGCCGGCGCGATCCCTCGAGCGCCGATTGCACGATGACATTGAGATCCAACAGCGAAATGCCCGCGGTCAACCTCGCGAGCTGCTCCACGGTGAAGTCGGAAACTGCCGCCAGGTCCTTCCCTTCGGCGGCGAACCGGATGAAACGCTCGCGCTCCTTCTCATCCGGCAGTTCGATCTCGACGCTCGCCACATGCGGACTTCCCGTCAGCCGCTCGCTCAGCGACGAGGCTTTCTCGTCGATCAGGACGATCGCGATGTTCAATCGCTTCACGTGCGGGCTTGCGGCCCAATTGAGCAGCGTCACTAACTGCGTGGAGGCCGGCAGACTGAGCCGTCCGGGCTCTCCGCTCGGCACGAGGAACGATGCGTGATCGATGAGGATGGCGATGCTCAGGCGGTCGGCTTCGGCCGCCATGATGTTGTTGTGCACGAGGCGATCGAGCATCGCGAAGGCCGTCGCCGGGTCCTTGCGCGCCGCGGCAAGGTCGCCTGCCTTGCGGTTGGCGAGCGCCACCATCTCCTTCAGGCGCTCGCCGTCCGGCCCCGCGAAAGCCCGCAGCCCGCGCGCGAGATCGTAGTGCAGCACAAGATCCCACCGCCCGAAGATCTGCGTCGCCAGGAAGTCCGCCAGCGTGCCGTAGGCGGGTGCGGAATCATCGCCCGTGCGCACGAGGTCCTGCACGTCGCCGTGCAGCACGAACATCGACGTCGTGCCGGAAAAGTAAAGATCCGAGAGTTTCGATGCCCAGGCGGGGAACCATTCCGGAATGCGGCTGGTCAGCTTCGCCGTCTCGCTCATCGCTCGATCACCTTGCCCAGGTCGGATTCGAGAATCGGCGGCGGTTCCTGCATCTCGTCCACCAGCCCGGTGATGTGCTGCAATTCGCTGATCGCCTTCTCAGTGGATTGCATGCTCTCGGTGACGGAATCGATCTGGCTCGAAAGGAAATCGGGATCCTGGCGGTTGACCGAAGCCTCGGTGAGCGCATGGATCTTGGCCTCGATGCGGTCCAGCTCGACGCGGACGAACTCGGCGTTGTTCTTGGCCCGCTCGTAGTTTTCCAGCCGCAGCTCCTGCGCCGCCACGCTGTCCTGAAGGGAGCGAATGATGCGTTCGTCCTTGGTGGATTGCAGCTCCAGCTTCGTTTTGGCTTCATTCAGCCTGTTGCGGATCTCGGTGACGTCGGTCCGCTCGAGGAACTTCATCAACGCTTCGAGCGAAACCAGCAGCCGCAAAAACACCCACAGCAGGCGGTCCAGCGCCGGCGTGCCCAATTCGTCGCCTGGCTGCCGCACATCCGGCGCGCGGCCCCGCACCTGGCTCGCGATCGCGCGCATTTCGAGGCAACGCGCCCGCACCATTCCGAACCGCCGCTGCGAGTCGAACGAGAGGCTCTGGAGGATTTCACTGAGCGTTTTCGACGGCCCTGCCGGCGCTGCCGCGCGCCCCTTGCTGTCGCGATAGACCTGAGCGTCCACAGCGCTGCGAAACTTCGGCGACGCCACCAGGCCCGCGAGATAGACGGTCTCCGCCGCGGCCACCAGCGGCAACAGCGCGTCCGGCCAGGGCGAGAGGATCGCGCCCGCTACGCCCGCCGCGAACAGCAGCACGTTCCACCGGTGCAAAAACGCGCGCTTGAGATACTCCCTCACCCCCGCGCTGCGCCCGGGCAGCGGGGAGGGCGCCGGAGGCAGCGGCGGTGTCCGCGGGGTGCTCATGTCCTCTCTTTTTCGCTTCCAGCCGTCACCGAGACTTCAAGCTTCTCGATGATGTCACGAATCTCATAAACCGCTCGAGTGAACTCGGGTTCGCGCTGCATCTCGCGCGCGGGCCGGTCCGGAGGCGGGACCTCCATCTCCTTCAGCAGCCGCCCGGGCGCCGGCGACATGATATAGACGCGGTCCCCGAGATAGACAGCCTCCTCCACCGAGTGGGTAACGAAAAAGACCGTCGCCTCGAGGTTGTGCCACAGCTCGACGAGGAGATCCTGCATATTCAGCCGCGTCACCGGATCCAGCGCGCCGAAAGGCTCGTCCATGAGAATGAGCTTCGGCTTCAGGATGAGGGTGCGCGCGATCGCTACGCGCTGCCGCATGCCGCCCGAAAGCTGGTGCGGATACTTGCCGGCGTCGCGATCCACGTCGAGGCCGACCTTGCGGATCCATTCGCGCGCCAGCTCATTGCGCTCCTTGGCCGGCATTCCCGCGCACTCGAGGCCGAATGCGACATTCTGCAAGACCGTGCGGTTGTCGAACGAAGTGTAATCCTGGAAGACCATGCCCCGGTCGGCGCCCGGCCCCTTCACGGGCGCTCCGCTCACTTTCACGGTTCCCTTCGTCGGCGGAAACTGCGGCATCAAGCCCGCGATCAATCGCAGGATCGTCGACTTCCCGCACCCGGAAGGCCCAAGAATGGCGATGAACTCCCCCCGCCCCGGTTTATTCTCCACCCGGAACGTGATGTCCTGGATGGCAACGGTCCCGCGCCCGCCGTCGCCGAAGCTCTTCGTCACCGAGTCGAACTCGACGATCGCGGGGAGATCGCCGGCCTCTTTGGATCCGCCGCTCACTCCGCCTCCGTCCTGTATGGGAACAACCCGCGCTCCATGAAGAGCAGGAACTTGTCGATCCCGTACGCCAGCGCGCCGATAATCAGCAGGATCAGGATGATATGCTCGGAGAGCCCGCGCCGCTGGCTCGTGCTCAGCAGGTACCCCAGGCCGTGCTCGGCGTTGATCAGTTCCGCCAGCATGATGTAGCCGAACGCCATGCCGAACAGACCGCGCAGGCTCTTGTAGATGTCGGGGAGCGACAGCGCCACCAGCACTTTCCATACAATCTGCATCGGCGTGGCGCCCAGTGTCTGCGCGGTCTCCACGTAGCGTTCCGGCACCGACACCACCGCGCGCACGGCGTCCGAATACACAAACGGCGCGCAGGCGATGAAGATGAACATCACCTTCTGCGTCTCCTCGATGCCAAACCAGAGAATCGTCAACGGAATCAACGCCGCCACGGGCACGTTGCGGCCGAACAGAGCCACCGGCGCCGCCGCGGCTTCCAGCACCCGCCACGATCCCGCGGCGATCCCCAGCGGGACGCCCACAGCCGCAGCCAGCAGGAAGCCAATCAGCACTCTGCGCAGCGTCGCGACAATGCTGGCCATCAATGCGCGTTCGCTCCAGAGCGCGCCGAAACTGCGGAAGACCTCCTCGGGCGACGGCAGAATCACCGGCGACACGAAACGCGCCTCCGCGGTGGCGCCTCGCGTCGCCGCGAACCACAGAACCCCCAGCAAGGCCACCGTAGCCACGCCCAGGGCCCGTCCCGCGATGGGCCCCGGCGGCATGCGCAATGCCGGCAGCCCGGGCTTCTCCCTCTCCATGCCTACTTCGCCTCGAGCGGATACACCTTGATCTCCACACGGCGGTTCTTGGCGTGATTCATCGGATCGTTCGGGTCGGCCGGCTGGTTCCACGCCATACCCGCCGCCGAGAACTGGTTCGGCTGAAGGGTCGGGAACTTCTTGACGATGGCCTCCTTCACCGCGTTGGCGCGGTTCAGCGAAAGCTCCTGCACCGCCGATTCGGGCACGCGCCCCCGCATCGAGGAATCCGTGTGGCCTTCAATGACGATGCGCGCGGCGCCGAATTGGCCGGCCAGCTTGCCCACCTCTTCAACCACGAAATTGACGTTCGGGTCGTAGAGCTCTTCCTTCTCCTTGCCGTTCACGGTTGTGGTGACCTTCTTCATCAGGTCCCACGAGTTCGGGTAGAAGTGGATGACGATCGTTTTCGTGAGGATCTCTTCGCTCTCGCCCTTCACCGTCGATGCCGCCGCCGGCGCGAATTGGACCTCGTATTCGTTCTTCTGGTTCGCGTACTTCGGCTCCTGGCCCAGCTTCTGGATCATCGAGAAGTCCATCACCTGGTCGAAGTCCACCTTGTCGGTGACCGCGCCGATGCGCTTATAGAGGAAGTAGGCCGTGTTCCAGGTGCGCTCGAAGTTGGTCGGATTGTTCTGATTCAGGAAAAACTCCCGGTTTTCCGCGTGATTGGTCGAGTGCGCGTCGCCCAGCATGCTGAGCGCGTCCGTCTCGGGAATCGAATACCCCGCCGACATCAGTTTCGCCGCGGCCTGCTTGTTGGACTGTTCCTTCAACGCCTCCATCGCATCGAAGATGCCGCGCACCAGGCCCTCGATGATGTCAGGGTTATCCTTCGCGAAATCGGCGCGTGCGAACCACACGTCGGCGATCAGCTTGTTCGCCGTCTGCGTGCTGACCAGCAGCCGGTTGCCCTTTACTTTCGAAAGGTTATAGATGTCGGGCGCCCAGCTCACGCAGCCGGCGATCGACTTGTTCGCGTTGAACGCCGCGGCCGCCTGGAAAGCGTCCTGCGTGTACTTGAAGTTCACCTCCGCAGGCTGAACGCCGGCGTTGATCAGCGCATTCAGGATGAAGTACTGGGACGGCGAATTCTGCGCCAGGACAACCGTCTTTCCGCGCAGGTCGGCCATCGTCTTGATGGAATCGCGCACGACGATGCCGTCGCCGCCGTTGGACCAGTCCACCTGCTGGTACACGCGCGGCATGACGCGCGAATCCTTGCGCAGGCTCTCCAGGAACAGCGGAATCATGTCCAGCGTCGCCCAGCCGATGTGGATGTTGCCCGCCGCGTAGGCGTCGCGCATCGCCACGGGGTCGTCGATCAGCGTCAGCTCGACTTTGAAGTCCTTGCCCCCCGGCGCCTTCCACAGCTTGCCGGGCTTGAACCCGTTGTTCGCGAAAATGACCGGCGCCCATCCCGCCCAGACGTTCAGCGCGAACTTTACGGTGCGGTCCGTCATCGCCTTGTAGTTTGAGATCCCCTGCACCGGAGGCAGCTTCTGCGCCGGGACGTAGTTGTACTCTTTTGCGGTCGTAATGCCCTGGGTGTCGGGCGCTTCCGCGCCGCCCAGCTCTTCCTTGCTGATCTTCCCGCCGCCCACCCCGGGCAACGCGCCGAAGCGCCACAGCCCGAGTCCGACGAGTCCTATCACCACCACGAGCACAGCCAGATAAAACGCCGGTTTTGGATTGCCGTTCGCCATAGAGTCGTTCTCCGCCTTCTGCTATAAAAATACGACTGCGCGGCGCTCACCGTTCGAGGAATCGGACACGCCCGGCGCCCGCGCCATAGAAAGCCCTTCCCGCTAGGTTGTTTCGGTGGTTGTCTGCGGCTTGGAAACCGCCGGCCCGAGGTCCTTCGCCGTCTCCGCCACCTTGGTGGTTTCCGGCGATCTGAGTCCCAGTTCGGCCTCGAACTGGAGAAGCGCGTCCTCGGCCATCGCTTTCTGCATGCGCTCCTCAGCTTCGATTTCGGCCAGGCCCTCGCTCGACATGTCGGCGGCCACGCGCGCCTTGCCGCGGTTCTTGTCGATCTTGGACTGGATCAGCTCCTCGAGCTGTCCGAAATCCGTGGTGACATTGAAATCGAAACTCTCCGCCAGCGCGGCGATCTCGGCCTCGGCCGCGCTCATCTTTAACTCGGCGTCGTACTTTTGAATCCGCTCCCGCACCTCGGCCAGCTTGTGGCTGGCGTTCTTGATCTTCTTGAGGTTGTTCTCGTAGGCGGTCTCGTGCATCTGGAGCTGCTCTTCGTGCTGCGACAGCTCCTTTTTCGCCTTTTGCAGCTCGAGCGCGAACTTCGCCGCGGTTTCCCTCTCGCCGGCCTTGAGATAGGCCTTCACTTCGGCTTCCAGCTTCTGGACGTGCCCCCGGCTCGTGGCGGCCTGGCGCGCGACCTTCTCCACCAGCCCGCGATACATTTCGAGCCCCTTGCGGCCTTCCTTCAACTGCTCGACGGCCGCGTCGTGCTCGTACTGCATCTGCGCGATCGGATCGGCTTCCCAAAAGATGTTGGCGATCTTATTAAGCTGCGCGCGGATCGCGCTCCAGAATTTTCCAAGGATCATTGCGCTTCCTCCCCGCGCCGGGCCGCTTCAGCCCGGCTGACAGCGAGTGTATCACGCGCGAGGGCGGCGCCAACCCGCGGCTTGCGGTCCCCGGCGGTCCTGCTAGAATCGGGCAAGACTCCATGAGCAGCGCGCCTTGTCCCCTTTGCCGCGGCACCGGCTGGCAGGTCTTCGAGGAGGAGGGAATCAGCCGCGCCAAGGCCTGTTCCTGCGTCCAGACCACGCGCAGCAAGCGCCTCTGGGAGAGGGCCGCCGTTCCGCCGAACTATCGCCACGACTCGTTTGAAAACTTCCGCATCACGCCCAAGTCGGAAAACCCCATCGAGCACCACGCGATGGTCGAGGCCTACGTCAGCGTGATGAACTACGCACGCGACTTTCCTGCCGTCGAAAAGCCCGGGCTGCTGCTGATCGGCGATCCCGGAACCGGCAAAACGCACCTCGCGGTGTCGACCATCCGCATACTTACCAGCAAGGGCTTCGACTGCCTCTTCTGGGACTACCAGCAGCTCTTCGACCGAATCCGCATGAGCTACGATCCCGCCTCCGGCGCCGCCGACAAGGAGGCCTATCGCACGACCCTGGACGCCGAGGTCCTGCTCCTCGACGACCTCGGGTCGCACCGGGCCACGGACTGGGTGGAAGACACGATTACCGCGATTATCACCTACCGCTGCAATCACGGCAAGCCTCTCATCGCCACCACGAACCTGGTTGACGCCGACATGGGGGGCAGGGAAGCCGCGCGCGTCGCCGATGGCCCGGTGCGCTACGATCTCCGTCCCACGCTCGCCGAGCGCATCGGCATGCGCGCCCGGTCGCGCCTTTTCGAGATGTGCCGCATCGTGAGGATGCCGCAGACAGAGGACTTTAGAATCCGGACCGCGCAGCGCTAACCGCGCGCGGCCGCTGCCGGCGCCGCAACCGCCCGATTGCGGCCCGGCAAGCAAGCGTTGGGTCACCGCCCCGCGCGCGCTTGCCGGCAGCTCGGCGTAATTACTCGGTATCCCCGCTCGGCCCGTAAATGCCCGGCACCTTCGCGCCCATCGGCCGCAGGTAGGCCGACAACTGGCCGCGATGGTGAATCGAGTGCTTCAGCATCAGCGCGACGAAATCCACGCCCGGCGCCTTCATCATGCCGAAGAAGTCGAGTTCCTTGGCCAGTTGCTCGCCCGTCATCGCCTTCACTCGCTCCGCCGCAGCCGGCACGTTGGTTTTGTACCAGGCAACCACGTCCGCGGGGCTCTTGATCGACTCCGGAACGCCCGGCTCGCCGGCCTTAAACTCGCCGTTGGCGATGCAGTCCATGAAGAACCAGTCGGCCGACGCGATGTGCCACGCCAGCTTCAAAGCGTTCATCGAACGCTGATCCGGCGCGTAATCCTGCTTCCCGGCCGGGACGCGCTCGAGCACGCGCAGCGTAGTGGCATGCTCCTGTTCGTAGTGGGCCATCAAGTAGTCGGAAATGGTCTTTGCGGCTTCAACAGTCATGATGTATGTTCCCCTCACTTTCTCACTTGATTATCTACTGCGCTGGAGGAAAGCGGAACTGCGCCCTGGGGCCTTCTCGGGACATAGGGCGGAAACGGGTAGGCGTCCGGCGTCACCTTGACGCCCGTGGTGAACACCCACTTCGAGCCGCCCGGCGTCGGAAATGTCAGTTCGATGAAGTACGCGGTGTAGCCCTTCGGCGGCGAGGCGGGTTTCGCCCGGTAGCGCCCTCCGCCGAGATCCTGTAGATCTGCGCTTCGATAGGCCGGCCCGATCTTCTCCAGCCGGAAGTCTCGGGCGTCGGGATTGGTGGCCGACCACAACTTCACCGCGGATGGCTTGTCCTTGCAGGTGACCTCGAGCGCGCCGTCTTTCGCCACGGACCACTCGAACCGCGGACGGCGCCAGCCCTTCACGATCGCTTCATAATAGACCGCGATGTTTTCAAGAGCCGGAGAATTGCGCAGGCTGTGGTCGGTGTTCGGCACGTAGCGGAGATACTTCTCGCCCTTCAAATCGTTGAAGTAGAACTGCCAGCTATCGGGCAGGAAAAACTGGTCGCCGGCGGAGTTGACGATGAACTTCGGCATCGTCAGGCGCTCGCGGTACTCGTAAGGCTCGACGATCTTCATCAGGTCGCGAAACTGCCTGGTCCCCTGCCAGTCCATGATGCCGTGCTCGACGTAGTCTCCGACGGCAGGCGCCCAGAATCCGTAGGCGCGCCAGTGGTGCTGAAACGACGCTTCGATGTTCAGCATGTCGATCACGGCTGGAATGATCGCCGCCACGCGCTGGTCCACGGCCCCCGCCGTCCACGTGGTCCAGCCGCGTTTTGAGCCGCCGGCTACCACGTAGCGGTCCACCGTGACGCCGCCCCCTTCCGGCGATTTCAGGAACGCGGTCACGGCGTCCATCGTGCGGACCGCCGCCTTTGTCATCGGCAGGCGCGCCGGCCAGCGGTCGTCTCCCGTTTCGAAATATTTCTTCCAGGTGTAGGCGATGATGGCGTCCTCGGTGCGCCGGCGCGTTTCTCCCCCGAATGAGAGCGGCTGGTTGGGGATCATGCGCAACTCCACGGTCACGCTGCCGGTGCGCCGCGCCAGCTCGGTCATGAAGTCGTCGGGCTTCGCCGGGGGCTTGGGTCCGTTGCTGCCGCCGCCGATCATGAGCAACGCCGTGGAGCTCTCCAGCTTGGCGGGCTTCGAGATCGTCACCCAGTGTTTCCATTCGGTGCGGTTGACTTCGGCTTCGGTCAGCCAGCGTTGAGATGTCATATCCAGAACGAACACTGTGAGCCCGTCGCGCTCCGCTTGCGAGACCAGGCTGTAGCGGAATGCCGGGTCTTCAGCACGGACATAGCGGTCGAGTGGCGTCGGAGAAGCCGGGTGCTGGGCCAGGCCGGATGCGGCCAGCAACAGCGAGAGCAGGAGATGTCGCATGAGCAGAGGGGAAACTCAGATGATACCAAGCGACGCCCGCGCGCTTGGCGGGGGTAAGCTGGAACGTGGATTCCATGCAAGATCCTCTCGCCTACATCACCGCGCAACTCGACGAGCTGAAGCAGACCGGATCGTACTTCCGCCTGCGCGAGCTGGAAAGCGCCTGCGAGCCCGTGTGCCGGGCCGACGGCCGCGAGGTGATCAACCTCGCGTCGAACAACTACCTCGGCCTGGCCAACCACCCCAAGCTGAAGGAGGCCGCCCTCGAAGCGGTCCGCAAGTTCGGCGCGGGCACGGGCGCGGTGCGCACCATCACCGGCACCATGGCCATGCACATGGAGCTGGAGCGCAAGATCGCCGCCTTCAAGCGCACCGAAGCCGCGGTCGTCTTCCAGAGCGGCTTCGCCGCCAATGCCGGCACGGTGAGCGCGATTCTCGGCCAGCAGGACCACATCATCTCCGACGAGCTGAACCACGCCTCGATCATCGACGGCTGCCGCCTGTCGCGGGCGAAGATTCATGTCTTCCGCCACCGCGACACGGCCCATGCGGCGGAAATTCTCGACGGCCTGAAGGACGATCCCGGCCGCAAGCTGCTCATCACCGACGGCGTCTTCTCGATGGACGGCGACATCGGCCCGCTGCCCGGGCTGGTGGACGCGGCCGCGCGCTACGGCGCCATCATGATGATCGACGACGCGCACAGCTCCGGCGTCCTCGGCCGCAACGGCCGCGGCACGGTCGATCACTTCGGCCTGCATGGGCGCGTGCAAATCCAGGTGGGGACTCTGTCGAAAGCCATCGGGGTGTTGGGTGGTTACGTGTGCGGCAGCCGCGACCTGATCGAATACCTCTACCACCGCGCCCGGCCGTTCCTGTTTTCCACCTCCCACCCGCCGGCGGTGACCGCCGCCTGCATGGCCGCCTTCGAGCTCCTCGAGCAGGAGCCGGAACGGATCGAGCGCCTCTGGGACAACACGCGCTACTACAAGGAAATGCTGCGCGCCAACGGTTTCGACACAGGCGCCAGCGAGACCCCGATCACGCCGATCATCGTCGGCGAGGCGAAGACCGCCATGGACTTCTCCGCCGCCCTGTTCGAGCAGGGCCTTTGGGCCACCGGCATCGGATTCCCCACCGTGCCGCGCGGCAAGGCCAGAATCCGGACGATCGTCAGCGCGGCCCACACCCGCGAGCACCTCGAGCGCGCTGCCGGGATCCTGGCGCGCGTGGCGAAGACGATGGGGATTCTCCGGTAACGCGAGGCGCTCCGGGCTGGTCTGATCGCCGCGTCCGACGCACGGCGGGGGTCCTGCCGCGCACCGGCGCCGCCCCCGCCGCATGGCCCCTTCAGAGGCGCCGCCGGAGGCCGCCTGCGGGGTGGCGAAACCGCTGGGCCTCCTCCAACAATTCCGGTCATTCGGTGAGCAAATCCAGTGCTCTAAATTAGGGAATTCGACTGATTTTCGGTTTTCCAAGCCCGCGTTAGTCTGGACCTAGCAACAAGCAGACCAGCAGTTGCAGGGAGAGGAGAACCGATAAATGAAGAAACTGTATTCATTGCTTTGGCGGCTGCGGATCGCGAAAGACACCCGCGGCCAGGACTTGATCGAGTACGCTCTGATGGCCGGCTTCGTCGCCGTCGCCGCCGGCGCGATCGTGCCCGGCGTCGCGTCGAGCATCAGCACGATTTTCAGCAAGATCAACACGGTCCTGTCGCAGTCTGCCGGCAACTGAGCCGGCCGGCCGCGCACGCCGCCAACATTGGCCGCCGGCCCCGGAACGGTCCGGCTTTGCCGCTCTTCTCTAAAGTCCCCGGAGAGGAGCGCCGATTTGAGGGGTGAGGAAGAGAAAATGCGCAGACTCATGCACTTCGTTTGGAAAGCCCGGCTGTTGAAGGACACCCGCGGGCAGGACCTCATCGAATACGCGTTGATGGCCGGGTTCGTGGCGGTCGCAGCCGGGGCAATCGTCCCAGGCGTCGCCTCGAGCATCCAGACCATCTTCAGCAAGATCAACACGATCCTGTCGCAGTCGGCAGGAAACTAGGCTTCTGACACGACCGCGAGCAGGGTCGGGGGCGGCGGGTGATCCCCTGCCGCCCCTGGCCTCTCTCCGGCCTCAGTGCGCCCCGGACGGCCCCAGCCAATCCACCAGGTCCCCCCGCGCGTCAAACTCCAGCGCCCGCGCCGGCCCCAGAATCTCCACCACGGGATTCCTCTCCAACTCCCCCCGCAGGTTCTCCGTCACCGCCGCCAGCGTCAAGTCCAGCGTGTTCCGAATCCAGCCGATCGTCACCTGCCCCGGATCGAGCTTTCCCACCACCTGCGCCACCGTCTCCAGGCACTCCCGGTCCGAAGAAAATGTGATCGGCGTGCGGATGATCGCCGGCGTCCCCGACGTCAGCGAGTTCACATACGTCGCCCGCCGCTTCACTTTTTTCAGAATGCGCCTGTGCGCCACATCGCACATCCCCATCCCGATCGCATTGCCATAGGAGAGCGGACTCATGTCGCGCGCGAAGATCCGTTCGATCTTCGGCAATCCGGGCCACGGATTGTAATGCGCGTGGACGCTGCGGTTCACCACCTTCGTGTCCAGTCCGGCGCCCGACCAGTTCTTGCCCAGCTCATTCACAATCAGCACGTCCAGCGCCTGGACCGGAATGCGCGGCATCCAGCTCTTCACCAGTTCCAGCAATTGCTCTTCGCGCGACTCCATATCAGCCACTCGAACCGCTTCCAGCAGGCCGGTCTCGTGGTTGCCGTCCTCGAGAATCGCCAGCCCGCCCAGAATCTTCCCGCTTCCGAGCACTCGCCGCCCGACGCTGCGGATTACGGCCTCCAGGCCCATCGTGTAAGCGTGCGCGTGATAGCGTTTCGCCCCATCGAATTTGCCCAACCCGATGGCCATCATCTTGAAGAGGCCGCTTTCCAGCCTGCCGGCGAAGTCGGTATGCCACTTCACGCGCGAGCACAGCATCACGCCGTCCGCGCGGTGGGCGGTTTTGTCCATCACCACGCGAATCCCATCGGGCGTCGTTCCGAGATCGACGACGGAAAGCGAGCTGCGGATCGGGCAGCCCATCTCCGCCTCGGTGATCCCGAACTTCGCGAGAACTTCCGCCTGTCCCTTGGCCGTCGCCGCGCCGTGGCTGCCCATCGCCGGGAAGATGAACGGCGCCATCCCTTGCTCTTTCCACCAATCGACCACCGACCGCACGATAAGAGCCAGATTGGCGATGCCGCGGCTGCCGGCGCCGATGGCGATCTTCGCCCCCGGCCGCAGCCCGCCCGCCATGCCCGCGGCGCTCAACTGCTTGCGGACTTCGCCGGGAATGTCACTGATCTTCCGGCTCGGGAAGCGCTGGCGCACGAGGAGGAATGGGGCGAACGCCATGGCCTCATTCTAACAGCGCACCTCAATAGAAACGCGTTCGCGCGAGGCTCAGATCTCTTCCCACTTGCGTTCAAGCATACGCGCATACTCGCCCGAGGCATACAGCTCGTAATCGAACCGCCCCTCGGGCAGCGGGGACGCCGCCTCGATGCGCCGCCGCTCGGCGAAGATCTGATCGGCGTAGCGGTAGTAGTAGCGGATGAAGTGCGCGCCCAGGTCGCGGCGCGCCGGAGGTTCGTTGAATAGCGTATAGAGCGCCAGGGCGCGCGTGAAGATCGCTCTGTAGTCCTCCACGCCCCACGCCTGGAGTTTCTTCTGGACGAGAGGCGGCGTGCGCTCCGAGAGTAAGGGCACGAAGCTGTCCGGCAACAGGCAGAACATCTTGAGGTCGCCGTCCCGCTCCGCGAACTCCGCGCACTGCCAGAGCCAGCGGTCCAGGTCTTTCCCGACGTAGAACAACATCCGCATCTCGCAGAACCGGCCGTCGAGCAGCCGCCGCTCGATCTCCTCCTGGCCCAGATCTCCGCGCGGGATGAGCCCTTCCAGCATCAAATGCGCGCGCGAGCTCTCGACGAGCTTGTCGGGGCCGTCGGGATCAGAAAACGGGTGCAGTATGACCGGCGGCAACTCCCAGGCGCGGCCCGAGGACACACTTTGGCATTCCATCACCTCCCTTATCGGCCGCCCGCACGCCGGCCTGCATGGGAGGTGATCTGAAAGCAGTACTATTACTTGCGGGTGGTCAGGGTGGTCCTGGTTTCGGTCTCGACCCCGCCGCGCTTGTACTTCAGGGCTACCGTGTCCCCCGGCTTGCGCGATTGCAAAGCGTAGGTGAAATCGTACAGGTTCTTGATCGGCTTGCCGTCGAATTCCGTGATGATGTCGCCGGCCTTGAGCCCCGCCCGCTGCGCCGGAGAGCCGTCCCGCACGTCCGCCAGGCGGAACCCCGCCGCCGTGTCGCTCATGTCCGGAACACTGCCAAAATAAGCGCCGTAGCCGCGGGTGCTTGCGCTGGCGGTCGCCTGGGGCCGGGGATCGGCCACGCGGAGGAAGGCTGTTCTTTCCGGCGAGCTCTGGAGCCTCTCCGTGATCTCGCCGACCATCGAGAGCAGCACGGCGGCGTTCTCGTGATCGATCTTCTCCCAGGTGTCGGAAGGCTTGTGATAGTCGGCGTGCAGTCCGGAGAAGAAGAACAGCACCGGAACTCGCTTCGTCGTGAACGAGAAGTGATCGCTCGATCCGAAGCCGCTCTGCTCGCTGAAGTCCACGTTCAGCTTGTATTTCGGGCGAACTTCTTCAAGCAACGCCTTAAAGTTCGACCCCGTGCCCACGCCCCCGATGAAGACCTTGCCGTCGCGGATGCGGCCGATCATGTCCATGTTCAGCATGGCCACTGCTTTGTCGATCGGCAGGACGGGGTTCTCCACGTAGTGCTGGGAGCCGAGCAGCCCCAACTCCTCGCCGGAGAACGCCACGAACAGAATGCCGCGGCGGCGCTTGGGTTGCTTCGCAAAATGCTCGGCCAGCTCCAGCAATCCCGACGTCCCGCTCGCATTGTCGTCGGCGCCATGGTGAATCGCCTTCCCGGCCAGCGAAGGCGCCATCGAATTGAACTCGCCCATTCCGAGATGATCGAAGTGCGCGCCGATGATGACGTATTCGTCCGTCTCCCCCGGCAGGTAGGCGGCTACGTTGGGCGCCGGAGTCCGCTCGCGACGGACCTCGACCTCCAGTTGCAGCGACAGATCCGCGGGCAACTCAAAGCCGCGGGGCTTGAGGTCCTTGTCCACTTCGGCGATCCAGTCCTTCAAGTTCTTGCCCGCCGGCTTCAGCCACTGGCCGGCGGTTTCGGCGCGCACCTGGACAAACGGGATATCGGCAATCCCAGGTCCCACGCGCCCCGCGAACTTATCCAGGTCGTCCGCGTCCGTGTGGTTCGGGATGTCATTCACGAAGATCACGCCCGTCGCGCCGTGGAATTTCGCATTCACTGCTTTGTTGCGCGGCTCGTGGTGCCGCGTGTAGGCCTTGCCCGCGAAGACGCTCTTCTCGTCGAACTCCTGCGGCTCGTGCCGCAGCACGATCACGATCTTGCCCTTGACGTCCAGCCCCGCGTAGTCGTCGTAGTTGTATTCCGGCGCGGTGATGCCGTATCCCGCGAAGACCACCTTGCCCGCAGCGCCGCCGTTTCCCGAGAAGTTGAACGGCTGGAAATCCTTCCCGAGAGCGAGCCTGATCTTCTGGCCGCCGCGCTGGACCGCCAGCGCATTGCGCTTGCCCAGCCTGGCGTTCGTGGTGACGGTGAATCGCTGGTAGTAACTGTTGCCGCCGGCCGGCGCCAGCCCCAGTTTCTTGAAATGGTCCGCGATGTACCTGGCGGCCTTCTCCAGCTCGGGAGAGCCTGTGCCACGGCCCTTCATCTTCCCGCTCGCCAGCGTCTTGACGTGCCCCTGATAGCGGGTTGGACTGATGTCGGCCCGCAAACTCACGGCGAACGCAGCCAGCGCAATCGCGGCCGTCACCGCGGTCTTGCGTTGAAACGGGAATCTCATGGTTGTCCTCGGAGGTTCAGTTCTTCACGGGGGTAGGGAGGGAGACCTCGCAACACTTCTCGCCGCCGATGCCGGTCCGCTTGGTGTAGTCCAGCTCCCAGTCGATGATCGACTTCAACTGCTCCCACTGCACGCTCCCCGGAACGCGGCGCCCGTTGATGAACATGGTGGGCGTCGAGTTGACCCGCAGTTCCTTCGCTTCTTCAATCGACCTGTCCACTTCTTTTTCGGTGGACCGGTTATCCACGCAGCGGCTCAATTGCAGCGAATCCAGGCCGGCCTGCGCCTTGGTCTGCGCCCACTCTCCGAGTTTCGTCTTGAAGGTCTCGACGCTCACTTCGCTCTGTTTTTCGAAGATCCAGTCGTGATAGTCCCAGAACAGCGCCGGATTCTGGCGGAAGATGCAGCGCCCGGCGATAGAGGCTGACTTCGCCCACGGGTGGATCGACTCGATGGGGAAATCCTTGAAGTACAATCTGACCTGCGTCGGATAGTTCTTCACCAGGTTGTCCCGCAGCATCTTCGCTTCCACCTTGCAGTACGGACACTGGAAGTCGGTGAAGAGCACGATCACCACCTGCGCGCCGGCGGTGCCCAGGCTGGGGGCGAGATCGGTCTTGAGCTTGTCGGCCTCGTCCTGAAAAGGGCTCTTGTTGACGTCCAGCACCGAGCCGCGGATGATCTTCTGTCCGTCGTCAGAGATATAGAACTGTTCGGAGATCGAGGCCTTCTGGTAGGCCCCGGTGACCGTGACCTGCTGAAATCCGCGCATCGGGCCGGGCTTGGGATCGGAGACGGTCACCTGAATCTGCGGATTCCAGAGCAGAAGGTGCCGGACGTAGGCTTCAAGCGTCGCCTTGTCGAGCGCCGACTTAGCGCCCGAGGCTGGAGGCCCGGCCTTGTTCCCAGCCTTCGGCGCCGGGGCTTTCTTCGCCGCGGCGGCCTTTGAGGCTGCGGTCTGGGCCGCACAGCCCCAGCACACAAATGACGCAGCCGCCAGCAACGCGCACAATCTCATATAGATCTCATTCTAACGAATCAGTGCGCGCCGCCCTCCAATTGCACCTTTCCCGCGAACCGCCGGTAGAGGAATACGGAGTATGCCGCCGCCAGCAGAATGCCCGGCGTGAACCACATGAGCCCGATTCGCAGCCCGTAGTCCGAGGCCGCGGCGTTGCGGATGGTCAGGCTGAGCTGGGGATTCGTGTTCGACGGCAGAACGTTGGGGAACACCCCGAAAACGACGCTTGTGAGCATCCCGAGGATGAAGAGCGACGAAGAGAGGAACGCTCTCAGGTCGTCCGCTTTCCGCAGGTAAAGCAGCATCCCCGCCAAACCTGCGATCGCCAGCGCCGGAAACACGTACCCGGCCGGCCGCGCGGCGAAACTCGCGCCTAAGTGGGGTTGAATCGAAAAACTGACGGCCGTCACCAGCGCCGTCAGCGCCGCCACGGCGAACCACGCGCTGCGCGCGATGTGCCGCGCGCGCCGCTGGACCGCGCCGGTCGTCTTGAGGTTCACCCACAACGCGCCATGCAGCGTGAGGGTGAAAAAGGCGAACAGGCCCGTCAGGATCGTGTACCAGTCGAGGATGCCCGGCTGCGCTCCGGGCGTGAAGTCCGTCCAAAGCGGCAGGAAGAACTCCCCACTCTCGTTCAATGGCACGCCGCGCACGACATTGCCCAGGGCCGCGCCGAAGAAGATCGCCAGCAGCGCGCTGGAAAAGGTGAAGACGACGTCCCAAAGCGGTTTCCACACGGGGTTGTCGATATGGCTGCGGAACTCGATCGACGCGCCGCGCAGGATCAACAGCCACAGCACGATCATCAGCGGCAGGTAGAATCCGCTGAACGAAGAGGCGTACAGGACCGGGAACGCGAAGAACAGCGCTCCGCCCCCGGCCAACAGCCAGACCTCGTTGCCGTCCCAAACCGGTCCGATCGATTTCAGCACGAGCCGCCGTTCCTCCTCGTTGCGCGCGACGCCGAGGTGTACGATCCCCGCGCCGAGGTCAAAGCCGTCCAGGATGACATACATGGTGATCATCACCGCGACAATCGCAAACCAGATGACGGGAAGCATCTCAGTACCCTCCTTCCGCCCGGCGCGCCGGGCCGCGGTCGATCTCGCGCCAAATGAGAAAGAACCCCAGCATCGCGAGCAGGGCGTACATGCCCATGAAACCGAGCAGCGTGAACATCGCGTTGCCGCTCGAGACGTGCTGAGACGACCCCGACGCAGTGCGCATCAGGCCGTGAATCAACCACGGCTGCCGTCCCAGTTCCGCCGTCATCCACCCGGCGGTGTTCGCCACGTAGGGCAGCGGCATCGCCAGCAGCAGTATCCACAGAACCGGCTTCGTTTGTTCCAACCTGCCTCGCCAGAGCTGGACCGCCGCCAGCGCCATGACGGCGATGAAGATCGTTCCCAGGCCCACCATGATGTGGAAGGCATAGTAGAGCAGCGGGATATTTTCCGGCCATTGATCGGGCGGGAATGCATCGAGGCCGCGCACCTCTCTGTCCCAGCGGCGGTGAACGATGAAGCTGAGAACGCCGGGGACTATGAAGGGATTATCGAGGCGGCGCTTTTCGATGTCGGGCTGCCCGAGGATCGCGATCGGCGCCGCCGGCTGTGTCTCAAAGTGTCCTTCCATCGCCGCCAGCGTCGCCGGCTGATGCCGCGCCACCAGCATGCCCTGGCGGTCGCCTGTCGGAAACGCCGCGAGGACCGCGCTGAGGACTCCGGCAGTCACGCCCGCGCGCAGAAAGATCGCGGCCTGCTCTTCATGCCGCCGCAGCAAAACATAGAAAGCGCCGATCCCTGCCATCACGAACGATCCGGTAATCACCCCGCCCAGAATCGTGTGCCAGTATTGCCAGAAGGCCCACTCGTTGAAGATCAGCGACCACCAGTCGGCGAGAACGATCTCGCCCCCGGGTCCGATTGTGTATCCTACGGGCCGCTGCATCCAGGCATTGGTGGCGACGATGAGATACGCGGAAAGCCACGAGCCAACCCACACCGCCAGCGCCGAGAACCAGTGCCCGACGCGGCCCAGCAGCTTCTCTCCATAGATCAGCAGGCCGAGAAAACTGCTCTCGAGGAAGAAAGAGTAGAGCCCCTCCATCCCCAGCGTGTGGCCGATGACGCCGCCGGCCGCCCGCGAAAAACGCGACCAGTTGGTGCCGAACTGAAACTCCATCGGGATGCCCGTCACCACGCCCAGCGCGAAATTCACGGCGAAGATGCGGGCCCAGAAGCGGGCGGCGTCGTTGTAGCGCTCGTCGCCGGTCTTCAACGCGATAGACTTCAAAACAAAGATGAGCAGCGCCAGGCCGAGCGTGAGCTGAACGAAAATGTAGTGGAAGGTGATGGTGAAAGCGAAATGGAAACGATGCAGACCGAGGGCGGTGTCCATAGGCATTAATTTCTATATTCGCATCTTCTGAACCTGTGTTGAGGCAGGGAGACAATCCTGTGAAGACCTGTATGCTGTGCCTGATGCCGCGCGAGGACGCGGAGCGGGCGTGCGGGATATGCGGCTGCCGCGACTTCTCGCCAGGCCCCGGCGCGCCCCCCGCAGACCTCGCCCTGCGGCTGATCGCGGACAACCGGCTCGCCACTGCTTACGCCAGCCTGGAACAGCTTGTCTGCTCGGATCGCGAGGACGCCGAGTCGGCGCGCCGCCTCGCCTGGCTCGCCTACTCCTTCCAGGATTTTCGCGCCGTCGAAACATGGTGCCACGAGTGCGAGCGGCTCGATGACGCCTCGCCCGAGCCGCACGTGCTGCTGGGCGTCGTGCTGATGCGCGCCGGGCGCTGGTCTGAATCGGTCGAGGAGTTTGACGCGGCGCTCAAGCGGGGAGGCCTCCCCGCGGAGCGCCGCTCCCTCATCGAAGATCTGAAAGCCGGCGCGGCCGCCAACATCCCGGAGTGGTAGCCGCGCGAATGGCTTCGTTCTGCAATTTCACCCTTTGACGCCCAGCTTGCGCAGGATGGTCATCATCGGGCACCAGTTTGTGAACGAAGACTGGAACAGGTTCAGGCCCACGAAAGCCGTAAACCAGTACCACTTCGGGCTGACGGTCATGCCCAGCGCCACGCTGAGCAGAATGAAGAACCCCGCGATCATGCGGAGCAATCGTTCCACTGTCATTTATTGGGCCTCCCCGGCGATGTTTTCCGGCGCGTGGAGGTGCGGCGTGACGCCGCCCCTGCGCCGGCTGTTCAGGATGTAGTACACAATCGGGACCGTCACGCGCGACAGCAGCAGCGAAGCGATTTCGCCCGCCATCAACGCGACGGCCAAACCCTGGAAGATCGGATCGAAAAGAATCACCGCGCTGCCGACCACCACGGCCGCGGCGGTCAGCATCATCGGCCGGAAGCGGACCGCGCCGGCGTCGATGACGGCCTTGTCAAGCGGCATGCCTTCCTTCAGCCGCAGCTCGATGAAGTCGACAAGGATAATCGAGTTCCGCACCACGATCCCCGCTCCCGCGATGAAGCCGATCATGCTGGTGGCGGTGAAGAACGCACCCATCATGCCGTGCGCCGGCAGGATGCCGACCAGCGAGAACGGAATCGCCGCCATGATGATCAGCGGCGTCACGAAGCTCTCGAACCAGCCGACGACAAGCACATAGATCAGCACCAGCACCGCGGCGAAGGCGATGCCGAGATCGCGGAACACCTCGTAGGTGATGTGCCACTCGCCGTCCCACTTCATTGCGTACTTCGAGTCTTCGAAAGGCTGGCGGGCCGTGTATTGCTCGATCTCGTAGCCGCCGTCCACCGGGAGCTTGGCGATTTGCGGGCCCAGCTTCAGAATGGCGTAAACCGGGCTCTCCATCACGCCCGCGACATCGGCCGTCACATAGGTGACCGGCATCAGGTTCTTGTGATAGATGCTCTTGTCCACCGTCGACTCCTCGACGCGGATCAGCTCGCTCAGCGGAACCAGATTGCCCGTGCTTCCCATGACTTTGAGACTCTTCAGCCTCTCGAAGTCGCTGCGCGTGGCGCGGTCCAGCCGCACGCGAATCGGGATGTCTTCCTTCGCGGCGTCGATGTGCATCAGGCCCGCCTGGGCGCCCGCCGAAGCGACGGTCAGTGTCCTTGCCACGTCTTCCACGCTGACGCCGTTCAGCGCGGCTTTTTCGCGATCGACGCGCCAGATCTGCCGCGGCTGCGGGTCTTCCACGTACCAGTCGGCATCCACCACGCCGTCGGTTTTGTCGAAGATGTCGAGGATCTGCCGGGCGAGTCTCTCGCGCCCGTCGGCGGTAGGACCGTAGACCTCGGCCACCAGCGTCTGAAGCACCGGCGGACCCGGAGGCACCTCGGCCACCTTGATCCGCGCGTTGTGTTCGCGTGCAACCGGCAGGAGCTTCTCCCGGACTTTCTTCGCGATTTCGTGGCTCGGCAGATCGCGGTCGTGCTTGGGCAGCAGGTTCACCTGGATGTCGGCCACGTTGGAGCCGCGCCGCAAGTAGTAGTGGCGCACGAGCCCGTTGAAGTTGAACGGAGAGGCGGCGCCCGCGTAGGTCTGGACGTTCACCACCTCGGGCTGCTCGAACGTCTTCTCGGCCAGCAGGCGCGCGACGTGAGCGGTTTCCTCGAGCGTGGTTCCCTCGGGCATGTCGATGATCACCTGAAACTCGCTCTTGTTGTCGAACGGAAGCATCTTCACCTTCACGAACTCGACATAGATGAGCGCGCAGGAGCCGAGAAGCAGCACCGTCACAAGCAGCAAAAAGCTCCAACGGACGACAGGCGCGTGGATCAGGCGGTCCATCGCCCGGCGGTAAAACAGCGTCAGTCTGTCTTCGGAATGATCGTGCGCGTGCATCCCGCCCGGCTTCAGGACCCGCGCTGCCGCCCACGGCGTCACGAGGAACGCCACGATCAGCGAGAAGACCATTGCAGCGGAAGCGCCGATGGGAATGGGCCGCATGTACGGCCCCATCAGACCGCCGACAAACGCCATCGGCAGAATCGCGGCGATCACTGTCAGCGTGGCGAGAATCGTCGGGTTGCCGACTTCATCCACCGCCTCCACTGCCACCTGGCCGATCGGGCGGCCCTTGTTCTCCGGCATCCGCGTGTGGCGCACGACGTTCTCCACCACCACGATGGCGTCGTCCACGAGGATGCCGATCGAGAAGATCAGTGCGAACAGCGTGATGCGGTTCAGCGTGTACCCGTAGAGGAAGAAGACGGTCAGCGTGAGCGCGAGCGTCACTGGAATCGCGGTGAACACAATGAGCGACTCGCGCAAGCCAAGAACCAGCGCGATCAGGATGCTCACTGAAACCACGGCGATCGCCATGTGGAACAGCAGCTCGTTGGATTTCTCCGCCGCCGTCTCGCCGTAGTGGCGCGTGATGCTCAGCGAAACTCCCGAGGGGATGTCGGTTCCCTTCAGCGACTCCACGCGCCGCAGCACATTCTCCGCCACCGTGATCGCGTTCGTCGCCTTGCGCTTGGCGACGGAAATGGTCACAGCCGGCTCGAAGCCGTCGCGCGCCGAGAATTGAACATACTGCACGGGCTCTTCGCCGCCGTCCACAACATCGGCCACGTCGCGCAAGTAGACGGGACGCCCGTTGGAGACTGCGACCACAAGCGACCTGGCATCCTCCGCATTCCGCAGGAACTCGCCCGCTTCGAGCACTGTCTCGCGATTCGAAGCGCTCGCCTGGCCCGCCGGCAGCTTCTGGTTCGACATTCCGATCGCGCCCGTCACCTGAAGCGGCGAAAGGTTGTAAGCCGCCAGCTTGCCGGCATCGAGAGTGACGCGCAATTCACGGCGCTGGCCGCCGAGGATCGTCACCTCGCTGACGTCCTGAACCTGCTTCACCGAATCGTGGACCTTGGCCGCGATCTGGCGCAGCTCGAAGTCGCTGCGGTCCTTTGCATGGAGCGTCAGCGCCAGGATGGGCACGTCGTCGATGGATCGCGGTTTGATGAGCGGCTGCGAAACGCCCTGCGGAATCAGGTCGAAGTTGGCGAACATCTTCTGGTTCAAGCGGACGATGGAAGCTTCTTCGTCCTCGCCGACCTTGAATCGCACGACCGCCATCGCCTTGCCCGGCGACGACGTCGAGTAGATGTACTCAACCCCGGGAATCTCCCACAGCAGCTTCTCCATCGGCCGCGTGACGCGCTCTTCGACTTCTTTGGCCGGCGCTCCCGGCATGGCGACGAAGATGTCGATCATCGGGACGATGATCTGCGGCTCTTCCTCGCGCGGCAGCATCCACACGGAGAATGCGCCGATCAGCAGCGACGCGACGATCACCAGCGGCGTCAGCTTGGAGTTGATCCAGTAGGCGGCCATCCGCCCGGCCAGGCCAAAAGAGGTTTTCTTCTCCACGAGAGTGCTCCTCTTGCGCCTAACGCCCGATCTCGACGGGAGCGCCGTCGGCGAGTCCCGCCGGGCGCGGCGCGATCACGGAGTCGCCTTCGGTCAATCCGGAAAGAATCTCCACCATGTCCCCGCTGCGCGCGCCCGCTGTGACCATGCGCGCCCTGGCGCGGCCCTGCTCGACGACGTAGACCTTGAGCGTCGCGCCGTCTTCGGCGAGCGCCGACGCCGGAATCGCCAGGGCCGGCCGCTCGCCGAACTGGAAGCGCGCCCGGCCGAACTGCCCGCTTCGCACGCCCGCCGCGCCCGCGATGTTGATCTTCACCGTGAACGTGCGCGAGCCGGGATCGAGCGCGGGTACGATTTCAGACACGCTGGATTTGAATTCGCGATCGAAGGCGTCCAGCCGCACCGTCACCGGAAGCCCCGGCCTGATCTTGCCGAGCCGGCCCTCTTCGATTGCTGCTTCGAGCCTGTACGCCCCGGCCTGCTCCACCACCGCGATCGGCATACCCGGCGACGCGAGCATGCCGGGCTCCGCCTTGCGCTCGATCACGATTCCGTCGAACGGAGCCTTCACTTCGGCATATTCCCGCTGGATCTCGATTTGCGCGATCGCTTCATTGGCCTGCCGGATCCTGGCCTGCAACTGTTCCCGCTTCGCCAGCGCCATCTTGTGATTCGCTTCGGCCATCCGCATCTTCGCCGCGACTTCGTCGAACTCCTGGTCGGTGATCGACTTCTCGTCGAACAGCGTCTTCATGCGCTTGAACGTGGCCTGCGCCAGGTCCAACTGCGCCTTCGCCGCGGCGATCCCGTTGTCCACCTCCGGCATCGCGCTGCGCGCTTCGTTGCGCGCGGCCTGCGCCTGGCGCAGCGCGGTCTCGATCTCGCGTGCGTCGACCACCGCCACCACCTGGCCGGCCTTCACGCTGTCGCCGGCCTGAACGCGGACCTCGCGAATGTGGCCCATCAGCCGCGCCGAAAGAATCGACGTTGTCCGCGCGCGCACCGTGCCGGCGGCTTCGTATACCTCGGGCAGCCTCGCCAGTGAGGCCTGCACCGCGCTGACGCTCACCGGCTTGGCCGGAGCGGCGGATTTCGTCTCGGGCGCCTTACCGCCGCATCCGGCGAGCGCCGCCGCGAAGAGAATCAGGAAACGTTTACTTGAGAACATCAGAATCTCCATTCAATGCGCCGGCGGCCAGTTCAAGGCCGATCACTGACATGCGCTGGTCGTACAGCGCCGCCAGCCGGCGCATCTTCGCCTCCGTCAGCGCGGTCTCGGCCCGCAAAAGATCGGACATCGTCGCCAGCCCGCTCGAGTAACGGTTGCGGATGATGCGCAGGCTTTCCTCCGCTTGCGCGACCGACGCTTCCGTTACCGCGACGCGCTCACGCGCCGCCTCCGCATCGGCCTTCGCCTTTCTTACTTCCAGACGGATCGCGTTGTCGAGCTGCTTCGCACCCGCCGCCGCGGCGTCCTTCATATGCCGCGCCTCCGCCGCCGCGGCGCGGGCGCGATTGCCGTCGAACAGGTTCCAGCGCAGGCTGGCGGCGAACATCCAGTTGCCGCCGCCTTTGGTGACGAAGTTTTGCCGGTCCGCTTCAAACACGCCGCGCAGGCCGATTTGCGGCAAGAGCTGCGACCGCGCGCCCGCCTCCTGCGCCTGCGCCGCCTCGCGCGCAAGCTGCGCCTGCGCAATCTCGGGCCGCGACTGGACGGCGCGCGTCTCGAAATCCGCCGCCGGTTCTGGCGGGGGCGCGGGCGCCGTCAGCGCGGTGGTCAGCGAGTGTTGAGCGTCGAGCGGCAGCCCCAGAGCCTCGTTCAGCGCCGCGCGCGCGACGTCAAGTTCGGCGCGCCGCTTGATCTCCTGCTCCTTGACCGCGGCCACATGGACGCGCACGGAAAGGACATCGGAATCCGTCGCCATCCCGGCGGCACGAAGGTTCTCCGCCCGCTTCAGATCGCTCTCGGCCGATTTCAACGCCTCGCGCGCCACCTCCAGCGCCTGCTGGGCCAGCGTCACGCCGTGATAGGCGCGCGCTACGCCGGCGACCAAGTGCATCTCCAGCTTCTTGCGGTCCTGCTCCGACATCTTCCGGCCCAGCTCCGCCGCCCGCACCATGTTTTTTGTCATGCCGAAGTCCCAAACCGTCTGGTCCACGGCGACCTGCGACTGGAAATTGTTCAGCGCATCGGGACGATTCAGCTTGTTCAGCTCGAAATTCGCCGCGGTGAACTGGCGCTGCGTGAGCAAAGCGCCAAAGACATAGACCGGGTTGTTCCCGCTTTGAAAGCTCTCCTGGTACATCGCCCGCGGCAACCAGCCGCTGCGCGCCTGCTGGATGCGCGCGTCCGCCGCGAGAATCCGCGCCGCCGCGGCCTCGATCGACGGGTGCTTTCCAAGAGACTGCCGGACTGCGTCGGGCAGCGCCAGCGGTTCCTGCGCCGCGGCCGCGCAGGCAAAGATCAGACTCAAGATCAAAGGATATCTTTTCATGGGATCGGACGCCTGATTTCCGGCTCCACACACCCAGATGCGGCCCATGCGCCGGCGTGACATGAAAACGGTCTGTCACCTCCGCGCGATTCCGGCATCTCAATGAATGGAGCGGCAGCATTCATGGAATTGTTGGTTAATTATTTGGGCGATGCGCAGTTTGAGGCGATAGCGCGCGGCCACCGGGTCTATTGCGATCAGCCTCAGGACAGCGGCGGCGCCGATGAAGCCATGACTCCTCCGGAGTTTCTCCTTGCCTCGCTCGGCACATGCGCGGGCTACTACGCTGTTCAATATCTTAGTCTCCGAAATCTGCCTCCGCAAGGCGTGCGGGTGAAGGTCGAGGCGGAGAAGGAGTTGAAGCCCGCGCGTATCGCGCGCTTCAACATCGTCGTTGATGCGCCCGGAGCGCAAGACCCCAAAGACATCGAGGGTTTGCGGCGCGCGGTGGACAAGTGCCTCATCAAACAGACGCTTCTGATTCCGCCGGAGATCGCCGTGGAGATCCGGGCCGGCGCTGCTGCGCCGGCCGCGGCCGGCTGATATTGCTTACGATGGGGATGTGCCAGCATCCCAGGTGAAGACTCCTGAAGTCGAATGGGCGCGGCGGCTCCTGGCCGGAGACGCGAGCGCGTTCACGCCCTTCGTCGAGAGCTTTCAGGCGCGCATCTTCCAGTACACGCTGTTGATGTGCGGCCAGCGCGAGGATGCCGAAGAGGTGGCCCAGGATACGTTGTTGAAGCTCTTCGAGAGCTTCGACCAGTTGCGCGAGCCCGAGCACGTCAAGGCCTGGGTCTTCCGGATCGCCAAGAACTTTTGCCTGATGAAACGGCGGAAGAGCGTCTTCGCCCCCGAACGCGAACTGTCGCTTGACGAGCTGTTGCCGTCGCCGGGCGAGCTCGGCGAGTCGCGGCATCTTCAGGTGCCCGATCGCGGCGAGCTGCCCGATGAGCAGATCCTGCGCTCCGAGCTGAGCGACGAGATCCGGGACGCGCTTCAACACCTGCCGGATATCTACCGGTCTGTCGTCTTGTTGCGCGACGTCGAGGGCCTCTCCACAGCGGAGGCCGCCGAGGTTCTCGACGTCAGCGAAGATGTCGTCAAGCAGCGCCTGCACCGCGGCCGTCTGGCGCTCCGCAAGAGCCTCGCCGGGTATCTCGCCGGAGTGAACGCGGGGGAGAAACGATGAAGCACGCACACGGGCGCGACCCGGAATGCCTCAAGATCTTCGAGCGGCTTTCCGAATATATCGACGGCGAGCTTTCGCCCGAAGACTGCGAGATAATCCGCGCGCACATCGAAGACTGCGAGCCCTGCATCGACTTCATCGAAAGCCTCAAACGCAGCATCGCCGCCTCCCGCTGCGTCGCCTGCCCTGAGAAGCCTGAGCCGCTCCCGCCCGAGACTTTGGAGCGCTTGCGATCGGCCTGGCAGACCGCGCTCGCGCGCCGCCACTGACCGCAGCGCGCGCCTACGATTTCGCTTTCAAATAGGCCAGCAGGTCCGCCATCTCCCCCGTCTTGAAGCTCGGCCACCGCATCTTCGCGGACTGTATCTGCTTGAGCATCGCCGGCCCGTGCGACCAAAGCTCCGCAACCATCTTGAAGCCGTTGGCATTGAGACCTGCGGGCAGCTTCGGCGCCTCCTTGGGCTCGTGACATCCCTTGCAGCCGCGCGAGGCATAGACCTTCTCTCCCCGCGCCGCCGTTCCGCCTTCGTCCTCGAACTGAAGCGACAGGATGTAGCCGGCCAGCCGCCGCATCTCCTCGGGCCGGATCTCGGCCATCACCTTCATCTTGCCGGCGTGATTCCACATCCCCGCCGCCAGGTCGCCCATCCTGCGATAGGACCTGCGGGCCGCGAGGCTCTGCGCACCCTTGTGACAGTCCGCGCAGCCCTTCGCCTGAAACAACGTCGCACCTGTTTGCGGCGAAGCGGTGATCAGCTTCGCCTGCATGTGCTTCGTCTGCGGCAGGCTGCGCAGGTAAGCGATGATGTCGGCCATCTCGGCGGCGGTGAGAGTAAGCGGCACCATGTTCTTCGACTCCATGGCCGCCCGCATCTTCGGCGCGTGATTCCACATCTGGCGCGCCAGCTCCACCGAGTCGATCACCGCCTCCCAGTTCATCACCGGCTTCGCTCCGGAAGCGTGAGAAGAAGTAATGTTGTGGCACTCGTTGCAGCCCTTGTTCACGAAAAGCTTGCGGCCGCGCGCCACGTCTCCGGCGGGATCGGCATACTTGGCGGCGTAGATATAGGCGAAAAGGTCCGCGGCGTCCTCGGCCGGAAGCTTCGGCATGGGCTTGCCTGACTTGGCGATCGCGGCGAACATCTGCGGCGCGTGATTCCACATCAGCGCGGCCATCTCCGACGGCGGATAACCCGCGCCCGTCGGCTTGCCCAGGTCGGCTGCCGTCCTGCCCCCGGCGCCATTCACGCTGTGGCATCCCACGCAGCCTTGACTCTTGAAGATTGTCTCTCCGCGAGCGGAGTCTCCCGGCAGGCTTGCGGCCAGGCAGACGCCGATCGCAATGCAGGCGCATAGCGCCAAACGGATGATGGCGGACATAATCGATCCTCCCTGCGCCGGCCGCTTCCGCCACAGGGAGAAACGGAGCTGACCGGCGCTCTACATCAGGATCCGCAGTCCCGTCGTGATCAGGTGGCTGCGGAAGCCTTCATAGGCGAAGTACGGCTGGTTCAATCCGTACCAGCGCCACTCGGAATAAAGCATCACTTTCGAGTGGAGCGGCACGAGAACCCTCCCTATTGGTTGATAATATCGCGAAGGACGGCTCCCCGCTGTGTTCACGAACGAACCGCCCGCGGTGAACTTCACGCCTGCCTTGCCCGGCAAAGTGACGTCCGCCATCAACGTGCCCGTATGCGCGTTGTCGCGGTAGAGCGAACGCGCCTGCGCGAAGGGGAAAGGAACGAGGTAGCCGATATCGGAGCGGATCGCGCTGCGCGAGTAGTCGGCCAGAATCGACAGGTTCTTCCCGCCTTTGGGCATCCATTGCAGGCTTGCCGAAGTGGAGATCGACTCGAAGTCGTAGTTCACGCCCTCGTTGGGATTCTCATTCGTGAAGCGGTGGTGGAGCAGGTTGAGGAACAGGCTGCCGGGGAGCGTCACGCGCCCCGCCGCGCGGATCTTCATCGAGTCCATCAGTCCGACCCGGTAATAGGTTTTGACGCCGTCGGCCGATTCGATGTCGAGGTTCAGCGTCAGCCGCTGCATCGGCCGCGCCTGCGCCCCGGCGAGGACCACGTGCCGCTTCATCTCGCCGCGCTCGAACGGCTCCGCGTTCACCCGGCCCGCGCGCAACAGCGCGTGCCCCCATTCGCGCCGGTATCCGCCGCGCAGCGTCAGCCCCTTCATCGCGTCCACCAGGCCTTCGATCTGCTGCCGGTGCTGCGTGACATCGAGCCGGTCGATCTCTTCCTCGCTGCGGCTGACCGGGCGCGCGCCGACGGTGAACTGGCTGGTGATCAACGACGAAGAGTCGTCGTGGAACTCGTCGGTTTCATAGACCTCGCGAATCCGCAGTCTCGAGAACGGCCTGAACTCCGCGCTCGCCGCGCCTGAAGTGCGCGGCAACTGCGCATGCCCCGTCAGCGTGTCCAGCGCGCGGTTCACAAAGACGATGCCCGGATCCTGCTCCGCGATCGTTCCCGCCTGCGCCTGCGAGAAGCGCGACTGGAGCTTCGGGTTCATGTAATGGAACTGCCCTGCGATATCGATCCAGTCCCACGGGTTCATCGTCACCAGGACTTTGGTGAAATAGCCGTCTCCGCGCATCCAATAAGCCTGCGACCCCGCCTCCAGCACGAGGCGCTGTCCGAACAGCGGCGACGTCCGGTTGCCCGTCAGCCGCTCGGTGCTCGCCACGGCCTGATCGTCCTTATAGGAGATCGCCCCTTCTTCAAACGTGGCGTGCAGACGCTTCAGCTCCAGCCGGACTCCGCCGCGATACGTGTCCTGGCCCCAGCGCACCAGGTTGCGCAGCGGGTATTCGTTGCCCAGGCTCACCAGCGTCGAGACGCCGTTGCCGAACATCGTGTTGCGGCTGTAGGCCAGGTACGGAATGATCCGCCCTCCGGGGAACAACTGAAGCTCGTTGTCCATGTTGCGCACGGCTGTGTCGAACGCGCGCTGATTGAGATACACGCCCTGCGCGGAAAACGGAGTGGCGAAGGAAGGCAGCGCGTTGAAGTACGCGATGTTGGAATAGTTGCCCAGGAAACGGTAGGCCCCGCTCTTCTTCATGTCGAGCCGCGCCGAGTTGTAGGGATCGCCTCCCCAGTTGTAGGACTGCAACATCATGCCGTCCACCAGCTTCCCGGCCGTGGGCTCGTAGCGCAGATCCATGTTCATCAACCGGATGCCTTTGCCCAGGTTGACGATGCTGCGATACGTGTTGAAGTCGCCGCCGATGCCCGATACCCAGCGCGCCCCGACATCGATGGTCCCTGACAGCGGCGCCTCCGCCGCCGCGGGCTCCTCGGGCTTGTTCTCTTCCGCCTGTTTCGCTTCCGCCGGCTTCTCGGCCGGCTTCTGCTCCTGTTTCTGTTCCTGCGCCGCGAGCAGAAGCGGCAGAATCGCGATCCAAACCAGCTTTCTCATCGCAGCCTCCTTATCTCAACAGCGCCCGGTCGGCGTTCGACCCGTGGATCTTCTGGTGGCACACCGTGCAGTTGCGGAACCGCGGGCTGCGCATGTCGTGAATCGCCGGCGGAATCCCGCCCAGCGTCCCCGACTTCGACGGCGAGATCAGGTTCGAATGGCACTCCAGGCATTGCAGCGAAACATCGTGGCGCGTCAACATGCGCGGATTCGCCGAGCCGTGCGGCTCGTGGCACACCGAGCAGGGCTCAGTCTGCACCGGCGCGTGATCGAAAAGGAACGGCCCGCGCTTGTCGCTGTGGCAGGAGAAGCAGCCAAGCTCCGGGCTGCCGTGCGCCAGCCGCATATTGCGGTTCAAAAAACTCGAATGCGGATTGTGGCACGACGTGCACGCCATCGCGCCCTCCGGCAGCTTGTGACGGTGCGGCCGCTGGAACTGCGCCCACACCGCCGTGTGGCACCCCGCGCAGGTCTTGTTCACGCCGGCGGCGGTCTTAAACAGATACTCCGTGCTCTCATTGCCCGTCTTGTGCATGTTGTGGCACCCGGTGCAGCCGACCGCGTTGCGCGCGTGGCCGCCCTGCAACCGCCCCACCTGCGTCGGCGTGTTCTTGTGGCAGCCCAGGCACAGCGCATCCACCTTCGCCGGGGCCATCTTCGATGGATTCAAAATGTCCTCGGCCGCATTGGTCTCGGCGTGCTTGGACCCCGGTCCGTGGCAGGCTTCGCACGCCTTGCCGTCCCACCCGCGCGACTTGTTTTTCTCGAGGAAGGCGTGCGGGTTCTTCTGAAAATTCGTGTTGACCTCGTCGTGGCAGCCGGCGCAACTCTCCGATCCCACAAACTCGGCCTTCGCCGGAGCTTCCTTCTTCTCTTGCTTCTCCTGCTTGTCCTGCTTCGCCGGCGCCGCGAACAGCGCCAGCGAGACTCCGAGGACAACGGCAAAAAGCCGGAAGCGCCGGAATCTGCCGGCCCTTTCGGCGCGCGAGCTCAGTCTTCCAGAGCAGTCGAAGGGTATCTTTTTTATCGCCATGTGTGCTCCTGCCGTGCAGGCTTCAAGAGAAGACAGGGCAGGGCGCCCCTCGAAGGAGCGCCCTGCGGGTTAGCGGGTTACCGCGCGTGAACCTTGGCGACCGCGAAGTCGGCGTTCGGTCCGTGGCACACGGCGCAGCTCTCACCGAGCTGCGACGTGTTGATCAGCGCGTGGGACGCCGCGTCGACGCTGGTGTGGCAGCCGAGGCAGGCGCCGGTGGCCTTGTAAGTCGGATTCAGCAGGCCGCGCGGATCAACCGCTTTCAGCGTGGCCTTCACCGGGAGATTCTCCGAACCGCCGACGTGGCAGATCGAGCAGTTGGCGAGCTGCGACTCGCCCGACGGCAGCGCCACGTGGTTGTAGTTGTGCGGCGTGTTGCCGAAACCGTAGATGGTGTAGTCGCGCGTCTGAAGCTCGCCGGCGTGGATGCGGTGCACCATCAGCGCGAAGTCGATGCTTTCTGTCGGCGCCTGAGCCGCCGGCCGCCGTGCTGCGTCGGTCATGGACGGGTTGTGGCAGATCACGCAATTCTCGACCGCATTCCGGTTCTCTCCGTGCAGCGACAGGTAGGAGTGACAGTTGTTGCACCTCGCCGTGGTCACAATCGTGCGCCGCGGCGTCACCGCGCTGCCGTCCACCGAGAAATAGGTGACCTCGTTCGGGATGTTCCCTTCGACGATCCTCTCCTTAAGCGTGCCCTCGAGCAGTTTCTCGTCCGTGCGGCCCTCGATCGCGATCGCCCACGTGCCCTTCGAACCCGCCGGGATCGCGTTGGTGAAGGTATAGGTGTACCGGCCTGGAGCGCCGCTGACGTTGGTCACGCTGATCGCTTCCTGGACGTAGCCGTTGGTGCCCGTTCCCCTGATTCCCTCGCCGTACTCGGTCGTCGGACCGGCCAGCGTCAATGCCAGCCTGCCGCGGCCCGCGCCCGGGATCAGCTCGTTGATCGCCATCGGCGTGTCCTTGCGGTCCACCAGCGTGAACGTTACCACCGGCCTCTCGCCCGCTCTTGTGTTCGTCACGCTGACGATCTTCGCCTTCGCGCCGCGCATCAAAGAGGAGTCCCTCTCCACAACGTGCGCGCCCAGGATCGAGGCGTCGAAGTCGATCTCACCCTGCGGAATATGGCAGCGCGCGCAGCCGTTGTCGTTGAACTGCGGCAGCCCGAGGTGTCCCTCGCCTGTCGCGAAATTCACGTTGTCGTGGCAGCTCCCGCACGCCCAGCGCGTCGGCGAAGTGAGAGGTAGCTCGGCCTGCGCCGGACCCGGCTGATGGCAGGCGCCGCAGTTGTTGATGCCCGAAGGCATCCGAATGCCCGAGAAGTCGAACACGTTGTTCTGGAAGCCCACGATCACGTACGGCCTGCCCGCCTGCACGCTCGGCAGGTCCGCCCCCATGTGGATCTTGTGCGTCATCACGGTCATGTCGATGGTGTTGCCTGTGTCCGGGTCAACGTTTTCCACGTTGCCGTACGCGGGAGCATGGCAGAGAATACACATCTCCAATCCCCTGCGTGAGCCCCCGTGCGCGTTGATGTCCGTGTGGCACCGGTTGCATGTCGCTGTGGCGATTACATCGCGCACCCCCGTGGGCTTGGAGCCGTCAGGAACGAAATGGTAGACGATGCTGCGGTAGTTCGTCCCGAGGTCGAACTCGCTCAGGTTCCGGTTGCCGTACATGCCGATGGTGTGCGTCGCCGTCTTGTCGTAGTTCGCCGGCAACTTGGTCGCAAAGGTGTAAGTGTAGACGCCGTCGGACACTTTCTCGTATCGCCCGCCTGAGTCGGCCGCCGCCTGCCGCACCGTCCTGCCGGGCGCGACGGACCGATCCCAGGTGCTCGTATTCGTGCGGATCGTGTACGACTCGTAGTACTTGCCGTCTTTCGGTATTTTGGCCAGAATGAAGCTGGTCGACACCGGGCCCGGGGTATAAATCCCATCCCGGTCCAGCCCGACCCCTCGCGGATCGGTGATGCTAAAACGAACCTTCACCGTCCCGTCGGCCGCAATCTCGTGGCCGAGGATCTTGAACTCCAACCCTGGACGGACGAAGTTGATCGTGGCTTCGTCTGCCCAAAACGCCTTGTCCCGCTCCGTGAACGGCGGCTTCGTTTCGCTGAGAAGGACAATGGACCCCCCCAGAAGCAGGCAAACGAGCCCCAGGCGGATCCACATTCCTCTGCCATTTCGCAATGTCATGCGAAATCTCCTTTTCATAGCCCTACATAACCCCTGATTCGGTATGAGGTGTCAAGAATCGCAACACGACTTGTTGAAGGTCGCAACAACCACATAGCAGTAACCGTACCAAACCGACAATCAGGTCCGAAATTTGAATGCCTCACCTCGAATCAATGACTTACGGATCATGTCCATTAATGTACAGAATCCCGCGCCAGGCCGGGGACCGTGCCACACCACCCAAGGTGGGTGAAAGTACCCACCCCGCTGCCGGAGAAAGAGAAAAATGATGCCGTCCGCATGCGGCCATAATCAATACAAACAATGGCATCACCGATACCTGTGGCATTAGACCGGCTCCAGGGTGATCGCAGCCGCATTGAGGCGGAACTGAAGTCCATTCTGGAGCCCGGCGAGCGCCCGCGTTGCCTTTTCGAAAGAGCGATGAGCTACGCGGTGCTTGGGCAGGGGCAGAGGATTCGCCCCGTGTTCGCCCTGCGGGTCGCGCGCCTCGCTGGCGCGGACAACCGCCTGATCTTGCGCGCCGCAGCGGCGGTGGAGCTGCTGCACTGCGCCTCCCTGGTGGTCGACGACCTGCCCTCGATGGACAACGAGCGGTTGCGGCGGGGGCGTCCCACGGTGCACGTCGCCTTCGGCGAAGCCACGGCGATTCTGGCCGCCTTCGGACTGGTCGCTTTGGCCGCCCGCACGGTGGTCGATCAGCGCTGCTCGCCGACGGAGATGTCGAGCCTGATCGCGTTTCAACTGGAGCTGCTGCGCGTGCTGGACGCCAGCGGGCTGTGCGAGGGGCAGGATCTCGATCTGCGGCTGTGCGGCGCCGAGCGGCAGTATCGCCGGAGGCATGTGATTGAATTGAAGACGGTGCCGTTGTTCATCCTGGCGGCTCAAGCCGGACTGATGTTCGCCGAGGCCGGCTCGCCGCTGGCCGCCGGGGTGCGGCGGTTTGCCCGGGAATTCGGACTCGCCTTCCAGCTCGTGGACGACTGGCTGGACGGCGAACTCGCGGATTTCTCTCCCGTCGGCGATCAATTGCAGAAGACCCGCTCGATTCTCGACGCCTTCGCCCCCGCCGGCGCCGAACTGGCGGAGCTGCTCGATTATCTACATGAACGCAGCAGACAAAAGACCGCCTAGGATTGTCGTCATCGGCAGCGGATTCGGCGGACTGGGCGCCGCCGTCCGGCTGGCGAGCCGCGGCTACCGGGTCGACCTCATCGAGGCGCGCGACATGCTTGGAGGGCGCGCCTACGTTTACCGGCAGGACGGCTTCACTTTCGACGCCGGACCGACCGTCATCACCGCCCCTTTCATGATCGAGGAGCTGTTCGCCGGCGCCGGCAGGCGCGCCTCCGATTACGTTCGCATCGTGCCCGTGGACCCCTTCTACCGCATCGAGTTTCACGACGGGCGGTGGTTTGAATACAACGGCGACGAGGGCGAGACCGAGCGGCGCGTCGCCGCCTTCTCGCCTTCGGACGCCCGCGGCTACCGGCGCATGATCCGCGCCGCGCGGGCGATCTTCGAGAAGGGCTTTGTCGAGCTTTCGGCGAAGCCGTTCCTGCGCTTCAGCGACATGCTGCGGATCGCGCCCGATCTGATCCGCTTGCAGTCGTACAGGACCGTTTACGGCTTCGTCTCGCAATACGTGAAGGATCCGCTGCTTCGGCGGGTCTTTTCCTTTCATCCGCTGCTGGTGGGCGGCAATCCCTTCCAGACCACTTCGATCTACGCGCTCATCCACTACCTCGAGCGGCAGTGGGGGGTGCACTACGTGATGGGGGGCACCGGGGCGCTGGTGTCCGCTCTCGGGCGGTTGTTTGAAGAGCTTGGGGGGCGCGTCCACCTCAACGAGCCCGCCGTCCGCATCCGGGTGGAGGAGGGGCGCGCCACGGCGGTGGAAACCGCGGGCGGGCGCGTGTTCCCCTGCGACGCGGTCGTGTCCAACGCCGACGTCGCCAACACCTACCGCAAACTTCTGGCGCCGGAGGCGCGCCGCAAATACACCGACCGCCGCCTGGAGCGCATGCGCTACTCCATGGGTCTCTACGTCCTCTACTTCGGTACGCGCCGGCGGTACCCCGCGCTGCGCCACCACACGGTTCTGCTCAGCCCCTCCTACCGCGAACTGCTTGACAACATCTTCAATAAGAAATGTTTGAGCGGGGAGTTCTCGGTCTACCTCCACCGCCCTTCGGCCACCGACCCGAGCATGGCGCCGGAGGGCTGCGACTGCTTCTACGCGCTGGTTCCGGTGCCCAATCAGCGGTCGGGCATCGACTGGCGGCAACAGGAGGAGCCGTTCCGGCGGCGCGTCTTGGAGTTTCTTGACCGGCGGTGCATGCCGGGTCTGCTGGAAAGCCTCGCCACCGTGCGGGCGCTGACGCCGCTCGATTTCGAGACCACGCTGAACAGTTACGCCGGCGCGGGGTTCAGCTTCGAGCCGGTCTTCACGCAATCGGCGTGGTTCCGCCCGCACAATCAGAGCGAAGACATCCCCAACCTGTATTTTGCCGGCGCCGGCACCCACCCCGGCGCGGGCGTGCCCGGGGTTCTGAGTTCCGCCCGGATCGCCGAGAGCTTGATATGCCGCAACCATCCGCTGCCGTGACAGGCGACCTGCGCGAACTGTACCGCCGCGCCGCCCGCGCCACCGCGCGCGGCTCCCGCAGCTTTTATTTCGCCACCCGCTTTTTCCCCGCCGGGCTGGCGCGATCGGCGCACGCGGTTTACTGGTTCTGCCGCACTACCGACGACCTGGTCGACGAGGCGCCCTCGCCGGCGGCGGCGGCGCGCGATCTCGCCGCCTGGGAGCAGGCCCTGCGGGCGCTGCTGGCGGGCCGCGCGGCGCGCCACCCGGTGCTCGAACTGTTCGGGCGCGCGCTCGCCGAGCACTCGATCCCGCACGAGTATCCGCTCGAGCTGATTGAGGGCATGCGCATGGATCTCACCATCGCGCGCTACCGCGATTTCAGCCAGCTGCGGCTGTTCTGCTACCGCGCCGCCAGCGTGGTCGGGCTGATGATGATGAGGGTGATCGGCTACCGCGGCGACCCGGCGCCGTACGCCGTGGACCTCGGCATCGGCATGCAGCTGACCAACATCTTGAGGGATGTGGGTGAAGACTTCCGCCGCGGCCGCATCTACCTGCCGCTGGAGGAGCTGCGCGGCTTCGGCTACGGGGAACGGGAACTGGCGGCCGGCCTCCGCAATGCTGCTTTCCGCCGGCTGATGGAGTTCCAGATCGCCCGCGCGCGCTCATACTACCGCAGCGCCGCGCCGGGGATCGCGCTGCTCGACCCGCGGGGCCGGTTTGCGGTGGAGGTGGCGGCGCGGGTCTACGCCGCGATTCTGGGCGAGATCGAACATTGCGGTTACGATGTGTTTCACCGCCGCGCGGCCGTGCCCGCGCGGCGGAAGTATTGGATCGCGCTGCGCGCCATGGCCTGGCCGGCGCTGCGCAACGCCCTCGGCCACGCCGCCGGCCGGGTGGCGGGCTGGAAGGTCCGCCCCCGGCGTTCCGCCGCCGCCCCATGACTTGGCGGCCTGTTGGCGAATCCTCCGCCGCCGCCCTCGGCGGGTTGGCGGCGCACTATGCGCTGTTCTACGTGGCGGGCGCGCCGCTGTGGACCGAAGCGATCGCCGAATGGATCATGGCGCGCACGCCGAACGCGGCCGCGGTCTGGCTGCTGGGCGCCCTCGGCGCCTGGGCCAAGCCGCTGGCGGTGACCGGCGGGCTGGCGGCGCTCGGCTTCACGCTGCTGCTCGCCCGGCTGGCGGCGGCGCGCCTGCGCCAGCCCGCGGCGGCGGGCGCCGCCGCGCTCGCCGCCCTCGCCGCCCTGGCGCTGCTGGGCGGTTTCCCCCTGTCGGCGGGCTGGCTCTCGTTCTCCCTGCCCGCCGCCGCGCTGCTCGCCTGGCTGGCGGGCGGGGCGGGGAAACCGCGGCCGGCGGCGCCGGCCGCACGCCGCCAATTCCTCGCCGCCGCCTCACGACTGGCGGTTCCGGCCGTGCTTGGCGCCGCCGCCGTCGCCGTCGAGTCCTTCCTGCGCGACCGCGCCCTGGCCGCCAGAGCCGTCTCCCCCACCGATCTTTACCCTTTCCTCTACCCGCGTGAGCGCGAGTCCTTCGCCCCCGGGCTTGTCCGCGCCGCCGTCACCAGCGTGGACGAGTTCTATGGGATGAGCAAGAACGCCGTCGACCCCGCCGTCGATCCCGCCTCCTGGCGCCTCCGCATCACCGCCGGCGGGCGCCTGCTGGCCGTCTACAGCTACCAGCAGTTGCTCTCGCTGCCCCGCGTCGAGCGTTACGTCACGCTGCGCTGCGTCAGCAACACGCTGCGCTCCAATCTTCAGGGCACCGCCGAGTGGAGCGGCATCTTTTTGCGACAGTTGATCGATCCCTCGCGTCTGCCCGCCGGCGTGGTGGAAGTCGCATTCGTCGGCGTGGACGGGCACGACGACTCGCTGCCCGCCGGCTACGCCTTCTCCAGCGACGTCCTGCTCGCCCTCGGCATGAACGGCAAGACGCTGAACCGGGTCCACGGTTTCCCCATCCGCCTGCTGTGCCCCTGCTACTACGGCTTCAAGAGCGTAAAATGGATCTCCGAGATCCGCCTGACGGCCACACCCTACACCGGCCTGTGGCCCAGGATGGGTTACACCAAGGAGCCTCTCATCCACACCGTCACCTATATCGACCGGATTCAGCGCGCCGGTGATGGGCTGCGGCTGGGCGGCATCGCGTACGCCGGCGACCGCGGCATCCGGCGCGTGGTGCTGCGCGCCGACGGCGGAGCATGGGTGGACGCGGTGGTGGAGGAACCCCTCTCTCCCTACACCTGGAACCGCTGGAAGGCCGAATTGCCCGCCGCCGGCGCGCGTGTCGTCGAAGCCCGCGCGCTGGACGGCTCGGGCCGCTGGCAGGCGGAAAGAGAAACGCCGCTGTTTCCCAACGGCGTGGCCGGTCCCACCATCCGCAAGCTTTCATGATCGAGCTCCTCGGCCATCCGCTGAGCCCGGAACGCCTCGTTCTGGCCTGCGCCCTACTCAGCGGCGCGATGATGCTGGCTTTCGGCTGGCTGTCGCGCTGGCAATATCTTTCTTTGCCCGAGCTGCGGACGGTGCGGGAGGCGACCGCCGAGGGCCATGTCGTCATCATCCCCGCGCGCAACGAGGAAGCCGTTATCGACCGCGCCATCCGCAGCTTCCCCCGCTCGCCCGTCGTGGTGGTCGACGACGAGTCCGCCGACGCCACCGCCTCCGTCGCCCGGCGCGCGGGTGCGGCGGTGATTGCCGCCGGTCCGCTTCCGCCGGGCTGGACCGGCAAGCCTCACGCCTGCTGGACCGGCGCCGCGCGGACGGACTCGAAGTGGATCCTGTTCGCCGACGCCGATACCTGGTACGAGCCGGAGTTCCTGCCCAGCCTGCTCGAGCAGGCGGCCGAATCGGGGCTGGCCGCCGCCAGCGTCTTCCCCGCGCAGGTCTACGGCTCGCTGGCCGAACGCGTCTTTCTCCCGTACGCCTTCGGACTCTATTTCACCGGCGTCAACGCCCGCGCCGTCAACGATCCGCAGCGTCGGGAGGCGCTCGCCAACGGGCAGTGCTTTTTGTTCCGGCGCGACGCCTACCGCTTCCTGGGCGGGCACCGCGCGGTCGCCTCCAGCGTCATCGAGGACGCCGATCTCGCCCGCGCCCTCAAGCGGCACCGCATGAACGCCCGCGTCTGGCGCGCCGAGCGCCTCGCCCGCGTGCGCATGTATGACTCCTGGGCCGCCATCTGGCGCGGGTTCGAGAAGAACTCCTTCCGCTTCCTCCGCGCCAACCCGCGGGGCGGCGCGGTGGTCGTGGCCGCCTCCATCGTGATGACGTCGTGGCTGCCCGTGCTGGCGGCGCTGTGGTGGGCGGGCTTGAAGGCGGAGGCGGCGCTGTTCGCGCTGGCGCCCGCCGCCGCGTGGCGGCCGTGGTACGGCTCCTGGCTGCGGTCACTGGCCGCGCCGGTGGCCATTTACGGGTTCCAGTTGATCGCCTTATCGGCGCTGTTCAAGTTCGCCTTCGGCCTGACCACCGCCTGGAAGGGGCGGCGCGTGTGAAGCCGCTCTCCTACCCCGTCCCCTGGGATCTGGTCCTGGGCCTGACGCCTTACATCGCCCGCCGCGCCCGCCGCCACGTGGGCGATTTCAGCCGGGACATTGTCGCGCGCATGCATCCCCCGCCGGTCGTTGAAGGGCTCGGCCGCCTGCCCGAATCGCCGCGCTTTGTCCTGGTCGCCAACCACTACCAGCGCAAGGGGCTGTGGATTCTGCATCCGGCCGCGGCCATCACCCAGGCTGTCCTGGCGCGCTACGGGGAACTCGACCCGCCCGTCCGCTGGGTGGTGACGGCCAATTGGCCGCCGCTGCGCCTCGGCCCCTGGAAACTGCCCTCGCCCGGCGACTGGCTCCTTCCGCGGGTCGCGGAAGCGCTGGGCTGCTATCCGGTCGCCTTCGCCGGCGCCGACCCTGCCTTGACCGCCCGCGCCCTGCGCCGCCTGCTGCGCGACGCGCGCACGCTCGAGCGCCCCATCGGACTGTTCCCGGAAGGGGTCGCCGGCGCCGCCGGCCGTCTCGCCGCGCCGCTGCCGGGCACCGGGCGCCTCATCGGCCGCCTCGCCGCCGCCGGATTGCCCGCCGTCCCCTGCGGCATCGCCGAGCGCGGCGGCGCCCTCCGGA
>CAYYNC010000007.1:0-82957 GCA_964472745.1 uncultured Solibacteraceae bacterium
CCGATCCGCCTGGGCTGCCCTCATTGGCACTCGCGAACTGCCGGATTTAGGTTCATTCGGTGAGCGGACTCAGCGACCGCAGTCCAGCCGGGCCAGCGGGCGGGCTCGTCTTTCATTTCGGCGAGAGCGTCGATGACTTTGGAGAGGAGAGGTTTCGCTTCAGCGGGGTCTTTTTCCCCGGCCGCGCGGGCGACCATGGCGATCTGGCGGACACGGAGGCGCGCGGTGGGGATTTCGCGGGCGATGGAGAGTGCGGAGGCGGGGTCCTTGAAGAAGATCTTCATGAACTCCTGGACCTTGACGGTCTCGAAGGCGACGGTCTGGTGGCGCTGCTTCGCGGCGGCGCCCTCCAGTTTGGCGTCCCAGGTGACTTGGGAGACGACGGCGTGGCCGTCGGACTTGAGCGATTCAAAGCCGTTGGGATACTGCTCGAGGGCGCGGGCAAGTGCGGGGTACTTGGCGGAGGCGGCCTTGACGAAGGCGGGGTCGAATGGGGTGATGAGGTCGGTGAGATTGAAGAGGACGACGGCGACGGGGTCGTCGAGGCTGACGACTCCCTTTTCGTTCTTGAAGGTCATGAGGTAGGGGTTGACGATGCCCCTGCCTTCGAGGGCGGTGCGGGCGAGGGCGCGGACGGCGGGCTCAAGCAGGGGCCGAGGGATTTCCTTGAGGTTCTGGCGGAGAAAGCGGGTGTAGGCGTCGACATTGGGGCGCTGTTCGAAGCCGGTAAGGGCTTGGGAGTAAAGGGTGACGCGGCGGTCGTCGTCGGGCGGGAGCTGTTTGAGGAGCTGGGTGAGCGCATCGTAGGGGTAGACCCCGGCGAGGGCGTGGCGGTTGAGGATCTCGACGGCGCGGTGGAACTGCTTTTCGCGGAGGAGGGCGAGGATGACCTGGTTGAGAGGCTCGGCGCGGAAGTCGCGTTCACCGGCGGGGGTTTCGGGGAGGGACTGGAGCATTTCGACGGCGCGGTTGAGGTCGTATTTGGCGACTTCGGTGATGAGGTAGGCGTGGAATTCTTCGCGGACGCGGGCTCCGGAGCGGGTGGAGAGGGCGGCGCCGGCGGCGAGCGCCTGGTTGAAGTGCTCGAGGGCTTTGGCTTTGTCGACGGCGGTTTCGACGACCGCGATGGAGACGAGGGCCCCGGCCTGGACTTCCGGGGGCGCTGCGGCCACCTGTCCGGCGGCGGTGTCGAGCCAGAGGCGGGCTTTCTGGGTGACTTCCGGGCCGAAGTCGACTTTGTCTTTCGGGGGCGGGCCGGCGTGGACGAGGGCCAGGGTGAGCGGGGCGAGGAGGGCGAGACGGTACAACGGAAACTCCCTTCGCTCTTGTAGACAGGGGTTGGGGAGGGGATGTTCCTCTACTGGGGAGTGAAGATGGCTAATGAAGCCACGGAGCGGAAGCCAGGAAGGGGTTTTTGACTGTTACAGGACCGAAGCGTTGACCGTGAGCGAGGTCTTCAGTCCACAGGATTCGGCAGCCGAGCTCGATGGCGCTTTGGAGGATCAGGGCGTCTCGCCAGGAGATGCCATGGCGCCGCTGAAGCTGGATCGCTCCCAGCACATGCTGTAAATGCAACCTGTGGATCATGACGGCAGCAAGGTCCGCGATGATCTCCTCAGCCTCGGCGCTGGACATCGACAGTTTCCGGGTTGCTACAGCGTAGAACTCGGTAAGGACCTGCACGCTGAGGGCGGCGGCGCCGCCTTCGATGAGGTGTTGCACCAATGCCGTCGCCCGGCGATGCTTTTCTCCGGCTCCGCCCTCGTGAGCGTAAACAAGGATATTCGTATCCACGAACTCAATGTTCATGGATTTCGTCTCGAGTCCAGGAGATCACTCCACCGGTTCCTCGGTCGGGGGCATTGCGCATGCGATCGATGAGGCGCATGCGAGCGCCGGCGGCTTTCGAGTCCTCGTCGATCATGCGCCGGATGGCCTCCGCTACGAGGCTTGTCATCGACTGGTTTTTCGTTGCCGCGTACACCCTGAAGCGGCGCAAGAGCGCTTCGGGCAGATTGAAGGTGATGTTCTTGCGCGACGCGGTTTTCACAAAAACAAGTGTGTCACATGAATATGTGAAAGGCTTGCAGTCAGGACGGCGGCGTCAGGCCGAGCACCAATCGAATTCGCTATGCGGGAGTGTAGGGGGCGGCAGGTCGAGGCAGGTAACGACGCCGAGCCGCGTTCCCCCGCGGGTGAAGCCGTGGAGCGGCGAGCGCTCAGGCGCGTGCCGCGGCGCGGGGTGCTGAGCATGGATTCAATGGGGTTCGCTGGCAAACCTGGCGGAGAGGTGGCCGCGCAGTTGTGAAATAGCGAAGAGGCGGACTGGCGCCGGTTCCGTTGCGCGGAGAGGCGGCTCAGGGGGCGGAGCGGAGGGGGTCGCGGGGCGGATGGCCTTTGCGGAGCAGGGTGCTGGGGTCGAGAAGGTGGAGAGGGCGGAAGCGGCGGCGTGACCACTTACAGCCTTCCTCGAACTGGATGCCGGTGAAGTAGCCGATGTCGCGGTAGCGGGCGTAGCGGACGCGGCCGGAGAACTCGCCCTTTTCGTAGGCGATGCGGACGAGGGTGTTAATGGGGATCTGCGTGTCGAGCTGGATGCAGACGCCGGAGGGGGAGATGTCCTCCAGGTTGGCGACAGCGCGGCGGCATCGTCCGGAGCGGTCGGTCCAGGCGACGTCGACAAGGTCGGAGCACAGCAATCGGGGTTCAGTTCGCCGCTCGATCATGCTACTCCATTATCGGTGGTAGGGCGCGACAACATTAGGGCGCATGGCGGCGGCGCCATTCTTCGCGGGTGCAAAGCGAGTCGCCGGGGAGGGCGCGGTCGACGGCGAGGATGCCGTCGAGGTGGTCCATTTCGTGCTGGATGAGCTCGGAGAGGGCTCCGCTGGCGGCGATTTCGCGGGTCTCGCCGGCGGGGGTCAGGTGTGTGAGGCGGATTGCGGCGTGGCGCTCGAGGCGAACCATGAGGTGGGGGAAAGAGAAGCAGTCGTCCCAGAGGGTGAACCTGTCTTCGCTCTGGAAGGTGAACCGGGGGTTGATCAGCTCGTAGCGGACGCCCTCGACCTCGAGGTAGATGACACGGAGGGGGACTCCGATCTGGATGGCGCTGATGCCGCGGCCGAACCCGTGGGTGCGGCGGAATTCGTGGAGCGTCGCCGTGAGGTCGCGGAGGACGAGGAGGGCGTCGCGTGGGGCGGCCACGGGGGTGGAAACCGCGCGGAGAAGGGGGTCGCCCAACTGGAGAATGCGCTTGGCCGGCATGATTATCAATGTACGCCGATACGCTAAGCTTGTCGTGATGCAGGCGGCCGACACAGGGCGTGTGAGCGCGACCGGCCTGCTGCTGCGTGCGGGGCTGTTTGTCTTCGCGGTTTGGGTGGGCGGGGTTTTGATTGGAACCGGGCTTAATGCGCTGATCGGGTACTTCCCGGCGGCGGCTTTGAGCGTATTCCTGTCGGCGGCGATTGCCAGCGCGATCGTGGTGCGAGTGTACGAGCGCGGTCGCCTGGAGGATGTCGGGATGGGGTGGACCGCGGCGTCGATGCGGCACCTCGCATTGGGGTTCGCAGGCGGCGTGTGCGCAGTGGCGATCGTGCTTGTGCCGTCGCTGGCGTCGGGCATGGCGCAGGTGATCAAGTCGCCCGGGGCGGAGGATGCTTTTTCACCTGGCCGGCTGCTGTATGTGTCGGCGCTGCTGCTTTTCGGCGCGGCGGGCGAAGAGCTGATGTTTCGAGGGTACGCGTTCCAACTTCTGCTGAGGTCCTTCGGACCTTGGCAGGTGATGCTGCCGTTCTCGGTGGTGTTCGCGGCGGTGCACATGAATAATCCGAACGCGACGACGCTGGGGTTGGTGAACACGGGCGTGTGGGGGCTGGTGCTTGGCTTCGCGCTCTGGCGGAGCGGGGACCTCTGGCTGCCGATCGGCGTGCATTTCGGGTGGAACTGGGCGCTGCCGATGGCCGGACTGGGCGTGAGCGGCTTTACAATGAAATTGACGGGATACGAGGTGCGGTGGAAGGTGTCGCCGCTGTGGAGCGGCGGGGCCTACGGTCCGGAGGGCGGGCTGCTGACGACCTTCGCGGCCGGGCTGATCGCGCTGTGGCTGTGGCGTCTGCGGTTGGAGCGGCAGCCGTCGCTGTTTCTCGCGTCGCGTTGAAGGAGGCTTGCGTCATGATCCGCGTGCTACTCCTGGCCGTGATCCTTGTCCCCTGCGCGTCCGCCCAGAAGGGCAAAGCCGATCCCGAGCGCAAGCTGACCGGCGAGGAGAAGATCGAACTGCTGCGCGGGTTGACGGCGGAGTACGCCACGGTGAAGGCGTATTTGCCGCGGTCGAAGAAGGCGCTGAAGATCAACAGCGACGGGACGTGGGACAAGGCCGACTGGAGCGAGATGGGGCGCGAGTTCGGCCCGGTGGCGCGGACGGGCGACGCTGTGCAGGTGACGAAGGTGGAGATCGAGGACGACAAGATTGTCCTGGAGATCAACGGGGGGTTGAAGACACGGGGCAAGTGGTATGAGCGGATCGAAGGCGGGGTCGGAGGCAGCGGGCGGACGACACCCATCAGCCGCAACCTCACGCGCACATTCGGGACCACCATCGCGCTTCAGTTCCCCGGCCGGGTGCCGCCGCTGAAGCCGGCGGAAGTGAAGGAGATGCTGAAGCCGATTCTGGATTTCGACAAGCGCAGCGCGACCGAGAGCTACTTCGATTCGCTGCCGAAGGAGATCCAGGAGGCGATCAAGGCGAACCGGGCGGAGGTGGGGATGGACCGCGACCAGGTGCTGATGGCGCTGGGGCATCCGCGCGACCGCATTCGCGAGACGAAGGACGGGGAGGAGACCGAAGACTGGATCTACGGGCTGCCGCCGGGCAAGATCACTTTCGTGACGTTCAAGAGCGGCAAAGTGATCAAGGTGAAGGACTCGTTCGCGGGCCTGGGGGGATCGACGGCTCCACCGCTGAAGACGCCGTAGCATGGCGCCGGAAGCGCGTATTTCAGATGGGCAACTCCGATTCCAGCGGGACGGCGCGGAGACCCTTTTGGTATCCTGGGTGAGGAGCTTTCCAACAAATTAAGAGAGGATACTCTGCAATGGCCATCAAAGTAGCGATTAACGGTTTCGGGCGCATCGGACGCAACGTTTTGCGCGCGGCGCTGACGAAGCCCGAGTGCGGCGTTGAGATCGTCGCGACGAACGATTTGACCGACACCAAGACCCTGGCGCACCTGTTGAAATACGACTCGGTTCTGGGCCCGCTGAAGGCGGACGTGAAGGCGGGCGACGGCGAGATCATCGTGGACGGGAAGAGCATCAAGGTCTTTTCGACGAAGGATCCGGCTTCGATCGACTGGTCGAGCACGGGTGCGCAGATCGTCGTGGAGTCGACGGGCAAGTTCACGGACGCCAACGCCGCGAAGGCGCATTTGCAGGGTTCCGTGAAGAAGGTGATCATTTCGGCTCCGGCGACGAACGAAGACATCACGCTGGTGTTGGGCGTGAACGAGGACAAGTACGATCCGGCGAAGCACACGGTGATCTCGAACGCGTCGTGCACGACCAACTGCCTGGCGCCTCCGGTGAAAGTGCTGAAGGAGAAGTTCGGCGTCGAGAAGGGGTCGATGGTCACCATCCACAGCTACACGAACGACCAGCCGGTGCTCGACTTCCCGCACAAGGACCTGCGGCGGGCGCGCGCGGCGGCGATCAACATGATCCCGACCAAGACGGGCGCGGCGAAGGCGATCGGGCTGGTGCTGCCGGAGTTGAAGGGCAAGCTGGATGGCTATGCGATGCGCGTGCCGACGCCGAACGTGTCGGCGGTGGACTTGACGGCGATCCTGGGCCGCGCGACGACGGCGGACGAGGTGAATGCGGCGCTGAAGGAAGCCGCGGAAGGACCGCTGAAGGGCATCCTGCGTTACACGGAGGACCCGGTGGTGTCGAGCGACATGCTGAGCGATCCGCACAGCTCGATCGTGGACGGGCAGTTGACGAAGGTGCTGGACGGCACGCTGCTGAAGCTCGTCGCCTGGTACGACAACGAGTGGGGTTATAGCTGCCGCGTTGTCGACCTGTGCAAGTTCTTGGCCGACAAAGGCCTGTAATCGAACGCAATCATCAGCTCCGTTCGGTTTTGAAAGCCCCGGCTGCTGAGGCGGCCGGGGCTTTTCTATGATTGGGCCATGCGGCTTTTGCTGGTTGGCGCGATCGCGGGCGCGGTTTTCGCTCAGGGTCCGTCGCGGGATTCGCTGAACGCGACTGCTTGGATGCAGACGGCGGTTGAGTACAAGGCGGGCGCGTTGCAGGCGTGGCGGACGGCGCGGGCCGCGCTGCCGCGGGCGTTGAACGACAAGCGCTGGACGGCGTCGCTGGAGCAGAAGGGCGAGTATCGCAAGCTGCCGCCGGCGATCATCGTCGACGTCGATGAGACGATTCTGGACAATTCACCGGGACAGGCGCGGTTTCTCGTCGATGGCGACGGGCGCTACGAACCGAAGATCTGGACGACATGGACGGCGGAGGCGCGGGCGAAAGCGATCCCTGGGGCGCGGGAGTTCTTGGAATACGCGCGGTCGCGCGGTGTCACGGTGTTCTATGTGACGAACCGCGATGCAGGGGAAGAGGCGGGAACGTTGAAGAATCTGGAGGCGGAGGGGTTTCGCGTGGTCGCAGCGCAAGGAGGGTTGGGGGATACGCTGCTTCTGCGGGGAGAGCGTCCGGAGTGGCAGAGCGACAAGAGCACGCGGCGGGCGGCGGTGGCGGCGCACTACCGCGTCGTGATGATCGGCGGTGACGATCTGAACGATTTCCTGCCGGCGCGGGTATCGCCGGCGGAACGGGAGGAGCGGGCGCGGCCTTACGAGGCGTGGTGGGGCGAGCGCTGGATTGTATTGCCGAACGCGATGTATGGGTCGTGGGAGGACGCGCTGCTGGATTTCGATCGATCGCTCACGCCGGCGGTGGTGACGGAGAAGAAGTTGAAAGTTTTGCGGCGGGAGTAACTAAACAGCTTCAGGCGACGTTGCGGTGGATAATGGAGGTATGTTCGCCGCTGGGATCCGGCGCACAGCACGCGCGATCGGCCGCCGGTATCGCGAGACGAAGATGTTCGCCAAAGCGATGGCGTCCAGCCGCCATCCCGTGCTGGCGCAGATTGTCCCCATACGCCGCTGCAACCTCTCCTGTGCTTACTGCAACGAGTACGATGATGTGTCGCCCCCGGCGCCCGCCGAGAAGATGCTGCGGCGCATCGACCGGCTGGCCGAACTAGGAACGACGATCATCACGTTCAGCGGCGGCGAGCCGTTTCTCCATCCGGATCTGGACGCGCTCATCCGCCGGGTGCGCAGCCACGGCGCCATCGCCACGGTGATCACCAACGGCTATCTGCTGACGCCGGACCGGATCAAGCGTTTGAACCGCGCCGGCCTCGATTACATGCAGATCAGCATCGACAACGTGCTGCCCGATGCGGCCTCGAAGAAGAGTCTCAAGGTGCTCGATCGGAAGCTCGAGATGCTGGCGCGGCACGCCGAGTTCGGCGTGACGATCAACTCCGTGCTGGGCAACATGCTCGCAAAGCCGGAGGACGCCTATCGCATCGCGCTGCGGGCGCGCGAACTCGGCTTTCAGAGCACTGTCGGCGTTCTGCACGATCATGGCGGCCAGTTGCTGCCGCTCGCCGAGGAGCTTGCGGACGTCTGGAAGCGCATCTTTTCGTTGAGCGGCGCGCTTTTCTCCTTCGCCCACTTCGACCGCTTTCAGCAGAACATCGTGCGCGGCCGGCCCAACAACTGGCACTGCCGGGCCGGCAGCCGCTTCCTCTACATCTGCGAAGACGGGCTGGTGCACTATTGCTCGCAGCAGCGCGGACAGCCGGGCATCCCGATCGAGGAGTACACGCAGGAACACCTCGACCGCGCGTTTCATCAGGTGAAGCCGTGCGCTCCGTTCTGCACCATCTCTTGTGTGCACCAGGTGGCGATGCTCGACGCCTTCCGCGAGCAGCCGCGAGAGACTCTGGCTGCCATCATCGATCGCCGCAAGGCGCGGGATCCGCGGTTTGAGCCTCCTCGCCTGGCGCGGCTGCTCAACTGGATGTTCCTTGAAAGCAGCCGCCGCGGCGTGTTCGGGAAACTCGCGCTGCGCGTGTTGGGCGTGGCCAAGACGCCGCGGGGGTAGCCTCATTGGGCCGGGAATCAATCAAGACTGACCGCATTGCGAGAGGATCTGCCGGCCCTCAAGGTAAGACGGTTAAAAGGGTGAATGTCATGGCCGCAAGGAGAAAGTCAATCTCTGAGCAGGAGCGGGCTGAACGCCAGGCGCGTAGCGAGCGCGCATTGCGCTCCGTGCGGCTAGAGGGACTTGAGCCCACCGGCAGCGCCAGGGCTGCCTTCGACCGGTACATCTCCGCCGAGCTGACAATAGATGAGATGGTCGCGGAGATTCGAGCGCTGAATGCATGAGAGTTCGGACGCATACCTGTATCCGGGGAGTGACGTCCTTCGGAATTTCGCGGACATTCGCGATCTTGCGAGCCTCGCTGATTTTGAGACCGACGCGGCCGCGGCGCGGATCGCTCAACTGGACGACGCTTCCGTGAAGGGGGCATTCGACGCGGCACAATTGAGAGCCATCCATCAACACATCTTCCAGGATGTGTATGCGTGGGCCGGCCCATTCCGCGCGGTCAACATTTCGATGGGCGGCCGGATGTTCGGCGCTGGCGGGTTTATTGAGCAGGCACTATTCACTGTGCTGCGGAAACTGCCGGGCGAGGATTGCCTCAGGGGGCTTGATCGCGAGAACTCCGCCCCTCGTGCCGGTTTCTATCCGGCCGAGATCAATGCGATTCATCCGTTCCGCGAGGGGAACGGGCGCGCGCAACGGGAGCTCATCCGCGAGTTGGGTGTTGAGGCGGGCTACCAGATCAAGTGGTACTTGATCACTGCTGGTGAGACGGTCGCGGCCTCCGCCGAAAGCTTCCAGACCGCCGACAGTTCCGGTCTGGAAGCACTGATCCTGCGTTTCTACGCCAGGTGGCCGATGACGGCGTCCGTAAACTCGCTGGTGTGGGCGGCGCCGCCGACATCGCGCGTAAGGTATTTGCCCTCGCGGTAGACCGCGGCGATGGCTTTCTGAAGGCGGTCGGCCGCTTCGCCTTCGCCGAGGTGGCGCAACATCAGGATGGCGGAGGACATGAGGGCGGTGGGGTTGGCCATGCCCTGGCCGGCGATGTCGGGGGCGCTGCCGTGGACGGCTTCGAAGACGGCTTGCTTCTCGCCCATATTGGCGCCGGGGACGACGCCGAGGCCGCCGACGAGGCCGGCCGCGAGATCGGAGACGATGTCGCCGTAGAGGTTGGGCAGCAGGAGCACGTCGAAGGTCTCGGGCCGCATGACGAGCTGCATCGCCGCGTTGTCCACGATCAGCTCGTTGTAGGCGATGTCGGGATAGCCAGCGGCCACCTCACGGCAGCAGCGGATGAAGAGGCCGTCGGAGAGCTTCATGATGTTGGCCTTGTGGACCGCCGTGACCCTGCGGCGGGCGTTCTTCCTGGCGTAGGCGAAGGCATACTCGGCGATTCGCACGGAAGCGAAGCGAGTGATGATCTTGAGGCTCTCGACGACGTCCTTGACGACTTCGTGCTCGAGGCCGGAGTAGAGGTCTTCGGTGTTCTCGCGGAAGATCACCATGTCGATGTTGACATCCTGAAAGCGCGTCTTCAGGCCGGGCAGGGTGAAGACCGGGCGGACGTTGGCGAACAGATCGAGCTGCTTGCGGATGGCGACGTTGACGCTCTTGAAGCCGCCGGCGACGGGTGTGGTGACCGGCCCCTTGAGGGCGACGCCAGTGCGTTCGATGGATTCGAGGACTTCGGGAGGCAGACTGGAGCCGGTCCGCTCGATGATGGCGGCGCTCAATTCGACACGATGCCATTCAATGGGGACGCCGGTCGCTTGGAGTGCGCGAACGGTGGCATCGGCGACTTCGGGACCGATGCCGTCTCCGGGGATGAGAGTCACTTTGTAGGCCACGGTCTCATGGTAACAACGGCGGATTGCGTGGGAGAATGAAAGGCTATGTCTCGCATCGAACGCGTGCTCCTCAGCGTGACTGATAAGTCAGGATTGGTCGAGTTCGCAAAGGGGCTCGCCGGGTTCGGGGCTGAGCTGATTTCCACTGGCGGCACGGCGAAGCTCCTGCGCGAAGCGGGCTTGAGAGTGAAGGACGTCAGCGAGGTGACGGGCTTTCCGGAGATGCTCGACGGGCGCGTGAAGACGATGCACCCGCGGATCGCCGCGGGGCTGTTGGCGCGGCGCGGCGTGCCGGAGCACATGGCGGCGCTCGCGGAGCACGGCATCGACACGATCGACATGGTGGTGGTGAACCTTTACGACTTCGCGAAGGCGGCGGCGAAGAAGGATGCGTCGATCGAGGACCTGATCGAGAACATCGACATCGGAGGTCCGACGATGATTCGCGCCGCAGCGAAGAACTTCGAGGACGTCGCCGTGGTGACCGCAGTGGAGGATTACGCGGCGATCCTTGCCGAGATGGCGGAGCGGGGCGGCGGGCTGAGCAAGGCCACACGGTGGAACCTGGCACGCAAGGCTTACGCGCTGACGGCGCGCTATGACGCGGAGATTACGGCGCGGCTGGCTTCGATCGAGTGCGATGGGGATCATTTCAAGGACAACCCGGCGGAACTGCCGGCCACCTTAAGCATCCATGTTCCGATGAAGCAGCCCTTGCGCTATGGGGAAAATCCGCACCAGAAAGCCGCGCTGTACGCCAGTGGCTCCGAGGGCGTGGCCAATGCGGCGCAGTTGCATGGCAAGGAGCTTTCCTACAACAACCTGGTGGATCTGGACGCTGCGTGGCAGTTGATTTGCGAATTCAGCGGCCCGGCGGCGGCCATCATCAAGCACACCAACCCGTGCGGATGCGCCGAGCAGAACAGCTTGCGCGAGGCGTATCTGAGGGCTTACGAGGCCGATCCGGTGTCGGCGTTCGGGGGCGTGCTGGCATTCAACCGCGAGCTGGACGAAGACACGGCGCTGGAGGCGTCGAAACTGTTCGTGGAGGCGATCGCGGCGCCGGCTTACACGCAGAAGGCGCTGTCGGTGCTCATGTCGAAGAAAAACCTGAGGCTCGTAAAAGTGAGGGCGGGGGGACTGGACGATCTCGTAGTGAGGTCGATCACGGGCGGCTACCTGGCGCAGAGCGCCGACCGCGAGACCTTCCGGCGGGAGACGGCGCGGGCGGTGACCGCGCGCCAGCCGTCGGGCGAGGAGTGGCGCGCGCTGGAGTTCGGCTGGAAGGTGGCCAAGCACGTGAAGTCGAACGCCATTGTGTATGCGCGGCCCGGGCAACTGATCGCGGCGGGCGCGGGGCAGATGAGCCGCGTGGACAGCGTGAAGGTGGGGGCGATGAAGGCGGTGTTGCCGCTGGAAGGATGCGTGGTGGCGTCCGACGCATTCTTTCCCTTCCCTGACGGGTTGGAGGCGGCGGCGAAGAATGGCGCGACGGCCTTCATCCAGCCGGGCGGCTCGGTGCGCGACGACGAGGTGATTGCGGCGGCCAACAGTCTTGGCGTGGCGATGGTGTTCACCGGAGTCAGGCATTTCCGCCACTGATCCCTCTTGCCACCGGGCATGAACTCTGTCAGCATCGAGCCGGGGGAGGCATGAAGAGGAACCGGATCTTCCACCTGCTGGTGAGAGTGATGGGGTTCGCCGGCGTGTTGCTGGCGTTTCGCTGGAGCATCTTCGCAACCGACGAGGGGACATTCACCTGGCCCGCGATCACGGGCTGCGTCGTGGCGACAGTGCCGCTGGCGTTTCTTGGGCGGCGGCTGCTGGAGAGGTGGCCGGAAGGGGAGACGGCGCGGTATATCTCGCTGGGCATGCATTACCTGGTGATGATTCTGCTAGGCATGCCCATCCTCGCGGCTCTGCGAAGCCAGACGCACGCGCCGCAGTGGCCGATCTTCGTCAATCCGTGGGTGGGGCACGCCCTGCTGATCCTATCGGGTACCGCGCTCATCCTGAGCATGATCGACTTGGCGCACGGGAGCGCTGGTGAGGCAGCCAACGTCGTGTCGAGCAGGCGGCTGGCGGTGAACAGGATGTATGCGTGGACGCGGAATCCGATGGTGCTGGCGTTTATCGCATTCCTGTGCGCGCTCGGCGTCTGGCTGCGGTCCGGGCTGTTTGTGGCGTGGAGCCTGTGCGCGGTGGCGCCGGCGTGGCTCGTGGTGGTGAAAGTGTTCGAGGAGTACGAGCTGAGTCTGCGGTTCGGCGGGGAGTACGAAGAGTACCGGGCCCGGACTCCCTTCATACTGCCGAGACGGCCGGCTTCGCGGCGGTGAATCACGCAAAGGCGTTCCACATCCGGCGCGACGCGAGGGGGCGAGACCTGCGGTGCGCAGGCCGGCAGTGAAGTCGGCGTGATCAAAGCGGTCGTTGAATGCTGCCGAAATCGAAGACGGCGTCGTAGGTGCAGTCAGGGGAGGCGATGGCGGCGGCGGCGCCGATCCAGAGACGAACGCGCGAACCTCGCGCGGCAAGGCGGCGGCGTGCGATCGCAAGCATGCGGGGATCGAGGTCGAAGGCATCGACAGAGGCGGCCTGGAAGAGATCGAGGATCAGGTTGACGCCGTTGCCCGTCCCGCAGCCCGCCTCGAGGGCGCGGGCGCCGGTCACAGGGCCGCCCATCTCCAGGAGCCGACGGGCCTCGAAGGGCTGGATCGCGGCCCGCACGGGGTTGTTCATCAATGCAAACTCAATGCGGTTGAGAAACATAGCGGATGCGCGCGGGTTTATCGAGTGCTGTAATCGAACCCAGGAGGCGTGCGATGCGGCATCTTGTTACGGTATTCTGCACGATCGCCCTGCTGGCGGCGCCGGGGGCCGCGCAGATTTCGCGCCGGTCCGTCCGTGCGACGGGCGACGCGGTGATTTCAGTCCGGCCGGACCTCGCGAAGCTCGCCGTCAGCGTGATCACACAGGGCGCAACAGCCGAGGAGGCCGGGGCGGCCAATGCATCAAAGGTGGAAGCCGTTCTGGCGGCGCTGCGCCGGGCGCTCGGCAGCGACGCAACGATCCAAACCATCTCGTACTCGCTGACGCCGAACTACAAGTACCCAACCGGCGGAGGCCAGCCGACGCTGGTAGGCTACACCGCCAGTAACTCGGTGGAAGTGACGACGCCGGATCTGACCATTCTGGGGCGGCTCATCGACACCGCGGCCAACGCTGGAGCGACCACGGTAAGCTCGCTGCGCTTCACGCTGCGCAACGAGCTGCCCCACAAGATGGAGGCGCTGAAGCTCGCGGCGGCGAACGCGCGCGAGAAGGCCAAGGCGATCGCGGCGGGCCTGGGCGTGAACCTCGGCTATGTGGTGCTCGCCGATGAAGGCGTCACGGTGCGCTATGCAACGGACTCACGGGCGGACGCGGGCGCGGCGACGACAACGCCGATCGAGACCGGGATGGTGACCGTGCACGCGACAGTGACGGTGGAGATGGAGATCACGCCGTAGCGGCTCACGTGTGGAACTCGAGGATGTCTTCGTCCTTCACCACGTGCGTGCGCTCCACCATCAGTCCGTCCACGCTGCCGTCGGCGCGAAACAGGCGGGCGTACTTGTAGTGCTCGGCGAAGTCGCGGTGCACGTGGGCCGCGGCGTCCATCACGGTTTCGCCCTTACGCAGGACGTAAGGCGCGGTGAGGTCGGCCTTCTTGCCGGGCGGCTTGGTGTAAACGCGCACGATCTCGAGCGCGTCGAAGACGGCGCGGGCGAACTCCTTCAGCCCCTCCCCTGTGGCGGCGGAAACGCCCAGGCAGCGAATGCGCGAGCCGTAGAGATCCTTGAGGGCCTCGAGATTCTCGCGCTCTCCTCCAAGGTCGAGCTTGTTGCCGACAAGCAGTTTCGGCGCCGGCGCACGCCATTCATCGAGCTTTGCAAGCGCGAACTCTGTTTCGCCCAGCACATCGGGATCGTTCGGATCGACGATCAGTACGCTCATGGTCGCCATCCGCAACACCTGCGGCATCCAGGGCTCGATGAACTCTTCGCTGAGCGGCGGCAGATCGAGAAGCTGGATCTGCACGTTTTGGAAGAGCATCATGCCAGGCAGCGGCGCGCGCGTGGTGAAAGGATAGTCGGCGATTTCGGGGTGTGCGTGAGTGAGCGCCGCCAGGAGGCTTGATTTGCCGGAGTTCGGGGGGCCGGCAAGCGCGACTTGTCCGGCGCCTTCTTTTTTCACGATGTAGAACGGCGTGGCGTGGGCAGCGCCCTTCTTCTGAGATTCCTTGCGCGCTTGCGAGAGCTTCTTCTTGATATCGGCCTGGAGCTTTTCGGTGCCCTTGTGCTTGGGAATGGTGGCCCACATCTGCTCGAGCGCGGCGATCTTCTCTTGCTGCGTCTCAGCCGCTTTGAACGCCTTCTCGGCTGCCAGGTAGTCGGGCGTCAGGTTGGCCGGCATGGGCTCTTTGCGAGAAGGATATCACCGGACCGAACAGTGTGAGCGCGGCAGTCTTCCTGGGTACGCTGTGGAACGTGCATCCTGTTTACCTCCACCTTCGACGCCACTCAAGTCGATCCCGCAACCGTGAAGTTCGGCCGGACTGGGACCGAAACCTCACCGCTTCGATATGCCATGGAGGACGTCAACCTGGAGGGGCTGATGGATCTCGTTTTCCTCTTCAGCGCGCCGGCGACGGGGATCCCATGCGGAGGCGATCCTGCATTGATGACCATGCCGGCGTTCGGCGGCGGCCAGTACATCGGCGCCGCGGAAATCAAGACCGTCGGCTGCGACTGGATAACAGCGGAACTGATCGCACGGTCTGAAAGCTGCTTGATTGGGCGCCGGATTCTCATCGGCGCCCTTTCCGGCTGTGCTAGTCCACCACCAGGAAGTTGCCGCGCAACCGGATGTCTTCTGAAGAGCGGCCGACCATCACGCGAAACTCGCCCGGTTCCACCACTCGCCTCAGATTGCGGTCAAGCAGTGACAGCTCGTCAGGACCAAGCGTGAAGCGAACGGTTTTTTTCTCTCCCGGCTTCAGTTCGACGCGCTCGAAGCCGCGCAACTGCTTCACCGGCGTTGTCACAGAGCTGATGACGTCGCGGATGTACAACTGCGCAACTTCCGCGCCCGCGCGCGAGCCCGTGTTCGCGATGTCCGCGCTGATGTGGACCTCGCCGTCCGGACGCACGCGAGGCGTCTCGATACGCAGGTTGCTGTATTCGAAGTTCGTGTAGCTCAGGCCGTGGCCAAAGTCCCACAGCGGCTTTGCACTCATGTCCGCGTAGCGCCGGCCCCAGCCGCGCTCGATCCAGTAATCCTTCGACGGCGGCCGGTTGTAGTAGACCGGAAGCTGGCCTGAGTGACGCGGCACGGTCACCGTCAGCCGTCCGCTCGGATTGAAATCGCCGAACAGGATATCGGCCACCGCGCGCCCGCCCTTCTCTCCCGGCAGCCACGCCTCGACGATCGCCGGCACGTTCTCCGCGATCCAGCGGATCGACAGCGGCCGTCCATTGACCAGCACGACCACGGTCGGAGTCCCCGTCTCGTAGACCGCTTTCACCAACTCCTCCTGCCGGCCGGTTAGATCGAGACTCGCCACATCGTAGCCCTCGCCGTCGGTCGGATAACCGGCAGCAGGGTCCCACGCATTCTCGCCCACCACCACGATCGCGGCCTCGGCGTTGCGCGCCGCCTGCTTTGCCATCTCGATCTCGTTGGTCGACTCGCCGATGATGTCGCAGCCCTTCACGTGCTCGATGCGCGCTCCGGGCGCAAGCTGCTTTACGCCCTCGAGCACTGTGATTACAGGCTGAAGCACCTTGCGCGCCGTGTAGTCGCCCAACAGGTTGCGCCAGTCGTTGGCGTTCGGCCCGATCACGGCGATCGACTTCACGCTCCTGCTCAGCGGCAGGACGTTCTTCTCGTTCTTCAGCAGCACGATACCCTTGCGCGCCGCCTCGAGCGCGAGATCCTGATGTTGCTGCGTGTGCGTCACCTTCACCGCGCGCTCGGGATCGACGAACGGCTTCTCGAACAGGCCGAGGCGGAACTTCAGGCGCAGGACGCGGGCCACCGCGCGGTCGATCAACTGCATCGGGAGCTTGCCCTCGCGCACGTTCTCGATGAGCGGCTGCATGTACGCGGCCTCATACGAGATGCCGACGTCCACGCCCGCCTGAAGCGCAAGCGCGCCGGCCTGCTTCTGATCCGCGGCCAGCCCCTCGTAAACGAGAGTCGAAAGACCGCTGCCCTCGCCGAGCACGAGGCCTTCAAAGCCCAACTCGTCGCGCAGTATCTTCGTGAGCACCCAGTCGGAGCCGTGCGCGGGAACGCCGTCGATGGCCGGGTAGGTCGCCATTACTCCCAAGGCCCCGGCGCGCTTGATGCCCGCCACCCACGGCGGCAGGAACACGTTGCGCAGCGTACGCTCGGAGATCTCCATCGCGCCGCGCTCCAGTCCGCTCACGGGCTGGCTCTGTCCCGGATAGTGACATAGCCCTGCAACGACCTTATCCTCGGCGGCGATGCTGGCGCCCTGCACGGCGTGCGTGATCACCTCCGCGTAGCGCGAGCAGAAGTACGGATCTTCGCTGTAAGCTTCCTGATTGCGGCCCAGCCGCGGATCTCGAATCGGCTCCACCACCAGCGTGAACAGTTGATGCACGCCGATCGCGCGCGCCTCGCGCGCCGCCGCTGCATACACGCGCCGGATGAGATCGAGGTCCCACGTGCTCCCCAGGCCGGGGCCTTCGGGGAAGATCGTCCCGCCAGAACACATCAGCCCGTGCGTGCCCTCTTCGGTCTGGAGCAGCGGGATGCGCAGCCGCGTCTTCTCGCGGGCGATGCGCTGGAGCTCGTTCATGAACTCCGCCTGCCGCCGCGTGCCCTCGGGCAGCACGTTGTTCGGCAGTGTGAAAAAGCCGCCGCCGGGGCCGAGGCCCTTCTCGCGTGCGCCTTCCGCGAAACGCCTGCACGCGTCGATCTTCGACGGGATGTCCCGCCCGAGCTCGTTCACGTACACGCACGGCATGTTGATCTGCCCCACCTTTTCTTCGAGCGTCATGCGGGCGAGCAGGTCGCGCACGCGCTCTTCAACCGGCCGCGATGCGTCAAGGTAAGGCTGCGCGGATGCGGCAAGCGCAAGGGCAAGCGAAAGGAGGATGCGCGTCAACATGCATCCATGGTATGAGAGAGCGAAGGGGATGCAACTTGAAACCTCGGTACCGGTCCGCTTTGTTGGCGCTCGCCGCGCTTGCCGCTTTCTCACAACTGCCGCCCGGTCCACGGCTTGATGGGGCGAAGAAGCGCTCCGCCGAAGCCGAAGCCCGCGGGCTGGCGGAACCGTTCAAGGGCGTGACTGCGAAGGGCGAAGTCGAGCCCGGGCTCTTTCGCATCCGCTCGACAGGCGTCTCGACAGAGCCCGTGCGCAAAGCCGCGGAGGCGTTCCTCGCTTCACTGACCGAGGCGCAGCGCGCGAAGACGATGTTCTCCGTGGACGACGACGAGTGGCGCAAATGGATGAACCAGCACTTCTACGTCCGCCAGGGAACGGGCTTCTGGGAGATGAGTGAAGCGCAGCGCGAGGCCGCAATCGGCCTGTTGCGCGCCTCGCTCAGCGCGAAAGGCCTTCAGCTCACGCGCGACATCATGCGCCTCAACCACACGCTCGGCGAGCTGAACGACAACAACTTCGAAGAGTACGGCGAGTGGCTCTACTGGATCACGGTGATGGGCAAGCCCGGCGAGAAAGAGCCGTGGGGCTGGCAGCTCGACGGGCATCACCTGATCATCAACTACTTCGTCCTCGGCGACCAGGTGGTGATGACCCCAACGTTCCTCGGATCGGAGCCGGTGATCGCGCGCAGCGGCAAGTACAAGGGCACGTCGATCATGCAGAACGAGCAGAACCGCGCGCTTGCGTTCATCAATGCAATGACGCCGGAGCAGCGCGCCAGGGCCGTCATCCGCGTGTCGAAGACCGGCAACGACAATGTCGGCGAAGCGTTCAAGGACAACGTCGTGCTCGACTACGCCGGCATCCGGGCGTCGGAGCTCTCGACCACGCAGAAGAGCCAGTTGATCGACCTTGTTCATCTCTACGTGAGCAACATGCGCGAGGGCCACGCAAAGGTGCGCATGGATGAAGTGAAGAAGCACATTGACGCGACGTACTTCGCCTGGATCGGCGGCGCGGCGCCGGACAGCGTCTTCTACTACCGCATCCACAGCCCCGTCATCCTGATCGAGTTCGATCACCAGCTTCCGGTGGGCCTGCGGCGCCTCTCTTCCGATCCGACGAGGCCTGACCGCGAGCACATCCACGCCGTCATCCGCACGCCGAACGGCAACGACTACGGCAAGGACCTGCTGCGCCAGCACTACGCCCAGCATCCTCATCCGCACACCCACTGAGCCCGCCGCGCATGTAACATAGCGCCATGAGCATCGGCGCGCCGGCCCGCAAACCGTTCCAGTTCGTCTGGTTCAAGATCGCGCTCGTGCTTGGGTTCTCGCTGGGCGCGCTGCTGCTGGTGCAGTCGATCAGCAACTACGTCTTCGTCTCGCGCCGGCTGATGATCGATCAACTGAAGCGCGAAGCGATCCGCCACGTCGCGGATGTGGAGCGGACGGTGCGCCAGTCGCGCATTCAAGAGGCCGAGAAGCTGCAAGCGCTGTTCGACGAGTTGCGCGAGGAGTCGAGCGGCCGCATCGCCTGGATCCGCGTCACCAATGCCGACGGCAAGACCCTCGCCGTAAGCGGGACGCCGCAGGGCGATCCGTTCACCTCGGTCTCGCAAGTCTCGATGTTCGACCAGCGCGAGCTGCCGTCTCGCATGATCGCCACGCCGCAAGGCGACGTCATCGTGGTCGGAGTGCCGTTCAGGTTCAGGCCGCCCGGCGTTCCGCCACCGCCACAGCAGCAACCGCCTCCCGAACCCAAGGGCCCGGGAGCAGGAAGGCGGCTGACGCTGGCCGAGATCGCGATGCCGTTTGAGGCCGCGGCCGGCGCTTTCTGGCCGCTCAAACGCAATCTCATCGTCAACATCTCGGCGTCGCTGGCGCTGCTCGCGGCGATGGCCCTGATGGCGCTGCGCTTCGGCCCTTACGTGCGCGGCAAGCAGCTCGAGCAACAGTTCGATCTCGCGCGCAGCGTGCAGCGCGATCTGCTGCCGCAGCGCGACGTGCCCGCGGCCGGCCTTGCGCTCGCCGCGGAATGCGTCCCCGCGTGGGAGGTCGGCGGCGACTTCTACGACGTCATCGCAGGCAAAGACGGACAGGTGACATTCGTGCTCGGAGATGTTTCAGGCAAGGGACTGCCAGCCGCGCTGCTCATGGGGCTGCTGCACGGCGGCGTTCACGCGTGGGTCTCGAACCCCGCGGGCGGGAGCCTCGAAGAGGGCACGCTGCATCTCAACGAGCTGCTCTGCCGGAAGACATCGCGCGAGCGCTACTCGACAATGTTCTGGGGCCGTTACGATCCGCGCACGGGCATGCTCAATTACGTGAACGCCGGACATCTGCCCCCGTTCGTGGTGCGGCATCGAGGAGCGGCGGGGCCGCACGTTGTCAGGCTGGACGAGGGCGGTCCAGTCATCGGGCTGCTGCCTCATGCGCAGTACACGGAGGTCTCGACGCGACTCGAAACGGGCGACCTGCTGGTGCTCTACTCGGACGGGTTGACGGAGGCGGCGAATAAGAAGGGCGAGGAGTTCGGCGAAGAGCGGCTGCGCGCGACGATCGAGCGCAACGCGGGCAATCCGCCATCCGAGCTGCGCAGCGCGCTGCTGCGGGACGTTGAGGAGTTCCTCGCGGGCAGGCCGAACTCGGACGATCTTACGCTGTTAGTCGCGCGCGTCGAAGGCTGAGCGCTCAGATCTCGCCCCCGCTGCGCAGCCAGTCGACGGCAGAAGCCACCATCTGCGGGATGCCGCGAACGAGGTCGAGGAAGCCCGCGCGGAACTCGGGCGAGAAGCCCATCGCCAGTCCGAAGCCGGTCCAGAACAGCGCCCAGAGCCAGCCCATCGCCGCGCGAACCGGGCCTCGCGGGCGGCGCAGTCCGGGCCTGAGCACTCCGTTCAAGTGCGCGTGGCGGAGATATGAGGTCATGGCGGCCTGCTCTTTATCGAATACGGAGCAAGCGGAGAGGTTGTTCCCTCAACCGGCTTCCGGCGGCGTCCGGCTTCTGATAGCATCGCCGGAGCCGGAGAGGAGGACTGTGATGCGGACCGGGCAGTGGATCACCGCACACTTCATTGCGCTGGCGGTGTTCGCGCAGACGGATGTTTCGCAGGTGCGGGCGGTGCTGGAGCCGGTTTATCAAAGCCCGGAGCTGGTGGCGGACCAGATCCGGCGGTTCGCGCACGCGCGGGCGCCGCGGTTGACGCAGTCGCCGTCAGCGTGGCGCGAGGAGGCGGCGCGGCTGCGCAAGCGGCTGCTGGAAGAGGTCGTCTACCGCGGATGGCCGCGCGAGTGGGTGGACGCGGCGCCGCGGTTTGAGGACCTCGGCGCGATCCCGGCGCCACCGGGCTACAAGATGCGCAAGCTGCGCTACGAGATCGTGCCGGGCTACTGGTCGTCCGCCATCCTCTACGAGCCGGAGCGATTGGAGGGGCGCGCGCCGGCGATCCTCAATGTCAACGGTCACGTCGGCGCGCCGGGCAAGGCGGTGGAGTACAAGCAGAAGCGCTGCATCAACCAGGCCAGGCGCGGCATCATCGCGCTCAACCTCGAGTGGCCGTCGTTCGGCGAGCTGAGCCAGGCGGAGAACGCACACTGGTACACGGCGCACATCGACCTTGCGGGCGCGAACGGGATGGGCTTCCTCTACCTCGCGATGCGGCGCGGGCTCGACTACCTGTACGCGCATCCGGCGGTGGATCGCGCGCGCATCGGCGTCACGGGGCTGTCGGGCGGCGGCTGGCAGACGATCGTGTTGAGCGCGCTCGACGAGCGTGTGGCGGCGGCGATCCCGGTGGCGGGGTACTCGTCGCTGATGTCGCGGATGGAGCGGTCGACTCCGAACGATATAGGTGACATCGAACAGAATGCCACCGACCTGTACTCGATCGCGGACTACACGCACCTGACTGCAATGCTTGCGCCGCGGCCCGCGTTACTCATCTACAACGCGGAGGACGACTGCTGCTTCCGCGCGCCGCTGGTGAAGGCCTACATCTACGACCAGGTGAAGCCGTACTACCGCGCGCTGGGAGCGGAGTCCGCTCTGCGCTGGCACGAGAACCTCGATCCCGGCACTCATAACTACCAGCTCGACAACCGCGTGCAGGCGTACCGCTTCTTCGCGGAGGGCTTCCGCATGGCGCCCGCGGACGCCGAGATCCCGTCGGACTCCGAGATCAAGAGCTTCGAGGAACTGCGCGTGGGATTGCCCGCGGACAACCTGACGATCCTCGGCGTGGCGAAGCGGCTCGCGGAGCGCGCGCGGCGCGGCGGCGCGCTCGCCGAGGTCCTGCGCTACAAGGCGACGCCGGCGGCGAGCGTGTGGGGGCTCGCGAACACCAAGAACAAAGGGCTGGAAAGCGAGGCGCTGCGGTTCGAGTTCGCCAACGGGCTCACCGCGATTGGGGTGTGGATGAAGGCGGTGGCGATCAAGCCGGGGGCGCCGGCGACGATCGTGCTCCACGAAGACGGGCGCAAGGCCGCTGCCGCCGCGGCATCGGACCGCGTGAATCGCGGCGAGCAGGTGCTGGCCGCCGATTTGCTGCTGACGGGCGATGCGTCGCCGCAGCGTCCACATCTGTTCACTCAGGTGATCGCGGGGCTGGGCGAACGCCCGCTGGGCATTCAGGCGGCGCAGCTCATTGCGCTGGCGCGATGGATGAAGAGTGCGCGCGGCGCGCCGTCGGTGCGCGTCGAGGCGTCGGGCATGCGGAGCCAGGTCGCGGCGCTCGCGGCGGCGGCGTTGGAGCCGGGCGTGCTCAGCGAGGTCGCGGTCACGAACGGCCTCGCGTCGCTCAACGAACTGCTAACGAGGCCGGTGCCGTACGACAAGGCTCCGGAGCTGTTCTGCCTGGAGTTGTACGGCGCGTTCGACGTGGCGCGGTAGCTCAGGCGAGGACGCGGAGGGCGCGGGGCAGAACGGAGAAGGTCGCCGGGAGGGGTCCGCAGATCTCGCCGTCGGCTTCCACCATGGCGGGACCGCGGACGAGGAGGGAACGGACGCGCATGTGGCGGACGGCGGGGTGGGAATGGATGCGGCCGTTGTAGAGAAGACGCACGCTGCGGGCGACTTCGAGCGTCGAGACGGGAGCGATGAGGGTGATGTCGAGGAGGCCGTCCTCGGGGGAGGCGAGCGGGCAGACGTTGATGCCGCCTCCGGTGCAGCGGCCGTTGCCGATGGCGACGTGGAGCAGAGGCACGGGCGAAGCGTCGTCGATCTGGAGTAGCGGAGGCTCCATGCGCGCCACCGAGACGAGGGCGGCGGCGAGGTAGCCGGGGCGGCCCAGCGCGGCGCGGCGGCGGCGCGCTGCTTCGGCGCCGAGCCCGGCGCTGGCCACGTTGAGGAAGCAGCGGATGGAGCCGGGGAGGGTGATCAAGCCCACGTCATACAGGCGGATCTTTCGTTCTGTGAAGTGCTGTGCATACGCGGCCTGCCTTGTGGGGAGGACCAGCATTCGCGCGAGATCGCATGCGGTTCCGATGGGGACCGGGGCGAGGACGGCTTGCGGGGCTACGGGCCGGCCATTTTCGAAAAAGGCGTTGACGGCTTCGTGGATCGTTCCGTCGCCTCCCACCACCACGATGAGGTTGAAGCCGGCTTGGAGGCGTTCGCGGGCGAAGAGTTCGACATCGCCGGCGGCGGCGCTGACGGCGCAGTCACTGGGTCCGATGAATTCCGCGATGCGCGGCCAGAGGCGTCCGGCGCGGCCGCTTCCGGCTGTGGGGTTGACGACGAGCGCGGTTTTCACGCCTTGGCGAGAGGGACCGTTTTGGGCTCGAGGCCCGCTTTGGCGAGGACGGCGTAAAGGACAAAGCCGACGATGAAGCTGTAGAGTGCGACGGGCTGGATGATGTCCTTGATGCCGGCGAACATGGGCAGGAAGGGCATGATGCCGACGAAGAAGCCGGCGGCCCAGGCGATGTAGCCGGCCCAGTTGATTCCTTCGCGGGGTCCGTTCCACTTGCAGCCGCTCAGAAGGTAGTCGGCGGCCATCGCGCCGCAGATGGGTCCGAAGGATGCGCCGACGATGCTGAAGAAGCCGATGAGGTTTTCAGCGACGCCGGTGACGGCGAGGACGATGGCGATGGTCACGCCGGCCATGGTGGAGGCCATGCGGGGGATGCCGGGGAGCATGGTGGCGAAGCTGTTGCTGGCGATGAAGGCGCAGAAGCAGTTGGAGGGGATGGACGCGATGGTGAAGAGGAAGAACATGGCGGAGGCGAGCAGGCCGCCGGTGGCGCCGATGACGGATTCGTAGAGGAGGTTGGGGAGGTTGGGGTTCAGGGCGCGGGCGCCCGCGACCGAGACCAGCGGGAGTCCGCCGGCGATAACGACGGCGAGGGCGATGCCGATGAGCCCGCCCATCTTGACATCGCGGCCGTCGCGGCTGTTCATGCCGAAGTCGGCGCCGGCGGCGCCGGCGGTGGCGAAGAAGCCGATGACGATCTGGAGAATGAGTGTGAAGCCGACGTAGGGGTTGGGGTCGGAGGGGACGTGTTGGGCGACGCCGTCCCAGGTCCGGAAGAAGACGAGGACGATCATCAGCAGCGGGATGAAGTTGAGAAACGTGGCCACTCTGGCGACGTAGCCGATGCCCTTCACGCCGACGTAGGCCATGATGTAGCCCCAGAGGATGCCGGCCACGATGAAGGGCGCGGTCTTGGGGAGCGCCGGCTGGCCCAACCCGCTGAGGATGAACTTCGCGGCGAAGAGTGTGGCGACGCTGAACCAGCCGATCTGGAGGAGGCCCATGAGGAGACCGGGCATTAGGTAGCCGCCCTTTGTGCCGAAGGTGGAGCTGCCGACGACGTACAGGGGGTAGCCCGTCTTCATGCCGAGCATGGCCGGGGCGTAGTAGTAGAAGGCGTAACACAGCGCTCCGGCGGCGACGAGCGCAAGCAGACACACGGCGACGCTCGCACGGGTGATGGTGTCGGCCGCGAGGGCGTTGTAGAACGCGATCCAGAGGAAAACTCCGGCGTAGCTGGGGGCGGTGTTCTTGTACCACGGCGCGCGGTTGGAGGCCGGGTTGGGGACGGCTTTGGCGATGTAGTCCGGAAGCATGGCGTCCCGAGTATATATCGCAGAATTGGGTGAGAGCGCAAATGCGGGGTTATGGATGGGGGGTATGGAGGGCCTCCGGGGCGGGGGGAATTCGAGAATGCCCGAGCAGGTTTGGGTTCGTTTTGCACATTTTGCGGCGCGGGCTCAGCGGCAGCATTTGCGTATCGCGAGCATCGCGGTGATTTCGGCCCGACCACGCGATTGCTGCTGGCGAACGTGCGCGGGATGCACGCCGGGCGACTATGTTCAGGCGCAGCGCGTCCGGACGCGGACGTTGGAGGCGTTTCGATGGGCGCTGTTTTTTGCCGATGTGATCGCCACTCCCACCACACCCAAGGCCGCGCCGGCGCTGTCGAGGCACGCGGCGCGCGGCGATGAGCTGGATATCGGCGAGGTGGTGGAGACCATGCGGTTCATTCACCTCGCGAGCTTCACGGGCCTGCCTGCAACCAGCGTTCCCGCAGGGTATGACGGCCGCGGGCCGCCCATTGGTTTGCATCTGGCAGGCAGGTGCAAGGAAGAGAGTCTGCTGTTCAGCGTGGCGTCCGCGGCCGAGAGCGCTGTCGTCAGGCAACGGCCGCGGGTCCATTTCGACCTTTTGCCCGAATTGGGGTGGGGGAACCGCGCCGGCGCGTGGCGTGAGGGCGGGGAGAGCGGATACCCTGAGAGATTCAGGAGGTCCGCATGGTTCGCAGGGTGGTTGTGGCGTTGTTTGTTTTGACGCTGGGGGCTTGGGCGCAGAAACGGCCCGTCACGCACGAGGACATTTTTCTGTTGAAGCGCACTGGGCCGCCCGTGCTGTCGCCGGATGGGAAGCTGGTGGTGTTTTCGCTGACGGAGCCGGATTACGATGCGGCGAAGCAGGTGTCGGACCTCTGGGTTGTGCCGGCGGACGGGTCTGCTGCGCCGCGGCGGCTGACGACGACAAAGGGGCCGGAGTCGGGGGTGGCGTTTTCGCCGGATTCGAAGTCGATCGTGTTCACCGCGCGGCGGGATGGGGATGAGGCGCAGCAGGTGTACCTGCTTTCGCTGACGGGCGGAGAGGCGGAGAGGCTGACGGCGAGCGCGGCCGGGGCGTCGTCGCCGAAGTTCAGTCCGGACGGGAAGCGGATTCTTTTCCAGGCGGATTTCGATCCGGTGGACCGGAAGGCGAAGAAACACACGGCTCGCGTTTACGACACGTTTCCGATCCGCTACTGGAACGCCTGGCTCGACGATAAGCGTCCGCACCTGTTTGTGCAGGACGCGGCGGCGGGGGCCAAGGCGACCGAGATCGATCCGGGGCCGAACTTCGGCGGAGCGTTCAATCCGACGGCAGGAGGACAGACGCTGAATGCGGACTGGTCACCGGACGGGCAGTGGATTGTCTTCGTCGCGACGATCAACCGGCACGAGTCGATGTACAAGCCGGTGGAAACGCACCTGTGGCGCATCCGGCCTTCGGGCGGCGCGGCGCAGCGGATCACTTCGACTCCGGGGGTGAGCTTCGGGGATCCGGCTTTCTCGGCGGATGGGAAGACGCTGTACGCCACAGTGACGCGCGAGGCGACGGCGTCGCAGCCTTATTCCCTGACGCGGCTGGCGGCGATCCCGTGGCCGGAGCTGGGAGCGCCGCGCGTGGTGACGGCGAATTGGGACCGCTCCGTGGGGGACTTCGCTCAGAGCGGAGCTTCGATCTACATCACGGCGGAGGATGCGGGGTACGATCGCGTGTTCAGGATGGCGGCGGGGGGCGGGACTCCGCAGGCGGCGCTGACAGGCGGGTATGCGAACATCCGGTGCGAGGCCGGGGTTTGCGTGGCGGCGCTGGGGAGCTCGACGCGGCCGAACGAGGTGGCGCGGCTGGATTTCGAGGCGGGGACTTCGAAGCCGCTGACGGATTTCAACCGCGAGAAGCTGGCGGGGCTGGATATGCCGGAGCCGCTGCATTTCTGGTTCACGGCGAAGAACGGGAAGCGGATTCATTCGCTGCTGGTTCCTCCGCCGGCGTTGGACAAGAGCAAGAAATACCCGATCGTGGTGTTTCCGCATGGCGGGCCGAACTCGATGTCGAAGGATTCGTTCACGACGCGGTGGAATTATCATCTGTTGACAGCGCCGGGGTATGCGCTGCTGATGACGAATTACACGGGATCGACGGGTTTTGGGGAGAAGTTTGCGGATGACATCGAACGCGATGTGCTGCGGGGTCCGGCGCGTGAGGTGCTGGAGGCGATCGACGCGGCGGCGAAGGAGTTCCCGTGGCTGGATCTCACGCGGCAGGCGGCGATCGGGGCGAGCTATGGCGGATACCTGATGAACTGGTTCAACGGGCACACGGACCAGTTCAAGTGCATGGTGAACCATGCGGGAGCGGTGAACAACGAGTCGCAATACGGGACGAATGACGGCGGGATCGAGCGCGAGCTGCGCATGGGCGGGCCGATCTGGGAGAAGGGCGGCCAGTGGAACGACCAGTCGCCGATCCGCTACTCAGGGAACTGGAAAACACCCATGCTGATCACGCAGGGTGAATTGGACTTCCGGGTGCCGGTGAGCGAGTCGATGACCACGTACAAAATACTTCAGCGGCGGCAGGTTCCGGCGCGGCTGATCGTGTTTCCGGATGAGGGGCACTGGATCCTCAAGGGGGAGAACAGCCGCTTCCACATGCAGGAAGTGGTGGGATGGTTGAACAAGTACCTGTAGCAGCTACTTGCTTTCGATGACGAAAGTGGGGGCGAAACCGGAGACGGTGGAATAGGAGCCGCGGGCGGCCTCCACGCGCGCGAGGGCGCCCTGCACCTTGCCAAGGAAGGCGTGGGGACTCACCTCGACGACGAGGTCGCGGTACTCGAGCTGGCCGTAGACGTCGACCGGGAACCTGATGGGGTGCTGCTCGATGCGCTCCTGGACGACGTAAGGGTTGCGCAGCGCCATGCGCAGGGCGCGGTCCCAGGCGTGGTCGTCCATTGAGGCGCCATCGTAGGTGGGCAGCTCGTTGGTCATCTCGTTCGGCCGGAGGACGAGGCCTTTGCGGTGCTTGAGGATGTAGTCCGGCAGGTCGATGGTCTCGCCGCTTCGCGTGGTCCTGGTCTGGGCGACGAGGCGCGTCCAGGGGATCGATTCGGCGATGGCGCGGCGCTCGGCCGCGGGGAAGTTCGCCGTCACGGCGTCGTCGGTCAGGAGCGCGAACAACGCCTTCTTGCGCGTGAATTCGGCGCGGAAGCTGTTCACCACGCAGACGCGGCGTTCGCGGTAGGCCTGCATCAGCGGGTGGCGGAGGTCGAAGCGCAGGAGGAACTCGTGGGCGTGGACGCCGCGGTAGACGACGTCGATGCGGAAGGCTCCGGCGCGAAGCTCGGAGTTGCGGTATTCGAGCTCTTCGGGCGAGACAAGCTGCGCCTGAAGGCCGTGCCCGCGCAGGATTTCCACGAGCAAATCGTATTCGTGCGATTCCAGAGTCTCGAAGGGCTGCTTGAACTCGACGACGGCGATGTTGGGCTTGGTCTTGCCGCCGAAGTCCTTCCATGCCTTGAGTATGGCGGCGACCAGGGGCTTGGTGCCCGCAATCTTCGAAAGCTTGTACTTCTTGCGCAGATCCTTCACTGGCGGCGCGTCGAAGAACACTTCCGAGAGCGCCTCGCCGTAAGCGACGCCGTAGGGCAGATCGGCCAGCACCTCAGTGAAGTGGAGACTGCCGTTGTTCACCTGGGTCTCGAGCAGCGCGGAGACTGCCGGGATCTTGTATCCGGGGTCGACGCTGACGAGCATACGCTCGGCCGGGCGCAGCTCCATGCGCGCCATCAGTTGCGGGTTCTCGAGCGCCATCATGCGGACGCGCTCGATGGAAGAATGCAGGGCCTCCGCAGTCTTCGCCAAGTTGGTATACTGGCGGCGGCTGATGAAGTGCGGCCGCAGCACAGGCGAGACGGGGCGGCTATTGACGACCAAGCCGCGCGAGGCCATCGCGCCGCGGATGTGCCCCATCCACTCCGTGGTGCGCGCCGGATCGGCTTCCAGGATCCTGTGATAGCGGGCTGTAGCTTCGCCCAATTGCGTCATGGCTGCTCGTGTTGCGAACTTCTAGTATTGCATATCAGCCCTGCTGTTGTGAACACTACTACTTTCATAGAGAGAGATAACTCATAGAAATAAAACAGGTTATTGAAAGGATTAGCATGTTTTCCGTACTTCGTATATCAGCTTTTCTAATGTTTCTGTTGCCCTTTGTTCGTGGGGATGAGGGTCTCTGGCTATTCAACCAGGCGCCAGTGGCGGCCATCGAGCAGAAGTACGGGTTGAAGGTGACGCAGGAGTTCCTCGATCACCTGCGGCTTGCGGCGGTGCGGTTCAACTCGGGCGGGACGGGCAGCTTCGTGTCGCCGGACGGGTTGCTGTTCACCAATCATCACGTGGCTTCAGACTGCATCCAGAAGGTCTCGACCGCTCAGAACGACTACCTGAAGAACGGATTCGCCGCCTCATCGCGCGAGGACGAGAAGAAGTGCCCCGACCTTGAGGTGAACGTGCTGCTGAAGATCAGCAACGTGACTGAGCGGGTGAACGAGGGCGCCGATCCGAATGCGCCGGCGGCCGAGGCGAACAGGCTGAAGAAAGCGAAGATGTCGGCGATTGAGAAGGAGTGCGCGGGCGCGACGGGGAACCGGTGCGACGTGGTCACGTTGTTCTCGGGAGCGCAGTACCACCTTTACGAATACAAGAAGTACACCGACGTGCGGCTGGTGTTCGCTCCGGAGTTCGGAATCGCGTTTTTCGGCGGGGATCCGGACAACTTCACTTATCCGCGGTACAACATGGACATCGCGTTCCTGCGCGCGTACGAGAACGGCCAGCCGGCGAAGCCGAAGGACTGGTTCCGGTGGTCGAAAGAGGGGGCGAAGGAGGGCGAGCTGATCTTCACGTCGGGCAATCCTGGGACGACGGGGCGGCTGATGACGGTGGCGCAGCTCGAGTACCTGGGCCAGGTTTCGTATCCGCTGTCGCTGCGGCGGATGACTTCGCTGGCGAATGTGCTGCTGGAATATTCGAAGAAGGGCGCCGAGCAGGAGCGCACGGCGAAGGACGTTCTGTTCGGGGTGCAGAATTCGCTGAAGGCGACCCACGGCTTCCAGCGCGGGTTGATGGACAAGTCGCTGATAGACCGGAAGCGCGCCGAGGAGCGAAAGCTGCGCGAGGCCATTGCGAAGGAACCCGCCCAGGCGGAGAAGTTCGGCAAGTTGTGGGACGAGCTGGCGACGGCGTATTCGAACTTCCGTCCGGCGCACAAGGAGTACTACCTGCTGGAGACGTCGGCGATGCTGGGGTGCGACCTGTGCGGGATTGCGCGGCGGGTGGTGCGGTACGCGGCCGAGACGCGGAAGCCGAATGCGGAGCGGCTGCGGGAGTTCAGTGAAGCGGGGCTGCCGTCGGTGGAGCAGGCGATGTACTCCGAGGCGCCGGTTCATCCCGAGCTGGAGATTGCCGTTTTGGCCGAGTATCTCAATTTCGCCAGCAAGGAACTGGGGACTTCGCATCCGGTGGTTGCGGCTTTGCTGGGCGGCAAAAGCCCGGCGGAGGCCGCGGCGATGTATGTGAAGTCGTCAAAGCTGGCGGATGTGGCGGAGAGGAAGAGGCTGGCTTCGAACTGGGATGAAGTGCAGAGGTCGCAGGACGGGATGATCCGCTTCGCACTGACGCTTGACGGGCCGGCGCGCGAGGTGCGGAAGCGGTTTGAGGACACCGTGGAGAGCGTGGTCAACCGGGCTGCGGCGCGGATTGCTCAGGCGCGGTTTGCGCTTTCGGGCGGGAACGATTATCCGGATGCCACCTTTACGCTGCGGCTGGCTTACGGGAAAGTGATGGGTTATCGCAACGAGAAGGGTCAGGCGATTCCTTGGGCGACTGATTTCGCGGGGCTGTATGCGAAGGGGCGGAAAGAAGATCCGTACGTCATTCCCGAATCGTGGCTGAAGGCGAAGGGAGCGCTCAACCTCAAGACACCGTTCAACTTCGCCGCGACGGCCGATATCCATGGCGGGAATTCGGGGAGCGCTACGCTTGACACAAAGGGCGAGATCGTGGGGATCGTTTTCGATTCGAACATCGAGGCTTTGCCGAACCGGTTCGTTTACACAGATGCCCAGGCGCGCAGCGTGCACGTGGCGAGCCAGGGGATCATTGAGGCGCTTCGGAAGGTCTATTCAGCGGCGAATGTATTGAAAGAATTGGGCTTTTGAGAATCGCTCGCGGGTGGCGGCAGGATTAGAAAACGCTAATGTCACCAACGGGCGCTCTCAGGCGTCTAATAGAGGGGCGAAGGATCTACTCCTCCACTCCTTCGTCCCGCTGGAGTTCGCTCCAGAGCCCGGGCTGGTGCGCAACCGCCGCGCGCCCCCGGGCGTTCCTTTTTGAGGAGGACTTCCTGAAGCGGCTGCGAGCGGGGCACAACAAAACGAAGACACAGCCTGAAGGCTATGCTACGACAACATACACAGCCTGAAGGCTATGTTACTGATTGCTCGAAGCGGCCGCGGTAGGCCCAGAGGCCTAGCGCCGGGTTGGAGATGTAGAAGACCTGTTCGCCTTCGACGTCGTTGAAGCCGTCCTTCAGCCTGGCGGGATCGTAGCGCCGGGTCATCTCGTCGAGGGGGGCGTACTGGAAGTTGACGCTCTCGATCTCTTCACGGGTAAGGTGGCCGGGGCAGTAGGTGATCTTGAAGCGGCACTCGGAGGAGCCGTGGATGAGATGGGCGGCGGCGCTGAGGTTGGCTCCGAGGTCGGCGTTGGCTTTGACCGCGGCGAGCGTGGCGGGGGTTCCGCGGTATCCGTACTTGCGGATGAGCTTGTCGATGGCGGCGTCTTCGCCGAATTCCTTCACTCCGGGGGCGAGCACGATCAGGTCGCCGTTGTCGGCCAGGGCCATGCGCGTGCGGTAGACGGCCTTGTTGCCGAGCCAGGTGCTCTTGAATTCGCCGGGGTCGAGATAGACGACGGCCTTGCGGACCTCGCGGTCCATCATCACGAAGTTGACCTGGAGGCTGAGCTCGGAGGCGCGCAGGAAGCACTCTTCGTCGTCGCCGACGTAGAGTCCGCGCATCACGAGTTCGCCTTTGCCGTTCTTGCCGACCACAGTCTGGACGTAGACGATGGGCAGGCGCCTGGCGAAGCGCTCGGAGGCGTAATTGAGGACGCGGCGGACGGGGGTGTCGGCGCGGCCCATGATGCGCTCCATGCCGTAGACGGCGCCGAGGAAGTGACTCTTGTTGATGCCGTCCGCGCCGCCGGCGCCGACGAACACGTTTTTGTTGTAGTTGGCCATGCCGACGACTTCGTGGGGCACGACCTGGCCGATGGAGAGGATGAGGTCGAAGCCGCCTTCGACGAGGAGGCGGTCGACCTGCGCGGGCCAGGAGAAGTCGAGCGCGCCTTCGGAGACCTCGCGCATAAACTCGCCGGGGACTTCGCCGAGCGTGACGATGCCGTTGCGCCAGTCGTGGACGCGGAACAGCGAGTGGGGCATGCCGGGGAACATGTGGTCGAGCTCGTGGGGCGACATCGGCGTGTGGGTGCCGATTGCGGGGAGCACATCGGTGAGCCGCGAGCCGTAGAATTCCCAGGCGAACCTGGTGAGCTCGCCGGCGCGGGAATGGAAACGCGTGTAGTCGGGCGGCAGGGCCAGCACTTTGCTGCGATGGCCGAGCGATTCGAAGGCCTGGAAGAGCGCCTGCCTGATGTCGGCGGGCGACAGTTCGGCAGTGGGGGAGCCGGCGGCGAAGTAGAGACTCATGGCTGCTGCTGTCAGTTTAGCGGAGGGACTTGAGGGCGGCGACAACGGCGTCGATGTCGGACTGGGTGTTGTAGATGTGCGGGGAGAAGCGGAGCCCGGCGGCGTCGCCCGAGTCGGTTTTCGCCATGGCGATGCGGTGGCGGTTCCAAAGCTCGTCATAGCGTTTCTGGAAATCGCGGATGTGGATCTTGATGACGGGGCCACTGATCGCGGGCTCTCCGCTGCCCACGAGCTTCGCGCCGGAGAGGGCGGCAAGCGCTGTGCGCAACTTGCCGGCGAAGTCACGGACGCGGGCTTCGATGGCGGCGGCGCCGATGGATTCGAGGAAATCGAAGGTTTTCTCCATGGCGCGGAGGCGCGGGTCGTCGCGCTGGCCGAGGAGCTCGAATTTGCGGGCTCCGACGGGGCGGTCGGACCAGTAGTCCACGCTGAGGATGGCGGGCGTTACTTGCTCGAGGCGCTCCTGCCGGACATAGAGGACGCCGCTTTCCAGGGGGCCCATGGGCCACTTGTGCATGCTGCCGGTGAAGGAGTCAACGCCGAGGGCGTGGAGGTCGAGGTCCATCCAGCCGAACGATTGCGCGCCGTCGATGTGGAGCCAGGCGTTCGATTTGCGGGCGAGGGAGGCGAGTTCCTTGACGGGGTAGAGGAGTCCAGTGGTGTTGGTGAAATGCGAAAGGGCGATGACGCGCGTGCGGGAGGTGACGCGCGCCGCGAGGGAGTCGAAGAGCTCGGAGGCGGATCTGGCGTAGATCGGGACAGGCGCGGTGATGAGGGAAGCGCCGGCTTGTTTCGCGCGGAGGTTCCAGCTATTCGTGTTGGACGGGTGGTTGTGCGAGGTGATCAGGACCTCGTCGCCGGGGTTGAGGCGGAGCCCCTGCGCGACGAGGTTGTTGCCTTCGCTGGTGTTGCGCGTTATGGCGATCTCCTCAGGGCTCGCGCGGACGTAGCGCGCGATGCGGGCGCGGACGGTTTCGGCGAGGGTCTTGTAGATCTCGCGGTTTTGGAAGGAGGGGTCGGATTGGAAATCTTCGAGCTGGCGCTGGTATTCCCGCCAGACCACGGCGGGCGCGGGGGCGATGTTGGCGGCGTTCATGTAGACGAGGCCCTTACGGAGCATGAACTGGCCGCGGATGTCCGCGGGAGCTGGGGCGAGCAGGGAACTGCCGAGCAGAGTACGGCGGGTGATTGGCATGAGACGCCCTCCTGGTTCATCAAGTGTACATGCGGCGGGGTGCGATTCGGGATGATGGGGGCATGGCGGCTGAACCATTCGACAAGCTGATGCTGACGATGCGGAGTTTCCAGGAGAGCCGGGCGTTGTTGACGGCGGTGGAGCTGGATGTGTTCACCGCCGTGGGAGCGGGTGCGAGAGCGGAGGAGGTGGCGTCGAAGCTGGATTGCGATGCGCGGGCGACAGAGATGCTGCTGAATGCGCTGGTTTCGCTGGGGGCTTTGGAGAAGCGCGACGGAGTTTTCGCCAACACCGTGGAGACGGCGCGGTTTCTCGTCGCGGGGTCGCCGGATGACTCGCGCATGGCGATAATGCATACGGTGCACCTGTGGGACCGGTGGAGCACGTTGACCGAGTGCGTGCGGCGGGGCGGGCGCGTGATGGAGGGAGGCTCGGATGAGCAGTGGACGGAGGCGTTCATAGCGGCGATGCACCGCCGCGCGTTGGGGAATGCGGAGCAGGTTGCAAGCGTAGTCGGGGTGGAGAAGGTGAGGCGGATGCTGGACGTGGGCGGGGGATCGGGGGCGTACTCGATCGCTTTTGCGCGAGCGAATCCTGAGTTGAGAGCTGAGATCCTGGATCTTGCCGATGTCGTTCGCATTGCGGAGAGACACATCGCGGCGGCAGGGTTGATCAAGCGCGTGACGGCTCGCGTGGGCGATCTCCGGCGGGATGAGCTGGGCTCGGGGTACGATCTTGTGCTGCTCTCGGCGATCTGCCACATGCTGGGCGAGGAGGAGAACCGGGATCTGTTCGCGCGGTGCTATCGCGCGCTGGCGCCGGGCGGGCGATTGGTGGTGCGAGATTTCATTCTGGAGGAGGACAAGACGGAGCCGCGCTGGGCGGCGCTGTTCTCGCTCAACATGCTGGTGGGGACGGAGCGCGGCGCTTCGTATAGCGAGGGTGAGTATACGCGGTGGCTGCTTGAGGCGGGGTTCTCTTCAGTGGAAAGGCTGGAGGCGGATCGGGATTTGATGGTGGCGCGGCGGTGAGGGACGGCTCGAATTCCGGAACGCAAACACTTGCGATTGCGGATGCTTGCGCGCGCGAGGGGTATGAGCGTCAACCGGGTCGTGGATGAACTGGCCGCCGTGGCGTTGGCTGAGTTCGAGGCGGAGACGCGATACGGGCGATGGCGGCTTGCGTGTCCCGGGAGCGCGGTGCCGCACTCCCGAACAAATTGGACCTGGCTCTTGCGGAGCGGGCCCGGCCAAAGCGCCGCGCGGGCTGACGCCGAAGTTCCCCACACAGGCTGAAGCCTGTGTTACGGGCGGACGCGGGCGACGACCGTTGAACATGCCGCCGTTTTTGTTCACCCCCATCGACGAGTGCTCGTAGCTGACGAGATCCGACGGCGCGTCGCTGGTGGCGTTGCGGCCGAAAAACCAGTCGGGAAATCCCTTCGATTGATCTTTGCCGGCCTGGAGGGTGTTGCCCGCCTTTTGTACCGGAATGCGAATAACGCGAACACTGTAGCGCGGCGGCTGCGAGCCTGATTCGTCGGCCACTTTCCTGGCAGTGGAGAAATAGAGCTTGCCGGCGCGGAAAAGAGCTCCGGCTCGCATCATGCCGTGCTGTTCGCCGAGCGTGATCGAGGCGCTGATCAGCGGCGGCGCCTGCGAGGTCGCCGGGAGATTGGGGAAAGTGAAGATTGTGAGGTTCCGTCCGGGCTTCACGAGAAACGCGTATCCGGCAAGGCTGACCATCATGGTGACGGGGACGGCCGTGCCGCCGCCGATGGCCTCCTTCATGTAGCGGAAGTTGGGAGCGTTGCGATCACCGTTGCGCAGGGCGCTCAGGGAGAGGACGCGGACGACGGGGCCGCCGGGGGAGTCCTGTCCGTTGTGGGCGAGAATCAGCGAGTCGCCTGAGACGGACATGCGGGCCAGTCGCGGTGGTTGCTCCCGGTGGCCATGTATTGATGGAGGCCGTTGCGAGGGGTTTCAGTTCTTGAGACGGCAAAAGCGAGATAGCGGCGGACGTAGCCCTCGAGCGAGCCGCCGGGGTTGTTGGGGTGGCCCTTGAGGCCGAGGTTGTGCCGGGCCTGGGAGAGGATGACGAAGCGGCGGCTCGCGGAGTCGTCGAGCGAGCGCGTGTCGTAGAACTCGTCGACGCAGGGCCAGTTCGGCGGGTAGGCCTCGGGGTCGCAAGAGATGGCGTTGCCGGAGAAGTTGAGATGGCGGTTGATGTTCCCGCAGTTGGCCGTGCCATCCGGGTTTTTCGGCTCGATGAAGGCGCGCCAGAAATCGTTCGACGACATCTTGGAGGGGAAGTCGTTCTTCGGTGCGGGCAGGCTGCCCTGCTTGTCGAAGCAGGCGACGCCGTGGTCGTGCGTGACGGCAAGGTGCTGATGGCCGGTGGCGACCATGGCGTCAACGCCCTCGACGCCCGGGAGGGACTTCGTTATCACTTGCGGGCTGAGCGCGGCGGAGAAATCGCGCTCGGCGAAGACGGCATCGTTGATGGCGCGGCCGACGCGCAGCGCGCGGCTTTCGGAGCGGAGCTGGCGGGGGCAGGAGCCGCTTTCCTGGAGATCAGGGACGAGGTCGAGATCGAGCTGCCGGAAGACGCGGGGCGGGGGCAATCAAGGGAATGGCTGGGGAAAGCCCGGACACGCAGCACTCAATGCGCTTTTGAAGTGACATGATCACTCCTCCTCCTGATGGGATGGTAGCGCCCGGGGGGGCGGCCGGTTGAGACGGAGGGAACGAACGGCGCAGGCTGAAGCCTGCGCTACCTGGTTTTTACGGGGCCGAGGTAGCGGTCGAGCCAATCGAGGGCTTCGCGGGTGACGACTGCGCGGTAGTTGACTACATCGTGGCCGGAGTCGATGACGACCTGGCGCTTGCGGTCCTTCGGCGTGCCGAGGCGCTCAAACATGATCTTGGAAGAGGCTTGGTACGGGAAGACGAAGTCGTAGCGGCCGTTGATCATCAGGACGGGCGCCTTCACGCGGGGCGTGTAGTTGAATTCATCGGCTTCGGGAGCGCGCGGCGTCAGATTGTATCCGCCCGCGAAAAGGACACCCGCCTTGATGCGCGGCTCCAGCGCCATGAAGACCGAGGAGAGCCTGGCGCCCCAACTGACGCCGGCGTAAGCGATCCGCGCGCGATCGATGTCGGGCCGGCTTTCCAGATAATCAACCGAACGGTGGACCTCGCTCACCCACCACGCGACGTTCTCGCGAGAATGCGAGCCCGTGACGAGACCCGCGTTCCGCTCATAGGTGCCTTTATAGATGGGGTAGAGCACGGCCCTGCCGCTGCTGAGGATAAAGTCGATGGCATTGAAATTCACCAGATACGGTATGCCGGAATTTCGCACCTGGAGAGCTCCTGCTCCGGGGAAGAACAAGACAACCTGGTAAGGCGGCGCAGCGTTCTTTGGCAGGAACAAGAATGCAGGGAGGCGCTCGTCGCCGTATCCCGCCGAGTAGGAGACTCTGAGTTTTGTCCAATGCTCGGCGCTCGCGTCTTCCGATTCCAGCTTCGAGTCGAGCGGGCTCGACTCGCGAGGATAGAACTCCTTCAGTACGCGGAAGGTCTCGTCGGAGGCCGGTTTTTCGCGGGAGAAGTCCCGCCAGGGCCGATCCACTGCGCCGGCGTAGCGTTCGGGCGGAGTTTTCCGATCGCGGTAGACAGCGCAGCGGAATCCGTTTCCCGGCGAGCGGTCGAAGGGATCGCGGGGTTCCATCCACGCGACCAGGTAAGTAGGATCGTTCCATGCCCCGCCGAGCGAGTAGCGCCGGCCGTGAGTTTCCGACCACGCCCACTCGCGGTGATTCCCGGCGAGGTCGTACACGCCGCGAAGGGAGACGCCCGCGTTCGATCCCACAGATGCGGCGCCTTTGCCCGAGTAATTGCTCAGCGTCACCATCACGGAATTGGTCAGCAGTCCCGCGGCGTGATACCAGTGATAGAGAGTTGGGAGGCTTTTGCCGGCGTACTCGGCGTATGCAGCGGCCTCGTACCAACTGATCCCGCCGACCGGCAGGTTGTCCTGGCCCGTAGGATAAGCGCCGCCCTCCCATGTCGCGGGGCCCGGACGCCCGCTGGAATCCACAAATCCGCTCAGCGCCTGCTCCCAGGGGAGAGTCCGCCCCTGCTGGACGAAGAGATGTTTCCAGAACTCGCGATTGCGATATCCGCCGGCGTCGACGAACTGCTTGAACCGGCGGTTGGTGACCTCAAACTTGTCAATGCAAAACTCTTCCATGGGCCACGGGCCGAGCCTTCCAAAACCCGCCATGTTTGCATTGAACGTACCGGCCGGGAGGCAGGACATCCCGGATTCGGGCGAGCCCAGACGCACGAGACGGAAGGCCATGGGGCCATCCACGGGCGGTCCGCCAGCCTCCAGATCTTCGTAACCCGGCAGGGAGATCTTCCAGCGGAAGTAGCCGCGCGGAATGCGCATTTCTTTGAGCGGAGAACGCCCGGCCGGCTTCCACGGAGCTTGCAGCTCCTCGTACGGTTTCATCGAAATGGCCGCGCCAGGGGGATCGGTTTCGAGAGTGATGCGCAGGGAAATCCGTGGCCACAGCTCCTCGAGCGCCTTGTTGCCGGAGATGACCTCCCCGGCGCGCGCGGCGAGCTCGAACGCCTTCGTGTACTCGCTGCGATCCGCGAGGCGCGCGATTTCCGGGAGCGCCGTGTTGAGGGCCCAGCTCACGCGCGAGGCTCGGACACCGTACCATGCGGCGGCGGCGGCAAGAACGAGGATCGCGATGGCGGCGGGGACAGCAACGCGCGGCTTCAGGAGTGCGCGGAAGCCGGTGCGGCTGGCGGCGATGCGCGATTGCAGGTCCACCAGGTCCTTGTGCAACCCGGCGGCCGAGGGATAGCGCCGTTCGCGTTCCTTTTCGAGGCAGCGGTTGAGAATCGCTTCGAGCTGGCGAGGTATTTCCGGACGAACCTTGGAGGCGCGTTCCGGCGTGGCGCGCAGGATGGCCGACATCGTCGAGATGACGGAATCGCCTTGAAACGCGCGTTGTCCGGTGAGCAGCTCGTAGAGTACGGCGCCGAAGCTGAAAATATCGGAACGGACATCGAGTGGCTTGCCTTCCACCTGCTCCGGCGACATGTACGATGTCGTGCCGAGCACAACGCCTTTGCCGGTGAGGCTCGGGTCGTCCGAGGTGAGAGTGGCGGTCGTGGTTTGCGGGGATTCGGGGGGAGTTGCGGCCGCGTGTTTCGCGAGACCGAAGTCGAGGACCTTCACCTGGCCCTCGGCCGTCACCAGGATGTTGGCGGGCTTGAGGTCGCGGTGGATGATGCCCTTCACGTGGGCGGCGCGGAGGGCGTCAGCGATCTGGATCGCCAGCTCGAGGGCTTTGGAGAGAGGCTGGGGCGCCGCGAGTCGTTGGCCCTCAACGAACTCCATGACCAGGAAGTGCTCGCCGTCTTGCGTGTCGAAGTCGTAGAGGCTGCAAATATGGGGGTGATTCAGCGCGGCGATGTTCCTGGCTTCGCGGGCGAAGCGGTCGGAGAAGCCTTGCTTTGAGAACTTGATGGCGACGGTGCGGCCGAGGCGCTCGTCGAACGCTTTGTAGACTTCGCCCATCCCGCCCTCGCCCAGTTTTTCGAGGATGCGGTAGTGGGAGATGGTTCGGCCTGTCAAGTTGGAGGGCTCCTCCCGCGCTGATTGCTTCTTAGCTACTATACATCCGGACTGGCGGCTTGCCCAAGAAAAAGCCACACAGCCTGAAGTCGATGTTACGGCAGCGCTTTGCGTTGGATGGCTTTTTGGCCGTCGGGGGGCGGGACCCAGAAGTCCTGCCATTGGAGTTTGCACTCGCGGATCATCTCGAGGCAATACTCGCTGCGGCCGAGGTCGGCGGAGGCGGCGTTGTTGGTGCCGCAGGTGAACTTCACTCCGGCTTGTTTGGCGAGCTTGATGAAGGCGGCGCTGGGGAGGCGGTAGCGGCTGTTGATCTCCATCGCGACTCCGTTGGCGGCGAGCGCGTCGACGATCTTCTTCATGCGCTCCGGGGTCCAGAGCCTGTCGTAGTCCGGGGCGAGCTGGTCAGGGATGTAGGTGGGGTTCACGTAGATGTCGACGGGCTCGTTGTTCAGGATGCCGACAGCGCGGTTGACGAGCGTCTCCATGAACTTCTGGCGGTCGGCGATCTCGCCGACCTCTGACTTGATCCAGGTGCGCATGCGCTTGCCGTTGTCGTCGGTCCAGGTCATGGAGTCGGTGAAGATGTAGTCGAATTTCTCGAGCGCGGGCTTAGTGAACAAGCGCACCCATTCGCGGCCCTCGGCCTGAAACGCTTTGAAGACCGGTTGTCCTTCGAGCTGGCGCAGGAAGGGCTCCAGGGCGGCGTCGTTTGAGACGGGGAAGCTGAGGCCGCCGTTGATGGCGATGCCGTAGAAGATGCCGCTTTCGCGCGAGCGGCGGAGGGCGTCTTCGAGGGTCAGATCCATCTTGAGGTGAACATGGTAGTCCACCATCGGGATGTTGGCGGCGCCGTAGCGGAGAATCTGGCGGTAGATGTCATCGACGGCCGGCGCCGGGGCGGTTGAAGTCTCGGTGTCGGGGAGCGGGCGGACGCGGATGTTGCGGTAGAAGACTTTCGAGCCGGGGTCGTGGCCCTGGAGAGCGAACGTGCCGCGGTCGATGACGCGCAATTTGTATTCGCCCTCGACGGCGGGCGGCGTGGGCTCGACGTAGTCGACGACCAGCACGCCGTTGAGCCTCACCTGGACCTGCTTGCCGCGCACCAGGATGTTGACCTTGAACCACTCGTTGTCCTTGACGAGGGCCGTGTAGACGTTGCGGACGGCGTAGAGCGAGCCGGTCTTCTTGCGCTCGAGGTATCCGCCTTCGCCGGTGGCGGTGTTATTGATCTGGACTTCGAATCCTTTCGACGGCCAACCCTTTTCCTGGTAGCGGGTATGGAAGTAGATGCCGGAGTTGGCGAGCGGGCGCGTCAGCACCTCGGCTTCGAGCTCGAAGTTTCGGAAAGAAGCGTTGTTGACCGGGCCCTCGTAGAACAGGTGCGAGCGAGGGCCGTCGGCGGCGAGCATGCCGTCCACGACGCGCCAGGATGACGGGTTTTCGGCGGCGCGCCAGCCGGCGAGGGACTTGCCGTCGAACAGGGGCTGCCAGGACTGGGAGAAGATCAGCGGACCCATGAAGACCAGGGGGAGGATGACGCGTGAGAAAGACATGACACTCCTTTTCGCCGGCGGGCTGCGCCGTAGCCATCATATGCCGTCGACAGGGGAACGGGAGCGGCCTTTGTTTCGGAGAGGAGTGAGGCCTTCGGCGCACAACACTATTGATGAGTTGCCAGAGGCGCATCAACGCCGCCGGGGTAGTGTTTGCGCTGCTCGTGGTGGTTGCGCCGGTCGTGGCGCAGGTGGCAGCGGAGAGACAGGATGAGGCGCTTGCGGAGCGCGTGAGCGGGCTGGGCCAACGGCTGGCGACAGGCGGCCGCCCGGTGGCCGAGGAACGCGCGGATTTGATGAAGCGCCTGATGAGGTCATCTCCCGCGGGGGTCGACGCACTGGCGTTGACAGCGGACGAAAGAGCCGCCGTGTTGAGCGCGCATCCCGAGTTATCGTTCGCGTTGGAGACCCGAGGGCGCTGGACAGGCGAGGCGGTAACGATCATCGGCGACGGTGAGCCCGGGAGGATCTGGGTGTTTCTAAAGACGGCTGCGGGCGAGACGATCGAGCTGCACGGCACTCAGCCTCCGCCAGGCATGGAGTGCGGCGCGATCGCAGAGGTGGAGGGGGTCAGGCTGGGCGACGAGGTGGCGGTGCGGGCAGCGAGCTACCGGCAAGACTTGCAGGCGCAATCTTGCGCGACGACGGGGGACCAACGGGTCGCTGTCTTGCTGGTGGAGTTTCCGGGGCGGCCGCTGACCGGAATCAGCGCGGCGCAGGTTCAGAACGCGTTCTTCGCGGCGACGGCGCCCTCGGTGAATCACTATCTGCGCGAAGTCTCTTACAACCGGGCCTCGGCCAGCGGAAACGTCTTTGGGCCTTACTTGTTGGACCGGGCTTACACGTGCGACGAGCCGGAGGAACTGCGGGATGCCGCGATGCGGGCGGCGGACGCGCTGGTGAATTTCCAGGACTACACGCGGGTGTACATCCTGTTTCCCAAGCCCGCGCTAGGGTGCCCGTATAGCGGCATGTCGACGGTGGGATGCCGGACGCAGTCGACGGCGGGGGACGGCGTCTTTGCGGCGTCGACAGGGTGGCAGACGGATGAGAGTTTCAATTTGAGCATTTCGGTGGCGATCCACGAGATCGGACACGGTTTGGGTCTGCGGCACGCTTCAACGCGCGATCACGGCGTGCTGGCGCTGGGCCCCCCAGGCGTCCTGGGGACGCACGACGAATACGGGGACCTTGCGTCGAACATGGGAACCGGGCTGGGGCATTGGGATGCGGTCCAGAAAGCGCAGTTGGGCTGGCTGCCGATTGGAGAGTTTCAAGTGATCGACAATCCGGGGACGTACACGCTGGGACCGCTGGCAGCGGCGAGCGGCGTGCGGGCGCTGAAGATCCGGCGCCGGCCAGGGGTGGAGGAATGGCTGTGGCTGGAATGGCGCAAAAGCGCGGGCGCTTACGAATCAACACTGGCCAACGGCCTGACGAACCGCGGGGTCTTCCACATCGAAGACTGGCTCAACTGCCCGGTGTGCAGCAGTACGCATGCGGGCAAAACGCACCTGCTGGACATGACGCCGCAATCAGTGTCAAACGACTTCTCCGATTCGGGCCTGGTCGCGGGCGCAACGTGGGCCGACAAATACTCCGGTCTGTCGGTGAAGGTCAACAGCGTGAGCGACACGCAGATGAGCGTGCAAGTGGACAGGGAGAACCTCTGCGCGACGCTCTCGCCCGCCTCGCGCAGCCACACCGCGGCGCAGGAGACCGCGAGCGTGACGGTGACGGCGGCAAGCGATTGCGCGTGGACGGTCTACACGCCTGACACCTGGATCGCAATCAACTCGCCGCTGAATGGAACAGGGCCGGGGACAGTATCCTACACGGTTGCCCAGAACACCACGAACTATGCCAGAGAGGGCTCGATCGCCATCGGGCGGCAGCCGTTCATGGTGCAGCAGGCCGCGGTGAACCAGCCGCCCGGGTCGCTGTCGGTCACGCCATCTTCAGGATCGGGCGCGGCGCAGCAGTTCCTTTTCACTTACCAGGATCCCAACGGCTGGGAGGACTTGCAGGCGCTGCGGGCAGCCATAGGCAGTCATCCGCAGTCGCCAGTGAAGAACTGCAATCTGGAATACGACGTCGCCACCGGAATCCTGAGGCTTTCCACGCAGGATGGGACGGGGTGGATCTGGCAAGGTCCGTTGAGCCAGGCGTACAACCAGTCGAACGGCGTCTGCCTGATTGAAGCCGTCTCGCTGCCGGCGCCCGTGCCGCCGAACCGGCGGGATTTGCAGGTGACGTTGCTGTTCGCTCAGCCGTTCCTCGGAACGCGGGACCTTTATTCGTCGGCCGTGGACCGCGCGAGCGCCGACAGCGGCTGGGTTTCGCTTGGCTCGTGGCAGGTGGTAAACGCGGCGCCGTCGGCGGTGACGGCAAGCCCGGCGTCGGGCACGGGCCCGGCCCAACAGTTCGAGCTCGCTTACCGCGACGACAACGGCTATTCGGACTTGACCATTCTTCGCGCGCTTATCAATGCGACCGCAAGCCAGGCGGGCGGCTGCGCGGTGGAGTACCAGCCGCTGACGGGCGAGTTCAGGCTTTCCGACGGGAGCCCGAACGGGTGGCTGGCGCCGCGCAGTCTGGGGCAGGCGGCGGGGCTTGAGAACAGTGCTTGTGTGGTAGCCGGAGCGTGGTCGAGCGGGGCGGGGAGGCACGCCACGCTGCGCGTGGATCTGATCTTCAAGTCTTCCTTCGCGGGAGCCAAGAACGTCTATTTGCTGGCGGAGGACAAGGGCTTTTTGAACACGGGGTGGCAGATCAAGGGGACTTACACGGTTCAAAAGGCGGCGCCGGTCAATGGCCCGCTGACGCCGTCGAGCGGCACGGGCGGAGCGGTGACGCTGACGGCGCAATTCAATGACGCCAATGGAGCAGGCGACCTGACGAGCCTGCGGGTTCTGGTGAACGCGACCACTTCGGCGGCCTCGGCCTGCCTCGTGGAGTACTTGCCGCAAACGGGTGTCGTGAGGCTGGCGGACAACTCCGGCGCGGGCTGGCTGGACAACACCATGCCGGGGCAGAGTCCATTTCCGTGGAACAGCCAGTGCCGGATCGACTCGTTCACGGAGACATCGAGGACTCTCACGCGGGTGGAGTTCCGCGTGCGGCTGCTCTTTAGGACAGCGTTCGCGGGCGTGAAGAATCTGTATCTCTCCGCGGCCGACGCGGGGTCCCTGTCGACGGGCTGGGAGACGATGGGGGCATGGACTGTGATAAACAGCATCCCTCAGCCGACGTTTCTGAGCCCCACGATCGGGAGTGGGACGACATCCACGCACACAATTCAGTTGACAGACGACAACGGCTACGACGACATCGCGCTGGCGCGGCTCCTGGTGAATGCAACGGCGAGTCTGGCATCGGGTTGCGGCGTGGAGCTGGATCCAGCGGCGGGAACCGTGAAGTTGTCGCTCGAAGACGGATCGGGGTGGTCGGCGCCGCAGCCGTGGGCCAATGCTCAAGCGCTCTCCAACTCGCGCTGCCGCGTGGAATCCGTGGCGCAAACCGTCGCCACGGGAACGACACTGAGTTTCGCAGTGATGCTGAGGTATTGGGGTGTGTTCGCGGGCGGCAGGACGGTGTACTTGTCCGCGCGAGACCGGGCAGGGCAGGAGTCGGGCTGGCGGAACATGGGCAGTTGGACAGCCGTGCAGGCGCTGCCGTCCGTGCACGGAGTAAACCCGAATGCGGGAAGCGGTGCGAGAGCGTCGTTGCTGTTCACCTGGCGTGACGACAATGGCGCGGGCGACTTCATGCGCGTACGCGGCCTGATTAACGCCACTGAGGACAGCGTGGCGGGGTGCCTGTTCGAGTACGACGTCGCGCGGGCCATGGTCAGGCTGGCGGACGATCTGGGCACAGGTTGGACGGTGTGGTATCCGGAGTCGCAATCGTTCATCGCTCTGAACCTGCAATGCCAGTTGGAGAGTGTGAAGCCGGTGGCGCACAGCGATCCGAGTATCTTCCAGTTGCAGGTGAACTTCTTCTTCAAGAAGGAATTCGCGGGCCAGAAGAATATCTATACGGCGGGTGACGACAGGGCCGGAGCGGCAACCGGCTGGGTGCAGGCGGGGACGTGGAACGTGATCGCGAGCGCGATCCCCGAGGTCCTTGCGATGTCTCCGCCTGTGGGCCGCGGCTACTGGAACGTGTTCCGCGTGGCGGTGGCGTCGGGATCGGGGATGGCCTCGGTGAAAAGGGTCGGACTGAACGTGGGGTTGTCGCCAACTTGCGCGGTGGAGTGGCGGCTGAACGAGGGTTTCTACCTGCTCGGCGATACGCCGGACCAGCGGCAGGGCCCGATTCAGGCGGGTGATCCGATCCGGCTCGAGACGCCGCGTTGCTCGCTCGAGGGCCGGTATTCGAGGGTGGCGAACTACGACTGGTGGGTGACGATCCGGTTCGCCGTGTATTTCAAGGGCGGGTTCGAGGGCGACAAGGAGTTGTTCGTGAGCGGCGAAGATGTCACGGGCAACTTGCTACCTCCTACACTCGAGGGACTATGGCGAGTGGATCACGGCGGATACCCCATGATGGTCTTCCGGGATTCGACCGGAAACGTCAAGGCGCTGATCCAGCAGAACGGCGAGCTGAAGTCGAGCCAGGGGACATTTGCGGGGACGCCCGGATTCGGGGCAAATCCGTGGGGGCGCGGAGGGGCGGCAGTGGTCGATGCATCCAACCAGCTCTGGATCAACGTCTACGACATGAGCTCGGCGCGATTCGAAGGGTGGATCTTATGTGGAGGGAGCGTCACCGGCACGCCGGGAGTGGTGGTCACGCCTGATGGCAGGGTCTGGGCCGTGGTCCGGACCACGGCCGGCGGCTATTCCATGATCAGCTTCGGGCCGGAGTACGGACTTGGAGCGTGGGTGTCGCTGGGCGGGAGTTTCGCCTCCGACCCGTCGATCGCAACCCTGCCGGGAGGATCCATGGTGGTGGTGGGCCGAGACCCGCAGAACCGGCTTGTGGCGGGCCGTTACACTCCCGGAGCGGGATTCGGCGGTTGGGTCCTTGTGGGCGGGACCATGAAAGGAAAACCGACGGTGGCGGGCGGCCTGGACGGACACGCCTACATTGCAGTGAGGGACTTCAACGACGCGATCCACCTGGCGCGGGTGAGCCCGACGGGCAGTTATGGATGGACGGCGGGCGGAGGGGTGACCGTTGTCGATCCGAAGATCGTCGCCGACGGCCGGGGGCGCTTCACGATCATGACGATCGATCCCTCGTGGAGCCCGTGGATTCGAGGGTACGAGGAAGGAGGCCTGACTGGGTGGTTCCCCTGGAGGCACCTCGGCGGCGAGATCAAGGAGGGGATGGTGATTACTCCCCTCGGGGTCACCTACCTCGCGTTGCGGAATTTTGCAGGGCACCTCTGGTGGTTCGACACGAGCGCGCGCGAATGGATCAATCACGGATTCCTGGAGCTTGGCGCCACGGGAATCCTGGCGGGGCCGCTGTACTGATTGCGCTACGATGAAGGCGCGGCGGGTGGCGTGGGAGCTTTCGCCGGCTTCAGTGGTATGCGCGTATTGGTAGCAGACGACAGCGCGGTGATGCGCCAGTTGTTGAAGAAGACGCTGGAAGGCTGGGGCTACGAGGTCGAGCTTGCGGAGGACGGAACTCAGGCGCTGGAGGCGCTTCAGAGGGAGGATCCCCCGGCGATCGCGATCCTCGACTGGCTGATGCCCGGGACCTCGGGGCTGGACATTTGCCGTGAAGTGCGCTCGCGGCAGGGTCGCCAGTACACTTACATCCTTCTGCTCACGGCGAAAGGGGATCGTCAAGACATCGTCGAGGGGTTGGGCGCCGGCGCCGACGACTATGTGGTCAAGCCGTTCGACATTCAGGAATTCGAAGTGCGCATGAGGGCCGGGCGGAGAATCGTCGACCTGCAACTGGAGCTGATGACGGTGCAGGAGGCCCTGCGCTACCAGGCGACGCGGGACGGACTGACGCGGCTCTGGAACCGGGCGTCGATCCTCGAGATCCTGGAGCGCGAGCTTGTGCGCGGCAGGCGGGAGCGGACGCCGGTCGGAGTGCTGGTGGTGGATCTGGATCACTTCAAGGAAGTGAACGACACGCTCGGGCACGCTGCGGGAGACTGGCTGCTGGTTGAGATGACCGAGCGGATCACGGCCTCCGTGCGAGCGTACGACTCGATCGGGCGGCTGGGGGGAGAGGAGTTTTTGATCGTGTTGCCGGGGTGCGGGGAAGAGGACATCGCGCGCATGGCCGAGCGCATCCGGATAAGCCTGGCTTCGGATGTCGCGCAGTGGGAGGGGCGGCCGGTTCCATTGACAGCGAGTTTCGGGGCGACGTGCGCGACGCCGGATTGCGAAGGGGAGGCGGAAGAGCTCGTGAGGTGCGCGGACGCAGCGATGTACGAGGCCAAGCGGCAGGGGCGCAACCGGGTGGTGTTCCACGCGGCGGCCCGAAGGGATTAACGGGCGGCGCGCGCGAATTTCGGGCTGATTGCGCACTGGCCGCGGCCGCTGATCCTGCCCGCCGCCGCGCAAGCAGCGATCATTGTGGTCGATCCCGATGCGGCCCCGCCGGGTACGAGGATCTCGAACTCTTTCCCGGCCGTGACCCTTTCCGCTGTCCTCCAGGACGCCCCCTTCGGGCCGGACGTGGACGCAGCGTCTCCCGTTCCCATCCTCAGCGCGAGCACGAGTTCGCTGGTGTTCGGACCCGAAACCTCAACGTTCCCGGTGCACGGGCGGGAGCCGGGATTCCTTGCGTTCTGCGCCGATTTTGCCATCCTGACCAACGGCGTGCGCCCGTAAACTTCATCGCGGACGTCAACGTGAGAACGTCCACCTTTCGGCCCACAACAGCAGCGGGATTCTGGCCGGGATCGCCGGTGCGCAGATTTCCTCGCCGGGCGTCAGCACTCTGTGCCCGCTTCCGCCGGGGATCAGGCAGATCCGGGCAGGCGTCATGGACGGGGGGAGCGCAGCCGGGCTGGACGATTTGCGTTCAGAAAGCGAGATTGCGGCGCCGTCCGCCCTCGCGTTGATCGCGCCGGGAATCGCGTTGCTTGCGATCAGTCGCAGGCGCCGCTGATCCTGCCCGTGTTCGCGTCCAACGGGCTCAGGGCGCCGCGGCGCGGTGTGCGATCTGCATCTGGCTGAGAGTGGAAGCGTACTGGGAGACGCCTTTGAAGAGCGCCTCCGCCAGGCGCTGGCGGTGCTCGGGCTTCTTGAGGAGAGCCTCGTCGCGCGGGTTGCTGATGAAGCCGACCTCGGTGAGGATCGAGGGCATGTTCGCGCCGATCAGGACGACGAAAGGCGCCTGCTTCACGCCGCGGTTGCGCGCCCTCGAGTTCATGCGATACCAGGTGGCGTGCAGCGCACTCTGGACCTTCGCGGCGAACTCGCGGGACTCGTCGCGCTTTTCCTTCAGAGCGATCTTCTGAAGCAGCTCGCGCAGCTCGAAGATCGATTTGCCCGTACCCGCGTTTTCGCGGGCGGCGACCTCGAGCGCATCCCGGTTGGTGGTGAAATTCAGGAAGTAGACCTCGCTGCCGCTGATGTGTTTGAGCGACGACGAGTTGGCGTGGATCGAGATGAAGAGGTCGGCGCGATTCTGATTGGCGAAAGCCGTTCGCTCTTCAAGGGGCACGAACACGTCTTCGGTGCGTGTAAAGAGAACTTCGCTGCCCATGCGCTGCTCGATGAGCGCTCCCAGGCGCATGGCGATGTCGAGTACGAGCTCCTTCTCGGTGAGGCCGGCGGGCCCGGTGGTTCCGTGATCCTGGCCGCCGTGGCCGGCGTCGATCACGACCTTGCCGAGCTTGAGGCCGAGGGCGCGCGTCATGGAGGGGCGTCCGCGAGGAGACGGCTTGGCGGGCTTGGGCGCGGCGGCGAGGTCCGCGGATTCGGCCTTCGGGCCGGCCGCTGGCGGTGGAGCGGCGGGCCCGGGCTCGGGCGGCCTGGGAGCAGGAACCGGCTCGACCACGGCGGCGATCGCCGGCTCGGCGGGCTTCCGCTCGGACGAAGGCGGGGAGGTCTGCGGCGGGCTTGCCGGGGGCGGCTTAGTTTTCTCGGCCGGCGGCTCCGGCGCCGGCGGCGGCGCGGCGCTGGAGACGACCGCGGGCGCGCGGCCCTTCGCCCGCACTTCGACCATCACGCGCGCGGGGTTTGTCAGTTGCGTGATCTCATAGTCGGACTCGCCGGCCAGATCGAGGACCACTCGGATGACCTGTGGCCTGGTTTCGGCGACACGGACCTGGCGGACAAGCTCGTCGCCCACCGGGATGACTCGAAGTCCCCGCCCGCGCAGCGCAAGCCTGGCGCCCGAGAGATCGATAAAGAGCCGCTCGGGATTGGAGAGGCCCTCGTAGCGGAACTTCACCTCGCCGGAAAGCTCGATGGCGACGCGAGTGGAGCCGGAGAGCGACCAGAAACGGATATCGGTGATGGCGGCGGGATTGGCCGAGGCCGCTCCTTCCGTTTGCGCCACGACAGAGGACGCGCATACCGCAGCCGCGGCCACCACGAGGCGAGCCAGAGCGTGCCGGGCCATGCGCATCAGATTACCGGTGCACCTCCTATCGAGTGCGCAAGTGGAAGCGCCCGCTTTCGTCGACGAACGCTTCGATCGGACGAGGCGCTTCCGCGTCCGCGGTTTCGGCGGGCGCGGAAGCGGGCGCTCCGCCACGACGGGCGGCGCGCTTCGCTTCTCCATATTTCTTTCCGACAAGATAGACGTACTGCTCGGTCTCGCGGTACGGCGGAATGTCGCGATACTTGAGAACCGCCCCCTCGCCGGCATTGTAGGCGGCCAGCGCCAGGCGGTTGTCGCCGAAGAGATCCTGGAGGTAGCGCAGGTACTTCACGCCGGCCTCGACGTTTTCGGCCACATTGAAGCTGTTGTTGACTCCGAAACGCCTGGCGGTGGAGGGAATCAACTGCATCAGCCCCTCGGCGCCCTTTGGGGAGACGGCGACAGGATTGAAGTTGCTCTCGACCTCAATGACGCTGCGAACAAGGAGCGGATCAACGCCATGAGAGGCGGCCGTGCGGTGAATGAGGTCGCCCAAGTCGACTTTTTGCGGTGCAGGGGGCGGAGCCGTCACGACGCGGGGCGCGACGACCTTCGACTGGATTGCGCGGGACGCCACCAGGCGCGGCGCAACCACCGCGCTGCGCACCAGACGGCCGCTGCGGCTGTCGGCGCGGACGGTGACCGCGACGTTGCGCGGAATCTCCACCGCGCGGTGGACCGCGTCAGCAGCCGCGGCGGGCGCCGCCGATCCGGCCAAACAAATCATCATGACGATGTTTTTTAGATTATAGCGTGAGCGGCCTGGCACGGGAATCCGAAAATCGACCGAAATTCCAGGGCCCGCATGCGGCCCCATTGCTAAAATTGTCTCATGCGGCGCGCGGGCTTTGTGCTCACAGGCGGACGCAGCAGGCGGATGGGGCGGGACAAAGCGCTGCTCGAATGGAAGGGCGCGACCCTGGTGGAGTGGGTGGCGCGGCAGGTTCAGGAGGCCGCGGGATCGGCGACCCTGGTAGGCGCGCCGGAGCGGTACGCAAGGCTGGGGCTGGCCTGCATCGGAGAGCGTTACGAGGGCTGCGGTCCGCTGAGCGGCATCGAGGCCGCGCTGCGCGAGGGCGGGGCGGAGCTCAGCCTGATCGTCGCCTGCGACATGCCGTCGCTGGAGGTCGAGGTCCTCAAGGAGCTGCTGCGCGCGGCCCAGAGGTCCCGCAAGCAGGTGACGGCGGTGCGCGGCCCGGACGGGGCGCCCGAGCCGCTGTGCGCGGTCTACCATGAGAGCGCTCTCCGGAGCGTGGAACAGGCGCTCAAAGAAGGGCGGTACCGAGCCCGCAACCTGCTCGAAGAATTGAGCTTAGAGTGCCTGGCCCGGGCCGGAGCGGGGATTGCGCTGAACGTCAATACCCCGGAAGAATGGGAAGAGATAAGGCGAGGAGCGGGCGCTTGAACGACACCTATCCGCACTACATCGAATTCAAGCATGTCTATAAGACGTTTGACACCCCTGTTTTAGTCGATGTCAGCTTCCATCTTGATCCGGGGCAGACGCTGGCGATCATCGGACGCAGCGGCGTGGGCAAGAGCGTCTCGCTAGCCCACATCATGGGTTTCCTGAAGCCGGACGCCGGGCGGGTGATCGTGGCCCACCGCGACATCACCGGCCTGACGGAAGCCGAGCTGCGCGAGATCCGCAGAAAAGTCACGATGGTCTTCCAAAGCGGGGCGCTTTTCGATTCGTTGACCGTGGGCGAGAACATCCTGTTCTCGCTGGAGCTGAGGGAAGACTATGACGAGTCGAACAAGATGGACGTGGTGCGCGGGCTGTTGGAGATGGTGGACCTCGCGGAGTACGAGAACGCGTATCCGGCGGACCTGAGTACGGGGTTCAGGCGGGCCGTGGCAATCGCGCGGGCGCTGGCGGCCCAGCCGGAGTGCATCCTGTACGACGAGCCGACGACGATGGTGGATCCGATCATGTCGGACCTGCTGGCGAACCTGATGCTGCGCTTGAAGAAGCAGCTTCGCCTGACGTCGGTGGTGGTGACGCACGACCTCGACCTGATGCGCAAAGTCGCCGACACGGTGGTGTTTCTTTTCGAGGGCCAGGCGATCTACTTCGGTCCCGTAGAAAAGCTTGAAGAGTGCGATCACCCGCACATCCGCGAGTTTCTGGCGATGGACCGCGTGGAGTTCAGCGACTGAAACGGCTGCGCAATTCCTTCAGCCAGCCTGTGACGCGCTGGGTGAGTGGCGGCTGCGGCGAGTCGCTGCCGTCGCGGGATTGGGGATGGGCCGCGGGTCCGCTCGAGGGCGTGTACCAGGGATCCGGAAGGGCTTCAGGCTGACGGCGGAGGAGGCGGAAACGCGTGCCCTGGAGACCGTAGAACCTGCGAGCGATCGAGCCATCCTTTTCGCGGACCAGCAGACTGAAGCCGCGAGGTTGTCCCGGCCCCGAGTCGTGCAGGAGCACAGGTCCCCAGCCGGTGAGGTTGCGCTCGATGTAGGAGGTCTCGTAGCGGTGGCGGCGCGCGCTCCAGGTGAAAACGCGGACGGAGTCGAAGTGGTGATCGACTCCGCCCCGGACCAGCGTGGTCCACAGCCAGGTGGGCTTGACCAGCGTGCGGTCCTTCACCGAGCCGAGCTCGAAATAGGCGGTGATGCGCGCGCGCTCGGCGTATTGGGCGACCTCGTCGGGGATCAGCATGTGGAGCATGCGCGTCAGGACCCAGCCGGCGCGCCCCTTCCCGTCGCGCACGAGCGTCCAGTCGTCCGTGGGAGCAGGCTGTGCGGCGGATGCGTCATTGCTGGAGACAGATGAAGCCGCGCTTGGCGTGGCGAAGCGAGGCTGCGAAAGATCAAGCCAGTCACGGGGGACTGCGGGCGGAGGGCCGGCGGGGGGCGGCGGCACGGCCGGCGGTTTCTTTTTCTTGCGCGCCGCGGGCCGCGCCGGGGCGCCGTCGTCGAAAGTGGGGTAATCGAAGGCGATGCGCGGCGCGCGCATATGGGCGATGACGTCCACGCGGTCGTCGGAGGCGATCTGAAAGTAGCTGGGCGCCTGGCGGTTCGGAGCCGTGTGGGCGTTGAGCAAATCGAATGCGGCGGCCTTGCCCTGGGAAGGCGCCTTGGCGGCCCGGCCGGCGAGCGTCCGCAGATCCTGCATATCGGCGGAGGACAGCAGGAGCCGCGAATCAACCCAACCGACCTTGCCGGCGGCTGTGCGGATCTTGACGAAGCGGCGGCGGCGTCCCACGATCTCGAGCCGCTCGCCGTGAATCAGCGTCGCGACAAGCGCGGCGCGGGCGGAGAGCTGCTCGCGAACGGGCAACCGCCCGGGGCCGACGAACGCTTCGCCGATGACAGGCTCCTGGGGCGTGGAATCGCCGCAGGATGTGAGGAAGGCGAATGCGCAGAGTGAGGCTGAGAGGATGCGCTTCATTCCGCGGAAGGCTGAAACTTCAGGATAACAGCCGGGCGCTGTCAGTCGAGGTTTTCGCGGACAAACGATTCGATGCGGTCGAGACCTTTGGCCAGGGTTTCCATCGAGGCGGCATAGGAGATGCGGACGTGCGCTTCCGTGCCGAAGGCTTCGCCGGGCACGACGGCGACATGCTTGGATGCGAGGAGCCGCTCGGCGAATTGAATGGGGGCGCGGAGGCCGTCCTTGTTGAGCACGCCCTTAATGTTCGGATAGGCGTAGAAAGCGCCGCGCGGCTCGGCGCAGGCGACGCCGGGGATGGCGCGCAGGCGCGCGACGATATAGTCGCGGCGGCGGCGGTACTCGGCCAACATCTCGTCCACGGAATCCTGAGGTCCGAGCAACGCTTCGATGGCGGCCTTCTGTGCGATGGAAGTGGGGTTGGAGGTCGAGTGCGACTGAAGCTTGACGATGGCCGTGCAGACGGCCGCCGGAGCGAGCGTGAAGCCGATGCGCCAGCCGGTCATGGCATACGTTTTGGACAGCGAGCCGGCGACGACAACGGTGTCCTTCATGCCGGGCAGCCCGGCGACCGAGTAGGGCTCGCTGTCGTAGAGGAAGCGGCAATAGCACTCGTCGGTCATCAGCCAGACGCCCCGGCGCCTGGCGAGGTGGGCGATCTTTTCGAACTCCTCGCGATCGAGTACGGCGCCCGACGGGTTGCAGGGCGAATTGACGATGATCAGGCGCGTCCGGCGCGTGATGGCTTTCTCGACCTGCGCCGCGGTGAGGGCGAAGCCTTCGCTCTCGTCCGTTTCGACGAAGACGCACGTGCCTCCCGCGAAATTGACGACGTCCTTGTAGGTCACCCAGTAGGGCACCGGGATGATCACCTCGTCGCCGGGGTTGACCAGCGCCTGCGTGGTATTGAAGATGGCGTGCTTGCCGCCCACGGAGACGACGCACTCGGCCGGGGTGTAGTCTGTGCCGTAGTCCAGGCGGTGGCGGTCGCAGACGGCCTGGCGCAGCTCGGGCACGCCGTGCATGGCGGTGTAGCGCGTGAAGTTGGCGTCGAGAGCGGCGATGGCCGCGCGCTTGATGTTGTCAGGCGTAGGGAAGTCCGGCTCTCCGACACCGAAGTCGACGACGTCCATGCCGGCGCGGCGAAGCTGATCGGCCTGCGCGGAGACCTTCGCGGTGGAGGAGACGCTGATCCAGGAGATTCTTTCGGCGAGTGTGTTTGTAGACTGCATTCTTCGGGCCCGAGTGTAAGCCGAGGACTATTCCGGGACAAGGAGACGCCGCTTGAGCCGCTCTTCGACGGAGGGTGGCACCAGACCGCTGATATTGCCGCCGAGCCGGATCACCTCTTTCACCAGGCGGGAACTGATGAAGGAATAAGCCTCTCCTGCCATCATAAACACAGTTTCGATGTCCGGCGCCAGCCGGCGGTTCATGAGAGCCATTTGCAGTTCGTATTCGTAGTCAGAAACGGCCCTGATGCCGCGCAGGATCACCCCGGCGCCCTTGTGGATGGCGTAGTCCACCAGCAGGCCGTCGAAGGAGTCCACTTCGACGTTGGAGAAGGCGACGACGACATCGCGCAGCATCTCGGTGCGCTCTTCGACGTTGAACAGCGGCTGTTTGTGCTGGTTGGCGAGGACGGCGACGACCAGGCGGTCGACGATTTTGGCGCCGCGCTGGATGAGGTCGAGGTGGCCGTAGGTGATGGGGTCGAACGAGCCGGGGTAGATGCCGACGAGTTCGTGTCCGGAGCTTGACAATGCCGGGATTCCTTCCAGGTTGCCGTCTGCCCTGATTGTAACCGGGATAGGGCGCCAACGCGGCGCCGCTCAGGTCTGGATGTGGCGGCGCGCCCAGGCGAGGCAGGCGCGGACGTTCGCTTCTTCCCAGTCGATGCGGGCGCGAGGGGATAGCGCGGCGTCGGTGGGGATGGGGCGCGTGGCGCTGCGCGCGAGGCGCAGCGTGGCGGCGAGGAGGGAGGCTGAACGTGCGTTGAACGTGGCCCAGTACTTTTCAGTGAGGCAGGGGACGCGCAGCGGATTGCGCGTGATCATCTCGAGCGTGAGTTTGGTGCGCGGGCGGGCCTTGCGGATCGCGCCGATGATGCGGGCGAGGTCGAGGAAGCCTTCGCCGAGGGGCGCCTCGGCGAGCAGGAAGCCGTCGGGAGCATCCTGGAGGGCCATGTCCTTGATGTGCGTGGAGAGCGCCCACGGGGCGAGCGTTTCGGCCAGCTCGTGCGGCTCGTCGAGCAGGCTGATGTTGTTGCCCGTGTCGAGGCAAACGCCGAAGTTCTCGCTGGAGTACTCGCGCAAGAGCGCGTGAAGTTCATCAAGCGTCCAGTCCTTGTGGTTTTCGATTGCGAAGGGGATGCCGATTCGCTCCGCAGCGGGAATGGCGAGGATGAGAGAGCGCCGCGATTGCGCCACGAACGCTTTCCACTCGGCGAGCGTCGAGAAGGTTTCGTAGCGGCGTCCGCCGAGACAGGCCGCGCGGGCGCAGAGTGCGCCGCATTCTTTTGCCGCGCGCAGGGTGCGTTCAAACTGAGCTGTGTCTGTTTTGGGCAGCGAGACCATTGCTTCGAAGTAGAGGCCATGCCGCTCGCAGCTTTCGCGAACGCGGCGCAGATACCCGGGATCGAGCGCGGAGAGGCCGGCCTGGACTCCCGATGCGCCGATCGACGCCGCGTGCTCGATGAGCTCGAGCGTGTCGCGAAAGCGGCGGTACGACATCCAGCATGTCGAGGCCACGCCGAGCGGCGAGCGCGGCGGAGCGGCCGCCAGCGGCGCGGCACCGGCGATGAGCAGTTCGCGGCGTGTCATGAGAGCAGGCTCTTGAGGACGTTGTCCCAGGGTTTGCGGTACGGCCGCACCAACATGCGGGCGGCTTCGGCGTCGTTCACGATCTCTTCCTTTCGGGCGTCCCAGCGGATCTTGCGGCCGGTGCGCAGGCTGATGTTGGCGAGATGGCAGGCGGTGGCGGTGAAGTGGCCGTCCTCGACGTCGGCCACGGTGCGCTGTCGCGACTTGATGCAATCGAGGAAGTTGCGGACGTGCAGATCGAACTGCTGATCGGAAGAGCCGGCGACCTCCATCGGCTGGGTCCAGTATTCGGGCTTCCTCTCCACGCGCTGCGGTCCGCCCTGCGGATGGCCCTTGAATGTCGGGATCGCATTGGCCGGGTCCACCTTCATGTCGGGCAGGACTTGCAGGCCGCCGCGACTGATCACCAGCGTGCCCTTGACGCCGATGAACTCGGCGCCGTGTCCGGCGCGGCGTCCGACCGCGGCTTCGCGATGCGACCACAACGCGGTGAAGCCGGGGTAGTCGAAAAGCGCGTCCTGCGTGTCGGGGGTTTCGCCGTCGTCCTCAAGAGCGAAACGCCCGCCGGATGACGCGACGGCGAGAGGACCGGGGACGTTCATGTACCACTGAAGGATGTCGATCTCGTGCGCCGCGAGGTTGGTCATCTGGCCGCCGGAGTAATCCCAGAACCAGCGGAAATGATAGGGGCCGCGGTGCGGCGAGTAGGGCCGCGCGGGGGCCGGGCCGAGCCACATGTCGTAGTCGAAGTTCTCCGGCTGCGCGCCAACGGGCCGCCCGAAGCCGGGCAGTATGTTGCGCGCGCTGCCCATGCGCACGCTGAGCACTTTGCCGACGTGGCCGTCTGCGATCAGCCGGCGGCCCATGTGGTAGTGGCGGCCGCTGCGCTGCTGCGTGCCCACCTGAACAACACGCTTGTGGCGGCGCGCGGCGTCGATCATCCAGCGGCCCTCGCGGACGAACAGCGTCATGGGCTTTTCGACGTAGACGTCCTTGCCCGCGGCGCAGGCCATGATGGTCATCAGCGCGTGCCAGTGATCGGGCGTGGAGACGACGACGGCGTCGACGTCTTTGTCGTCCAGCAGGCGCCGGAAATCGCGGTAGGGACGTGTCCTGCCGCCCGAGGTGCGATTGCAGATTTCGACGCCCTGATCGAGGCGCGGCTGGTAGACGTCGGAAAGGGCGACGAGCGCGGCGTCGTCCTGGTGCGAGAAGTCGTAAACGTGCTGCGCCCCGATCAAGCCGTAGCCGATGAATCCGACTCCGACGCGATCGTTGGCGCCCAGCAAGCGGCGATAGGAGGCCGCCTGAAGAAGGCCCAGCGCGGCCCGGCGCGTCATCGGCATGCGCGCAATTCTATCATTAGAGCCAACCATGCGAATTGAGGGAAAGACGAAGATACCCGAAGCCGGCGCGGTGCTGGACTCAGGCGACGCGGCGCTGTTCGATGTGCGCTCGAAGGCGCGCGGTCCCGAGGGCGCGCTGCCGCTGACGGCGGAGATGCTGCGCAGCGAGCCGAGCGGGAACCTGTTCGGCTGGACGATGAACGCCGGGATGGGCTGGGATCCGGCGAAGCTGGGCGGGGCGGAGGTGCTGATTCTCTCGACGCACGGCGGGCTGCGCGCCGCCAACGGGACGCCCATCGCGCTCGGATTTCACTCCGGGCATTGGGAGGTGAATCTGCTGGTTGAGGCCGCGGCGCGGGAGTTGAAGAGTCTCGATGCCGTCCCCTTCGCGGCATACACCAGCGATCCGTGCGACGGCCGCACGCAGGGCACGCCGGGGATGTTCGATTCGCTGCCCTACCGCAACGATGCGTCGATGGTGCTGCGGCGGCTGATCCGCAGCCTGCCGACGCGCAATGCCGTGGTCGGCGTGGCGACGTGCGACAAAGGTCTGCCGGCGATGATGATGGCGCTGGCGTCGCAGCGCGATCTGGCGTGCGTGCTTGTACCGGGAGGCGTCACGCTGCTGCCGGAGGACGGCGAGGATGCGGCGATCATTCAATCGGTCGGCGCGCGCTTTGCGCACGGCGAGATCACGCTGGATTATGCGGCGGAGATGGGCTGCCGCGCGTGCGCATCGCCGGGCGGGGGATGCCAGTTTCTCGGCACGGCGGCGACGTCGCAAGTGGTGGGCGAGGCGCTGGGCATGAGCCTGCCGCATTCCGCGCTGGCGCCCAGCGGGCATCCGGCGTGGCTGGACATGGCGCGGCGCAGCGCGCGTGCGGCGCTGCTGCTCGAATCGCGCGGAATCAAGATGCAGGACATCCTCACGGCGGAGGCGCTGGAGAATGCACTGGTGGCGCACGCGGCGTTCGGGGGATCGACGAATCTGATCCTGCACCTCACCGCCATCGCGTTTCACGCCGGGCTGCGGAGGCCCGTGGTGGACGACTGGATCCGCGTGAACCGCCAGACGCCGCGGCTGGTGGACGCGCTGCCGAACGGCCCGCGCGGCTTCGCCACGGTGCAGGTGTTCATGGCGGGCGGCGTTGCTGAAGTCATGCTGCATTTGAGGCGGGCGGGGCTGCTGAAGACGGGCGCCCTCACCGCATCAGGCCAGACGCTGGGCCAGTGTCTCGACTGGTGGGAGCAGAGCGAGCGGCGGCAGGCGATGCGGCGCGCATTGCGCGAGCGCGATGGCATCGATCCGGACGACGTGATCATGGCGCCCGACCGCGCCCGGTCGCGCGGGTTGACGTCGACAGTGTGTTTCCCGGTCGGCAACCTCGCGCCGGAGGGCGCGGTGATCAAGAGCACGGCGATCGATCCCTCGGTGGTGGATGCGGCGGGCGTTTATCGCACGCGCGGGCCGGCGCGGATTTTTCTCACCGAGCCCGACGCGATCGCGGCGATCAAGGGTGGACGCATCAACAAGGGCGACGTGCTGGTGCTGATCTGCCGCGGGCCGCTCGGAAGCGGGATGGAGGAGACCTACCAGTTGACCAGCGCCCTGAAATATCTGCCTTTTGGAAAGCACGTGGCTCTATTGACAGACGCGCGGTTCAGCGGCGTCTCGACCGGCGCCTGCGTGGGACACGTTTCGCCGGAGGCGCTCGCCCGGGGGCCGATCGGCAAGCTGGTGGAAGGGGACATCATCGAGATCGTCATCGACCGGCGCAATCTCGAGGGCAGGGTGGATCTCGTCGGCCATGGGGATGAGATCTTCGGGGCGGAGGAGGGCGCGCGAGTGCTCGCCGGCCGGCCGCAGCGCGCGGATCTGGCGCCCGATCCGGCTCTTCCGTCCGATACGCGCTTGTGGGCGGCGTTGCAGGACATCAGCGGCGGACCCTGGGGCGGGGCGGTCTACGATGTCGACCGGATTCTGGAGGTGATCGAGGCGGGGAAGAAAAGCCTGCGTGGGGAGTGAGCATCAACCTTAAAGGCGGGCGGTCCGGTGTCCGATAGATAGGGAGGAAGAGTTCTGACTGGAGCCGGATTTGTGTGGAAGGCTCACGAACTGTAGTTTCAAACTAGCCTTGCTGCTTGCGGGCGGCGTGTTGGTGCCGGCTCAGCAATACGTGTTTCGCGAGCACGGCGCACAAGAAGGGCTGAGCAGCCAAAGCATTACGGCGATCCTCGAGGACCGCGCGGGGTTTCTCTGGGTGGGCACGCGCAACGGCCTGTTCCGGTTTGACGGCCACAACTTTCGCGCTTTCACCGAAGCAGACGGGCTGCCTCACCCGAACGTCATGGGCCTGCACGAGAGCCCCGACGGGACGCTGTGGGTCGGCGCCTGGGGCGGGCTGGCGTGGTCGGAGGGGGGGCGTTTCCGCTCCTCGTCTGATCCTCTGCTGCGCTATCCGATCTCCGTCGGAGGCATCGGATCCGACAAGTCGGGGCAGATCTACGTCGCAACGCGCAAGGGCCTCGCCATCGGCAGGTTGAACGGCAATCGCAACGAGTTCGAGTACCGCCTGGTTGCGAACCCGCCGGGCACGCGGGATTCCATCGTTACCTCGGTCTTCGTCGAACCATCGGGCGCCGTGTGGTTCGGTTGCAGTCTCGACATCTGCCGCCTGGACTCTTCCGGCGTTCGCCGCTACAGCGCGGCGGAGGGCGCTCAATCCAGCGTGAGGGACCGCTGGCAGTTCCTGCTCGTGGACCGCGCGGGAACGCTGTGGGCGCGCCGGATCAGCGAAGTGGCTGAGCTCGCGAAGGGCGCGCGAACCTTCATCAGGCACGGGAAGGAAGCGGCGCTGGCGATCTTCGACAACTACCCTTCGCTGGCTCTCGACATCGAAGGCCGCATCCTGGCGCCGACGCATCGCGGTGTGGCGATCCGCGAACAGGGCGCATGGAGGACAGTGGGCCGGAAGTCCGGAATGCCTGTGAACAGCGTCACCGCCGCTATGTGCGACCGCGAGGGGACGCTGTGGCTGGGCTGCGAAGGCGTCGGGCTGCTGAAGTGGGTCGGCTACGGCGAGTGGGAAGGATACACGGAGGCGGAAGGACTGGCCGGCGACCGCATCACGCGGCTGATCCAAAAAGCGCCCGGCGAGATCTGGGTAGGCACTGACGCGGGCCTCAACCGCGGCAAGCTTGAAGGCGGCCGGTGGACATTGAATCACATCCGGATTCCGGGCCTGGATTACGTCCGCGATATGGAAGTCGCGGCGGACGGATCGTTTTGGATATCGTCGCCATCGCCCCACCTGTTGCGCTACGACCCGGTTTCTGGGAAAGCGATGAAGGTCCTCTCGCCGGCGCCCGATGTGGTTGGGATAGCCTTCGATTCTTCAGGCAGATTGTGGGTGGCCACCAATGCCGGGATCTTCCGCGGCGTTGTGGCCGGCGGGGCGCCAAAGTTCCAGCGTTCGGAACCCCCGTCGGCGGGAACCAGGGTCAGCGCGAACGATATCACCGAGGACCGCGACGGCCACCTCTGGGTGGGCACGTTCCAGGGCCTGCTGCACTTTGACGGCAAGACCTGGCGCACATTCAGGCAGGAAGCCGGTTTGCGTAGCACGCTGATCGCCGGCGTGATCCGCTCGCCGGACGGCGGGGTCTGGATTCACTACTTCGATCCCAAAGGGATCGCGCACGCCCGCTTCGAACAGGGACGGCTGCGCCTGGAGCACTTCGATCAGAGCAACGGCCTCCCGGGACCCCAGGCCACCGCGGTGTTCGTTGACGCCTCGAACCGCCTCTGGGTGGCGACGGACCACGGCGTCGGGGTGCGGCAGGGCGGGCGGTGGGTTCAGATCAACCGCGCGAGCGGCCTCATCTGGGATGAGACCTCGGCGGTTGCGGTTTCACCGGCGGGCGATGATGTCTGGATCGGCACGGCGCGCGGCATTTCCCGCTATGTGCCGCGGTTCGGCTTGTTCCCGGAGTCGCCGCCCGCGGTCGCGATGACGGAGGTTCTGGCCGGCGGCAGGCCGATCGAGGTTTCCCGAGTATTGAACGCAGCCTGGTCGCGCGCGGATTCGCTCCTGTTCCGTTTCCGCGCGCTGAACCGCCGCAGGCCGGTTCAGTTCCAATACCGGCTCGGCGGATTCGACCAGAATTGGAGGGTCGCGTCCGAGCCGGAGGCCGCCTACTCGTTCCTGCCTCGCGGCCGGTATCGCTTTGAAGTGCGCGCGCGCGCGCCCGGCTCGGACTGGAGCTCGCAGCCGGCAAGGTTCGACGTGGACGTCAGGCCGCCCATCCCTCTGTCAGTGTGGCTGAGCGTGCTGGCGGCGATTCTGCTCGGCCTCGGTGGACGACACTACTGGCGGCGCCGGTTGCGGCGCGTCGAGGTGGAGCGGCAACTGCTCGAATGCCGCGTCGCCGAACGCACCATTGAGCTCAGCACGGCCAACCAGCAGTTGCGGCGCGAAATTGTCGAGCGCGAAAAGAGCGCGCGCGAGAAACTCGCGCTCGAAGAGCAGTTGCGCCATTCACAGAAGATGGAGGCGCTCGGCAGGCTCGCCGGCGGGGTAGCCCACGACTTCAACAACCTGCTGACGGTGATCAACGGGTACAGCCAGCTCGCGTTGCGCAAGATCGACACGACGCACCCGGTGCACAACCAGATCCGGCAGGTTCTGGACGCCGGAGAGCGCGCCACCTCGCTGACGCGGCAGCTTTTGGCGCTGAGCCGCAAGCAACCCGTCGAACGCAGTCCGGTGGGACTGAACCAGGTTGTGAAGGAGATGCTGAAGCTGCTGCGCGGGCTGGTGGACGAAGGGGTGAAGCTCGAGTTCGTCCCCAGCGCGAGGGAAGTGACGGTGATGGCCGATCCAGGCCAGCTCCAGCAGGTGCTGATGAATCTCGCGGTGAACGCCCGCGACGCGATGCCGGGCGGCGGGATGCTGCGCATCCAAACCGGCGAAGAGATCGACGCCGAGAACCAGCGCGTAATGGGGCGGCTCCTCGTTGAGGACACGGGTACGGGCATGAGCGAGGAGGTCCGCCAGCAGATCTTCGAGCCGTTTTACACCACCAAGGAGCCGGGCCGCGGAACGGGTCTCGGCCTGGCGCTGGTCTACGGCATCGTGCAGCAGCACGAAGGCGCGATCCGCGTGACGAGCGAGCCGGGCAAAGGGAGCAGGTTCGAGATTCTGCTGCCGGCGGCGCAGGCGTCCGCCGATTCCCTCGCGCGGCCCGCCGTGGCGGTCCCGCGCGGCGGCACCGAAACGATCCTGCTCACCGAGGACCAGAGAGAAGTCCGCGCGCTGGCGTCATTGGCGCTGCGCTCGCTGGGCTACGAGGTGCTCGAAGCGTCCACCGCCGAAGAGGCGGAGCGGATCTGCGCGGGGCGCGGCGGCCGCGTGGATCTTCTGCTGAGCGACATCATGATGCCAGGCGCGTCGGGGCCGGAATTGGCCGCGCGCATCACGGCCAAGTATCCGCCCGTCAAGGTGCTGCTGACCTCCGGCTACCTCGACGACCGGCGCGCCCGCGCCGCCGATCCGGGCACGCCGTTCCTCCAGAAGCCCTATTCGCCTGAATCACTGGCCGCCAAGGTGAGAGAAATTCTGGACGCGGCGCCCGCACAAGCCGTCTCTGCGGCTACGCGCGGCCTTGAGCCGGAAGAAGCTTCTTCGGCTGAGCACGCCGCCGCGGCAGCTCATCCACGTGCACCGCTTTGAGAAAGCCCTCCAGCTTTTCGGCCAGCGGGGACTTGAGCGACTTGAGCCTCTCCAGCGAGGACTCCGCGCCCTCGCGGTCGCCGGCCATCAGAAGCCCGAAGCCCAGGTAGTAGTGCGCGTCGGCGAACTCCGGCGCCAGCTCAATCGCTTTACGATAGCACTCGATCTTGCGCGTGCCGTGTCCGGTTTTGCCCTCGACGAAGCCGAGGTGGAACCAGGCCCGCGCGTTCTTCGAATCCGCCTCGACGGCTTTCCGGAGATAGAACAGAGCGCCATCGAAGTCCTCGCTCCACAGATACGCCAGCCCCTTCCTGTATGGCGCTTCCTTCTCTGCGGGGTTGATGCGGTTCCAGTCCGCGAGTGAAAGATGCAGGTCGCGCGCGAAGAGATTGAAGCGCGACGCCGGCAGGCCAAAGCTCGAGTTTCCCCCGTCGACCACGCGTGTCGTGTGCCAGCCGGCGAGCAACCCGTGCTCGTCGTACAGCGGGCCCTCTTCGAGCCCGTGCCGGGCGCCGCAGTCGAGCTTGTAGATCAGCCCGAAGCCGCCTGACTCCTGCGACTTGGCGATCTGCGACTCGTGAGTGTCCGTGCGGACCCGCTTCACGCCATCCCCGGCGTAGTCCGGACCCGCCGGGGCCTGCGCGCCAATCCAGACCTCGGCGAGCCCGGCGTCGGGATCGTCGGAGGCGATCCATAGCACAGGGTGAATCCGGTCCTGGTCGTCCTTCACGACGGCGGCCGACGCGCCGCGCAGAACCTCCCTGCTGACAATGGCGTAGCCGCCGGGCCGGACCGCCACGGCGCCCTTCCGCAGGAGGTTGCCCTCGCCGTCGAAGGCCAGAAAAACCGTGTCCGCGCGCAACACGCCGGCCAGGCACACGAGGGCCGCCAGATACTTCATCCGCTTCATGGACGCGGCGTTCGGGCGAGGCGTTGCAGTCAAATCCGGTACGATGAAAAGTTCTACCACAATGGACCTCAGTAGCGTCGACCTGAAAAAGACGGTCAATCTGCCCCATACCGGCTTTCCGATGAAAGCCAACCTGCCCACGGCGGAGCCCAAGATGCTCGCCAGGTGGGAGGAGATGGGGCTTTACGCGCGCATTCGCGAAGCGCGCCGCGGCCGCCCCGTCTATGTCCTGCACGACGGGCCGCCCTACGCCAACGGCAACATTCACCTCGGCACCGCGTTCAACAAGACCCTCAAGGATTTCATCGTCAAATCTCGCGCGATGGCGGGCTACGACGCGCCCTACGTGCCCGGCTGGGACTGCCACGGCCTCCCCATCGAAATCAAGGTCGACAGCGAACTGGGCGCGAAGAAAGCGCGCATGACGCCGGCCGAGATCCGCGCCGCATGCCGCGCCTACGCCGCAAAATACGTCGACATCCACCGCCGCGAGTTCAAGCGGCTCGGCGTGCTGGGCCTCTGGGAGGACCCCTACCTGACGATGAGCGCGGAATACGAAAGCGTGATCGCGCGCGCGTTCGTCGAGTTCCTCGAGAAAGGCTACGTCTACAAGGGCCTGAAGCCGGTGAACTGGTGCCTGAGCTGCCGCACCGCGCTCGCCGAGGCCGAGATCGAATACGAAGACCACACCAGCCCGTCGATCTGGGTGCGGTTCCGCATGACGAGCGATCCGGCGTCGCTGGATGCAGCGCTCGCAGGCCGCGAGGTCTACGGTCTCATCTGGACCACGACGCCGTGGACCATTCCGGCCAACATGGCGATCGCCTTCCACCCCACGCTGGAGTATGCCGCGGTTGAGACCGGCGGCGCCGTCTACATCATCGCCGCCGAATTGCTGAAAGCGACCGCCGACGCCTGCGGCTGGCCCGAGCCGGTGGTGCTGGCGCGCTTCGAAGGCCGAAAACTCGAAGGCACGGTGTTCCGGCATCCGTTCCTCGAGCGCGATTCCGTCGGCATTCTGGGCGACTACGTGACAACGGAGCAGGGAACCGGCGCGGTCCACACGGCGCCGGGCCACGGCCACGAGGACTATCTCGCGGGCCAGCAGTACGGCATCGTGACATATTGCCCCGTCGACGCGCAGGGCCGCTTCTTCCCCGCCGAAGGCGCGCCGGGCGCGCTGCCAGAAGCGATTCTTGGCCAGACGGTGTGGGAGGCGAATCCGATCGTCAGCGGAATCCTGCGCGAGCGCCGCGCCCTGCTGGCGGAGAAGACCGTGCGCCACAGCTATCCGCACTGCTGGCGCTGTCACAACCCCACCATCTTCCGCGCCACCGAGCAGTGGTTCATCGGCATGGAGAAGAACAACCTGCGCGGCGCGGCGCTGGAGGCGATCCGCCAGGTGAAGTGGCATCCGGCGTGGGGCCAAGAGCGCATCTCGAACATGATCGCCACGCGCCCCGACTGGAACATCTCGCGCCAGCGCGTGTGGGGCGTGCCGATCACCGTGTTTTATTGCGAAGAGTGCGGAGAGGTTCTCACCGACTCGAAAGTGCTGCGCCGCGTCGTGGATCTGTTCGCCGAGCACACGGCCGACATCTGGTACACGAGATCGGCGGCCGAGCTGATCGGGCCTGGCGTCGCGTGCGCGAAGTGCGGCGGGAGCGGGTTCCGCAAGGAGAACGACATTCTCGACGTGTGGTTCGATTCCGGATCGAGCCACCTCGCCGTGCTGAACGAGCGCTTCGGCCTGCCCTGGCCGTCGGATCTCTACATCGAGGGCGGCGACCAGTATCGCGGCTGGTTCCATAGCTCGCTGCTGGTGGCTGTCGGCTTGAAGGGCGGCTCGCCGTACCGCACCTGCGCCACGCACGGCTGGACGCTCGACGCCGAGGGACGCGCGATGTCGAAGTCGCTCGGCAACACGATCGAGCCGCAGGAGATCGTCGGAAAGTATGGCGCCGACGTGCTGCGGCTGTGGGTGGCGTCGGTGGAGTTCACCGAAGACGTGCGCCTCTCTGAGGTGATCCTGACGCGGCTGACGGAAGCGTACCGCAAGATCCGCAACACGTTCCGTTTCGCGCTCGGAAACCTGAGCGACTTCGACCCTGCCTGCGACGCGCTGCCTCCCTCCGAGATGCTCGAGATCGACCGCTGGATGCTGTACCAGACGGCCGATCTCGCCGCCCGCTGCCGATTGTTCTACGAGCAGATGTCGTTCCACCGCGCCTACCAGGCGATCTACAACTTCGCGACGACGGATCTGAGCGCGGTCTACTTCGACATACTGAAGGACCGCCTGTACACGTCCGCGCCGCGTTCACGCGCGCGACGCAGCGCGCAGACGGCGCTCTATCGCATCAACTACGCGCTGGTGCGGCTGGTGGCGCCGGTCCTGGCGTTCACGGCCGACGAGGTGTGGTCGTGGATGAGGCTGCCAGCGGGAGCGCCCGCGAGCGTGCACATCGCCGAGTTCCCCGAGCCGGGCGAATTGACCGCCGGGCTCGAAGGCGACGGTGCGGTCCTCACTGCGGCGTGGGACCGGCTGGTGGAGGTCCGCAACCATGTGCTGAAGAGCCTGGAGACGGCGCGCAACGCGAAGTTGATCGGAGCGCCGCTCGAGGCCCGCGTGGTGCTGGAAGCCGGCGAGGCGCTGCTGCCGCTGCTTGAAAGCTACGCTTCGGATTTGCCCGCGCTGTTCATCGTTTCTGAAGTGGAACTGAAGCCGGCGGGCGAAGGCATCGAGCTGGGCGTCGTCGTCGAGCGCGCGCGCGGAGTGAAGTGCGAGCGCTGCTGGAAGTACACCGCCGACGTAGGCTTCGACGCGGAGCTGCCCGGCGTGTGCGCGTCCTGCGCGGCGGCCGTGCGCGAGATCCTCGCGGAGGTCTGATGGCCGCGATCTGGTGGCCGTACGGCGTCGCCGCCGGGGTGGTCGCGCTCGACCGCGCCACGAAGTGGCTGATCGAGACCCGCGTCGCCGAGTGGGAATCCTACCCGGTGATCCCGGGGTTCTTTCAGATCGTGCACGCCCGCAACACCGGGATTGCGTTCAGCATGCTCGCGCAGAGCGGCAAAACGAGCATGCTGCTGATTGCGTTCACGGTCGCGGTTCTGGCGTTGATCCTCTGGCTGACGTGGAACGCGACGCGCCCCACGTCGAAAGAGCACTGGACGATGCGCCTGGCGCTTGGCCTGGTGCTGGGCGGCGCGATCGGCAACCTCTACGACCGCGCGGTCCTGGGCAGCGTGACGGACTTTCTGGATGTCTACTGGGGCGCCTGGCACTTCCCGGCGTTCAACGTGGCCGACAGCGGCATCTCGGTTGGAGCGGCGCTGCTGATCCTGGACATGTGGCTGCACCACCGCAGGCCGGCTGTAGGCAGCTAGCTCCCGATTCGTGTTTCGCAGCGGCCGGCGCCACCACTTCAGAGCAGCGATTTGGACTCTTCTACACGCAAACCGGCGTCGCGAACGATGCCGCCCATCGTCAGGGCGTTCACGGGGCCATGTCGTGGAACAGTATTGAACCATACTCCGTTGGACATCACGGTGTATTTCATGGTCACGTTGCCCGCAGTATAGCCATCATGCACCCCAGGCTCCCGCCGGGCGCTCTCCCAGCAGCGCCGGAGCTCTCGCGGCATTTGATCGCTGCCAATCTGCAATAGTTCAGCGTCGCTGGCTTGATCCGGCGCCCGCGGCCTATACCCGGCAGATGTCCACGGCCTGCGCCAGCGAAGCCAGCGGCTCGCGGACCGGAATGAACTCGTGGGCGAAGTAGCCCTGGAAGTTCAAATCCGCGATCGCCTTGGCGATGGCCTTGTAATTGAGCTCCTGGGTCTCGTCGATCTCGTGGCGGCCGGGGTTGCCTCCGGTGTGGTAGTGGCCGATCCACTGGAAGTTGTCGCGGATCGTGCGGATCACGTCGCCTTCCATGATCTGCATGTGATAGATGTCGTAAAGCAGCTTGATGTACGGCGAGTTCACGCGCTTCACCACTTCGACGCCCCAAAGCGTTTTGTCGCACATGTAGTCGGGGTGGTTCACTTTGGAGTTGAGCAGCTCCATCACCACGAGCATGCCCTTGTCCTCGGCGTACTTTTTGAGGCGGTTCAGGCCGATCACCGTGTTGTCGAGGCCCTCCTGGTCGCTCATCCCCTTGCGGTTGCCCGAAAAGACGATGATCGACTGCGCCTTGGCGGCGACGGCGGCGTCCAAAACCGTCTTGAAGCGCTCCTCGATCTTGTCGTGGTCTTCCTTGCGGTTGAGGCCGTTCGGAATCGAAGTCGGGCCGGGAACCACGGTCAGCTTCAGGCCGTGTTTCTGCGCCACGGGCCACTCCTTGGGGTCCAGGAGATCGATGGCTTCGATGCCGAGGCGGACACAGGCCTGAGCCAGTTCCTCAATCGGCGTCTTGGCGTAGCACCAGCGGCAGACGGATTGCTTGAGCCGCCCTTTCGGAGCGGACTGCGCGGCGAGGCCGGCCGGGAGCGCAAGCGTTCCGGCAGTGGCGGTGGAGAGAAAGCTGCGGCGTTCCATGGCCTCCAGGCTACCAAACGGTACGATAAAAGAGATGTTCGCCTTGGTCCCGAAAAGCCTCGCGGAGAAGTGGGACGACGTCCTGGCCCAGTCGATTCGCGCGTCTGTCTACATTGCCGGGGCCGCGATCCTCAGCTTCGTGATCTCGGTGGCCTTCAAACGCATTGCGCGGTACTCTGCGCAGTTGATCCGCGAGCGCGGAGGGCCGGACAAGATCGAGCTCGAAAAACAGACGACGACCATCACGACGATCGTCGAGCGCGGGCTGCTCACGGTGATCTGGGCGGTGGCGATCCTGCTTGCGCTGCGCGAGTTCAACTTCGACGTCGCCCCGCTGTTGGCCGGCGCGGGCGTCGCGGGACTCGCCATCGGCTTCGCCGCTCAGAGCATTCTCAAGGACTGGATCAGCGGCTTCTTTCTGCTGGCCGAGGGCAAGATCCGAATCAACGACGTGGTGCAGATCGGCGACATCTCGGGCGTGGTGGAGGAGCTGACGCTGCGGACGACGACGCTGCGCAGCTTCGACGGCGCGGTCCACGTGTTCTCCAACGGCGGCTTTCAGAACTTCACCAACAAGACGCTCTCTTACTCGTACGCAACCTTCGATCTGCCGGTGGAATACAGCGAAGATCCGCGCCGGATGGAGGAGATCCTGCGCGCCGAGAGCGAGGCCCTGCGCGCCGATCCCGATTTCGGCCCATTGATGCTCGAGCCCATCGAGATTCTGGGCGTGGAGAAGTTCATCGAATCGGGGGTCGTCGTGCGGGCGCGCATCAAAACGCAACCCAGCCAGCAGTGGAACGTTATGCGCGAGATGCACCGCCGCGTGAAACTGGCGTGCGCCGCCGCCGGCATACGCATCGCTACGGCGCAGCGCGCGGTGCAGCTTTTCGAGGACGACGGCGGCGCGCGCGGCCGCGCCCTGCGCGCGCTCCTCGATCCCGCCGTGCGGGCGGAGCTGCGCGATATGCTACGGGAGGTCCTGTCGGACGAGGGCGCGGCGGACAGGCCTCGCTGAAAGGAGCAGATCATGGTCCCTATCGATCCCAGGCAACTCTCCGGTCTCGAATGGACCCAACCTGGAGCGTTCTCCCGGCACTACGAGCTGCGCAGCGGCGATGCGGTGCTCGCGACGCTGGATTTCGTCAAGGCTTTCGGCTCGCTGGCGCGGGCCGAGACGGCCGACAAGGCGTGGACATTCAAGCGATCGGGCTTTTTCTCGCCGCGCGTGACGGCGCGCATCGAGGACCAGGAGATGGATATCGCCACCTATGTGCCGAACTGGAGCGGGACCAAGGGCGAGTTCACGCTTCCGGGCGGGCGCAGGTTCTTGCTGAAGTCCACGAACTTCTGGGGGAGCGAGTGGACGGTGTCGCAGGAGCCGGGCGAGGTCCTCCTGCGTTTTCATGCGGGAGGCGTACTCCATCACGGGGCGAAGGTGGACGTCGAGCCCGCGGGCCGCTCGCTGGCCGACCTCGCGCTGCTGTTGACGCTCGCCTGGTACGTGCTCACCCTGCATCAGCAGGACCACGCGATGGCGGCGGTGGGTTCGGGTTGAGCGCGATCCGGCGGGTTCTCTATCTGGCCGCGCACGGCGGCTTCGCGGGGCGCGCTGTGCCGCTGGGAGGCGGTGCGGCGGTATCGAATCTGCTGATCGACGAGTGGCGGCGCGGCGCGCCGTTCGCCGTGACGCTGATTACGCCCGCGATCCTTGGAGCCGCGGCGCCCTCGGCGGAAGAGATCGTCTCGTTCGACGAACGCTGCTACGCGCGCTTCTGCCGCGCCTTCCGCGATCGAAGCACAGACGAGGTGTTGCGCCACGACCCGCGCGAGACCGCGGTGCTGGCGAACGACATCTCCGAGGGACCGGACTTCGAGAGGCTGGCGCGCGCGGGGTACCGCATGGTGAGCCTGTGGCACGTGGATGTGATCGCTTACATCGCGGCGATCTATTTGCGCGGGCGGCTGAGCCCCGGCACGCTGGCGCGAGCGTGGAATGCCGCGCGCCGCATCGGGCTGGCGCGCCTCTCGCCGGCGATCCCGCGGCTCATCTTTGAACAGCAGCGGGAGTGCCTGCGCTACGCGTCGCAAGTGGTTGTACCGTCGCGCGGGATGCGCCAGGTGATTCTTGAATCGTATGCGGCGGCGCGCGCGGAACGCGTTGCGGTCGTGCCCTGGGGGTTGCCGCCGGCGGCCGGGACGGGCGGCGCTGTGGACCTTCGCAGCGAATTCGGGGTTCCAGCGGATGCGCCCGTGCTGCTGTGCCTGAGCCGGATCTCGCCGGAAAAGGGGCAGGACTTGCTGCTCGAAGCGCTCATCGAGTGGGAGCGATCGAATGAGGCTGTGCCTTCCGGGCTGCACCTCTTCATTTGCGGGCTGCCGGCTTTCATGCAGGGCGAGCGGTACTCTCTGCGCGTGCGGCGGCTTGCGGAGCGGCTGCTCAAGGTGAAGGTAGTCTTCCCCGGTTACGTTAACGGCGAGCGCAAGCAGGCGATGTTCCGCATGGCGGATTTGTATGTGTTCCCGTCGCGTCACGAAAGCTACGGGCTGACGCTTCTGGAAGCCCTCGGCGCGGGGCTGCCCGCGGTCTGTCTGGACCACTTCGGCGCTCGCGAGGTGATGCGTCCGGAGTTCGGCGCCATCGTCCGCGCGCGCACGGATGAAGAAGCGCGGCTGGGGCTGAGGCGCGAAATCGCGCGGCTGCTAGCCAATGGCGCGCTGCGCAAACGGATGGGAGACGACGCCGCGGCCTACGCGCGCTCGCGGCCGTTCGCGGACAGCGCCGCCCGGATCGCGGAGCTTCTCACCGGCTAGCCCGCTGCGCTGAGCGCGATCAACTCGCCGGCGATTCGTTTGAGCGGCAAAACGCTGGCCGCCGCGCCGCGACTGATCGCTTCCCGCGGCATCCCGAAGACCACGCAACTCGATTCGTCCTGCGCGATCGTGAGGGCGCCGGCGGCGCGCATTGCCAGCAGTCCCTCCGCTCCGTCCTGGCCCATGCCGGTCAGCAGGACCCCCGCCGCGGCGCCGCCCGCTTCGGCTGCCACGCTCTTGAAGAGGATGTCCACGGACGGGCGCTGGTAGAAGACCTTCGGACCGTCATCGAGCACGGCGCGCCAGCCTCCGCCCGGCCGGCGCTCGATGCGGAGATGGCGGTTGCCCGGAGCGACGAGGGCCGTCCCGCTTTCGAGCGTTTCGCCCCTCTGGGCTTCTCGCACGCGGATGGCGCAGACCGCGTTGAGCCGCTCAGCGAACGCGGCGGAGAATCCCGCGGGAATGTGCTGCACCACCACGATCGGCGGAGCGCCGGAAGGGATGCTTCGGAGGATGCTCTCGATGGCGGTGACGCCGCCGGTGGAAGCGCCGATGGCCAGCACCTTCCAGCGCGCGGCGTGAGGCGACGAGCGGCTGTAGGGGAGCGGCGGTTCTACGCCTCCGTTCGCGGCGGGTCTCGCCAGCGACGCCGCCCGCAGACGCCGCGGCAACTCATCCCGGAGCTCGCCCACCGAGTAAGGGCCGCCCGGCTTCGGCAACACGTCCACCGCGCCGAGCCTCATTGCTTCCAGCGCCGCCCGCGTGGAACTTTGCGCCAGCGAGCTGATGACGACCACCGGCAGCGGATGCCGTTTCATCAGGCGTTCGAGAAATGTCAGGCCGTCCATGCGCGGCATCTCGATGTCGAGGGTGAGGACGTCGGGCCGCAGCGCGAGTATCTTGTCGCGCGCGACGTAAGGATCGGGCGCGGTGCCCGCGACCTCGAGGTCCGGCTGGGAGGCGATGATGTCGCTCAACACCTTGCGGACGATCGCCGAGTCGTCCACGACCAAGACTCGCTTGCGGGCCTGCCCCGTCATGGCCCGGCCTCCCGGCGGCCGCCAGGCTTTCTGTACACCGACGGAGCGATGTAGCGCAGGCCGTGGTCGATACCCATCAGGCTTTCGGAGTGGCCTGTGAGCAGCCACCCTCCCGGCTCCAGGCAGTTCGCCAGGTTACGCACAAGGCGCTCCTGAGTCGGCCGGTCGAAGTAGATCATCACGTTGCGGCAGAAGATCACCGGGAATGTTCCCGCCTTGCCGAGCGGCTCCATCAGGTTGAGCCGCGCGAAGCGGACGCAGGCGCGGAAGCGCTCCTTCACCCGGAACTCGCCGCTGCGCGCGCCCTGCCCGCGCTGGAAGTACTTGCGCAGCCACTCCGGCGGCAGATCCTTGAGGCGCGATCCTGCATAGATGCCGGCGCGCGCGTGTTCAAGAGCGCGCGTCGAAATATCCGTGGCGAGAATCGAATAACGGGCGAGGTCGCGTTCGCCCGCGTGTTCCGCGATGTGGAAAAGGATGCTGTACGGCTCCTCCCCGGAGGAACAGCCCGCCGACCAGATCCTCACGGCGTGCCGCCCCTCGATCTGCGGCAGGATCGCCTCGCGAAGGAGGCGAAAATGCTCGGGCTCGCGCAGGAAACTGGTGTAGTTGGTGGCGAGAGAGTCGATAAAAACGGAGAGTTCGGCGCCCGTTTTGTCGCGCTTCACGTGTTCCAGGTATTCACCGATGGTCGCGAGCCCCAGCGTTTGCAGGCGCTTGCCCAACCGGGCGCAGATCAGCGCCTCCTTGCCGGGCTTCAAGTCCAGCCCGAACAGAGACCGCGCCGATTCGCGCACGGCGTGGAATTCGGCCGCGCTGAGTCTGCTCCCGTCAGCGGACTGCGGCATCGTGTTCTCCGGCGCCGGCGATCGCCGCCATATCGAGGATCAGGCCCACGCGCCCGTCGCCCAGAATCGCCCCGCCGGCGACGCCGCGCACGCGCGTGAACATCGAGCCCAGGCTCTTGATCACCACCTCTTGTTTGCCGATCAGCTCGTCGACCAGAACGCAGAACTGGCGGCCTTCGTTCTCGCCCACGACCAAGAGTCCCGCACAGGGGTCCTCGACGCCACCGCCGAGCCCCAGCTTGCGATTGAGCCGCACCAGCGGCAGCAGCCTCTCGCGAACCAAAACCAGCTCGCCCTTCCCCTCGACCGTGAAAAGAATGTCCGGCGCCGGGCGGAACATCTCGCGGACGCTGAACACCGGGATGATGAACCTCTCGCCGCCCGTCTTCACCACCAGCCCGTCGATGATCGCCAGCGTCAGCGGCAGCTTGAGGAAGAACCGCGTCCCCTGCCCGGGCACGCTTGAGATCTCGATGCGGCCGCGGAGCTTCTCAACCTGCCTTCGCACAACGTCCATTCCCACGCCGCGGCCTGAGACGTCCGTGACGCGCTCCGCGGTGGTGAAGCCCGGCTGGAAGATGAGGCGGTCGATTTCGGCGTCGCTCAGCGTCTGGGCAGGCGCAATCAGCCCGCGCGCGGCGGCTCTTTCGAGGATCTTGGCCCGGTCCAGGCCGCGGCCGTCGTCGCCGACCTCGATCGCGATCATGCCCGCCTCGTGGCGCGCGCTGAGGCGAATCTTGCCGCTGCTCGGTTTGCCCGCGGCCTCGCGCTCGTCCCGGCTCTCTATGCCGTGGTCCATCGAGTTGCGCAGCATGTGGACCAGCGGATCGGCCAGCTCCTCCACGATGGTGCGATCGAGCTCGACGTCTTCGCCCGAGATCTCCAGATCCGCCAGCTTGCCCGACTTTCGAGCGAGATCGCGAACCAGACGCGTCATGCGGCGGAAGAGAATTCCGATCTGCACCATGCGCATGGCCATCGCGGTCTTCTGGACTTCGGCCGTGACGCGGGAAAGCTGGGCCATGTCGCGCTGGAGGCGCGGCGTCTTGAGAGCGGCCAGGTCGGGATTGTGCCGCAGCATGGACTGTGCGATCACCAGTTCGCCGACCATGTCAACCAGATACTCGAGCTTCGCCGTTTCCACCTTCACCAGCGGCGAGGTCACTTTCCGCGACTCGGCCGGCCCGGGTTCGGGATGGCTTGTCTCTTGCGGCGCAGCGGATGGCTCCTGCATCGCCGCGGATTCCGCGGCGGAGCGCAGCTTGGCGATCAGCTCATGGGGTCTCCCCGGCGCAGCCGAGCCGGCGCCCTGCTGCTCCCGCTCGATGTGTCTGAGCCACGAGCCAAGGTAGTCGCTTGCGGCCAGCATGAGGTCCACCACCGCCGGAGTCGCCGCGAGCGCGCCGTTGCGAGCCTTGTCGAGGAGAGTCTCCACCTCGTGGGCGACCTCCTGCATCACTCCGAACTCGAGAAAACCCGCCAGCCCCTTGATGGTGTGGAAGCTGCGAAAAGCGCTGTGCAGCGTTTCGGCGGTGGCGGCCCCCTGCTCCAACTCCAGCAGCCGCGCTTCGATCTTCGTCAGATGCTCGCGCGACTCGACGAGGAAATCCTGCACAAGCTGCGGGTCCTGGTTGAGCGGCGCGAGCAGGTCCGGCGCGGCCGCGGCCGGCGGCGGCTCATCGACGGCCCGGCTGAGATTCGCCAGCCCGCTCCCGGCGGCGGCCCGATCGGCGCGGCGTTTGGCCGGCCGCCTCTTCGCAGGCGGAGCGGCCGGATCGTTGACACGAGGAGGCATCGCCTTCCTCCTTAGAAATCGCGGAAGTCGTCATCCAAAGGAAACGTGGACTTCGCCGCGACAGGCGTTTTCCGCGCGGCAAGCGCCGGGGCCGGCTTCGCCGCCGCGGCCTGCGCGCGGCGAGGCGCGGCCGCGTCGCTGGCGTTCGACGACGATGCACCCACCAGCTCGTGCAGCCTTCGCACCGCGTGGTTGAGCTGCGCCGCCTGCGCGCTCATCTCCTCGCCCACCGTCGCGCTCTGCTGCGCGCTCGACGACGTCGATTGAGTCAACTGCTGCATCTGCGCCACGGCTCGCGCGATCTGCTCGATGCCCCGCGCCTGCTCCTGGCTGCCGACATGGACTTCGTTCGAGAGCACTTTGATGCGCGACGCGTTGTCCACCACCTTCGCCACCCAATTGGCCACGTCGTCCAGCTTCACCTTGCCTTCCTGCGAGCGCACGATCGATTCCTCGATCAGCTCGGAGGTGTCTTTGGCCGCCTGTGCGCAGCGCTGCGCCAGGTTGCGAACCTCGTCCGCCACCACGGCGAAGCCCATCCCGGCCTCGCCCGCGCGCGCCGCTTCCACGGCTGCGTTGAGCGCCAGGATGTTGGTCTGGAACGCGATCTCGTCGATCACGCGGATGATCTTCGAAATCTTCTCGCTCGAGCTGTTGATCTCGCGCATCGAAGCGATCATCTCCGCGAGCCTGCGGTTGGTTTCCTTCAACAATTGATCCGCATTCTCCGTCTCGCTTGCGGCCGTGCGCGCGTTCTCGGCGTTCTTCTGCGTCATCGAGTTAATCTCCTCGGTGGAGGCCGATGTCTCCTCGAGCGACGCCGCCTGCTCGGACGAACCCTGCGCCAGCGCCTGGCTGGCCGCCGAAACCTGCTGGGCGGCCGCCGCCACCTGCTGCGCGCCCCCCGCGATCTCGCCCGCGATGGCGCGCAAATCGCGATTCGTCCGCGCGACGCCCAAGAAGCCTGCGATCGACACCACCAGCCCGAACGCGAAAAGGCCGATGGCCAGCGTGCGCGCCCACATCACGGTGGACTGCGCTCTCTCCCACGCCTGGTTGCGCAGCCGCTTCTGCATCGCCACCATCTGCTGCGCCTCCGCCGACATGCGCTCCAACAGCGGCTTGAAGGTCTCGCTCTGCATGCGCGTCGCCTCGTCGAAACGCTGGTCGCGGTAGTGCTGGTTCAGCCGGGCATACTGCTCTTTCCAGTTCGCGAGACCCGCCTTCAACTGCTCGATGCCGCGCCGCTCCTCCGGGCCTGGGCTCAGGCCGTCCAAACCGCGTACGTCGCGCTCCAGCGCCTCGCCGGTCTGCTGGATCTCGGACTGAAGCCGCGCGACCTCGCCCGTCTTGCCCGTCAGCGCATTGACGAGCATGCTCCCCTGGCGGGCCGCCAGCGCATTCAGCGCGGAGTCGATTCCGCCCGCCAACTCCAGCTTGCGCGCGTCGGTCTGAACAAAATCGCCGAGCAGTCCGCTCAGGCTCGCGATCGAAAACACGGACGCGCCCCCGAGCAGCAGCAGGAACAGCGTCATCAAGCCCTGGCTGAGGGCGACCTTCTTGCCCAAAGTCCACTTCTCGCGATTCATCTCACTTCCTTTCAGCGCTTCATTCCGGCTGCTTCGCTTCAGCCAGCAGGTCGAGCCCTGTGAACTCGCTGGAGCTCAGCGCTTTGTCGATATCCAGTAGAATCTTCACCCGGCCCTTCACTTTGGCCATGCCGAGGATGTAGGGAATGTCGAGATCCTCGCCGAAATCGGGCGCGTTCTCGATCTCGCTCTCCTGCAAGGTGACGACCTCGCTCACTCCGTCGACGATGACCCCGGTCAGCAGCGGACCGCCCTCATGCGCCACCTGCAAGACGATGATGCACGTCCGCTGCGTATACTCCGCCGTCTCCAGCCCGAACTTGCGCCGCAGATCGATGACCGGGATCACCTTCCCGCGCAGGTTGATCACCCCCCGCACGTAATCCGGCATCTGCGGCACCGCCGTGATCTCCTGGAGCCCCATAATCTCCCGGACCTTCAGCACCTCGAGCCCGAACTCCTCGCGCCCGAGGTGAAAAACCAGGTATTTCCCTTGCCGCTGGCGGGCATGAATGGCGCCGGGTGCTGGAGTGGATGTCACGCGCTGGCCTCCTGAGCGGGCGTGGGGGCGGCTGCGCCGCTCCCTCACTATCTATCGGCCGTCCGGCGCGGAATTATAGACCTCGGCCTCCGTTTGCGCGCCCTTTCGCCGCACTGTTATCCTCATCACACAGGCCCGGCGGCCTCCGCCCGGCTCTTTCCGAACTTTGGAGGTTCCATGCGTCTTCTCCTCACGATCGGCGGCTTGAGCCTTGCGGCCGCAACGCTCCTCGCCCAGCCTGCCCCTCCGCCGAAGACCCACCTGAAAATCGGCGACACCGCTCCCGACTTCTCCCTCCGCACCACCGAGCGCGGCACGTTCAAGCTCAGCGAGCACCGCGGCAAGACCGTCGTGCTGGCCTTCTTCCCCGCCGCCTTCACCGGTGGTTGAACGAAGGAAATCACGGCGTACCAGGCTGGTATCGCTAAATTCCAGGAAGCCGGGGCCGTGGTCCTCGGCATCAGCACCGACAACCTGCCAACCCTCAGCCACTGGGCCAGCGAAGAGTTGAAGCTGTCGTTCCCCCTCGCCAGCGACTTCGCCAAGCGCTCGGTTGCGGAGGCCTATGGAGTCCTGAATAAGGATGCCGGCGTCGCCAACCGCACCACCTTCGTGATCGACGCGGAAGGCAGGATCCAGCACATCGAAGAAGGTTCCGCCGCGATCAATCCCGAAGGCGCGTTGACGGCTTGCAGCCGGATGAAGAAGTAGCTCTCGGCCGCTACTCGTCGAAAAACCGTTCGCCCGGCTTGCGGTGCTTCCATGCGACATCGAGGTCGATGTCGACGCCCAGGCCGGGCCGCGACGGGACCTCCACGACGCCGTTGCGGATCATCGGCCCGTCTGCGCCCTTCACCAGCGCGTCGAAGAAGGGGACGCTCGCCGCGTGCCATTCCAGCGCCAGCACGTTGGGCGTCGCCGCGCAGAGATGCACCCCGGCCATCGTCCCCAGCGGACCGCTGATGTTGTGCCACGTCATGTTGACGTAGTGCAGCTCGGCGAGGTCGGCCAGCTTCTTTCCTTCCCACAGGCCGATCTTCTGCACGTCGGGCGCCAGCACGCGCAGCCCCGCCTCGACGATCAGCCGCTCGAAATCGAGGCGGAAGAAATGGTTCTCGCCGGTCGCAATCGGCGTCCGCGTGGCTTTCTGGACCTCGCCGATGGCGCGAATGTTCTCCGGCGGCGTCGGGTCTTCGAGCCACAGCAGCCGCGCCGGCTCCAGCGCCCGCGCCAGTTCCACGGCCGCCGCGACGCCATAGTTCCAATGGCAGTCGATCGCCAGGCCCACGTCCAGCCCGATCGCCTCGCGCACGGCCTTCACCAGCGATGCAGCGTAATCCACTTCGTGCGGGCTCAGATCGCGGTTGTACTCGTCGGTTTCATACGGCGTCGGCACGTCCACGTCGAACTTCAGGATGCGGAAGCCTCGCGCCGCCATCTCGCGCGCCCGCGCGGCGTAGCTCTCCGGCGTCATCGCCGCTTCCTTGCCCGCGTCCCAGCCGTGATGCTTCACGCTGATCCTGCCCGCCGCGCGGCGCTCGTTGGCCTCGCGCATCCACTCCGGCGTGCGCGGCTCCAGCAGCGGACCGATCGACTCGAGCGCCTCCCCCGCGTGGCAATCGGCGTAGATCACCACCGCGTCGCGATACTTGCCCCCCAGCACCTGCCACGCCGGAATCCCGTAGCGCTGGCCGATGATGTCAACGAGCGCCGTCTCAATGCCGCCGATCGCGTGAAAGACCAGCCCCGGCGAAGTGTATGCCACCGACGCCCGCATGCGCCGCACCAGCCGGTCGACGTGCGTCGGGTCTTCCCCGGCCATGATCTTGTTGAACTCGGCGATGACGGCGGTGAGGCCCGGCCCAAGGAATGCCTCGCCGTAGCCCGTGATTCCCTCGTCGGTCTCCACGCGTACCAGCGTCCAGTCGAAGTTGGCCTCGATGACAGCCGTCGAGATCTTCGTGATTTGCATCGTCTGGATACCGTATCATGATGCGAAACAGTCATGCGAGTTCTGGTGACCGGCGCACAGGGTTGTATCGGGGCGTGGGTGACACGCGCTCTTCTTTCACGCGGAGCGGAGGTGGTCGCCTACGACGCAGACATGAATCCTGCGCGGCTGCGCATGATCATCCCCGGCGCCGGGCTGGCGCGGGTGCGCTTCGTCAACGGCCGGATCGAAGACGCCACCGTCGTCAAAGCCCTCGTGCAGGCCGAAGAGATCACGCACATCGTTCACCTCGCGGCCGTGCTCATGCCGTACTGCCAGCAGAATCCCGTCGCCGGCGCGATGGTGAACGTCATCGGCACGCTGAACGTTTTCGAAGCCGCGCGCGACGCCGGCCGCGACGTGCGCATCGTCTACGCCTCTTCGGCCGCCGTGTGGGGCCCCGGCGAGGCATACGAAGACCGCCCGCTTACCGAAGACGATCCGCTCAAGCCCTCCACCTTCTACGGCGTCTACAAACACTCCAACGAAACCTGCGCCCGCATTTTCCACACCACATGCGGCATCAGCAGCATGGGACTGCGTCCGTGGACCGTTTACGGCGCGGGACGCGACCGCGGACTCACCTCGGACCCTACGTTCGCCATCAAAGCCGCGGCGCTCGGCGCGCCATTCCGCATTCGCCTCTCGGGCTCGATGGATATGCAGTACGTCGAAGACGTCGCCGAAGCGTTCGTGCGTTGCGCGCTTAGCGATGTGCAGGGCGCTCACATCTTCAACCTCGCCGGCGAGATCGTCACCATGGAAGCGCTCATCGAGGCGATCGACCGCGAGCGTCCCGGCGCCGCGCGGCTGCTCAGTTTCTCCGGACCTCAAGTGCCCGTGGCCTTTAAGATGGACGACACGCGCTTGCACTCGCTCGTGCCCGGCATCCCCCGCACAAGCCTCGATGAAGGCATTCGCCGCACTCTCGAAATCTTCGACCGCCTGCGCGCCGAGGGCCGGCTGGATCCCGATCTGCCCTCCTGATCGCTATTTGAACTCCAGCGTCAGCAGCTCGTTGGTCTCCGTCCTGAATCCGGCGCGCACCAGCGGCGCCGGCGTCTGCGGCCCGCAGCGGATCTCGCGCGGGGCGCCGTGCGGATCGGTGGAGCGCACGCGCGAAGGATCTTCGGCCTTCAGCGTGAACACCCCGCTCCCGCCCTCGATGCGAAAGACTATTTCACGCCCGGAACAGTCCACCGAAAGCAACCGGCCCTCCACGCTCCTCGGCGCTTCAGGCTGCTTCCAGGACTCCGGCGTCACTACTTCAGGTCTGACCGGCCGCGCCCGCTCCTTTTTCTCGTCCACCGCCCGCAAAACGGCGCGCGCCTGCTCGTTCTCCTGAAAATTCTGCGCCGACGCGACCGCCCGCAGCGCTGCGCGCCGCGCATCTTCACGCTGATTCGAAGCCAGGTAGGCCCGCGCCAGGTTCTCCCAGAACACCGACTGCCGCGGCAGAATCTCCGCGGCCCGCTCCAGCGCTTCGATCGCCTCCCACGGCTGGTTGCGCCGCAAAGCTGAGGTTCCCAACAGGAACCATGCTTCGGCGAAGGAGGGATTCAGGCGCACGGCTTCGAGCAGGTTCTTCACCACCAGCTCTTCCGGACCGCGCTGATCGCGCAGCAGCATTGCGTATTCAAAATGCGTCGAGGCTTCCGTGCTGCCCAGCCGGATCGCTTCCTCCAGGCGCGCCCGCGCCTCCTCGTACTTTTCCTCGCGCATCGCGACCAGCCCCAACCCCGCCACCGCGCGCGGATCGCGCGGCGAGCGCCGCACGAACTCCTCGTAAAGCCGACGCGCCTCGGCAGGCCGTCCGGTGGCGACGAAAAGATCGGCGCGCAGCGCAACCAGCTCGGCATCGTCCACCGGCGTGACGGGCGGATCTTCGCCGATGGGCGCGGGACCGATGTCGACCGAAGCCACGCGGAAGCGGTTCGACTCCACATACCGGCGCGCCTGGCGCAGCGCCGCGCCGAGAGTGCGCCCGAAGACTTTCTCAAACGCCGCCTCCTGCGACAGCCCGCCGGCCAGCTCCGCCGCGAACCGGGCCACCAGGCCGCGGTCTCCAAGCCCGTGCAGCAGATAGTGCGTGAGCGCCCAGGCCTGGGCATAGTAGACGCCGGTGGCGCTGGCATCAAGATGGGCTTCCAACACCTGCCGCGATTGCGGGAAAACCTCTTCCTCGATCCACGGCTGAAGTTGCAGCAACTGGATGTGCGAAGGAATCACGCGGCCTACCCGCAACAGTCCTCCCTCCCACGCAAGCGTCGAGTAGAACTCCGCCAACCCCTCTTCCAGCCATTGGGGAATCCGCCCCGCCGTGTGATTCAGGAATAGGTGCGCGTACTCATGCCGCGACGCGCGAAACGTATCCTCGGAGGTCCCCAGCAGCAGGATGTAGTCCCGCTCCGGCCCGGACTGGTACATCCCTTTCGTCGCCGAGCCTTTCTTGTACTGAGCGAACTCCCGCGCGCCCCCGAAGACGAACACGCGCACGGCCGGCGCGGAACGGGGCAGGGGCGAGATGAGCGACGCCAGCGCCTGCTCGGTCCGCCGCATCTCGCGATAGACGCTCAGCGCTGTCTTTGCGCCCCCCTCGGCGAGCACCTCAAGGCGCCCTCCGCGCACCCTCGCCCAGCCCCCCGCCGCATCCGGCGCGGCGGCCAGAAGTGTCAGAAAACAAATGGCAGTTCGCATGTCCGCCCGGCCCCGGTCAGCTCCCAATGAGCCTGATAGAAAGTTTCGATTGGACCGTCCTGCCCTCCGCTCTCTATCCTACAGACTGCATGGCAGTGGTGTTCTCCATGGAGCCGAATTCCAGCCAGATTTCGATTCTTCATCGCATCAGCAACATCGTCGCCTCGGAGCGTTCCGTCGACGAGATGCTGGGCGAGATCATCGGACTCACCGTGCAGGTCACCGACTGCGATGCGTGCCTGGTCTACCTGATCGAGCCGGCCACCGGCGAGATCGTTCTGCGCGCCTCCCAGGTCCCGCACGCCGCCGAAATCGGACACCTCAAGATCGAGGCGGGCGAGGGCGTCACCGGCTGGGTGGTGGAGCACAAGTCCGTCGTCGCGCTCTCCGAAAACGCCTCGAGCGACAAACGGTTCAAGCCGTTCGCCCCGCTCATCGAGGACACTTACCAGGCGTTCTGCTCGGTTCCGCTCGTCAGCGGCGGCGAGGTTGTCGGCGTCATCAACGTGCACCACCGCGAGCGGCACGATCACACCCCCGAGGAGATCTCGCTTCTCACTTTCATCGGGGAGCAGATGGGCGGGGCGATCGTGCGCGCAAGAGTCCAGGAAGAGAACATCCGCCTCCAGGAAGAGACCCAGGAGCTGAAGCGCCAGCTCGAAACGCGCAAGCTCGTCGAGCGCGCCAAGGGAATCCTCCAATACAAGTTCAACCTCACCGAAGAAGAGGCCTACCTCCGCCTGCGCAACGAAAGCCGCCGCCTGCGCCGCCCGATGCGCGACCTCGCCGAAGCGATCATCCTCACCGAAGACATGGCGCGGAAGTCGTCCGAGCCGCCCTCGCTCGAGCGCGAGCCCGAAAGCGACTAGTCGGCGGCCCGCCAGGCTATCTTCTGAGCCCCTCAGAATTTCTGGTCCTCGTCTCCTGAATGGGCTACACTGCACTGAGGAAGGAGGAGAACTTCATCCATGATGAAGCAATTACTCGAACTCGCGACTCTCGCCGTTCTATGCGGAGCAACCCTATTCTCACAGCAACTTTATGTCCTCAACGCACCCGCGTGGGGAGACAGCGAGAAAGCTGCGGTCGCGAACGCGGGCGGGTCCCTCACGTTCGTCCACACAGCCACCGGCATCGCCTTCGCAAAGTCCGGCAACCCCAATTTCTCCCAAGAACTCCTGGCCACCGGCCTTTTCAGCGCCGCGGCAGCGGACATGATGGTCCAGTGGCAGCCGCCGCTCAAGACCGGTGACTTCGTTGAGGCGGCAGTGACGCCAGGCAATGAGACATTCTGGAATGCCTAATGGAACATGCTGGCGGTGGAAGGGCCCGCCGCCTGGGCCACCGGCGCCGCAGGCAAAGGCGCTCGCGTCGCCATTCTCGACGGCGGCATCCACTCAACGCACATCGGCCTGGCCGCCAATATCGACTTGGGCGCCTCAACATCGTTCGTCCCCGGCTTCGCTTTCAATCAGGACGGAGGCTCTTTCTGGCACGGCACGCACGTGGCCGGAATCGTCGCCGCCGCCGATAACGGCATCGGCACGATCGGCATCGCTCCCGAGGCCACACTCGTCGGCGTGAAGGTCTTGCACAACGGCAGCGGAGCTTTCAGTTGGGTGATCCAGGGAATCCTGTACGCCGCCACTCCTCTCGCTTAAGGGGGCGGAGGCGCCGACATCATCAACCTGAGCCTGGGCGCCAGGTTCCCGCGTGGCGGCGGCAACACCGGCGCCGGAGCGCTGGTTGCCGCGTTGAATAAAGCTGTGAACTTCGCCGATCGCTACGGCGTCCTCGTCGTCGTCGCGGCGGGCAACAACGCCGCGGATATGGACCATAGCGGCCCTTGGATCTCCGTCCC